>NZ_AZIS01000003.1:0-751071 GCF_000510445.1 Propionimicrobium sp. BV2F7 | reverse complement strand
CAAAATTTTTTTGTTGGTGCAAGAGATCTCCATTGCTATGGGGTTAATGAGTTGTTATTCTCTCTTGCTCATTGACAAATCATGTTTAGTGCATTATCTGTAACCATCTCTAAATGGTTATGATTGGTCGAACGCCTCTATATTAATTGGAAAGAGTTTCATGGATTCACGCTCAAACGACGGAAGAGACCGTCGTAATTACGAACAACGCGCTGATCGAGCCGGTGGGCGAAAGCAGAACTGGGGATCTAAAGGGCGCGGGCGCTCCGGCGGAGGTTCATGGGGCAACAGTTCCAAATCCGAACGCTCAAACTATTCTTCTGGACGCAGCTTCGGAGGAAAGAAACGATTCGATCGTGATCACAAGCAGGGGCGTCCATACGGCAAGTTCGACAATCGTCGGGACGATCGCAACTTCGAAGACCGTTCAGAACGCAGGGATCGTAAGCGTTTCGATTCTCGCGACGAAGGCAGCAACTGGAACCGCAAGGGCTCCGAAGACAGAAATCGTCGTAACAGTTGGAATGATCGCAGGGACGGCGATAATCGTAACGGGCATTCGTGGGGCGGTGACCGAGAAGACAAACGCAGTTGGAACAAGAACCGATCCACTGACAAACGCAATTTCGGCCGCGACGATAACAAGGGACGTAAGCGTAATTTCGATAACCGCTGGAGCGATTCAGAAGATCGTAACAATCGTGGTTTTGACCGTGGCGAGCGTCGCGATGATCGTCGTGGGTCTTGGAACAAGTCCCAGGATTTCGATCGCAAGCCTTGGGGAAATAAGCGAAACGATCGTCACGACGATAGGCGAGATGGCGAGCGTGGCGAAAAGCGTTGGAACAACAACCGTAATGATCGTCGCTGGGACGATCGGCGCGGTGAAAATCGCTGGGAAGAGCGTAAGGACAGGCAGCCAAGAGAACGTCGTTGGAATGACCGACGTGAGGACCGTGGCTTTGACAGTCATGATGATAGACGCGGCCAGAAGCGTTGGAATGATCGACGTGACGATCACGGCGGCGAAAAGCGCTGGGGCAATAAGCGAGACAACCAGCGAGGTCAAAAGCGCTGGGGCGATCGCAGTGGTTTCAAGAATTATGACAGAGACTTTCGTCGCGATGACAGGCCAAATAACCGTTCGTGGGATCGCGAGCCTGGTAAATTCGATCGTCGTGACGAAGACAGGCGATCGCGTGAAGACCGTCACGAGGTCAAGCGAGATCACAGGAGCTTCCGTGAAGTTCGCAACGAGCGTCTAAATCCTGGCCTGCAGAGGCCGGAAAACGAGCCCGAACCGCTAGTAGATTTCGACGAGAAGTCCATTCCGTTCACTGTGCGGGCTGAGCTTCGCGGTCTTCCCAAGGATCTTTCTGAACAGATCCAGGGCCACATCGCCGGCGCGATGGCGAGCATTGAAACTGACATGGAACTTGCTTTGGGGCATGCTCGGGCAGCTCGGCGCCTAGCTGCCCGTCTGCCAGTAATTCGTAGCATCGCTGGTGAGGTTGAGTACCAGGCTGGAAACTTCGATAAGGCACTCAGCGATTATCGAGCCGTCTTGAGGATGACCGGTAATCAGAACTATCTTCCCGTGATCGCTGACTGTGAGCGAGCCGGCGGTAAGCCTGAAGCTGCACTCCGCACTCTTAGGAATGCCAAGGATCTTGACGTTGAGCAGCAGGCTGAGGCCGTTCTTGTCGAATCAGGCGCTCGCGAAGACATGGGACAGCGCGAAGAGGCCCTTCGAGTTCTCAAGAATCAGATTTCTAGCGGGCTGGGCGGCCGATACGAGCAGGCCAGACTGCGATACGCCTATGCGAACCTCTTGGAACTAGCAGGTCAGACCAGGCAGGCGGAAGAGTGGTTCACGTCAGCTGCTAAGTATGACGACAACAACGAACTAGATACCGCAGCGCGCATCTCTGCGATAACGGGTGAGGAAATCGTTGAAGAAGCTCCTGAGGAGTTCGAGGTTCTCGATGTCGACTTCGAGGAAGAACCAATCCATGACGATAACCTCGATGACAGCGAAGAAGAAATGGTTCAGGACGAGACTTCCGAGGAAGACGAACAGCCCGAAGAAGACGCTGACGAGCTCGAGCAGAACGAGAAAGAGGAAGATGAATCGTCTAATTGATCCGTACGACTGCGCCCTTTTCGACCTCGACGGGGTCGTATATCTGGGTCCCGAACCGGTAGTTGGTGCCCCCGAAGGCATCGGCAAGCTCAGAGAGCTGGACAAGAAGATCGGGTTCGTGACTAATAACTCCGGCAGACTGCCCGAGACCGTCAGGGACCAGCTAAATGGCATGGGCGTCTATTGCGAACTTGAAGACGTCGCCACAAGCGGCCAGGCATCCCAAGATATGCTGCGCAAGGACCTAAAGCCGGGCGCTAAGGTGCTCGTCTGCGGAGCAGAAGCCTTCGACGACAAGGTTCGCGAGGCGGGTTTTGAGGTCGTCAAAACCTACGCTGATTCTCCCGAAGCAGTGATTTGCGGTTACAACCCCAAGATGCCTTGGGAACTTATCGACGAGGCGGCTCTGGCGGTGCAGAATGGCGTGCCCTGGTACGCCTCTAACCCGGACGCGACACGTCCCACCGATCGAGGAATCGTGCCGGGCGCTGGCGGTGTGCTGATGTTGATCGAGCTTTGCGCTCCTGGTCACAAGCCCGTGATTGCCGGTAAGCCGTACCGGCCGTTACTGGACTACACGATCGAACGAATGGGCGTTTCCGTTCCGATTTTCGTGGGTGACAGGCTGGACACCGATATCGAGGGTGCATACAACGTGGGCATCGACTCGTTCATGGTGTTTACCGGAGCTCATGGCAAACGCGATCTGATTTACGCAGCAGAGCACCAGCGTCCCACTTACATCGGCGCCGATATTCGTTCCATGAGCGAACCCGCACGCACTGCAACCGTGGATGGGCACGTCGCCACATGCAACGGGACCACCGTTCGGATCGAGAACGGCAGATTAGTCGCGGATGCAATGCCTTCCGACTACGAGGGCCAGCTCGATGCCCTCTGGGCGGGTAGCCAGCTTTCTTGGGCTAACGATGTAGACGCGGAAGACTTTCTGGTGGCACTAGATGACGTCCACTGATGATGCTCCGATGAGTGACGCTGGACGGATTCCCGTTACGGGCAATCACGCGGTCGACAGGGTCTTAGAAGAGTTGGGCGATATATCGGAGCTCTCTCCGAGCGATCGACTAGCCAAGCTTGCTAAGGCCCAAGACGGCCTGACTAGGGTCCTCGAAAGGTCTCGGGAATCAATTCCTATGCCGAAACCGAAAAATTGATTCGGCTAGACAAGGCTGTCCAGGCCCAGGTCAGGTCGCGCACTCGGGCGCAGAAACTGATCAGGTCGGGCAAGGTTCAGGTTAACGGTAAAACCGTCCTTAAACCCTCATTTGGAGTCGGCGAATACGACGTAATTGAGGTTGAAAACGATCGATGGGTTTCCAGGGCAGCCTACAAACTTCTTGGCGCGCTTGAGGGGCTTCAGGAAGCTGGCATCCAACTTCCGGAAAGCCCGAGGGTGCTTGACGCAGGTGCATCAACAGGTGGCTTCACTCAGGTGATGCTTGATGCGGGTGCCCGTCGGATCTATGCGGTTGATGTCGGCCACGATCAACTCGATGAGACAATCCGCTCACACGAGCGAGTAGAGGTCAGGGAAGGTCTCAACCTGCGAGATTTAGTGCTGTCAGATTTGGATTCCGAGCCAGTCGACTTGATTGTCGGGGATGTGTCATTCATCTCGTTAAAACTGCTATTGAAACCGCTAGCGGGTGTCCTCAAACCAGATGGATTGGCGTTATTACTAGTTAAGCCACAGTTCGAAGTTGGCAAGGATCAGCTCGGAGCTGGCGGTGTCGTGCGAAGCGATGAGCTTCGTCGCGAAAGCGTAACCGCAGTAATAGAGGAGGCAAGAGGGGTCGGATGGAATCCCATCTGGAGCGCCGACAGCAAGCTGCCTGGACCATCTGGGAATCGCGAGATTTTTGTCTGCTTCAACGCGACCGGGCAGAACAATTGAATGGGCTGGCTTAGGCAGCCTAGAACTAGCAGATAAGCTCGAAGGTATGAGTCGAAAAGTCGCGTTCGTGGTGCATCCTGCCAAGCCTGAGGCGGTAGATGCCGCATTGGGATTCGCTCAAGGGATGAGCGAGAAAGCGATTGAGTGCCTGGGATTTGGGCAGCGCGCCGAATTAGTTGCAGATAAGTGCGCTAACGTACAGATTTGTCGGCCTGAAGACCTCACCAACGATGTCGAGGTGATGGTCGTTTTCGGTGGTGACGGCACAATTCTCGCCGCGGCAGAGATGGCCGTGCCACATGGCATACCTCTGCTGGGTGTCAACCTTGGACACGTCGGATTTCTCGCGGAACTCGACCCCTCGAACATCCCAGAACTAATCGAACAGGTTATTTCTAGACACTACGATGTCGAGGAGCGCTTGACTCTCGACGTCAGCGTCAACGACAACGGAGAAGAAGTCTGGCATTCTTTCGCCGTCAATGAGGTGACGATCGAGAAACATGCCAAGACGAAGATGCTGGATCTGCTTATCGAGGTCGACGGGCTACCGCTATATCGGTTCGGGTGTGACGGGTTGCTAGTCTCAACTCCAACGGGGTCTACCGCTTACGCTTTTTCGCTTTCTGGGCCGGTTGTGTGGCCTGACGTCGAGGCCTTTTTGGTTGTTCCGATGGCTGCCCACGCGCTGTTCGCGCGTCCACTGGTGCTTGCCCCTGACTCGCAGGTGGATGTCTGCGTTGCCGACGACACTGGGTCCCAGCTTGTCTTGTGGTGCGATGGACGTAGAACCGTCGACATGCCGCCGAGCGCGAAAATTAACGTCAAGCAGAACGCTAAGAAAATGCTCGTGGCGCGCCTTTCGGAGCAGCCTTTTACTTCCAGGCTAGTTAAAAAATTCAAACTAAATGTCGAAGGATTTAGGCACTAATGCTCACTAGTCTTCGCATTAAAGATTTAGGCGTCATCTCGTCGTCAACCCTGGATTTTGAGCCAGGAATGACTGTGCTCACGGGCGAAACCGGAGCCGGTAAAACGATGATTGTTAGCGGCCTCGGGCTGCTGCTCGGAGCGAGAAGCGACTCTGGGCTTGTCCGTCTAGGTTCCCAAAAGTGTCTGGTCGAGGGAACTTTTGATGCAGACAAAATAGTTGACGAGCTAGGCCAGTGCGGTGCCGAGATCGATGACGGCGAGGTTCTTTTCGTCCGACAAATAAGCAAAACTGGCAGATCTAGATCTTTCGCGGGTGGTGTGCAGATTCCGCTTGGCAAGCTAGGAGCTCTGACCGGAGAGCTTGCAACTTTGCACGGGCAATCCGAGCAGATTCGGTTGGGCACTTCGGAGCGTCAGAGGCAGGTGCTAGATCATGCTGCAGCACATGAGCAACTGCTCGAGGAATACCGAGAGCTATATGCTTTGCGGGCCCAGACCAGAGATGAATTGACGGAGGTCCGAAACAACGCCCAGGCCAGGGCCAGGGAACACGACGTTCTTGCTTACGGCTTAGACGAGATCGAAAAGGTGGATCCCCAGCCCGGCGAGGATAAGGAACTCGCCGCAGAGGCCGCAAGACTCCAGGCAGTCGATGATTTAAGGACCCTGGCGGCACGAGCTAACCGTGCACTGTCTGGATCTCCGAGCGGCGATATAGACGAGCCTGGCGCATCTGGGCTGTTATTCGAAACCGTGAAAGCTCTCGAGCAGGTTGCCGACCTTGATGAGTCTGGTGCCCAGCTTGCCGAAGCTGCCCGGCAGGCGAGTTTTGCTGTCGAAGATCTGTCTTCGAGCGTCGCAAGCTATCTCGCCAACCTGGAGGGCGACCCTCTGAGGCTGGAGGCTATTGGCCAACGCAGGGCAAAGCTGCAGGAGCTGACCCGCAAGTACGGTGATTCTATTGATGACGTGCTTGCCTGGGCGCAGAACGCCAGCAAACGCGTTCTAGAACTAAGCGACGATGACTCGAAGATAGCCAAACTATCGGAGCAGCTAGCCAAAATCGAGGCAAAGCTGCTTGAGGTCGGCAAGAAACTCAGCACGAGCAGAAAAAACGCAGCGGACAGGCTGGCTGAGAAGGCGATGGGGGAGCTGACCGCGCTCGCCCTGCCGCATGCCAGGTTGGTTTTCCACCTAGACCCTTTAGACGAACCCGGCCCTTGGGGTTTGGAAAAGGTTCAGCTACTGTTTTCCGCCAATCCAGGGAGCAAACCTGCGCCGCTAGCCAAGGTCGCATCTGGAGGTGAGCTGTCCCGAGTCAGGCTGGCACTTGAAGTGGTATTGGCGGCAGGAGACGAGGGCCACGTCTTCGTGTTCGACGAGGTCGATGCCGGCGTCGGCGGTGCGGTGGCGACCGAGATTGGTCGCCGCTTGGCCATGCTAGCTAAGCATTCCCAGGTGATCGTCGTAACCCACTTGGCCCAAGTAGCAGCCTTCGGCGACGCACATTACGTGATCGCGAAATCAAGCGACGGCGAGGTTACAACCAGTGGAGTGACGCGGCTCGACGACGAAGCCAGGCTTACCGAGTTGGCAAGAATGATGGGCGGTTCCGATACGAAGACCGCTCTTGCCCACGCCAAAGAACTCAGGCAGCAGGCTGAAGATATTTAGAGGAATCGTGCCCAATTCCTAAGCGAGCTAGCCCAAATTGATTAGCGACACTGGTCACAATCTCTAATGAGACTATTTAGTCTCGACGAGTGGGCTTGAGGAGATGGCGAAAACGCTTAAAGTGCGAGAGTCTTCGGCGCCTTTTCTCACCTTTAAATCTCATCTTTCAATGGGTAACGCTTCAGCGGTATTCTGCTAGAAAACACCTCGGAGGTATCGATGAATCAGCTGCCATTATTTGGTCACGGCAGGCACTTGCTATCTACCCAACAGTTCAACGACGAAAATCTGAGCAATCTTTTTGCCCTGGCGGATGCAGTCGATCCGATCGCTGCCGGCGAAGCGGTTTGCACGGTCCTTGACGGTGCAATCCTTGGCTCGTTGTTCTTCGAGCCCAGCACGCGAACTCGCCTAAGCTTTGAGTCCGCATTCCTCAGGCTCGGCGGCGAAGTAACGACCACTACCGGGTTCACCTTCTCGTCAATGGCTAAGGGTGAGTCGATTCATGACACCGCTCGCGTAGTTTCCGGATATTCCGATGTGTTGGTCGTTCGCCACCCGGATGAGGGTTCTGTACAAGAATTCGCCAACGCTTCGCTTGTTCCAGTTGTTAACGCTGGAGATGGGGCAGGGGAGCACCCAAGCCAGGCGCTTCTTGACGTTTACACCCTCAGCCGTGAGCTGAAGAAGCGCGATCTCGGCGTCGATAGCAGGACCATCGCGATCATTGGCGACCTGAAATACGGCAGGACCGTTCACTCTCTGATGAAGCTGCTCAGCTTGCACAAGGGCCTCACCTTCAAGGTGTACAGCCCGTCCAGCCTCGAACTGCCCGAGCCGATTGCTGAATACGCTAGAGCGCGCGGCCATGAGGTAGTTGATTGCGACAGCGTCATTGAAGCCGTATCCGGTTCGGATGTTGTTTACTGCACACGTGTCCAGCGCGAGCGCATGACCGACGAGGTTAAGCGTGGCGACAAATTCCGCGGCAGGCTGCTGGATAAGGAAATGCTTCGCGAAGCAGACGCGCTCGACATCATCATCATGCACCCGCTGCCAAGGGATTCGCGTTCGGCAAGCTTCGACCTGTCTGACGACGTTGATGACCTGCCTGGCCTGTCTATCTTCCGTCAGACCGACAACGGTCTACGAATCAGGATGGCAATCTTCCTGACCGTTCTGGGTTGCTCCGTGGACTCGGTGAAGGCCACGCTTAAGCAGCGTCCGTGGCACGCGAAGCTGGATTGGGACGTAAAATATTAGAGACTAATTAGAGAATATTGGTTTTGGTTCAGCTGAACTTTCCCGGACGATCAGTTGGGAAGCGACCTTGATCGTCTCACTTTTCTCTGTGGCAAAACCTATTTTTCGGATTAAGAGGTCTAAGGCATTTAGAGCTACAGCAGTCTTGCTTATGGCGACTGTACTTAACTTTGGTGACAATATACGGCTGTAAGGGGTGTCGTCTGTTCCAATTATGCTCATGTCACCAGGGACCGAAACCCCTCTTTCTGAAATCCTCTGTAGGATTCCCATAGCTACTAGGTCGTTGTGAGTAATTGCAGCAGTGCATTTTGAGGCAAGTACAAGATCTCCCGCAGAATAGCCACCAGTTAGCGTGGGAGCTACGCGGGTAAGAAGCTTAAAATCTGACTCAGTCTTTTTGGCGCTTTCCTCAAGAGTTCTTTGAATAATTTGATCAGACCTAGAGTTCGACGGTCCACCGACATAGCAAATTCTGCTATGTCCTAGCGCAACCAGGTGGGAGAATGCCTGCTCCATCCCTACACTGACATCTACCATGACGCTAGAAAACCCACTCAGACTTCGGTTCACTAAAACGGTCTTGCTGGGATAGGCGCTTGAAAGAATCGTATTGTCATCCGATCTGGGAGAGACCAAAATTAATCCGGATAGATCTCTTACCGCGCTTATTATCAATTGAGTTTCAGTCTCCAAATGCTCCTGAGAATCAGCGACTACTGTGAAGAAGCCTCTTTGCCAAGCATGAGTCGAGATCGCCCTACTTATCTCACTAAAAAAAGGATTTTCGCCGTCTGGGACTATAACGGCAAGTGTTCCTTTGATAGTCGGATAATTTGATTCGGTAGTACTGGTATAGCCGTGGCGGTCCGTTTTCGTACCAGTTACTAATGTTCCTATACCGCGAGCTCTGTGAACTAAATTTTTGTCAACTAGGAGCTGAATTGCCTTCCTCACCGTGGGGCGAGAGAGTCTTAAACGTTCAGCTAATTTGACCTCTCCCTCTAGCATAGAACCATTTTTTATTTCGCCAGATTTGATAGAATTCTCGAGGTTCGAGGCTAGTTGAACATAGAGGGGCACAGCCGAACCTCTGTCTAAGCGTATAAAAGGATTTTGGTTGGACATCTCGCGGTTCCTAGCGTGTTGAGCAAGTTTAGAGTCTAACCCAAATGTTAGCTAATGTCATTAAATGTTTCGTTGCGTAATATGTTTTTTGACCGGGTTTTACACATGCAACTGTAACGATATGGTAAACATTGTTAAATGTAAGTAGACATTGGATCCTACTAGTGCGGTAATTGGGTCAAGTTCTATAGGTAGTTCCGGATTAAGATTCTGGGCAGTCAACAAGGATGTTGCTAATGAGTAGAAAAAAGAATTTCAGGCTCGCTTCAGGTGCTCTTGCGGCTGTGCTTTGTTTATCGATGACAGGGTGTGGATCTGCTAAAGAAAGTGATGTTAAAACGCTAGATGTAATGATGTCTCCTCATGCTCTGACGGACCACATTCAAAACAATTTGTCAGAATTTGAGCAAGAAAATGACGTTAAAGTAAATATAACTAGCCTGAATGAAGACCAGGTATCCCAGCAGCTAAGGGTTGAGCTGGGAGCCGCAAACTCCAAAACTGATGTATTCCTGTTTAGGCCTCCACAGGATTCGGCCCAGTTTGTCAATAATGGTTGGATTCAAAGCCTTGACGACAAAGTGTCTGAGGAAGGGTTTGACTGGGAAGATTTTGGGCCTGCAGCTAGAGAGGCTGTAACCAGCAGGGAAGGTAACGTAGTTGCCGTCCCGGTTGCTACAGCACGACAAATGCTCTTTTATCGAAAAGATCTGCTCGACGCCAATGGCATTTCGGTCCCGACAAATTTGGATGAGCTTAAATCTGCAGCTGCAAAGCTGAAAACCGGTGATATGGCTGGAATTTGTATGCGCGGGCAGAAGGCTCAGGCAGTTACAACTTGGGCTCAGTTCCTTTATCAGTTCGATGGGGATTGGAATGAAGGCGCTGAACCCTACGGTGATGCTCGTTTGAACAGTAAAGAAGCTGTTGAAGCGTTTAAGTATTACGGAGACCTTCTTCGAGAAAGCGGTCCAGATGGCGTTCTGAATATGTCATGGGCTGAATGTAGCGCTTTGTTCCAGCAGGGAAAGGTCGCCATGTTGATCGAGGGCGATGATAGGTGGCCCGAATTTACCGATCCAGCTAAATCCACTCTGACTGCTGAACAAGTGGGATACGCTAAGTCGCCAGCGCATACCTCCTCGGTGACTCCCCAAGCTTTAGCGATCAGTGCGTTTAGCGATAATCCCGACATTGCATGGAAATTTGTTAAATGGGCTACTAGTAAAGAAATGGCTGCAAAGATGCAGAGCGTAGGTGTAATGGGCGCACGCGATTCAGCGTGGGAGGCTCCTGAAACTAAAGAATTTTTCCCCGATGCTGTTATTGAAGCGGTTAGGTTTGGCAATGCTGAAGGAGTTCCCTATGACCGGCCTCGAATTGTGAAGGTTGGCGAAGCTAGGGACGCTATTGGTGAGGTTATTGTGAGCGCAATTGAAGGGAAAGATGTGGAAGCTAGTGCAGAAACAGCTAACAAGTCTTTCCAGGCTTTAATTGATGCGGAAAAACAAGAATTCGGAATTAAATAATTTCTGTAATAGGTGGCATCTTTAAATAGATGCCACCTATTTCAATCAGGAGTGGGGTTGTAGTGAGGTTTTTAAATAAACATATTAGAGCAACTTTCGTAATTCCGGCTTTTATTTTCACGGCAGTAGTTTTAATTTTCCCGCTAATCTATACGGGTTATGTAAGCATGACTGTATGGAGCGGTAGTGCTCTAAAAGATCCGAAATGGCTCGGGTTTGGTAATTACATAAACTTGTTTACTAGTGATGCTAGATTTGTTCCGGCTGTTTGGAGAACTCTTCTATTCACGCTGGTAACTGTTGTGGGTGAAGTCGTTTTAGGATACATGGCAGCTTTGTTGCTCAGAAAATCTTTCAGGGGGCAAAGTGTTGTGCGAACGATTATTTTGCTTCCAGTCGTAGCTACTCCTGTTGCGATCGCAATGGCCTGGATGCTTATTCTTGACCCTAACATCGGCCTCGGAAATATAATTTTGAAATCTTTAGGATTCGGAACACAACATTTTTTAGCTGATCCGAGTGGCGCCATTTGGTGGCTGATGCTCATCGATATTTGGCAGTGGACTCCTATGATGATTCTCATTTTGTTGGCCGGTTTAACTGCTCTTCCAGAAGAGCCCTACGAGGCGGCAATGGTCGATGGTGCATCTGCGTGGCAGAGATTCTGGCATTTGACTTTTCCGCTAATGCTCCCCTCTATGTTTTCTGCGATAATCTTGCGTTTAGTGGACTCGCTTAAGACTTTCGACATTATTTATTCAACAACAAAGGGTGGGCCTGGAAGCTCTACGGAAACATTGAATATTTATGGATTCCTACAAGCCTTTGAGTACACAAACTTTGGATTGTCCTCATCGGTGATCGTTGTTTTTATAGCGATCGTGCTTGCAATAACACTTCTTACTTCGAGAATTCAAAATAGGGCTGAGGCGATTCTGAAATGACATCCATGGTTAAGCGGGCATCGTCGTCTGGTGAAAGAAAAATTCCCATAAAGAGGAAAGCTGCAGGCGTTTTTCGTTTCATTTCTATCGCGTTAATAGCTTTCTTATGTGCATTCCCAATTATTTGGATGGTGCTTTCTTCTTTTAAGTTGAATGTCGACATATATAACCCAAGCAAGTTGTTTGTGTTCGATGCAACTATAGAAAATTATGCGAAAATTCTTACTGAAAGTAACATTCCTGAAGCTACTTTGCACTCAGTTGTTGTTGCTGTAGGGGCAACTCTATTCTCGTTAGTAATCGGTCTTCCTGCTGCGTATGTGATTTCTAGATTTACAATGAGAACAACAAGTGTGGTTTTGCTTTTGGTTAGGATGCTTCCTGGAATTACTTATCTTGTCCCTTGGTACATTCTTCTTACGAGGATGAAATTAGTGGGAAGCTATTTCTCGTTAATTATGAGCCACATGATCATTACTATGCCAATGGTTATTTGGATTATGATTAGTTTCTTTGATGCGGTTCCGCGAGATATAGAAGATGCAGCGAGAATAGATGGTCTTTCTCGTATAGGAACTTTCGTTAGGGTTGTTTTACCGCTGTCGAAGTCTGGTATCGCAACGTCCGCACTGCTGTCTTTCATATTCTCTTGGAACCATCTGCTCTTCTCGATGATCCTTGGAGCTTCCAGTAAGAAAACACTCCCTGTTGCTCTGTTCGATTTTGTTGGATATGCGAGCATCGATTGGGGTGGACTTATGGCTGCTGCAGTATTGATGACAATTCCAATTTTCGTGTTTTCTTTATTCGCTCAAAAACACATTATTTCTGGTTTATCATCAGGCGCTACTAAAGGTTGATCTGGAAAGTTTTTTTAGAAATGGAGTGTGCATTAAGCTCCGAGGTAAGCTTCAACTAGTGATTCACCAATTCCAAGGTGTATGAATTGTAAAATTTGGAAGTTGAGCATGATCGATCAACAGGAGTCGTGGAAGGTAATCCGGCACACGGTTAAGGCCGAGGGCAGGGTTCAAGACTTCATCGAGGACGAGGTTGAGCTTCCCTCCGGTGGGTCAATGGTTCGTCAATACGCCGATCACCCCGGAGCGGTGAGCATCATCGCGCTGGATGACAAAGGACGAATCGCGGTCGTCGATCAATACCGGCACCCGGTTCGGATGAGGCTGATCGAGCCCCCCGCAGGGCTGATGGACGTCGCACACGAAGATCCGCTAGTGGCTGCCAAGCGCGAGCTTGCCGAGGAAGCGATGCTTTCTGCCGGCAAGTGGTCCGTCTTGGTCGATATCTTCACTTCGCCTGGTGGTCTTGCCGAGCCCATCCGTGTCTACTTGGCCCGCGATCTCAAACCCGCGCCTCGTCCGGAAGGCTTCGTCGTGGAGGACGAAGAAGCCGAAATGAGCGTGCACTGGATAGATCTGGACGAATTAGTCGAAAACGTCTATGCGGGTAAGATCCAGAGCCCGACCATGGTCAACGGCGTGCTTAGCCTCAAGCTTGCGCTGGAACAGGGCCGCGTCGAAGATCTGCGCCCAGCCGATTCGCCTTGGCCTGCACGTGAGCGTCTGGTCGAACGCAGGTCGCAGTCTTAATGGGGCTAGACCGGCTGTTACAGGGCTATCTCGATCACGTAATCGTCGAACGAGGGCTATCTATAAACACTGTCGCCGCGTATCGCAGGGACCTAGGCAGGTACATAGACTGGCTAAAAGCTAGGGCCGTAGACGATATAGACGTCGTCGATTCAGAGACGATCAACGCGTATCAAACGCAATTGTCGACTGGAGACGGCGAGCATCCGGCACTAGCGAAATCTTCCGTCGCTAGGGCGATGGTGGCCATCAGGAACCTGCACTCTTTCGCTGCCCAGGAGGGGCTGACGAAAGAGGACGTCGGTAAGTCGATAGCCGTCCCGAAACTGGGAAAGAGGCTGCCGAAGGCGCTAGATATCGACGAGGTGCAAAGGCTGCTGGGCTCTATCGACACCTCTGAACCGCTAGGGCTCAGAGACTCTTGCCTCCTAGAACTTTTATACGGCACCGGAGCCCGAATCAGTGAGGTTCTTGATTTAGACGTAGATGACGTCACTTCCGTGCTGGAAGATCCCGATTCGGGGCTGAGGCTGTTGGGCAAAGGCAGTAAACAGAGGATCGTCCCGCTTGGTTCATATGCCCGGAAAGCGCTAGATGCGTGGCTGGTTCGTGGGCGTCCCGCTCTGCTGGGAAAGGCTAAAAAATCTACTGCTGCGCTTTTCCTGAACACGCTAGGTCGCAGGCTTTCCAGGCAATCCGCTTGGGCCATCCTGCGTGAGCGTGCGGCAAGTGCTGGCATCACTAAGGAGATAAGCCCGCACAGCCTTCGGCACAGCTTCGCCACCCACCTTCTCGAAGGCGGAGCCGACATCAGGGTCGTTCAAGAACTGCTAGGTCACTCGTCGGTAACAACGACTCAGATCTACACCGAAGTGACGATCGAAAAGTTGCGTGAGGTCTATATAACCGCACACCCCAGGGCAAGGTAATACGTCAGTTCTAAAAAGCAGACTTGTCGACTATTGTTGTTTTCGAACGATAGGAGTGTGTGATGAGCGATGAGCTCTTTGAATTGCCAGAACAAGACGAGGAAAACGTCGATTTAGCTGGCCGTCCCATTCCGGACTATCCCGAGCCTCAGCCCCCGGCCCCGGGCCCAAAGAACGCCATCGTCATCTCTATGACGAACCAAAAGGGCGGGGTCGGTAAGACCACTAGCAGCATTAATCTCGGCGCAACGATCGCAGAGACCGGACGCAAGGTGCTGCTCGTTGACTTCGACCCGCAGGGTTCTCTTTCCGTTGGGTTGGGAGTAAACCCGCACACTCTCGAACTGAGCGTGTACAACCTTTTACTCTCGGATCAATACAGCTTCGACGACGTGGTTATTCCCGACGCGGCGCCCGGCTGCGATCTGCTGCCCGCAAACATCGACCTGTCAGCCGCAGAGATCCAGCTCGTCAGCGAGGTTGCTCGCGAGTTGACGCTCAAGAGGCTGCTTTACAAGGTTCGCGATCGCTACGACTACATCATCATCGACTGCGCGCCTTCGCTCGGCCTGCTTACGGTCAACGCTTTGACGGCGTCGAATTGGGCCCTGGTGCCTCTCGAGTGCGAATTCTTCGCGCTTCGTGGCGTCGCTCTGCTCTACGACACGATCAACAAGGTGAAGGACAGGCTTAACCCCGAGCTCGATCTGCTGGGCATCCTGCCGACGATGGTGGACACCCGAACGATCCACACTAGGGAGGTCTTCGAGCGAATCATCGAGGCTTTCGGAGACAAGGTCTTCCACACCATAATCAAGCGCACCGTCAGGTTCCCGGAGACGACCGTGGCTGGCGAACCAATCACCAGCTACGCTCCCTCTTCTCCTGGAGCTGACGCATATCGCCAGCTGGGCAGGGAGGTGCTCGCACGATGCGAGTAGATCGCAGCTCGATAGCAGCTAATCTCGAGGCCAAGACTTCGGATCTGCCGGGAGCGAACGAACTCTTTCGTAAGACGATGGGCCAGCCTGCGCAGGAGCAGACCAAAAAAACGCCAGCTCCGAAGCAGCAGGACCAGGCTCGTCCGAAGCATGACGAAAAAATCACCGTCTACATCTCCAGCGAACAGCTGATGGCCTTAGAACAGGCGAGGCTGAGGCTCAAGGCGGAGTTTGGTCTTCGGGTCGATCGAGGCAAGCTGGTGCGTGCCGCAGTCGCGCTAGCCATCAACGATCTGGATGAGCGCGGTGGCGAGGCCAACGTTGTCAATATGCTTGAGCAAGAGGGCTAGACATGGCTTCCGCCTCGGACGAACACAGCTTCGTCGACGTCGAGGGCAACCCGTTTACCGTTAGCCTGGACAATTTCGAGGGCCCCTTCGACCTCTTGCTGCAACTAATCTCGAAGCGGCGCCTAGACGTGACAGAGATCGCGCTGAGCGAAGTCACCGACGAATTCGTTGCGCATGCGAAGGCCGGGACGAAGATCTGGGATCTAGCGACGACCAGCCAGTTTCTTCTCGTTGCCGCCACGCTTCTGGACCTTAAGGCTGCTCGACTGCTGCCGAAGGGGGAAGTGGAAGACGAGGAGGACCTGGAAATTCTCGCGGCCCGCGACCTCCTGTTCGCAAGGCTCTTGCAGTATCGGGCATACAAGGAAATATCTAAGTGGTTCGCAGCTTCGCTAGAGGCTGCAGAGCATATTCACTACAGGCCCGGCGGGCTCGAAAGTAAATTCGCCGATGTGCTGCCGGAGGTCCAGTTTCCTGGTGGGCTGGAACGCTTCACGAAAGTTGCGGTGAAGGTTTTCACGCCACAGGAAATGCCGGAGATGCCGCTGAGTCAGCTGCATATCGTGCAGGTGAGCGTGCAGGAAGAGGGTACCAAGGTGGTAAAAAAGCTGCGGGCGGCGAAAACAATGACATTTCGGGCGCTATGTGCCGACGCCGACAAGCTACACACAGTGGTTAGGTTCCTTTCTTTGCTGGAGCTATTCCGTCAGAAGCAAGTGACTTTTGAACAACTAACACCTCTCGGCGAGTTGACCGTGCATTGGTCCGGAAGAGACAACGGCGAAATTCAATTCAGCGGAGAATTCGACGAAACGAGTGAAGAATGATCGAAGAAACTGAGCTTGACCGAACCCCGCAGGAGATCTCGGGAGAACTCGAGGCGATCCTGATCATGGCCACCGAGGCCCTCAGCGTCGAAGAACTAGCGCATGCAGTAAGCGCGGAGGAATCCGTCGTCAGGGAAGCCCTAGAGGCGCTTTCTGAGTTCTATAACGAAACTGGCAGGGGATTTCAGCTTCGAAATGTTGCCGGCGGTTGGCGTTACGCTACTCGTCCTGAGCACGAGGAAGTAATTAAAACTTGGATCATCGAGGGCCAGCAGAACAAACTTACGCAGGCTAGCCTCGAGACGCTCGCCGTCATCGCTTACATGCAACCCGTCTCACGGTCGAGAGTCTCCGCGGTCAGGGGAGTGAACGTTGACGGCGTGGTGCGCACGCTCATCGCTCGTGGGCTCGTCGAGCAAGAAGGAAACGACGAACAGACCGGCGCCACGATGCTCAGAACCACCGATTATTTCCTCGAACGGCTAGGCTTGGCTAGCCTCGCAGATCTACCACCTATCGCGCCGCTGCTGCCGGATGCGAACCAGCTGGAGCAGGAACTAGCCGGGCTGGCTGGCGAACCAGAAGAAAACGCCGACGAAACGTCAGGAGAAGAAAATGAGTGATGACGACAAGATTCGGCTGCAGAAGGTGCTCGCTCAGGCGGGCGTCGCTAGCCGCAGAGCAAGTGAAGAAATGATTGCCGAGGGTCGCGTCGAGGTCAACGGCGAAATCGTGCTGCGACAAGGTTTACGGGTAGATCCGGACAAGGACGAGATCAGGGTGGACGGCTCCCGAATTCCGACCGCGCGCAGGCATGTTTACGTCGTGTTGAACAAGCCTCGCGGCGTGGTTTCCACTATGGACGACCCCCAGGGCCGCGAGACGCTGCTCGACTACGTGGATTCGCGCACAAGGCTGTTCCATGTAGGACGTCTTGACACGGATACCGAAGGCCTGATTCTGCTCACCAATGACGGTGAGTTCACCCACCGCATGACGCACCCCAGTTACGAGGTGCCGAAAGTATACCTAGTGGAATGCGAAGGCAGGATCGAGAACCACGCGCTAAAGCGGCTGAAGAAGGGCGTAACGCTGGAAGATGGCCCCGCGCGAGCAGATAATGTGAAGCTGGTTTCGCGCACGGAATCTCGCTCCATGGTCGAGGTCACTTTGCATGAGGGCCGCAACCGAATCGTTCGCCGAATGTTCGACACGATCGGCCACCCCGTCCGCAGGTTGTCGCGCATCAAGATCGGGCCGGTCAAGCTCGGCAGGCTGAAAGTAGGCGAGAGTAGGGAACTGACCCGCAACGAACTCGGCGAGCTTTTAGACCTAGTAAAGATGTAGCAGGTAATGTTTCATAGCGTGCAGAAACGTTTTGTAAAAGTTCTATCCGCTGCTGCAATCTCAGCTTTGATGCTGACTGGTTGCTCGGGCGGTAACGCAGATAACGCCGACAGCTCCGCAGCCCCTTCGGGCAGCCCGTCGGCCACCGCCTCGGTCCAGAAGAAGAAGCTCGGCTCGCTTGACGACGTCAAGGTATCGGACAACTTCGGCGAAAAGCCGACCGTCGAGGGCATCGACTACCCGGTCGAGGTAGAAGAAACGATGTCTAAGGTGATCGTCGAGGGCGACGGTGCCGAGGTACCCAACGATAACGCCACCGTCGAGGTGCACTACATGGGCATTAACGGCACCACCGGCGAGACCTTCGACGATAGTTACAACCGCGGTAGCTCCACCTATTTCCCGCTTGACGGCGTCATCAAGGGATTCCAGAAGGGCCTGGTCGGCAAGAAGGAGGGCAGCCGCGTTCTGATCGCCGCCGCCAGCTCCGACGGCTACGACCCGATGGGCATGCCGCAGGCGAAGATCAACCCCGGCGACACCTTGTTCTTCGTGGTTGATGTTGTTCGCACCGAGCAGCCGGCAGTTTCCGGCAAAATGTCTAGCCCGGCAGGCTTCCCAAAAGTTAGTGACCAGGACGGCAAGCCCGTTATTGACATAGCAGGAGTGGCTGCGCCGAAAGAGGCAGCCTCTGCGGTTCTGGTCGAAGGCAAGGGACGTGCGCTGGCAGACGGCGACATTCTGAAGTCGCATTCCGTGTGTACCACCTGGGATGGAAAGCAGTATTACAGCGACTTCGGCAACAAGGCCGTGATCGACGCCAAGGCGTCTCAACAGAAGCCGCTGGAGCCCCTCTGGCAGCAGTTGGTTGGGAAGAAGGAGGGCAGCCGCGTGCTGGTCACTCTTCCCGGTTCGGTCGCTTACCCGAAGGGCAACCCGAATCCGCCGCTAGAGCCGAACACTTCGGTTGCTTGCGTGGTGGACATCCTCTTCACTCAGCCCATTCCTAAGCAGGGCTAAAAACGGAGTCTAAAACAGGCTTCCGGAAATGACCCAGTCGTTCCAGATCGCCTCGCTTTGGCGCCAATCGGTGCCGGCGAGGCGATCTTTTAGTTCTTTTGGCGTATTTGCGGGGGGCAGGCCGGCGGACTCGCAAAGCTTCGCGAAAAACTCCCGAGGCCCTGCCTTGAGATCTCGAAGCGTGTAACCGCCGTCGCGTTTTGCAAGCCTGTCTCCGTTTTCGTTAACGGCAAGCCCAACGTGGACGTAAGTGGGCACCACGAAGCCGAGTTTTGAGGCAAGCCATGCTTGGCGGGGCGAGGAGTCGAGTAGGTCGCGGCCACGAACGACCTGGTTCACTCCGCCGAGCCCGTCGTCAACCACGGCCGCTAGGTTATATGCGGGCGTGCCGTCGGCGCGGAATAGTACAAAGTCGTCGACGACGCCGGTGACGTCTCCCGCATGGATATCGTGGACCGTGAACGTTGCTTGTTCGGCGCGAACGCGGATCGCTGGCTTGCGGTTCTGCCGTTTTTCGTCCCGCTGGGCTTGGGTAAGGATCGCGCACGTTCCGGGATATGGGCGGTAGTCGCCGTGCGGTGCCTGCGATGCCGCTGCGATCTCGCGTCTAGTGCAGAAACACTCGTAGGTTTCGAGCTTCGACGCCGCCTCACGGTAAACCTCGATACGTTCGGACTGGCGCCATACCGGTTCTGGCCAGCTGAGCCCGAGACTACGAAGGTCTTCGATCTGCCTGCGAGCCACACCGGGTGCTGCCGCCACGCGCTGCTGATCAAGATCCTCAACGCGCAGCAGCATCTCGCCGCCTTCCGCGTTCGCGAAGAGCCAGGCGAGAACTGCGGTGCGAAGGTTTCCGATGTGCAGATCAGAGGTTGGGCTAGGGGCAAAGCGACCGATTGTTTTCACACAATTAAGGTTAGCCCGCTCAGACGGTGGCATTGCGCTCGTAGCAATAGCTAATGGCCCGAAAGCGCAAAGTCGTTTCCAGCGCACTGCTAGATTTGATTTCGTGGCGCAGAAGAAATCAGAGCGGTTGATGAATTTAACGATCATGCTGCTTTCCGCCAACAAATACGTCTCCCGTGACGAGATCCGAGCCCGCATAGAGGGTTATAGAGACCTGAACGATTCCAACTTTGAGCGCACATTTGAACGCGACAAGGACGAGCTGCGCGCCAGAGGCGTCCCAATCGAGACCGGCAGCAACTCGGCACTTTTCAGTGACGAGACCGGCTACATGATCAAACGCAGCGATTATGAACTCCCTGAAGTCCAGTTCAGCAAGGATGAGACGGCTCTACTTTCGCTAGCATCGAGCGTCTGGCAGCAGGCAAGCACTTCAGACCAGGCTAGGAAGGCCCTGCTAAAGCTGCGCGCAGGTGGAGTCGAAATTGAATCCGATCGCGAGGATGGAGTGCTGGAAACTCGGGTGAGCGTTGAGGACCCGTCATTCGAGCCGATCTGGGAGGCGCTCGCTGAAAAGCGCGTAGTCTCTTTCGAGTATCGCAACTCTCCGGCCACGAGGATCGTTCAGCCGTGGCGTCTAGTTATGCGCTCAAACATCTGGTACCTGCTGGGCTACGACGTGACGAAGGAATCGTCGCGAATTTTCAGACTTAACCGCATAACGTCGAACGTTAAGGTTGGCGAGGTCGCCGATTATGAAATTCCTGATTCGCAAACTTTAAACGACATGGCTGCTTCGATCGCCCCTAGCGGTGACAACGGCGAGGCCGTTTTGGCCATTCGGAAGTCTCACGCGCCCGCTCTTCGTCGCCGCGGCGAACGCATCGAATGGAGAGGTGAGCTTCCTGAAGGCTTTCAGGTCTGGCGGGTTAGGCTGCCGTACAATCCCGTGGCCGAAATCGCAAGCTTTGGCTCGCAGGTGCTTGTGCTCGAACCGGACCAACTGAAAAACCAGGTGATCGAGCGATTAAAGCAAGTGATAGGTGCCCACGGGGGTGAGCATGAAGAATAAAGACCAGCTCTGCAGAATGTTGGCGATTCTTCCTCTTGCCCAGAGCGGAGAGAGCCTGACAACCAAGTCGTTGGCAAAGATGTTTGGCATAACCAAACGCCAGGTTATAAACGATCTTTCGACGTTATTCATGTGTGGTTTGCCGGGCGGATATCCGGACGATTTGATTGACGTTGATATGGACGCGGCCATCGAAGATGGCGTGATCCAGATCAGCAATGCGGAGTACCTGAACAGGCCGCTGCGTCTGACGCAGGACGAGGCTATGAGCCTGCTCGCAGCGCTTGAAGTTGTTCGCGAGGCGGCCACCGGAGAACAAGCGAAAACGGCGAATTCTGCGATAGCGAAGCTTGAAGAAATCACGGGCGCCGGAAGCGGGGTCCATTTCGAGATTTCGTCGGGCTCCGATGAAGTGCGCGATCGGTTAGCCGCCGCAATCTCTAATAACAACAGAGTCAAACTCGTCTACGATGGCGCGTCACGGGCCGTCACGACGCAACCTGTCATCGACCCGGTTCTCATCGAGGTCAGGCATGGCGTGGCATATCTGAACGCTTGGAGCTTGGACGCCAAAGATTGGCGGGTCTACAGGTTCGATCGAATAATCAGCGTGGAATACACCGGGCAGAGCGCCGAAGACCACGGCGAGGCGCCGAGCGGCCAGTGGTTCGAAAAGGAGAAGGATGTTGTGCTCGTCCTCGCTCCGGATGCCGCATGGGTTTGCGAATACCACCCGTGCGAAGTTCTCGAGCGCAAAACTGATGGCTCGGTGCGCGCCCGATTCAAAGTGGCGAGCGACGCCTGGCTCACGTCGATTCTTTTGCGTCTTGGCGACGGCGCCCGCGTCGAAGACGAATCTCTAGCGAAGGATGCCGTGCACGCCGCGCAACAAACACTGAAGATGTACGACCAGATCGAGAAACAATGACTGACACTGAGATGCTGGCCGAGTTCTCGGCTGGCTACGGCTTTAAATTCGACGATTTCCAGATCAAGGCATGCCAGCGAGTCTTGGATGGCTCCGGCGTTTTGGTCGCAGCTCCCACAGGTTCGGGCAAAACAGTGGTTGGAGAATTTGGCTGCTGGCTTGCTTTGCAGACCGGCAAAAAATGCTTCTACACCACACCGATTAAGGCGCTTAGCAACCAGAAATATCACGACTTGGTTGCCCGCTACGGAGCCGATTCGGTTGGCCTGCTCACCGGCGATCAGTCAGTTAACTCCGAGGCCGACGTCGTCGTCATGACTACCGAAGTGTTGCGGAACATGCTCTACGCGGGTTCTCGTACGCTGCAGGGTCTTGGCTACGTGGTGATGGACGAGGTTCACTACCTGGCCGATCGATTCCGCGGCGCCGTCTGGGAAGAGGTTATTCTTGGCCTGGCGCCAGACGTCGACCTGATCTGCCTATCCGCCACGGTCAGCAACGCGGAGGAATTCGGCGAGTGGCTAGACGAGGTGCGAGGAGACGTCGCGGTTGTCGTCAGCGAAAAACGCCCAGTTGATTTAGCCCAGCACATGCTGGTCAACGAACAAGTGATCGACCTGTTCGTTAATGGCAAGGTGAATCAGAAGCTGCTAAAGCTGGAGCGCGGCGAAGCCAGAAACCAGCGCGACGATTCCAGGAGGCCCAGAGGGCGCTCGGGTAAGGGCAAGCGCAACGTCAGCTTTGGTTCCGGAAGGTACGGCGGTGCAGCCGCTAGCCGCTATCGCGATCGCGGCGACGATAGAAGAAAAACCCTCCGGCCGTCTAGGGGACAGATGGTTCGGGGCTTGGCGAAAGAGAACCTGCTGCCCGCGATCGTTTTCGTGTTCAGCCGTGCTGGATGCGATGGCGCGGTTCAGCAACTACTTGGCACCAACATCGTGCTGACGAATTCAGTAGAGCGCTCCGAGCTAATGCGGATCGCTGAAAAGTACTCCGCACAGTTGACCTACGATGACAAGCTGGCGCTTGGTTGGGACAATTTCGTCGAGGCTCTTGGGCGCGGTATCGCGGCTCACCACGCAGGATTGCTGCCGGCATTCAAGGCGATCATCGAGGAGGGCTTCACCAGGGGCCTGATCAAGGTGGTATTCGCAACCGAAACCCTAGCGTTGGGAATCAACATGCCTGCCAGGACCGTCCTCATTGAACGGCTGGTGAAATACAACGGTGAGGCGCACGTCGACATCACGCCCGGCGAATACACCCAGCTAACTGGGCGTGCGGGCAGACGGGGGATCGACACCGAGGGACATGCAGTCGTCGCATGGCAGCCTGGCATCGATCCGCGTGCTGTCGCTGGCCTGGCGTCGAAGCGAACCTACCCGCTTCGTTCCAGCTTCACTCCCAACTACAACATGGCCGTTAACTTGGTCGGGACTATAGGTAGAGACCGAGCGCGAGCACTTCTGGAGCAGAGCTTTGCCCAGTTCCAGGCAGATCGAAAGGTCGTGAAGGCAGCCAGACTGCACGCCACCGAAGCTAACCGGGCCAAAGAGCTTTGGGAACAAGCCACTTGTTCTAAAGGTGACTTCCGCGAATACGCGAACCTTCGTGAGCAGATCAGCCAGCTAGAAAATGAGGTTGCGAAGCTGCGTAAGGGCGACAAGCGTGCCGAGGTGTTGGACTTCCTCTTCGGACTGGAGCCTGGAGACGTCATCTGGGTTCCTGCAGGCAAACACAAGGGTTGGGCTGCGGTCGCCGATCCTGGACGTCCGCCAGTGCCACATCCGCTGGTGATGACGCAGAAGCACATTGCTTTGAGGCTGACCGACGGTGACTTTCCAGTTCCGGGTGTTGTGCGCTCAAGGGTTCGGGTGCCGAAGAAGTTCGACCAACGCTCGGCAGCCGACAGGAAGGCGTTCGCGAGATCGCTTGATGCTCGGCTAGAGACTATCGACCGGACTCCACCACCGGCATCGAAGCCAGGCAGAGATAAGCAGCTTGCGGCCGAGATAGACGAGCTGCGCGCCCAGCTCCGAGAGCACCCTTGCCATTCTTGTCCAGATCGGGAGGCCCATGCGCGCAGCGCAGAGCAGGCTATTCGTATCGAGCGCAAGGTTGCTCCTAAGCCGAAGAGCCGAAATTCTATTTCCGCACAGTTCGATCGAATTTGCCTAGTGCTTGACTCTCTCGGTTATCTAGACGGCGATGTGGTTACCGACGACGGAAAGATGCTGCAGCGCATCTATTCCGAACTAGATCTTGTTGTTGCAGAGTGCGTGCGGCAGAACGTCTTTGTTGATCTTGGCGTGCCCTCCTTGGCGGCAGTGCTTTCGACCCTCGTCTATGAGGCCCGACGCGCTGATTCGGGCAGGTTCTTCTCTATGCCAGACCGCGATTCCGAGGCCGTGCAGACGCAGGTTCGTCGAATCTGGCGAGACATCAACAAGGTCGAGCGCGATGCGAGAGTTGAGCGTAGCCGTTCGCCAGAGATCGGGTTCGCTGAGCTGGCCTATCGATGGGCTGCTGGCGAAGGGCTTGCCGACTTGCTGGATGACTCCGACATGCCTGCCGGCGACTTCGTGCGCTGGGTGCGTCAGGTTATCGATCTAGCAAGCCAGCTATCAAACGCCCCTGGAGCGCAACCGATTCGGGAAACCTGCCGGGGTGTGGTCAACTCCATGCGTCGTGACATAGTCGACTTCGGCGCCGAATAGTTCCTTTGGACGAAACCTGGAAAACTCTTGTTGGGCAGTTAAGCTTTAGCTCATGAGTTTAGCTATCCGTGTCATTCCGTGCCTCGACGTCAACGCCGGACGTGTGGTCAAAGGCGTCAACTTTGAGAACCTGCGCGACGCCGGCGATCCGGTTGAACTGGCAGCACGCTACAACGAGCAAGGCGCCGACGAGCTGACTTTCCTAGACATTTCCGCGACCAACGAGGGCAGGGCGACTACCCGCGACATGGTGCGTAGGTGCGCCGAGACCGTCTTCATTCCGCTAACCGTAGGCGGAGGAGTACGCTCGGTTGAAGACGTCGATGATCTGCTGCGTTGTGGAGCCGACAAGGTCGGCATCAACACGGCAGCGATCGCTAATCCGCAGCTGCTAACGGACGTAAGCAATAGGTTCGGTAAGCAGGTCGTCGTGCTCAGTCTTGATGCCCGTCGCCAGGACGATCAGCCTTCCGGCTTTGGCGTCACCACTCACGGTGGCAAGCGCCCGGCGAATTTGGACGCAATCGAGTGGGCCAAGGAAGCACAAGACAGGGGAGTTGGCGAGATCCTGTTGACATCAATGGATGCCGACGGCACGACTAGCGGTTTCGACATCGAGATGATCAAGGCAGTACGCGAGGTCGTCGACGTCCCGATCATCGCTTCGGGCGGAGCAGGCACGGTTCAGCATTTCATCGATGCCGCAAAGGCCGGCGCAGATGCGCTTTTGGCGGCATCAGTTTTCCATTACGAAACCATTACGATTGCCGAAGTCAAACAGGGTTTGGCAAACGCTGGGATAGAAGTAAGAAAATAACCTTATCCACCATTTGAGACGCATTGTGAAACGGTAAAACTTGCCGATATATTTTCATTCATGCGTAGCAACGAGCTAGTAATCGTTTAGCGCTTCTCGGCAGAATCTTGCCGGCCGGTTGGTCTGCAAGGTAGTGAAGCTCAGAAGCGCTCCCTCGAATGCCCAAAGGCATCGAGGGTTTTTTATTATCTAGCGGTTGCGCGTCGAAAATATGGAGGAGCAAGATGGCAGACCAGTCCGAAAAGCAGCTACCGATGCTGACAGGCGCCCAGGCGCTTATTACTTCTTTGGAAAAAGTAGGCGTAGAAGTAGTTTTCGGTCTTCCCGGTGGCGCCGCGCTGCCTATTTACGATGCGCTATACGAATCCTCTCTTAAGCAGGTTTTGGTTCGTCATGAACAAGGTGCGGGCCACGCTGCAGAGGGCTACGCTTTGGCTACTGGACGCGTAGGCGTCGCAATCCTGACCAGTGGCCCAGGCGCCACCAACGGTGTCACAGCGCTGGCCGATGCATACATGGATTCGGTGCCTTTGGTCATGATCACCGGTCAGGTTTCCTCCGAGTCAATCGGCACCGACGCCTTCCAAGAGGCCGATATCAGGGGCATTACGATGCCGATCACGAAACACAACTTTTTGGTTAAAGACGCGCGCAACGTTCCGGAGATCATCAAGGCTGCATTCCACATCGCCTCCACTGGGCGTCCCGGCCCCGTTCTGGTAGATATCACTAAGAATGCGCAGAACGACACCGTGCCATTCGACTTCACCGACGAGGTGAAGCTGCCCGGATATAAGCCGACGGTTCGTCCGCACAACCGCCAGGTTGAGGCCGCAGCGGACCTCATCTGTGAGTCCGTCAAGCCCGTTTTATACGTCGGTGGCGGCGTGGTTCGCGCTCGTGCTTGGCAGGAGCTGAAGGACTTGGCTGAGCTAGCCGGTATTCCGGTGGTTACCACGCTTCCTGCGCGCGGCGTTTTCCCCGACGATCACCCGCTGTGCCTGGGTATGCCTGGCATGCATGGCACAATTCAAGCCGTCGGAGCTATGCAGCGCTCGGACCTTCTGATTGCTGTTGGCACCAGGTTCGATGATCGCGTCACCGGCGCGTTGGACACGTTCGCTCCGAACGCGAAAATCATTCACGCTGATATCGACCCAGCCGAGATCGGTAAGAACCGTGCCGTCGATGTCCCGGTCGTGGGCGACGCAAAGATGTTCCTCGGGCAGCTGCTCGACGAAATGCGACACAAGCGGATCCCCGATTACTCGGAGTGGACCGCCAAACTGCAGGTCATGAAGAAGCGCTACCCGCTGTCATGGGAGGCCGGTGACGAAGGTGGGACCGGCCTGAGCCCGCAACAGGTGATTAAACGGATCGGCGAGATTTCCGGACCGGATTCAATCTTCGTCACCGGAGTTGGCCAGCACCAGATGTGGTCGGCCCACTTCCTGCCGTTCAAAAAGCCTGCACAGTGGATGACGAGCGCGGGTCTGGGCACAATGGGCTACTGCGTTCCGGCAGCCATGGGAGCGAAGGTGGGACAGCCGGACAAGGTCGTGTGGGGCATTGACGGTGATGGCAGCTTCCAGATGACCAACCAGGAACTCGTTACCTGTGCTTTGAACGGGATTCCGATCAAGATCGCGATCATCAACAACAACACTCTCGGCATGGTGCGGCAGTGGCAGACACTGTTTTACAACCAGCACTATTCGAACACCGACATCAGGACCGATTCGCTGCCGAACTTCCCGATGCTCGCGCAAGCGATGGGTTGCGCGGGTCTGAGGGCAACCTCTGTAGAGGAAGTCGACGAGGTGATCAACAAGGCGATGGAGATCAACGATCGTCCGGTAGTTGTCGAGTTTGTCTGCAAGAAGGACTCGATGGTTTGGCCGATGGTTGCCGCAGGCACGAGTAACGACGAGATCAAGGTGGCCCGCGAAATGGCGCCAGATTGGGAGGACTAATGACCACGCACACACTTAGCGTTTTGGTGCAAGATCACCCAGGTGTTTTGACGAGGGTCGCTTCTCTTTTCAGCAGGCGCGGGTTCAACATTGAATCCCTGGCGGTCGGGCCGACAGAAAAAGAAGGGGTTTCGCGAATGACGCTGGTCACGGTTGTCGACGACGAAAGGTTCGTCGAGCAGCTCGTGAAACAGCTGAACAAGCTCGTGGAAGTCTTGAAAGTTTTAGAGCTTCCGGAGTCCTCCGTATGCCGCGAAATGATCCTGGTGAAGGTGCGCTGCGATAACACCAATCGCAGCTCCGTCATCGACGTGGTTAGCCTGTTTAGGGGCAAAGCAGTTGACGTTGGACTGACCTCAGTGACTATCGAAGCCACTGGAAGTCACGACAAACTAGAGGCGTTGCTGACCATGCTTGAGCCTTACGGCGTCATCGAGCTGGTTAAATCCGGGCAGGTTGCGCTAGGTCGCGGCCAGAAATCAATCAATGAAAAACGGGCTCGCGTCTAGCGTGCTCGAAAAAAATAAGGAAGGCAAAAATGGCTGAAATTTACTACAACGACGACGCGGATTTGGCAGTAATCCAGGATCGTTCCGTCGCCGTCATCGGATATGGTTCTCAGGGCCACGCACACGCGCTCAACCTGCGCGATTCCGGTGTTGACGTTCGCGTCGGCCTGGCGGAGGGCTCCAAGTCTCGCGCCAAGGCCGAGGCCCAGGGTCTGCGCGTACTCAGCGTCGCTGATGCCGTTAAGGAAGCAGATGTCATCATGATCCTGGTTCCCGACCAGGTTCAGCGCAACGTCTACCGCGACGAGATCGCCCCGAATCTGAAGGACGGCGACGCGCTATTCTTCGCCCACGGCTTCAACATCCGTTACGGCTACATCCAGGCTCCTGAGGGCGTCGACGTCTGCATGGTTGCACCGAAGGGCCCGGGTCACATCGTTCGCCGGGAATACTCTGACGGACGTGGCGTTCCGGTTCTGGTTTGCGTCGAGCAGGACGCTTCGGGCAAGGCCTGGGATCTGGCTAAGTCCTACGCGAAGGCGATCGGCGGCCTGCGCGCTGGTGGCATCAAGACCACCTTCGCGGAGGAGACCGAGACCGACCTGTTCGGCGAGCAGGCCGTGCTGTGTGGCGGCATGTCTCACTTGGTCCAGGCGGGCTTCGATACCCTGGTCGAGGCTGGCTACCAGCCCGAGATGGCTTACTTCGAGTGCCTGCACGAACTGAAGATGATTGTCGACCTCATGATCGAGGGTGGCATCAGCAAGCAGCGCTGGTCCATCTCCGACACCGCTGAGTACGGCGATTACGTCTCTGGCCGTCGCGTCATCGATCAGCACGTCAAGGACAATATGAAGGCTGTCCTGGACGACATCCAGAACGGCGCGTTCGCGAAGCGCTTCATCGACGACCAGGATGCTGGCGCTCCTGAGTTCAAGAGGCTGCGCGAGGAGGAGGCCGGTCACCAGATCGAGGCCACCGGTAAGGAACTGCGCAAGATGTTCAGCTGGATCGAGAACACCGACGACGACTACACCGAAGGCACCGCTGCACGCTAACCGTTGCTAATCGGATAACTGGCCTGGTCATTTTTGACCAGGCCAGTTTTTGTTTCTGGAGAACAGCGTAAGTGCGAATGATTGGTTACCTGCGAATTGTCGCTAATGTGGTTTCTGTGAACCGACCACTAGCGCTTTTATTCGCATTGTGCTGTGTCGTGTTTTGCGCATGTGGTTCAATGACTGTTTCGCCGGGCAGCTATGGCCTTTCTCCGGTTGCGAAAACCACTCCCGGGAGCCCTAGCAGCGTTGAGCCTTCGGTTAGCCCACAGCCGACCTTTTCCACGAGCACGGACTCCAAGGGAATCGTGCACTCGGACGCCAAATCAACAGGATCGTTCCTGATCAATAAAAGCTCTGCGGATTCTGCCAGGGAAGGTAGAAAGATCGTCTATGCGGTCCGGGTGGAAGATAGCCTTGGTCTTGATCCCGAAGAGGTTGCTAAGAAGATCCAAGAGACCCTGGATGACGATAGGGGCTGGGCGCCGATCGATAAGGTTTCGTTCCGACTCGTTCCCGATCCCGATGACGCCGAACTGATCGTGACTTTGGCCACTCCGGCTACTGTAAACGAGTTTTGCAGACCTTTGGACACTCAAAGCTGCTGGAGCTGCCGGGCGGGGGAGGCAGTTAACCTGAACGCAGATCGGTGGATGTACGGTACGCCATCGTTTTCTGATCTGAGTATCGAGGAATATCGTTCCTACCTGGTCAACCACGAGATCGGTCACTACCTCGGTAGGGGGCACCTGAGTTGCCCGGGGCAGGGCATTCCGGCCCCGGTGATGCAGCAGCAGAGCATGTCGGTTGATGTTTGCAAGCCGAACGTGTGGCCTGCAAACGATCCCGATTAAACCAGTTTTGCTACCTTGTCGCCGATCTGGGAGGTGGATAGAGATTCGTCTCCGCGGTTGGCCATGAACTCGCTGACGGCCGTTCTGATCCGTTCCGCATCTTGCGGGCGCTCCAGGTGATCCAGCAGCAGCGCCATCGAGCTGATCGCGGCGACCGGGTCGGCGATTCCCCTCCCAGCGATGTCTGGGGCGGAGCCGTGCACGGGCTCAAACATAGAGGGGAATTCGCGCGACGAGTTGATGTTTGCCGAAGGAGCGAGCCCGATTCCGCCAGTGACGGCAGCTGCCTCGTCGGTGATGATATCGCCAAAGAGGTTATCGGTGACTATGACGTCAAAATCCTGAGGATCTGTGATCATCTTGATCGTGGCCGCATCGATGTGCAGGTAGTCACGCTTCACCTGCGGGAATTCCTCGCCGATCTCGTTGAAGATTCGGTTCCAAAGCCCGCCCGCGTTCACCAGCACATTGTGCTTGTGCAGCAGGGTGACGTGGTTGGATCTGCGGGTGGCCAGCTCGAAAGCGTAACGAACAACTCGCTTCACCCCGTGAGCGGTGTTTACGCTTACCTCTGTGGCTACCTCCTGGTCGGTTCCAGCGCGAAGCTTGCCGCCGTTTCCGCAGTAGAGTCCCTCGGTTCCCTCGCGGACAACGACAAAGTCGATCGGCTCGCCGTTGGTCACCCATTCGGCCAGCGGGATCTGTTGGTTGGGGTAGACCTTGGAAGGACGAAGATTGACGTCCTGGTCTAGGGCAAACCGAAGCTTCAGCAGCAGCCCGCGCTCGAGCAAGCCGCTAGGGATGGTGGTCGAACCGGGGGCGGCGCCGACGGCACCGAGGATGATCGCATCAGTCTTCTTAAGCTCCTCCAGAGTGTCGTCGTTAAGTACCTCTTGGGTGGCAAGCCAGTGCTGAGCACCGAGGTCGAAATCGACAAATTCGAAAGTGTTTTCGCCCACCGTCGCCATTAGTACCTTGAGTGCCTCGCCGACTACCTCCGGTCCGATTCCGTCGCCTCGGATAACTGCAATTCTCGCCTGCTTAGAAGTCATGCCGGCTAGCTTAATGAAAGCTCAAGCGGTCAACTGTTTAGTCTCAGCAGACAGTTTTAATTGGCCTTATTGAGCCACTCGCGTACGCTCTTCCAGCTGGCGCAATCGGTGGTGTCGATTTCCAGGTTCTTGTACAGCGACGATCGTCCGGTCAGTGCGGAGATGCCCATGGTGCAGCCGAGAAGCGTGTTGATGACCCGCCTTAGGCCATGATGGGAGCCAGACCTCGTGAAGAAGATTGCGGACAGCAATCCGCGAAGTGCACGATCTGCCTGACCGATGTTCTGGTCTAAGGGACGATCGATGAATACGTACTGGGGCTCCTTCTTTTTCTTGCCCATGGTTACTCCTAATTAATGGTTCAGGTAAGTTACGTTTTCAAGTATATAAAAGGCCAAGCGTTTACTGATTGGACTATGAATTTCTCTGCTTCTTAATAGGGTTAGCCTTACTTGCATGTCGCTGAAATTTGAATTACCAGAAAACCCGAGTTTCTTAGCCGATGATGCGATAGCTACGATCCACGAGAACCCCGGTTTCGGGAAGTTCTTTACAGATCACATGGCTGTTGCCGATTGGAATCATGAAGACGGTTGGAAGAACGACAGGCTTGTTCCGTATTCTCCCGTTGCGATGGATCCGGCCGGCGCCGTATACCACTACGCGCAGGAAGTGTTCGAGGGGATGAAGGCCTACCGTCATGCTGACGGCTCCGTTTGGCTGTTCCGTCCCGAGCGCAACGCCGCGAGGATGGCGGATTCCGCAAAGCGTCTGGCCCTGCCCGCACTTCCGGTGGAAGACTACCTGAAAGCTGTCGAAAACCTAGTTAAGCTCGATGAGCGCTGGGTGCCGGGCGGTGAAGAACAGAGCCTCTATATTCGTCCGTTCGAGATGGCTAATGAGGATTTCCTAGGTGTTCGTCCTGCAGAGACCGTGGTTTTCGTGGTCATCTGCTCCCCGGTTGGCGCCTATTTCTCCGGTGGTGTTCATGCGGTAGACATCTGGGTCGAGTCGCAGTACGCCCGCGTCGCGGTGGGCGGAACTGGTTCCGCTAAGTGTGGCGGAAACTATGCGGCTTCGCTGCTGCCGCAAAAGCTCGCTGAGAAGAAAGGTTGCAGCCAGGTGCTGTTCCTAGACGCAGCAGAGCACCGCTGGCTCGAGGAGCTTGGCGGAATGAACATCTGCCTGATCACGAACAACGACGAACTGGTCACTCCGGAGCTAAACGGAAATATTCTTCCGGGTGTGACCCGCGACTCGCTTCTGCAGCTAGCCCCCGATCTCGGTCTGACTCCGGTCGAACGTCCGGTCAGCTACGAAGAAGTCCTTAACGGGATCGAATCCGGCGCGTTCGTAGAGGCGTTTGCCTGTGGCACTGCTGCAGTCATCACCCCGATCGCTTCGCTGCAGGATGCAGACGGCGTTTACGCCTTCAAGGGCGAGCCCAAGAAATCTCTTGAGCTGCGCAATCACCTAATCGATATCCAGTACGGGCGCGTCGAGGACACCCGTGGCTGGATGCACCGGGTTGTTTAATTTCGAGAGGTAGTAGCAAACAGATGAGTAGCCCACTGGCGATGCCAGATGTGTTCCACATTTACGACACGACTCTGCGCGACGGTAACCAACAGGAAGGTATGCACCTTTCGGTTACCGACAAGTTGCGGATAGCAAGACTGCTGGATGAACTTGGCATCAATTTCATCGAGGGCGGCTGGCCGGCAATGGTCGCTGGAGACGAGGACTTCTTTAAGTCTGCTGCCACAGAGCTCGAGCTGCGCAATGCGAAGCTCGTCGCATATGGCCGCACCCGTGAGCCCGGACTTACCTGCGAGAACGATCCGGCGCTAGCCAAACTCGTCGAGGCTAATACCGAGGTAGTTTGCCTGGTAGCGAAGGCCCACGATGTTCACGTCTACGACGCGCTCCGCACGACGCTCGAAGAGAATTTGGCGATGGTCGACGAGACCGTGCGCTATCTGGTGGGCTTGGGGAAGAGAGTGTTCGTAGACCTGGAACACTTCTTCGACGGCTATAAGGCAAATCCCACCTACGCGATGGCGGTGCTGCGCAAGGCGGCAGAAGCTGGGGCGGAAGTGGTGGTGCTGTGTGACACCAACGGCGGGATGCTGCCGCACGACATGGGCGACATCGTGTCTGCTGCCACCCAGGTTGGCGTCGACCTCGGTGTGCACTGTCAGAACGATTCCGGCTGTGCGGTGGCCAACTCCATGTCTGCCCTTGATGCCGGCGTGATGCATGTGCAGGGCACGATTAATGGTTACGGTGAGCGGTCCGGCAACGTCGACCTGACCACGGTGATCGCCAATCTGCAGCTTAAGTACAAGTGGCAGGTGATCAGCCCCGGACAACTCGGGATGCTGACGTCCATTAGTAATTCCATCGCAGAGATCGCCCATCAGCCGCTCAACCCGAGGCAACCGTTCGTCGGGCATTCGGCATTCGCCCACAAGGCTGGGCTGCACGCCAAGGCGGTGCAGATCAACGAGAATCTCTATCAGCACGTGGATCCTAGGGCCGTGGGTAACAGCACCCACATGGTTATCAGCGAAATGGCTAGCAGGGCTAGTGTTCAGGTCAAGGGCGAAGAACTCGGGTTGGATCTCTCCGACCGCAAAGTCGCCGATCAGGTCGCCGAGTTGGTCAAGCAGCGCGAGTCCAAGGGCTATTCCTACGACCTCGCGGACGCTTCGTTCGAATTGCTGGTCCTTGACTATCTCGATCAGCTCGAATTGCCTTTCCAAGTGGTTAGCTGGAAGGTCGTGTCTGAGGATGATGGTTCCGAAGAAAACTCGGTTTCCGAGGCGAGCGTGAAGCTGATCGCTAATGGTTTGCGAGAGGGCGTGATTAGCGTTGGCAATGGGCCGGTTAATGCGCTGGGCCAGGCTCTAGTTCAGGCCCTGAGTGGTGAGTATCCGTTCGTCAAAAGCTATAGCCTCACCGACTACAAGGTTCGCATCCTCGACATGGAAGCCGGAACTGACGCCGTCGTGAGGGTGATGATCGTCACAACGGACGGCGAAACCACCTGGACGACGCTCGGTGTTGGCACCGACGTCATCGAGGCGAGTTGGGAAGCATTAGCGGATGCCTATCATTACGGCCTGATGAAGGGCTACGGTTCGAATAAGTGAGCGACAAGCGATTAGGCTTTAACGCATGAGAATCGCTCGATTTGTGCTTAACGACCAGCCCCAATATGGGCTGGTCGAACTCGAAGAGGACAAGGGCTCGAACCCGCAGACTATCGCCGTTATCAATCGTGACCCGCTAGCTGGGCCGGTCAACTACACCGGCGAGCGAGTCGATCTGGCGGACGTGCGACTGCTTGCCCCAGTGATTCCGCGTTCGAAGATCGTCGCAGTTGGGAAAAACTATCCTCAGCACGCAGCCGAGTTCGGTTCGCAGGTGCCCGAGAATCCGCTGCTTTTCATTAAGCCGAATACTTCGGTGATCGGACCGAATGAACCGATCGTCAAGCCCGCAGAGACGCAGGATCTGCACTACGAAGGCGAGCTCGCCGTCGTTATCGGCAGGATCTGCCGAAGGGTTCCGCTGGAACGCTCGCAGGAAGTCATTTTCGGCTACACGGCCGCTAACGACGTAACTGCCCGTGACATCCAAAACGCGGAACCGCAGTGGACCAGGGCTAAGGGTTTCGACACCTTCTGCCCGCTTGGGCCATGGATTTCTACCCACCTGGACCTCAATGCGGCGGGCGATTTGGCCATAAAGACCACCCTGGACGGAGAGGTTCGTCAAGAGGACACGACGGGGTCCATGGCGTTCGATGTTGCCCACCTGGTCAGCTACATAAGCCAGTTCACGACGCTGCTGCCCGGAGATGTCATCCTCACCGGAACCCCGGCTGGAGTCGGTCCGATGGAATCTGGCCAGCAGGTTAGCGTCGAAATCGAGGGGATTGGTACCTTGACCAACCCGGTTATGGACGAGAAGTGATTTTTACTGCTCCGCTGCAGACGCCAGAACCTAGCGTCAATTACACGCGCGTTTTGGCACGCGATGACGACGCCGGCGTCACCAACAAATCTTTGGTTGGGCTGCTATGTGTCTTCTTCGGCTACCTAGTCGTGGTCATGGCGGTCGCTTATGTGGTGGTAAGCCTCGGTTGGCTGCTGCGCGGCCGCCCCGGGACCCTTGCCGAGTTCGCCTCCTACGCCATGCATTATGAGTACCCGGAGGGTCTGCTGGGCAGCCACCTTGGCCTCGCGACTATGACGCTGATCTGTTTCGGAGTCGTGTATTGGATACATAGGGTTCCACCGCGTTGGCTAGTATCGGTGCAGCCTGGAATGCGGTGGCGCTATCTTCTTGCGTGCCTGCTAGTTGCATGCGTGGCATTGAACGCCATCTACTGGCTAAGCCGAATCGGCCAGCCATTCCAGCCTGACCTGCCCTCAAATGCCAGCTTGTGGTTTTCTTCTATCCTTATCGCTAGCCCGTTACAGGCAGCCGGGGAGGAGTTCGTGTTCCGCGGGTATCTCATGCAGTCTGTTGGCACATTCGCAAGAAGTCCGTGGGTTTCCGTCGCCTTCTCCGCGGCTATTTTCGCGATGATGCATGGCAGCCAGAATCTGCCACTCTTCGTCGATAGGCTCGGGTTCGGGTTGTTGGCCGGCGGCCTCGTCGTGCTAACCGGTGGGCTTGAGGCGGCGATCGCGGCTCACGTCATTAATAACGTATTTTCGTTTGGCTACGCGACGCTTACCGGAACTCTGTCACAAGCACACGCAATCTCGGTCTCCTCATGGACGACTACCGGATGGGATTTGGCCGCCTACGCGATCACGTTCGCAGGCTGCTGGTTTGTGGGAAAGAAAATGAATGTTGCCCGTACAACCCCCAATTTTGTATCTGGGGCAAAGACCGTGTAATGTTTCATTCCGCGCGTTAAGCGAGACAGCAAAATAGTTTGCTAGTTGAAACGCTGAACTGGGGTATGGGGTAATGGTAGCCCGACGGTTTCTGGTTCCGTTAGTCTAGGTTCGAGTCCTAGTACCCCAACCAAGAGTTTCTAGCAAGAAAAACTAAACATGGCCCCGTGGTGCAGAGGCCTAGCACGCAGCCCTCTCAAGGCTGAAACGGCGGTTCGAATCCGCTCGGGGCTACAAAGCAAAACCCTATCTGACTAGGGGGTGCGTAGCAAAAAGGGTGAGATTAGACCCCCTTCAACCGGCGCGTGCATCTAGCGTGCAACTTCTTTACTTTTCTTCGGTGAGACAGTTGTTCCAATTTGTGGCTCTCCACTCGTCTGATTGCCGGCATGAGAGACGATTTCTCCCCATTCACTGACGATGGCCAGAACTCGCTACAGCGCTTCATCCCGACCAAAATTGGTGATTCTGACGGAATGACGATGATGGTGCTCTCCGGGGACGAAAATAAATATCAGCTCAACGCTGTCGGACCTGTGACTAAGGACGGCTGCACTTTGCAAAAGTTCTTTTCTGCAAACGATGGGCTCACCGATGTGAGTGTCCCTTTTGCTTGTGGAGCTGAATACGTCGATCCCGCGATGGATTACTTGCTCATGCCGGACAGCAAGATGCCCGACGTTGTTTCTACCTATCGCACGCTATACGAGCAATACAACAAAGAAACCTTTCGCATGACCTCGTCAAATGGCATCTGCGACTCAGCCGCTAGAAAATGCACGGTTGTAATAATGGTAGTTGACTGCGCTTCCGGTCACAGAGAAGAGCGAGCTGCCGATTTTTAGCCGAGCGCTTTTCGCTTCGTGACTTATAAATATCTGCCAAACTCAACGCGCTAAACCTTGGTTTTGTTAGTCGCCTTTTCTGGCGCCTTGTTGACTAGGCATTATGCTTTCGGCTGGCGCTCAAGAACGTTTAGTGAGTTGAGTTTGGCAGATTTTCTAGTCTCTCTAGTCATCGTCGCGGGCGAGCATCTCTGACAGGTGCTCGGCTGCCGCGATCACCGCCGGCGCGTGGAGGCGTCCCGGCTGGCGGGTCAGGCGCTCGATCGGGCCTGAAACTGAGATGGCGGCGATCACCTTGCCCTGCGGAGAACGCACCGGAGCGCTAACCGAGGCGACGCCCGCTTCGCGTTCTGCGACGGATTGTGCCCAGCCGCGCTTGCGTACGTTGCTTAGTCCGACTGCGGAAAAGTTTGATTCCGTCAATCCGCGAGAGAGCCTCTCTGGTTCTTCCCAGGCCAACAACACTTGTGCGGCGGATCCTGCCGTCAGGGACAGCTGGCTTCCGACAGGGATTGAATCGCGAAGGCCGCTGGGTCGGTCTGCGGCAGCAACGCACACCCTGGTTTCGCCCTGACGCCTATAAAGCTGTGCGGATTCTCCTGTGATGTCGCGCAGGCGTTCCAATACGGGGCCCGCTTTCACGAGTAACTTGTCGTCTCCGGCTGCCGCCGCGAGCTCAACTAGGCGTGGTCCGAGCACGAACCTGCCTTGAAGATCTCTGGAGACTAGGCGATGAAATTCGAGCGCCACTGCAAGTCGATGCGCGGTGGGTCGTGCTAAGCCTGTGGCCTGTACTAGAGTAGCAAGTGTCATTGGGCCCGATTCGAGGGCCGTCAGCACTGAGGCTGCTTTGTCTAGTACGCCTACGCCAGAAGATTGTCCCATAGTTTGAGATTAGCATCTCATTAGCTGGATGGCTACCGGATAATGGAAACATGGGAAAAACGCTTAGCCAGAAGGTATGGGACGATCACGTTGTCAGGCGATCTGCAGGACAACCCGATTTGCTTTACATCGACCTTCAACTGCTGCACGAGGTAACAAGCCCGCAGGCCTTCGAAGGGCTACGCATGGCTGGTCGCAAAGTGCGCAGGCCAGATCTGACTCAGGCCACCGAAGACCACAACACTCCTACGCTAGACATTTTTTCGCCAATCGCGGATCCCACGAGCAGGAATCAGATCGAAACGCTTCGCAAAAACGTCAAGGAATTCGGTGTTCCTGCATTTCCTTTGGGCAACGACAACCAGGGCATCGTCCACGCAATCGGACCTCAGCTTGGCCTGACCCAGCCTGGAATGACGATCGTGTGCGGCGACTCGCACACTTCGACTCATGGCGCGTTCGGTGCGTTGGCGTTTGGAATTGGCACCTCCGAGGTGGAGCACGTGCTCGCCACCCAGACTCTGCAGCAAAAGAAGCTGAAGACCATGGCAGTGAACGTCGAGGGCGAGCTGCCCGAGGGCGTCGTGTCAAAGGACATCATTTTGAAATTGATTTCTATGGTTGGCACCGGCGGTGGTGCGGGGTACGTCGCGGAGTATCGCGGCTCCACCATCCGCAGCCTATCCATGGATGCGCGTATGACGATCTGCAACATGTCCATCGAGTGGGGAGCTAAGGCCGGCATGATGGCTCCGGACCAGACCACTTTCGATTACCTGAAGGACAAGCCATACGCGCCCAAGGGCGCCGATTGGGACGAGGCTCTCGACTACTGGAAGAGCTTGTACAGCGATGACGATGCTGAATTCGACCGCGAGGTCTTCATCGACGCCTCGAAACTGACCCCGTTCGTCACCTGGGGAACGAACCCTGGGCAGGGCATCGAGCTGGGCGATCGGGTCCCCGATCCCGAGCAGTTCGAGAACTCCACGGACCGCGCCGCCGCAAAGCGTGCGCTGGAATACATGGATCTGCGCGCGGGCACGCCGATGCGCGATATCAAGATTGACACTGTGTTCTTGGGCTCGTGCACTAACGGACGAATTGAGGACCTGCGCATGGCAGCGGACGTCGTCTGTGGCAAGAAGATCAAGGATGGTGTCCGCATGCTTGTCGTCCCCGGGTCGGCCGCAATTCGCAACCAGGCGATGGAGGAGGGCCTAGACAAGGTTTTCACCGACTTCGGTGCCGAGTGGCGCTTCGCCGGCTGCTCCATGTGTTTGGGCATGAACCCGGACAAGCTGACACCGGGGGAGCGTTCCGCCTCCACAAGCAACCGAAACTTCGAAGGACGACAGGGCCCCAAGGGCAGGACCCACCTGGTTAGCCCACTCGTGGCGGCAGCCACCGCCATCACGGGTCATTTGTCCAGCCCCGCCGATCTGTAAAGGAAAACCATGGAAAAGTTCACTTCGCACACTGGCATCGGCGTCCCGCTACAGCGCAGCAATGTCGATACCGATCAAATCATCCCTGCCGTCTACCTGAAGCGCATCGCGCGCACCGGCTTCGAGGATGGCCTGTTCGCTTCTTGGCGAAAGGACGAAGATTTCGTCCTTAACCAGCCCAAGTACAAAGACGGATCTGTTCTGGTCGTCGGCCCGGACTTCGGCACTGGCAGCTCGCGTGAGCACGCCGTTTGGGCCCTGCAGAACTATGGCTTCAAGGTGGTCATCGGCTCCCGCTTCGGCGAGATCTTCCGCAACAACGCGGGTAAAGCCGGCCTGCTGATTGCCCTCGTGCCGCAGGAAACCGTAGATGCGCTTTGGGAGTACACCAAGGCTAATCCAGGCGCGCAGATCAGCGTCGACTTGCCTAGCCAAACAATCACCGCAGGCGAGGATAGCTACGGGTTTGAAATTGACGAGTACACCAAGCACCGGCTGCTTAATGGGCTTGACGATATCGCTATCACGCTAACCCACGAGGACGATATCGCCGCATTCGAGAAGAATCGTCCCAGCTGGAAGCCGCGCACGCTGCCGAAGCTGGTTTAGCTAATCTGAAAAGACCGTCCCAACCAAAACAATTTTGGCTGGGATGGTTTTTCATGCTTTGACCAACCAAAGATTAAGCTTGGTTAACATGTGCGAGTCGGCAAGGTTCAAGACCTGGGGCAAACTGCGAAGACTAAACGACGAATCGACCGATTCGTTCGCCCTGGCCTCGATCTCTCCGCTTCTAAAACCGCTGTTTAGCCCGGTGGCGAAGTTCTCGTGGCAGGGCGGTGAGAACATCCCTAAGACGGGGCCCGTGATTATCGCGGCGAACCACATCTCCTCGCTCGATCCTGTCCTGCTCGGCCTATTCTTAGCCCATCAGGGCCGGTGGCCGCACTATCTGGCCCGCGCGAATCTATGGGAAAACAAGCTGCTTAAGAAGATTCTTGTAAACAGCGGGCAGATTCCCGTTCATCGCGCAACAGCCAAGGCCATCGAATCGCTTGCGGAAGCAGAGAAGTCACTAGTTAAAGGTAATGCCGTGATCATCTATCCGGAAGGCACTATCACTTTTGACCCGTTGGAATGGCCAATGGCGATTCATGTCGGAGTCGCAAAACTGGCGCTTATGGCTAAGCAGAACGTTGTTCCCGTGGGTCAGTGGGGTGCTAATTATCTGCTTCCGCCTAGAAAGATTAGAAAGCCGAGTCTCAAGCACCGGGAGATTAGGGTCGTCGCTGGCCAACCGGTTGACCTTTCAGATCTATTCTCAGATTCCCCGGACAGGGAAAGCGTCGGTGAGGCGAGCCGCAGAATATTCAAAGCGATTCTTGCTAAAACTGCTGATGCGAGACGGGAGCTCATCCCCGAAACCGTGTGGAATCATAGGAAAAAGCAGCGTGTGTCTCCAGTCGAGCCCGTGCGTTAGCCGTTCACAATCTTATTTAGGAAACTGATGCAAAAACGTAAAACGATAGCGGTAATTTTTGGCGGTCAGAGCACCGAACACGAGATCTCGTGCTTAACGGCTAGCGAGGTCGTGAAGGAACTCGACCCGAGCAAGTACGAGATGGTTTGTGTTGGCATCTCGCCCGATGGTATTTGGCATCGTTACGGCGTAGAAGAAGTAGCAGGCCTGCATGTCGAAGACAACAAGCTGCCACGCCTTGGCGAAGACGGTCCCGTAGCCGTCGCTATCCGCGATGAGGACGGCCTGCGGATCGCGACACATGTTGGCGATAGCCTCACGGATCAGGTGAAGATCGATTGCGTATTCTCTTTGCTGCACGGCACATATGGCGAAGACGGTACGCTGCAGGGAATGCTCGAGATGCTCGGCGTCTCTTACGTTGGTTCGGGCGTCACCGCAAGCGCAATCGGCATGGATAAGCACTTCATGAAGCTGGCGCTGCAGGCCGCCGACGTGCCGATCGGACCATTCGAGCTTGTCAGCTCGGCACAGTGGCTGAACGAAAAAGAAACGACGATCAAGCGCATCGCAGATCGGCTCGAATTCCCGGTGTTCGTCAAGCCGGCTCGAGGCGGTTCGTCAGTTGGTATCTCTCGAGTCGACGAGCTTACGGGTCTTGAGGAAGCGGTGGAAGAAGCTCGCAAGTTTGATCCCAAGGTGATCGTCGAGCAGGGATTCATCGGGGCTCGCGAAGTGGAGTGCGCGGTGTTGGGCCCTGCAAAGCTAGGAGAGTGCCCGAGAGTATCCTGTCCTGGTGAGATCGTCGTCAACAAGGACGCCGAGTTTTACGATTATCAGGCTAAATACCTGCCCACCGAGGGCCAGGTTGACCTCAGCATTCCGGCAAAAATCGATGAGGAGACATCTAAGGTTGTGCGAAAGCTTGCCGTCGATAGCTTCCTGGCGCTGGATTGTGAGGGGCTGGCTAGGGCAGACACCTTCGTAACCGCGCAGGGTGAGGTTTATGTTAATGAAGTGAACACCATGCCCGGATTCACCAAGCTGTCGATGTTTCCAAGCCTTTGGGAGGCCTCTGGTCTTAGCTATCGCGAGTTGCTGACCGATCTGATCGAGCAGGCGCTAGCACGCCCAGTGAACGTGAACAGGTGATACGGGTGGCTAACGAGGAAACCATTAAAGATGTCGGCGAATTCGGCCTGATCGAGCGCGTTACAGGCCAGCTTTCAATGCCAGCTTCGGTTTCTGTCGGCCCAGGCGACGACTCTGCGGTTTTCTCCGTAGACGGCGACGCCGTAGTTTCGACCGACATGATGGTCGAGGACGTCCACTTTCGCCGGGATTGGTGCTCAGGATTCGACGTCGGCTGCAAGCTAATCGCTAGAAGTTTCGCCGATCTCGAGGCGATGGGGGCCACCAGCCGAGGCTGTGTGGTGGCTATTTCGATGCCCGAAGAACTGCAGGCAGAATGGTTCAAAGATTTCTTCCAGGGAGTCTCTGCGGAGGTCGTTAAGGCGCGAGCAGTTCTCGTTGGTGGCGATATTACAAGCGGAGAAAAAATTGTCGCTACCGCTACAGTTTTTGGTCAGATGGAGGGTCGGGCACCAGTTTTGCGCAGCGGGGCTAAACCAGCAGACGTGGTTGCTCTTTGCGGTAGGCAAGGATGGGCTGCAGCAGGATGGGCGACGCTGAGCCGTGGTTTCCGCTCACCCCGTGCCGCGGTCGACGCTTATCGATGCCCCGAGGTTCCTTACGGGGCTGGCAGGATTGCCGCTGCTGCTGGCGCGAACGCGATGATCGACGTCTCGGATGGTCTGATCGCTGATTTGGGGCACATCGCCGAAAAGAGTAACGTCTTAATCGACATTGATTCTTCAAGCCTCGAGATTCCTGGCCCGCTGCAAAACGTCGGCGCTGCGCTTAATAGTGATCCCTTAAATTTTGTGCTCACCGGCGGCGAGGATCATCCCTTGGTGGCCACGTTTGCCGATTACGTGCCACAGGGTTGGGCGCATATCGGTCGGGTCCTGGATCCAGTCGAAGGCAGCGCGAATGTCCTGGTCGACGGCGAGGAATGGGAAACCGAATATTCCGGTTGGACCCATTTCTGAGCAAAGTTCGGTCTTGACGGCGTGGAGACGTCGCTCATTTTCCCTCGCCCGCTACTGTAATACATATGGCGTCCCGCATGTCTTCCCCCTCGCGGCCGGCGACCAAGAAGGCTACTGCACGTCGTCCTTCGGGCGGCAGCAAGAAGGCCTCTTCGTCGCGCGGCAGAAAGACTGTATCTAAAGCCGCCGCAAAAAGGACGGGTAGCAACCAGAACGGAATCCTGCCCCGAATTTTCCGTGGCCTTTCGAAGGCCCTCGGTAGCGGTGTGCGCAAGATCGGGCGAGGAGCCCGCGATGTAGATCCCGCGGTGCGAAGCGATGGGGTAGGCCTGACGCTGCTTTTCTTGGCCGTAATCGTAGCGGCAATTTTCTGGTTCTCGATGCCCGGGTTGCTCGGTGAATGGTTAAGAATCGGCATCAGCACGGTTTTCGGCATCGCTAGCTACGCTCTGCCTCTTCTGCTAATCGTCATGACCTGGCGAACCCTCAGGGATCCGCTTGCTAACGGTCCGGGAGGCCGTCAGCTGATCGGTTGGTCTCTTATCTTCTTCGGTGCGCTGGGCGTGATCAATCTCATGCACACTCCGCTGCCGAGACCCTCTGACCAGATCGCCATGCGCGCGGCTGGCGGTTTCGTGGGATACATTTCCAGCTCCATGCTAGTGCAGCTAATGCCGGTTTGGATTTCGGCATTTCTGCTTGCGCTCGTAGCCATATTCGGGACTTTGATAGTCATCGGTCGCCCCGTCAGCGAGCTTGTCGAGGACGGCCGAAAGATCTACACGAGCGTCATGGAATTCTTCTTTGGCCGCCCGGAACTGGCGGAGGAAAAACTCGAGTACGGCGTAGATAAGGCATACGATTCTCCGCTGGTTGAGGAGGCCGAGGACCTCTACTCTGATATCTCCGAAGACTATTTTGCGGATGTCGTGGAAGAAGAGCCGGACCCCGAAACCGAGGCTAAAGCGAAGTCAAAGAAGGCCGAGGTCGCCGAACCGGTTCAGCCCGAACTGATCGCTCCCGAGCACACACCCGCCCCGGTTCGTTCCGAGCAGCTGGAGCTGTCGGGAGACGTGCAGTACACGTTACCTTCGTCCGAAATGCTTAAGGCCGGCACGGTTCCTAGGGCGCGCACCGAAGCTAACGATGAGATCGTGCACAGGCTTCAGGACGTCTTCACTGAGTTCAACATTGACGCAAACGTAACTGGCTATACGCGTGGCCCGACGGTTACCCTCTACCAGGTTGAGGTCGGGGCAGGCACGAAGGTCGAGAAGGTCACGAATCTCTCAAAGAACATCGCTTACGCGGTCGGTTCAGCCGACGTGCGCATCTTGGCTCCGATTCCTGGCAAGTCCGCGATCGGCGTCGAGATTCCTAACCGCGATAAAGAGGTCGTTTCTCTGGGTGATGTGCTGCGCAGTCAGAAGGCTCAGAACGATCATCACCCGTTGGTGGTCGGCCTTGGTAAGGACATCGAGGGCGGCTACGTGATCGCCAATGTGGCTAAGATGCCGCATCTTCTGGTCGCCGGCGCGACCGGTTCCGGTAAGTCCAGCTTCATCAACTCGCTGATCACTTCTGTGATGATGCGTGCAACCCCAGATGAAGTACGCATGCTGTTGGTCGACCCGAAGCGCGTAGAGCTGAATCACTACGAGGGCATTCCGCACCTCGTCACGCCGATCATCACCAGCGCTAAGAAAGCTGCGGAGGCACTGGAGTGGGTCGTTTCCGAGATGGATCATCGCTACGACGATCTCGCGGCTTTCGGATTCAGGCACATCGATGACTTCAACAAGGCCGTAAAGGCCGGCCAGGTCAAGGTGCCGGAAGGCTCCGAGCGCAAGCTGACGCCGTACCCGTACCTGCTAGTAGTCGTGGACGAGTTGGCGGATCTGATGATGGTTGCTCCGCGCGACGTCGAGGATTCGATCGTTCGCATCACTCAGCTCGCCCGAGCCGCAGGCATCCACCTGGTGCTGGCAACCCAGCGCCCGTCTATCGACGTGGTAACCGGATTGATCAAGGCGAACGTTCCAAGCCGTTTAGCCTTCGCCACCAGCTCGATGACAGATTCGCGCGTTATTCTCGACCAGCCAGGTGCAGAGAAGCTGGTTGGACAAGGTGATGGATTGTTCCTGCCGATGGGCGCTTCCAAGCCGATGCGTGTCCAGGGTTCCTGGGTCACCGAGGCGGAAATCCGTAACGTCGCAGATTACTTGAAGGAGCAGCTAGAGCCCCAGTACCGCGATGACGTTCAAGCTGCTGTCGCAGACAAGCAAAAGCCTGCCGAAGACATCGGCGACGACTTGGACACCGTTCTTGAAGCGGCTCAGCTGGTCATCGAATTGCAGCTCGGTTCTACGTCCATGTTGCAGCGAAAGCTGCGCATCGGTTTCGCCAAAGCTGGCAGGATGATGGACATTTTGGAGAGCCGCGGCATCGTCGGTCCAAGCCAAGGCAGCAAACCCCGCGAGGTGTTGGTTGGTCCGGACGGCCTGGACGATGTGCTGGAAAGCCTGAAGACCGGGGCTTAGCATCTCAATATCTGAGGATTGCTCTGGAAAACTGCCTTTGCGGAGTGCTGCCAGAAAATGCCGTTTGGCCCTGCCGGGTCTGTAAATATCGCTGTACGTCTCCAGCCATGAAGGTATGGATTTGCTAAGCCAGGGAAGCAAAGTTAATCATTTTTCTGGGCGTGAGGGATACTAGAAGACGTATGAAAACTTTGAAGCAATCCCCGCGTACCTCGGTGGCCATGGTGACCCTCGGCTGTGCTCGTAACGACGTCGATTCAGAGGAACTCGCCGCACGGCTGGACGCCGGCGGGTTCCAACTCGTCCCAGACGCAACCGATGCTGACGTAATCGTGGTCAATACCTGTGGCTTTATCGATCAGGCGAAGAAGGATTCAATCGATACGCTCCTTGAAGCCAGCGATCAGAAAGCAAACGGTAGGGCGCAGGCCGTGGTAGCCGTTGGCTGCATGGCAGAACGCTACGGTGATGAACTGGCCGAAGCGCTTCCTGAGGCCGACGCGGTGCTCAGCTTCGACGACTATCCAGATATCTCTAAGCGGCTGCGCAGCATTCTCGCTGGCGGCCACATAGAGGCCCATAAGCCCCAAGACCGCCGAACACTGTTGCCGTTAGCTCCGATCAAACGTTCGGCCAAACGGGTCAAGAGCACCGGACGTCGCAGGCTCACTAGCGGCCCCTATTCTCCGCTCAAGATTGCTTCTGGCTGCGACCGCCGATGCGCATTCTGCGCGATTCCTGCCTTCCGCGGCTCTTATATCTCTCGTCCGGTCGAGGAGGTCATAGAGGAGGCCGAATGGCTGGTCCAAGAGGGCGTCAAAGAGGTCATGCTGGTCAGCGAGAATACCTCCAGCTACGGAAAGGACCTGGGGGATAGGCGAGGTCTCATTAAGCTGCTCCGCGAGCTGAACGACGTGCCGGGTCTTGAGCGCGTCAGGGTCAGCTACCTGCAACCCGCAGAAATCTATCCGGGTCTGCTCGAGACGATGGCCTCCTTAGAACACGTGATGTCCTACTTCGACATCTCGTTCCAGCACGCTTCTGCTTCCGTGCTTCGCAGGATGCGTCGATTTGGTGACGAAGAGAACTTCCTCAAGCTGCTGGAAACGGTCCGTCAACTAGATCCTCAATCAGGAGCTAGGAGCAACTTCATCGTGGGTTTTCCGGGTGAAACCGAGGAAGACTTCGAGACGCTCTGCGACTTCGTCCAAGAGGCCCGCCTGGACGTAATGGGCGTGTTTGCATACTCAGATGAAGAAGGCACAGAAGGCGAAAAACTAGAGGGCCACCTTCCCGACGATGTCATCGCCGACCGAACTCGAATTCTCACAGACCTAGTGACCCAAATGATGGATCAACGAGCAGCCGAGAGGGTGGGCGAAGAGGTTAGCGTCTTAATCGAATCGTTAGACGAAAACAGCGTTGTCGGGCGCGCCGAGCACCAGGGGCCCGAGGTAGATGGAGAAACTAGAATAGAAGACGCTGATCCGCAGGAGCTTCGGGTTGGCGATATTGTTAAAGCAAAAGTAGTAGATAGCTTTGGGGCCGACCTAGTGGCCAAGCAGGGCTAACTTTGGCGCTCTAGGGCGGTGGGTAAAATTTTTGATCAGAATGAGAGCAGGCCGAAGCTCGGCTTTAAGTGGAATGTGCCAAACATTCTAACCCTGTTGCGAATAGCGTTAGTTCCTGTTTTTCTGATTGTCTTCTTGGCTCATCCTCACGATCAAGTTTGGCGATTCTGGGCTACGGTCGTTTTCGCGGTGGCTATCCTCACCGACCTTTTCGACGGAAAGATCGCCCGCAAGTACAACTTGATCACCAATTTCGGCAAAATTTGGGATTCGATCGCAGATAAGGCGCTGACAGGTGTCGGGTTCATCGTTCTCTCGATTGTCGGCGAGCTGCCCTGGTGGATGACCGTGATCATTCTTCTCCGCGAATGGGGGATCACCGCCATGCGGTTTGTGATTCTCAAGTACGGAGTGATGGCGGCAAACCGCGGCGGCAAACTCAAAACTGTCATCCAGTCGGTCGCACTGATCATGTTCCTGCTCGGGCTTCCTGCTCTTGGGGCTTGGTGGTGCGCGCCCAAGTGGATCGCAATGTGGATTGCCTTCTTGTTAACCGTTTACACCGGCGCCGAATACATTTTCGAGGCCGCCAGGCTGCGAAATGCGGCGTTAAAAGCCGGCCATCCGGTAGACATTTCGACTGTTGAGCAGGAACCGTTTATCAAGCGAATTTTCAAGGGCGACAAGTGAGTCTTGCCAGTCATCTTCTAGACGAGTTGGCCGCCAGGAGCATGACTCTGGCCACCTGCGAGTCGCTTACCGGAGGCTTAATAGGCGCCACGATTACTTCCGTACCCGGGGCCTCGAGGGTGTATCGGGGAGGACTGGTGACATATGCCAGCGACCTAAAAACTTCTCTCGTCGGTGTTGATGGTGATCACGTCGCAAAGTACGGCGTGATCAATTCGTACACGGCACAGCAGATGGCTGAAGGCGCTGCGAAACTCTGTTGCGCTGATGCCTGCGTCGCGGTGACAGGGGTCGCCGGCCCCGATCCGCAGGACGGCAGCGCGCCCGGTAGCGTCTGGGTTGGCTACGTCGTTCCCGGAAAAACAGATGCGGTTCTGCTTTCGCTTAACGGGACTAGGGAAGAGATCCGTAATCAGACCGTCGAGGCAGCTTTAGAAACTCTGTTGCAAGCTCTGGCAACCAGCTAATTGTTGCTGCACGCTCGCTAGAGTCTGTATATGAAACAAACTTATCCGTGGCAAGATTCCACTAAGTCGCCGCGGGAACGGGCAGAGCTGCTCGTTTCGGCAATGACTATTGAACAAAAGATTGCACAGCTTCATGGCGCGATGGAAACTATCGATATCTATGCAGTCAGCAATCAGGCAACTACTGCCGAGGAGATGGAACAACTAGCCGCTCAAATCCGGGTGGAGCGTCACGTAGCCGCCATCGACGAACTCGGCATTCCCCGCTTCAGGATCACTAACGGTCCTGTCGGCGTCGGTATGGGCGATGGCACCCCCAGCCCGCCGGCCACCGCATTGCCGATGACCATCGGTGTAGCAGCCTCTTTTGACCGTGAAGTAGCGAAGGAATACGGCGACGTAATTGGCTCTGAGACCGCCACGCTAGGCCAGCACGTGCTTGAGGGGCCTGCGGTCTGCCTGCACCGCACAACTATCGCGGGCCGTAACTTCGAGTATTTTTCCGAGGATCCTTTCCTGTCGGGCGTGATGGGCGTCGAAGTGACTAAGGCGATTCAGTCCCACGACATCATCGCGATGGTAAAGCACTACGTGCTCAACGATCAGGAGACAGAGCGCTTCCGAAACAGCGTTGAGGTCGACGAAAACGTTATGCGCGAGCTTTATTTGTTGCCCTTCGAAATGGTCATCAAGGACGGCGAGTGCGCCGCGGTGATGAGCGCTTACAACAGGATCCGTGGCGTCTACGCTACAGAGTACTACTACACGCTGACCAAGATTTTGCGTGACGAATGGGGCTTTGAGGGCTATGTTCAGTCCGACTTCTGGTCGACCAGGTCTGCAGCTCCGTCTTTGAACGCGGGTCTTGATCACGAGATGCCGGATGCTAAGTGGCTTAACGAAGAAAACGTCAAGGCCGCCTTGTCAGATACCAGCCTGGAAGAAAAGACCATCGATCGAGCACTGATCAGGCGCTACACACAGATGTTCCGTTTCAACCAATTCGATCGGCCATACGATCCGGGAGAAATCGACGCCAAGGCGCACGGTGAAATCTCGCGAAAGCTTGGGGCCCAGATGGCAGTCCTGCTTAAGAACGACGAGGGCCTGCTGCCGATCGAGCCGAGCGGCAAGATCGTCATTATTGGGCAGAAAACGTTCGCAGGCAAAGCATGTCAGGGCGGCGGTGGCTCCTCTAAGGTCGACCCGCTGTACACGGTCGATCCGCTTCCTGGCATGCAGGACATCCTGAAGAAGATGGGCGCAGACGCCACTGCGGAGCTATTTGTCGTAGCCGACGACCTGTCTAACCTGGACGATGCCAAGAAGGCCGCAGAAAGCGCCGACATCGTAGTTCTGATGGCTGGCTTGGTGGCCACCGAGGGTGCAGATATGCCGGATGCCAACATGTTCAACGATCAAAACAGGATGCTCGATGAGCTGCTAGGAATTAATCCCAAGACGATTTTGGTGATGAAGGACTCCGCACCAGTTCTGATGCCTTGGGTCGATAAGGCACCGACCATCTTGGAGGTCTGGAACCAGGGCACCGAGGATGGCCACGTGGTTGCCGATCTCATCTTCGGGCGCATCAACCCGTCGGGCAAGGTGCCAACCACCTATCCGGTAAGCGAGGACGATGTGTTTTATGCTGGACACCCGGAGCGCTACCCAGGCACCGACGAGGGCGCAGGTTACCCGGTCATTCGCTACTCCGAGGGCCTACAGGTGGGCTACCGCTGGTTCCAGGCTCAAGACATCAAACCGTTGTTTGCTTTTGGTCACGGTTTGTCGTACACGAGCTTCGAGCTGTCGGATTTCACCGTGAACACGGACAAGGTAGGCGATTCGCCGGTTACCGCAACCGTCAAGGTGACAAATACCGGTTCGCGTGCTGGCGCGGAGGTCGTCCAGGCGTACCTGGGAATTCCCGTCGACGGTCAACCGCCTAAGCGCCTCGTTGGCTTCGACAAGGTTTACTTGGAGCCGGGCGAATCTAAGACGGCAAAGATAGTTATCGACCCGAATGCGACAAACCACCCGTTCAGCGTGTGGTGCAACGCATTGGGGGATTTCGATATCAGGCCAGGCGACTACACCTTGTACGTAGGCACTTCGAGCGAAGACACCCCTTTGACGAAGGTGCTCAAGAAGTAAAATTATGCTGCATGGGCCCACGCTTTCAGCGTGGGCCCTTTTGCGCATGTCGTAACCTAGTCAAGTGCGCGAACAAGAGTTATGGGCCAAGCTGAAGAAGGCCCTGGGGGATCCGTACTACCTGGTCTGGACAGAGCAGGCCTGCGTGCCCGGGCTGGATTCCAAGACGGTCCGCCAGGCATTGGACTCTGGCCTCAACTGCAAGAAAATCTGGAGAGCGGTCTGGAGCTTCCTGGAACTCGACGAAAAAGAGAAATGAGTTTGCCTCAAACTTTTAAATCGAACAAGTGTTCGGCTAAAGTTTAATTGTTGCTCGACGCGAGTGTTGACCAAGGCGGCTGGAGTGTTGTCGCTGTGAATTTTTGTCAGTGCCGTTAACTACAGTGATAACCGTCGTAGAGAAAAAGGTTTTACCGGCTTGCGTGCCGGACTTTGGATAGGAAGGTAAGGCTTAAGATGGCTGCTGCTTCAAATCGTCAAAAGGCGTTAGACCAGGCCCTGGCGCAAATCGAAAAACAATTCGGTAAGGGCTCGGTCATGAGGATGGGGGACCAGGTCAACACACAGATCGAGGTCATCCCGACGGGCTCGATTGCCCTCGATATGGCCCTCGGCGTTGGGGGTCTTCCTCGGGGCAGGATCGTCGAGATCTATGGTCCCGAGTCCAGCGGTAAGACCACCGTTGCACTGCACGCAATCGCTAGTGCGCAAAAACAGGGCGGGATCTGCGCCTTCGTCGATGCGGAGCACGCGCTCGACCCGACTTATGCTGCGGCCCTTGGCGTAGACGTAGAGCAGCTTTTGGTTAGCCAGCCAGACAACGGTGAGCAGGCGCTAGAGATCGCCGACATGCTGGTTCGTTCCGGCGCGATTACATTGGTTGTCATCGACTCCGTCGCCGCGCTGACCCCGAAGGCTGAGATCGAAGGCGAGATGGGCGACAGCCACGTCGGTCTGCAGGCGCGACTGATGAGCCAGGCGCTGCGAAAGATGACGGGTCCGCTAAAAGCGAGTAACACCACCGCGATCTTCATCAACCAGCTTCGCGAGAAGATCGGCGTTATGTTCGGCAGCCCAGAAACAACCACTGGTGGCCGCGCGTTGAAGTTTTACTCGTCCGTGCGTCTGGACGTTCGACGCATAGAAACCTTGAAGAACGGCACCGACATGGTCGGTAATCGCACCCGAGTGAAGGTCGTTAAGAACAAGGTTGCGCCGCCGTTCAAGCAGGCTGAATTCGACATCATGTATGGAATGGGCATCAGCCGCGAGGGCAGCCTGATCGATATGGGTGTGGACACCGGCATCATCCGCAAGGCCGGCTCCTGGTTCACGTATGGTGACATTCAGCTGGGTCAGGGTAAGGAGAACGCCCGTAAGTACCTGATGGAAAACACCGAGATGGCTAATGAGATAGACGCCCGAATTCGCGAAGAGCTGTCTCCTAAGAAGCCTGAGGAAGAGGCGGAAGAAGTTCCGGAAGGCGTCGATCCTGAAACTGGTGAGATCGAATTCTAGAGTCTTCGTCCGATTCTCATCTTGAGGCTGTAGCGATGGCTAGAAAGCTGGCGTTGCGGCGTTTAGATCGCAGATCGTATAGCCGCGCTGAACTCACCGAATACTTGCTTGGCAAGGAGGTGGATGAATCAGCTGTTAAAGAGGTCATGGACCGATTTGAAGAAGTCGGCCTGATAAATGACAGGGCCTATGCCGAGATGTGGGTTAGGTATCGACACGAGAACAGGAAGCTTTCTAAGCGTGCAATCTCAATCGAGCTGAGACGCAAGGGAGTGGCTGAGCACCTCATCGATGACGCTTTGCAGGCGATTGATATCGACAAGGAATACGAGGCGGCTAGGCAGCTGGCCGTTAAAAAGGCCAGAAGTCTTGGAAACGTAGACAGAAGAACCGCGTATCGACGAGTTGCCGGTGTGCTCGCCAGAAGAGGCTATCCTTCGTCTCTGGTCAGCGACGTGGTTTCCGCTGTTTTAGATGAGTGGTGTGACGACTGATTTTGCTCTAATCTTTTCGTTCTGACATCTGAGGATCAAAGAATCCAATTAGGTGTTAAAGGATATGCTCGAAGATATTGCATATCAATGGCGAGTTTTCTTTCTGCTCGCCCGAAAATAGACGAGGAGTGTGACATGCCCATCATCATGATGTGGGTTGCTCTTGGGCTCCTCTTCGTTAACTTGATTGTTCTTGTTTTGTTCTCGATTCGCGGTTCACGAGAGAACGAAGCGGATAAGCAAAAATCGCAAGCGCTCGAAAAGCAACGTGAAGCTCTGGCTGAACATCAAATTAAGCTGACCGAGCGAGAAGATAACCTTGCTGCCGAAAGCAAGAGACTGCGGGAAGAATCGTCCAGAATTAGCGATGAACTGGCGACGGTGCGTCAGCGCAGGGACGAGGTCGAATCCGCAAGCGAAGAGTTAGCGAAGCACCAGGAGCTAGCCCGAACGGAACTGGAAAGAATTAGCGGCCTTACTCACGAGGAGGCTAGGGCTGAAATCATCGCGAAGGTTGAGGCCGACGCGAAGATTAAAGCGAGTAAACGGGCCAAGCAGATCAACGACGAAATTATCGACGAAGCGCAGCGCAGAGCTAAGAAAATCTTAGTCACTGCGATACAGCGCGTAGCTGCAGAGCAGACGTCTGAATCGGTCGTCACAACGGTAGATCTTCCTTCGGACGACATGAAGGGCCGAATCATCGGCCGTGAAGGAAGAAATATTCGTGTCCTCGAGCAGATAACTGGAGTAAACGTCATCATCGATGACACGCCGGGCGTTGTTTTGCTGAGTTGCTTCGACCCCGTTCGCAGGGAAGCGGCTCGGTTGACTCTCACCGAGCTAATCGCCGACGGTCGGATCAACCCCTCACGCATCGAGGAGATGCATAAGCGAAGCGAAGAACTGGTTGCGGAGAGCTGTCGTCGTGCAGCCGTAGAGGCCCTGAATAGTCTCAACATTGGCGATGTGGCGGAGCAGCTTTTGCCCGTAATCGGTGCGCTTCAGTATCGCACCAGCTATGGGCAGAATGTTCTTCAGCACATGGTCGAGTGTGGACGGCTCGGTGGCGCGATGGCCGCGGAGCTTGGCCTGGACGTTGCAAGCTGCAAGCGGGCCGCTTTCATGCACGACATCGGCAAGGCAGTTGTTACCTCCGGCGATGGTTCTCACGCACTCGAGGGGGCTGAACTCGCCAAGCGATATGGCGAGTCCGAGGAAGTCGTAAACGCAATCGCTTCCCACCACGGAGAAGTCCCTATGATGTGTGTCGAGGCGGCACTTGCTCAGGCTGCTGATGCCATCTCTGGGTCAAGGCCGGGTGCTCGTCGAGAGAGCTTGGAAAGCTACGTCCACCGTTTAGAGCGCATCGAAGAGATCGGGCGTCAGCATGACGGTGTTGAGCGTGTCTATGCTATGCAATCCGGTCGTGAAGTTCGTGTCATGGTTCTCCCAGATAGGGTGCCCGACAATAAGACGCAGCTGCTTGCCGACCAGATTGCAGACGAGATCCAGAGCGAGTTGACCTATCCCGGAAACGTCAAAGTGGTGGTCGTGAGGGAATCTAGGGCAACCGCTACCGCGTCCTAAAGCTAAAAAGCTCACGTTGATCGTCTAGACTCCCATGAGTTATGACTGTTGAAGCTGAAAAACCGCGCACCTACCAGGTGATTACCTACGGGTGCCAGATGAACGTACACGATTCCGAGCGGATCAGCGGGCTTCTTGAAGAGGCCGGCATGGTCAGGGCCCCTGAACCCGTCGGGGAGATGGCGGATGCCGACGTCGTCGTGTTCAACACTTGTGCCGTTCGTGAGAATGCGGATAACCGTCTCTATGGCAACCTCGGCCACATGAAGAAGGTCAAGGAGACCCGTTCGGGCGGAATGCAGATTGCCGTCGGCGGGTGCATGGCGCAAAAAGATCGTGATCTGATCACGAAGAAGGCGCCCTGGGTGGACGTCGTTTTCGGCACAAACAACCTGGGTTCTCTTCCCATGCTTCTGAAGCGTGCAGAAGTAGAAGAAAAAGCTCAGGTGGAGATCAAGGAAGCGCTGCAGACATTCCCGTCTAACCTTCCCACTCACCGCGATTCCGCCTACTCGGCTTGGGTGGCAATCAGCGTCGGTTGTAACAACACCTGCACTTTCTGCATCGTGCCGAGCCTGCGAGGCAAGGAGACGGACCGCAGGCCAGGAGAAATCCTCGCGGAAATCGAGATGTTGGTTGCGCAAGGCGTCCAAGAGATCACGTTGCTGGGGCAAAACGTGAACACTTACGGCGTCGAGTTTGGCGATCGTCAGGCGTTTGCCAAGCTGCTGCGAGCCTGTGGCGAGATCGAGGGACTTCGTCGGGTCAGGTTCACCAGTCCGCATCCGGCTTCTTTCACGTCTGATGTGATAGATGCGATGGCCGAAACACCTAATGTGATGCCCAGCTTGCACATGCCTCTTCAGTCTGGCTCGGACAAGGTGCTCAAGGACATGCGTCGCAGCTATCGCTCTAAAAAGTTCCTTCGCATTCTTGACGAGGTGCGAGAGAAGCTGCCAAATGCGGCCATCACTACCGACATTATCGTCGGGTTCCCAGGCGAGACTGAGGATGATTTCCAACAGACAATGGACGTCGTGCGCCGGGCCAAGTTCTCCGCCGCCTACACGTTCCAGTACTCGATTCGTCCCGGAACTCCCGCAGGCGAAATGGAACAAGTACCCGGTGACGTTGTCCAAGATCGCTACGAAAGACTAGTGGAACTGGTCGACGACATCGCCTGGGAAGAGAACAGGAAGCTGGAGGGGCAGCTCGTCGAGGTCATGTTTGCCGTTGGCGAGGGCCGAAAGGACGGATCGCAGGATCGCATCTCCGGTCGCTGCCCGGATAATCGTTTGGTCCACGTTGCAGCTCCGAGCGCAGGCGAGCCAATGCCGCGTCCTGGAGATATTGGCTGGGTGAAGGTTACTCACGCAGCACCACACCACCTGATAGCTGACAGCCCGATCGAACGCCTCGAGAGGACTCGTGGTGGAGACGCTTGGCAGGCGAGGAACGAAGCTCCAGCACCTGGCGTAGCCATCGGAATGCCCAAATTAGTGCGCAAATAATGAGCCAGCAGGTACCTCCACTCATCGTTCTGGTGGGCCCGACCGCAAGCGGCAAGTCCTCCCTTGCTATCGAGCTGGCGAAGCAGATCGGCAAGGCCGAGGTGATAAACGGCGATTCGATGCTGGTCTATCGAGGCATGGACATCGGCACGGCTAAGCCCTCCGAGGAAGAACTCGCTGAGATTCCGCATCACCTGGTCGATGTGCTGAAGGTGACTGAGACTGCTGCGGTAGCTGATTTTCAGCGCATGGCGCGCACAGCTATCGCCGAGGTGAGGTCTAGATCCGCGGTACCGATTTTAGTTGGTGGCTCGAACTTGTACGTCCGTGCCGTTGTAGACAAGTTTGACTTCCCGGGAACCGATCCCTCGGTAAGGGCCAAATGGCAGGCTAAGTGTGACGAAATCGGCCCGCACGCGCTACATGAGGTGCTTGGGGAAAAAGCCCCTGAGGCTGCAGATCGCATCGAGCCAGGTAACGGCAGGAGAATAGTGCGGGCCCTAGAAATATTCGAATTGACCGGTTCCGTGTCAGGGAAGCTGCCTGAGCCAAGATACGAACTTGAAAATGTTCATCAGTTCGGCATCAGGATCGCAAGGTCGGTTCTAGACAAAAGGATCGCCGATCGCGTCGAAAAGATGTGGCAAGACGGTTTAGTCGACGAGGTTCGCGGCCTGATTCCGAAAGGTTTAAGGAAAGGCTTAACCGCGTCGCGGGGCCTGGGCTATCAGCAGGTGCTAGCGATGCTGAACGGTGAGATCAGCGAGGAAGAAGCTAAGGAACAAACTATCGTCGGCACCAGGAAGTTCTCTCGAAAGCAACTCGGTTGGTTTAGGAGAGACCCAAGAATCACCTGGCTATATGCGGGTGACCCCGAGAACGTCTCCAAGGTTTTGATGCAGCTCGGCACGGGCCTCGGTAATTCTTTTGGTGCAGCCAACTAGGCTAGAAGCCAAATGACGCAAGAATTCGAAGACATTTCCGCCGATGGTGAAGACCCCGAAGCCCAGCTGGAGCTCCCAGAGGAAGACCAGCTCGATCTAGCCGAGCGCTTGTCACTTCGTCGCGTTCCTGGGCTTTCGACGGAACTCGAGGACGTCAGCGACGTCGAGTACCGAAAACTTCGTCTGGAGCGAGTAGTGCTCGTTTCTGTTTGGACTACCGGAAGCAAGGCCGACGCACAAAACGCGCTTTTTGAGTTGAAAGCGCTCGCAGAAACTGCAGGTTCCCAAGTCTTGGATGGGCTAATTCAGCGACGGCAGCGTCCAGATCCTGCGACCTACATTGGCAGGGGCAAGGTAGGAGAGCTCCGAGACTCAGTTATTGCTAATGGTGCGGACACCGTCATCTGCGATGGCGAATTGGCTCCTGCTCAGCTCCGTAACCTCGAGGACAGGGTCGGGGTAAAGGTGGTTGACCGAACCGCGCTCATCCTTGACATCTTCGCCCAGCATGCAAAAAGCGCGGAGGGCAAAACACAAGTCGAGCTGGCCCAGCTGAACTACCTAAAACAGCGCTTGAGGGGCTGGGGCGGCAACCTTTCCCGCCAGGTCGGTGGTCGGGCTGCTGGTGGCGTCGGCATCGGTGGTAGGGGACCTGGCGAAACCCGGATTGAGACCGACCGAAGAAGAATCAACAGCAGAATCGCGATCCTGCGAAAAAAGCTTCGTGAACTAGATAGCACACGAGAGATCAAACGAGCAGAACGTCACCGTCGCCAGGTGCCTTCGGTAGCGATTGTTGGATACACTAACGCCGGCAAATCTTCGCTGCTGAATAAACTCACCGATGCCGGTGTGTTGGTGGAAAACGCGCTGTTCGCGACTTTGGATCCGACGACCAGGCGCTCTCAAACCGCCGATGGTAGGGTCTACACGCTTACCGACACAGTTGGGTTCGTTAGGCATTTGCCGACTGATCTTGTGGAGGCTTTCAGGTCGACTCTTGAGGAGACCAACCAGGCCGACTTGCTGATGCATGTCGTCGATGGTGCCGATCCGGACCCACAGGGCCAGATCACCGCTGTGCGTCAGGTGCTGAACGACATCGGTGCAGGAGATATTAGGGAACAGCTCGTCATAAACAAGTGCGACCTGGCCGATTCTGATCAAATGATGATTTTGCGCAGGCACTATCCGGATGCCATTTTCTGCTCGGCTCGCACTGGGCAAGGAGTTAGCGAGCTCCGCGAACGAATCGAACAGCTGCTGCCACGTCCGGAGGTGGAGATTCATGCGATCGTGCCTTGGAACCATGGTGAATTGGTCGATAAGGTGCACAAGCAGGGGGAGCTAATCTTTAGCGAATATCTGCCCGAAGGCACCGAGATAAGGGCGCGGGTGCATGGCGGTTTGGCTGCCGAATTAACCGATTTTCTCTGCGAATAGTTAGGACCTTAAGGTGTCTGATTCACTCAACTGCTTGGACGCAGCTGTCGAAAAGCTGTCCGGGCATCCTCGCGATGGCCAACGGAAGATGGCTCAGGCCGTGGAGGCGAGTTTAAATAGTGGGCGGCACCTGCTCGTGCAGGCCGGGACAGGAACGGGTAAATCTCTGGCTTACCTAGCCCCTGCAATGGTGTGGGCATGCGACAACGATCCGGTAGTAGTAGCAACGGCAACGCTTGCACTGCAATCGCAGCTGGCTAAGAAGGATATTCCGCTTATTCTTTCTGCGATCGAAGATGTCACCGGCACGAAACCAAAGGTTGCGGTTCTGAAAGGACGCTCTAACTACGCATGTCTGATGCGGGTTAATGAGGTTGTGGTTGAGCAGGACGCGCTGATCGGGCAACCAGGCGATTCCGGCTCAACTAGTTCGCTGGGTAAACAAGTTGTCGAGCTTCGCGAGTGGGCTAATGACGAGATCGACGAAGGTTCTGGAGAGCGCGAAGATGCACCCGCTCACACCGATCTGGCTTGGAAGCAGGTCTCAGTTAATTCCAGAGAGTGTATCGGCGCTCAGGCGTGCAGTTTCGCCGATAAATGTTTCGCGGAGCGCGCCCGAACTAAAGCCGGTGAGGCAGATCTGGTGATAACTAACCACGCTCTGCTTGCCATCGACGCGATGACGGACAATAACGTTCTTCCGGAACATTCCGCGGTGATCATTGACGAGGCGCACGAACTTACAGATCGGGTCACAGGAGCCGCGAGCGCGGAACTAACGGCTGCTCTGATTGCTCGCGCCGCGAAAAGTTGCTCTCCTTGGGTTAGCGACGAGCTAGCTGAACAGTTGACAGAAGCCGCAGAGGATTTTTCTGCTGCCATTTCAGATTTCGAACCCGGCAGGTTGACCGAGCCAGGAGCTAGCCCCGTCTTGGCTGCGGACGTTGTTCGGCAACTGATGAGGAACGTTATTTCTGCGATGAGCGGCGGCAACGCCACTCAGGCACCCGAAAAAGCGCAGGCTGCGGCTATGGCAGATGAGGTGCACGAGGTTGCTAAGAGGATCTCCGAGCTTTCCAGCCACGATGTGGTTTGGCTGACGGTTAGCGACAGATTCGGGTCAAGCATTAAAGTGGCACCCCTTTCTGTTTCCGGATTGATGCGTGAAAAGGTTTTGGACCAGGTCACCACGATCATGACCTCTGCGACGCTCGCGGTCGGCGGTAAGTTCAACTCGGCTGCCGGATCTGTTGGGCTTGCCAAGTCGGACGAAGGAAGCGTCTGGTCCAGTCTGGACGTGGGATCGCCGTTCGAATACGCAAAACAGGGCATCCTTTACCTGCCTTCGCACATGCCCAAGCCGTCTCGCGACGGTCTTAGCGAAGAAGTGCTCAAAGAGATAGCTGAACTGGTCTGGGCCTCTGGCGGACGCGCTTTGGGGCTTTTCGCCTCCCAGCGCTCTGCGACCGCGGCCGCAGAATTCGTTCGGGCTCAGCTGCCTGCCATGACGGTGCTGTGTCAGGGCGAGGCTCAGATTTCGGAACTCACTAAAAAGTTCGCAGCGGAACCGAACACCGCGCTATTCGGAACTTTGAGCCTGTGGCAAGGTATCGATGTGCCGGGAGACGCTTGCCAGCTGGTTGTGATCGAAAAAATCCCCTTCCCCAGGCCCGATGATCCCCTCATGCAGGCCAGAAAAGATGCCGTCGACAGGGCTGGCGGCAATGGTTTCATGTCAGTTGCTGCTTCGCATGCGGGGCTATTGATGGCTCAGGGCGCAGGACGTCTGATCCGCAGGCAAAGCGACAGGGGAGTCGTCGCAGTTCTAGACAGCAGAATGGTAACCGCCAGATACGGCTCGTTCCTGTTGAGGTCATTGCCGCCGTTTTGGCGAACGAGAGACCACGAAACAGTGGTTTCGGCGCTACAAAGACTGGCTAAATCGGCAGAAATTTAGATCTTTCGGAGGACTGCTACCACCTTGCCCAGGATGGTTGCGTTGTTGCCGTTGATCGGTTCGTAAAACTTGTTGTGCGGCAACAGCCAGACCTGGCTGGGTGTCTTTTTCAAAGTTTTGACGGTGGCCTCTCCGTCTATCATCGCGGCGACGATTTCTCCATTGGACGCATCGGGCTGGCTGCGTACTACTACGTAGTCTCCATCGCAGATTGCCGCGTCGATCATCGAGTCGCCGCGGACCTCTAGTATGAATGTTTGGCCGTGGCCGACAAGCTGTTGGGGCAGCGGCATGACGTCTTCGACGTGTTGCTCAGCAAGGATTGGAGCTCCGGCTGCGATCTGGCCGACTAACGGAACCTCTACGGCGTCCGATGGCATCCGCGGTTCCCTTTCGTGCGCTTCTTGCTGCAGACCTACAACTTCCAAAGCTCTTGAGCGGTTGGGCTGACGCACTAGAAAGCCCCTGTTTTCTAATGTTTTTAGCTGATGGGAAACACTCGATGGGCTAGCGAGCCCCACGGCCCTAGCCATTTCTCGGATCGAAGGCGGGTATCCCCGCTCCTTGATGCTGGAGTCTATGACGCTGAGCAGGAGCAGCTGTCGTTTGGTGAGCCCCTCGAATCGGGAGTCGGCAAAGAAGAACTCTGGAATCTGACTTTTCAAAGTCGCATCTAGAGAAGACTCGCTCGGTCGACCGGCTTTTTTGCCAGCGCCAGATTTTTTTCGAGCAGCCTTTGCGGCGCCCAATTTCGAGTTTTTCCTAGGGTTTCCAGCCATGCTTTCAATTTACTTTAAGCGGAATAAATAATCAAACACCCGTTCGAGTGTGGATAAGTGCATTTTTTGTCAGACCCGGCTGGTTGACTTGTTTTCAAGCTTGAAGCGTGAAGCAAAATAGCTTAATCTTTAATCGAACACATGTTCGAGTAAGCTTCAGCTTTGGTCGAACGGTTGAGGCGAAAGTTTCGTCTCGCGGTATGGAAGGAAGTCGAAATGAGCATCATGTTGAGGGAATCCGGTCAGGAAGCCTTAGTTGTTGAGACGCCTACGAGGGCTCGTGGTGTTCGCGTGGGGCGAGGTGCTCGGCCGAGCGCACCTGGGTGTAGGCCTGTTCAGCCTTCGGCTCCGCTTAGAACTTCTGAGCCTATGGTGTTGGCGTTGCCTTCGGAGGAGCCGCTCGAACAGGAGCAGTTGAGTAACCGTTGCATGGGTGCAATTATTGCCAGTTTCGTCGTTGCGGTTTTACTCGGTGCTGGTGTTGCTGTGGGGCAATATTTGGGTACTGATTCCGCTGCTTCTCAGCAGTCTTCAGTGGTAATGTCTGTTCGCTGAGCTTTGCTCAGGCGCTCTATGCTGGGTGGAAAGATGATTTTTTGCCTTGAGCGTGGGGCGGTGTTGAACGGTTTTCGGTATGGTGTAATGTTGTCAACATCTAGTGGTTGACGCCTGGTTGGCTAACTAATTGTTGTGGTTTTCGAGCTTTTGTCGAGTTGATCATTGCTCTTAAAAGTGCTACAACAGACATTTTGTTTTAAGGCTGAAACGGCGATTTCCGCTAGGGGATGAAGGGAACCGCAAACATGCACTGTCCGTACTGTCACCATGGAGAATCCAGGGTGTTGGATTCGCGTAATGCAGACGAAGGCGCGAGCATTCGTCGGCGTAGGCAGTGTCAAAAATGCGAACGTCGCTTCACTACAATAGAGCAGACTCAACTGGTCGTTGTGAAAAGAAGTGGGGTTGTTGAGCCTTTCAATCGAGAAAAAGTAGTTAACGGGGTTCGTAAAGCCTGTGAGTCAAGACCTGTGACTGAAGAGCAACTGGCTCATCTCGGGCAACAGGTCGAAGACAAGTTGCGTGCAACTGGCCAAGCCGAGGTCAAAAGCGGCGATGTTGGATTGGCCATACTTGGCCCGCTTAGCGAACTTGACGACGTGGCGTATCTGCGATTCGCAAGCGTCTATAAGGACTATCAAAGCGTTGACGATTTTCTTTCAGAAATAGAGGGGCTGAAGTCCCGTAGAGTCGGCGTCGAATAAAAACTTGCACTAAATCCATTGGGTTTTGTGCGCTCAAAATCAAACCAGTGGAATCTAATCGAGAGGTAGATAATGACTGACACTCAGACTGCCGAAGGCAGGCAGCCAGGGCTACGCATTGAGAGAAAATTTGCAACCCCCGGCGTGCATCCTTATGACGAGGTCACCTGGCAGTTGCGTGATGTGGTGCAGACGAACTGGAAAACCGGCGAGGAAGTTTTCAGCCAAAAGGGTGTTGAATTCCCCGACTTTTGGAGCCAGAACGCGGCTACCATCGTCACCACGAAGTATTTCCGTGGCGCCAAGGGCAGCCCAGAACGTGAAACCAGCCTGAAGACCCTGATCGATCGCGTTGTCAACAAGTATCGTCAGACTGGCGAAGAGAATGGTTACTTCGCTAGCTCTGAAGACGCTCAGGCCTTTGCCGACGATCTGACCTGGCTACTTCTGCATCAGTACTTCAGCTTCAACTCTCCGGTTTGGTTTAACGTTGGCACGAATGCCAAGCAGCAGGTTAGCGCCTGCTTTATCCTCTCGGTCGACGACTCGATGGAGTCGATTCTTAATTGGTATCGCGAAGAAGGAATGATCTTCAAAGGCGGATCTGGTGCGGGCCTGAACCTCTCGCGCATTCGCTCCTCGAAGGAGCTGCTGCGTTCTTCAGGTGGCACTGCCTCCGGCCCGGTTAGCTTCATGCGAGGCGCCGATTCCTCCGCGGGCACCATCAAGTCTGGTGGCGCCACTCGTCGCGCGGCGAAGATGGTTGTGCTCGACGTCGATCACCCCGATATTGAAGAGTTCGTTGAGACCAAGGCTCGTGAAGAAGACAAGATTCGTGCGCTTCGCGATGCCGGCTTCGACATGGATCTTGGTGGCAAAGATATCGTCAGTGTTCAGTATCAGAACGCAAACAACTCGGTTCGTGTCTCCGACAAGTTCATGCAGGCTGTCGAGGACGGCAAGCCCTTTGATCTGATCTCGAGGACGACCGGCGAAGCCATTGAAACCGTAGATGCGCGGGATCTTTTCGACAAGATAGCGAAGGCTGCCTGGGAGTGTGCTGACCCTGGCATTCAGTACGACGACACTATTAACCGGTGGCACACCGACCCGAACTCTGGTCGAATCAATGCCTCGAACCCGTGCTCGGAATACATGAGCCTGGACAATTCCTCGTGCAACTTGGCCAGCCTCAACCTGTTGAAGTTCCTTCGTGAGGACGACACATTCGACGTGAAGCGCTTCATCGAGGCCGTCGAGCTGGTCATCACCGCCATGGAGATCTCCATCGTGTTCGCGGACTTCCCGACCGAGCCCATCGCCGAAACCACTCGCAACTTCCGCCAGCTTGGCATCGGCTATGCGAACCTCGGCGCCTTGCTGATGGCCCTCGGCAAGGGCTACGACAGTGAGGGAGGCCGATCTCTGGCAGCGGCGATCACCTCTTTGATGACCGGCACTGCATACCGCCGCAGCGCCGAAATCGCTGGGATCGTTGGCCCCTACGCTTGCTACGAGAAGAACGCCGAGCCGCATAAAAATGTCATGCGTATGCATGCCGAGGCGAACGCCAAGATTAACACTTTGAACCAGGTCGACTACGAGGTAAAGGCAGCAGCTGCCGACCAGTGGAGTCAGGTCGTCGAAGTTGGTGAGCGTAACGGATACCGCAACGCTCAGGTTTCGGTTCTCGCGCCTACCGGCACTATTGGCTTCATGATGGACTGCGATACCACCGGTATCGAGCCGGACTTTTCGCTGGTTAAGTTCAAGAAGTTGATTGATGGCAGCTCCATGCAGATGGTCAACCAGACCGTACCGCGCGCTTTGAAGAACCTTGGCTACTCCAAGGAGCAGGCTGACGAAATCGTCGACTACATATCTGAGAAGGGCAATGTGGTTGATGCGCCGTATCTGAAGCCCGAGCATTACGAGGTTTTCGACACCGCCATGGGTGTTCGTTCCATCGAGCCGATGGGGCACGTGCGCATGATGGCTGCCGTTCAGCCGTTCCTTTCGGGCGCCATTAGTAAGACCGTAAACCTACCGGAATCGGCGACCGTCGAGGATATCGCCAACGTTTACATGGCCGGTTGGAAGATGGGTCTTAAGGCAGTCGCTGTCTACCGTGACAATTGCAAGGTTGGTCAGCCGCTGTCTGCCGTCAAGAAGAAAGAGGAGAAGAAGGAATCTCCGGCCACTGAGGTCCGCATCGAGTACCGCCCGAAGCGTACTCGACTGCCGAAGTCTCGCGCGGGTCGCACCACCCGCTTCTCTGTTGGTGGTGCAGAGGGCTACATGACCTCTGGAGCATACGATTCTGGCAAGCTGGGTGAGGTCTTCCTGAAGCTGGGTAAGCAGGGGTCGACTCTGTCGGGCGTCATGGATGCATTCTCCATCGCCGTCTCGATCGGTTTGCAGTACGGTGTTCCGCTGACCACTTTCGTCCAGAAGTTCACGAACCTGAAGTTCGAGCCCGCTGGCATGACTGACGACCCGGATATCCGCATCGCGCAGTCCGTCATGGACTACATTTTCCGCAGGCTTGCGCTCGATTACTTGACTTTCGATGAGCGTTCCGAGCTCGGTATCTACACCGCTGCGGAGCGTGCCCACTACGTCGAAACTGGGCGTTACATGAGCGAAGAGGATGAAGCTCAGATGCCGGAGTATGAGCAGCTGAAGAACGACGCCGGTGACGACATTCGCACCGATGAGGCCGGTCCGGTTCAACCCAGCCTAATCTCGGATGGTCGAGAGGAATCGCATGCGCACACCACTAGCGAGCTTCTCGAGGAAATCACCGGAATGGAGGTCGACGCTCCGCTGTGCATGATCTGCGGTACGAAGATGCGTCCTTCTGGAAGCTGCTATGTCTGCGAGGGCTGCGGTTCTACTAGCGGTTGCAGCTAAACTCAAGTGATTAGCTTTTTGGCCGGGCGGGTTTTCCCGTCCGGCCTTAGGCATTTAGGAGGCATTGTGGATAACGATGAAATACTCGCAAGGCTGAATGAACGCGAGGAAGATCTGGAGGCTCAGCTGGCTGAACTGGCCAAGCCCGTGGATCTAGATGGTGCAATCGGTTTTGGTAAGCGCATCGGGGATGGAACTATCCAGGCTGTGCAGGCGTTTAACGACTCGTTCAGTGCGCAGAATCTCTCAGATCTGCTCGCTCAAGTTCGTCGTGCGAAGCAAAAGTTGGCGGAGGGCACGTACGGAAAATGTGACGAGTGTGGAGAGGAAATTGGAAAGGAACGTCTCGAATTTAGGCCCTGGTCTTCCAAATGTGTTAAACATGCTGTATAACTAATAATTATTCCATTAAAGATGGACGAGCCGATCTACAGCTTCGGTTCGGACCTAAGGACGAAGGGCAAAATCGTGAACAAGAAGATCATCTCCGCTGGACTGTTGACCTTGGCACTGACGCTGAGCGCTTGTGGTGGTGCTGGTAGCGAAAATGGCGCTGCAAAGTCCGATAAGGACCGAAGCTACGACGTTTCCGCAATTCAAAAGGACGAAACGATCGCGGCGAAACTTCCCGAAAAGATTAAGAACAACGGAAAGCTGGTAATCGGCGCTGCCATTGACTACGCACCAGCCGAATTCCGCGCTGACGATCTGCAGACCGGTATTGGTTACGACGTCGATTTAGGCAAAGCATTGGGCAAGGTCCTAGGCGTTGAGACAGAACTTAGCGCTGCTGAATTCGCTAGCCTGCTTCCCGGCATGGGCACCAAGTACGACCTGGGTATTTCCTCCTTCACTGTTTCGCAGGAGCGTACAGATGCCTACAACATGATCGCTTACATCAAAGTTGGCTCTTCCTACGCTGTCCAGAAGGGCAATCCGAAGGAACTTAACCCGGATGATGTTTGCGGCAAACACATTGGCGTCCAGACCGGCACTTCTCAGGAAGATCAGCTGCGCGAGATGACTAAGGAATGCACGGCCGCAGGCAAACCTGAGATCAACATCGCTAGCTACGGAAAGCAGACTGACGTCACCACCAACCTCGCCGGCGGCAAGATCGATGCGATGTTCGCCGACTCCACCGTCGCGGACTACTCAGTGGCAATGACCAACGGTCAGCTTGAGGTGATCGGTGGAATCCGTGATTCTGCTCCGCAGGGCATCGTCGTTGACAAGTCCGACGAGCAACTGACCGAGGCCGTCCAGGAAGCTATGCAAAAGCTTATTGACGACGGCACCTGGAACAAGATCCTTGAGTCTTGGGGTGTTAGCACCGAGGCTGCGGTGACTACCGCTGAACTGAACCCTAAGGTTGACTAAGTGTCGAAGAAAAAAGTCGAACTAATTAACGCCAAGCCGGTTTTTAAACCGAGCTTGTGGGTGTGGGCGGCTATCGTTCTGGTGCTCATGGCCATGTTCGTGCATGGCCTGATCACCAACCCCAACTATCGCTGGGATGTGGTCTGGGAATACTTGTTCGATTCCCGGATTCTGATGGGTGTCGGCTGGACGCTGCTCTTGACGCTGGGCGCAATGATCATCGGCATAACGCTGGCCGTGACGACCGCAATCATGAGGATGGGCACGAATCCGATTCTGCGCGCCGTGGCATGGGGCTACATCTGGTTGTTCCGTGGCACCCCTGTTTACACGCAGTTGGTGTTCTGGGGTCTGCTGCCGGTTCTGTATCCGAGGCTTTCACTGGGCATTCCGTTCGGTCCTGAGTTCTTCGTGTTCACCACTCAGGACGTCATCAACGCGGGCGTCGCAGCAACGCTTGGTCTGGGCCTGAACGAGGGCGCTTATCTGTCAGAGATTATCCGTACCGGTTTTAATTCTGTCGATAAGGGGCAGACTGAAGCTGCAACGGCTTTGGGTATGAAGCCTGGGCAGGTGCTGCGCAGGATCATCATTCCGCAGGCGATGCGCGTTATCGTTCCTCCGACCGGTAACGAGACCATCTCCATGCTTAAGACGACTTCGCTGGTTACCGCAGTTCCGTTCACGCTGGAGCTAACATTCGTTACCAACGCGATTGGTAGTCAGACCTTCCTTCCGGTTCCTCTGCTGATGGTCGCCATGATCTACTACCTGATCATTACCTCCATCTTGATGGTAGGCCAGACTCAGCTCGAGAAGTACTATGGACGTGGCTTCGACGATGATCAGGACGCTTCGACTAAAAAGTCTAAGTTTGGGTCCCGCCAGCAGATGATTGCGGCGTCGGGCACTGTTAAGGATCAAATCAATTTGGATGTGACGCCATGAGCGAAATGGTAAAGGTAAGCGAGGTTCACAAGTTTTTCGGTGACCTCCACGTTCTAAAAGGCATCGACCTTGATGTTGCTCACGGCGAGGTCTGCGTGGTGCTAGGGCCTTCGGGTTCCGGCAAGTCCACGCTGATCCGTTGCATCAACGAGATGGAGCAGATTGACGCCGGCCGCATTTGGGTTGATGGTGAGTTGATGGGCTATCGCGAAGAGGAAAAGAACGGTGAAAAGGTTCTTTACCGTCTTCGTGATGAGGATATCGCCAAGCAGCGCTCCCGGATCGGCATGGTCTTCCAGAAATTCAACCTGTTCCCACACATGACCGCCCTTGGCAACGTCATGGAGGCGCCCGTCCACGTTAAGAAAATGTCGAAGGATAAGGCCAAGGAGCTGGCAATCAAACAGCTGGAGAGGGTCGGCCTCGGTGATCGCGTCGATCACTATCCGTCGCAACTTTCTGGTGGTCAGCAGCAGCGCGTTGCTATTGCACGAGCTCTCGCTATGGAGCCTGAGCTGATGCTCTTCGACGAGCCGACTTCCGCTCTGGACCCTGAGCTGGTGGGGGAGGTCCTCGGCGTTATGCGTGAGCTAGCTGAGGATGGCATGACTATGATCGTCGTTACCCATGAGATCGGTTTCGCTCGAGAGGTCGGAGACCAGTTGATCTTCATGGATCAGGGCTTGATCGTCGAACGAGGTAAGCCCCGTGACGTGATCGATAATCCGACCCAGCCGAGGACCAAAGAGTTCTTCAGCAAGGTTCTTTAAAAAGCTATTTGCAAATATGAAAATCGCCGCCTGATTAAGGGCGGCGATTTTCTTAGTTCTGGGCAAGATGCTCTTGTTCGGCTACTTTGCGATTTCTTCTTACGAAAAGATGAATGAGCCCAGCAACGGCAACGGCAGTGGTAATCGTCACTGCGGGTGACTTGTCCCAGGCCCAGCCGATCAGCCTGAATCCAACCATTCCTACAGTGGAATAGATAATCGCCCACAGAAGGCAACCGAGGATGTTGGCAGGCAGGTATCGTCTCATGGGCATCTTCGCTGCTCCAGATGCAAGAAGAACGAGCGTTTGAAAACCTACCGTCGCAAAGCACAAAGCGACGATCGGAGCGCCATATCGGCAGATTAGATCTTGGGCTCTTCTATATCCCGCAGACTCGAGGTAGCTCGATAACAGCTCGGTTTTTGCAAAACCGGAAACCAGACCCCGACCGATCAGGTGGAATAGGTTAGATCGGAAGAAGACGATGACAAAGAGCGCGGCGAACAACACAGCCCAGGGCGCATCCCAGTCGAAAAGGGTCCACAAAACCTCCTGACTACTAAGTTAAACCTTATTCAGGAAATCAGTTTTGAGCTAGGATCGCGCAACATGAATGGGTGTGGCGGCATGAAAAACTGCCAGCACACCCATTCAGGTAAGTGAGACCTTATCGACCAAGAACCTCCGGGTTGAGTATGTGGTCTGGGAGTTCACCATCGATAAATTTTTTGATGTCTTTGCTTCCGATTTCTGCAGCCAAATGAGCGGATTCTTTAGATGCTCCTGCTAAATGAGGAGTGATAGTTACTCTCGGTGCAGAAAGAAGCCTGTGCCCCTTGGGCAGCGGTTCTTCTGGTAGGCAGTCAAAGCCTGCCCCAGCCAAATGCCCAGACTCTAAGGCGTCGCAAACCGCGTCATAATCGACCAAAGGACCTCTGGCGCAGTTGATCAAGTACGAACCCTCAGGCATCTTTGCCAGGGCTTTGGAATCTATCATGTGGTAGTTGTCTGGTGTTACTCGTGCGTGGATGGTAACGATCCTAGAATTCTTCAGGAGGTCATCAAGCGTTTCTACGAATTTAAAGCCTGGAGTTGAGCTCTTGTCTTCTAGATAAGGGTCGAAGATGATTACTTCTGCACCTAACGCTGCCATGGCTGATGCGACACGGTGACCAACAGCTCCTAGCCCAATAACTCCAATTGTGGATGAGGCTATTTCAGGACTGGCATTTTCGTATAAGTAGTAATCAGTACCCCAAACACCGTTTTTAACTTCGCTGTCGTGTTGAGCTATTTTTCTCACGGTAGCCAAAATCATGGCGATCGAATGTTCTGCTGTGGACGTAGCATTTCTTCCAGGCGCAGAAGTGACGGCGACATTATTTTTTGTTGCCGCCTCAACATTTATGTTGACCGGACCGCCGCGACAAACTGTAATTAGTCGGAGTTTGGGGCAAGACTCGATTACTCGTTTTGTAAACGGATAAGTGTGAGTAAAGGCAATTTCGCAATCTTGCAGCGCTTTAATTAGTTCGTCTTCGTCACCGAGGGCCTCTTTTACTTCGGTTATGTCATGGAAAGGAGTGGTTGGCCAAGTAGATTTGATAAAACTATGCTTAATCCCAGGATTATGTCGTTCCAGAGCTGTTTCGAGTACTCTGGGTGTTAAGAAACCATCTGCTGCTAAAAGAACTTTCATGTTAATTTACTTGCCTTAATGTATGGACCAAATTTGACTCAGGCATGCAGTATCTCAACTTCATGTGATTTGCAATATTCGGCTATTTCTTTCGGCGGGATTTCGTCAGTTATTAAAAAATCAAAATTTCCCAATTCGCAGGTTTTTGTTAGCGCTTTCCTGTGAAATTTTGATGAATCTGCCATAAGTATTTTGGTGCGTGAAACTTCTAACATCTTTTGTTTAAAAGCTGTCACGTAATCATACGGATTCCACACCGCATTATTAAATATTGCAGTGTCTGACATCATGCAGAAATCAATCTGGAAATCATCAAGATGCTTAATAGCTAGAGGTCCGTAGAAAGAATTGGACCAAGAATAGTATTTTCCGCCAGTAAGCTGAACATCTACGGATGCATGTTTGTTTGCGTGCTTGAGTACAGCTAATGAATTCGTTATCAGTGTGATGGGTGCTGACTTGTCGATGATTCTATCTAGAGCGGGTAATGCAGTAGAAGAATCATCGACAGCCAGCGACGCACCTCTGGGAACCAGTGGGGCCGCGAGAGCAGATATCTTATTTTTTGCGTCTTGTTCGATTTCTGATCTTAGACTCGATGATCTGTCAAAAATTGTAGAAGTCGTAGCTTCTACAATTCCTCTTTTTAAAGTTAAGATTCCTTCATTTTCCAATAACGCTAAATCTCGATAAATGGTCACAACAGAAACGTCTAAAAACGTGGCTAATTGCTCTACGGTCATGCTTCCTTGATCAATAACCGTATTCGTCAAACGAGCTTGTCTTCTGCTGACGTGAGGTATTAACCCGTTATTCGTTTCTGTCACTAGTTCTCCTGCTAATTCGGTACTATGGCGGTTTTTATACCATGTCCGGTAGTGGCGCTTTGAATGCCTTCCACTACAGCGTCTAGCAAAAAGGTGTTGGTGTGCAATGACTTCACGTCAATAGCCCCTTGCTCGATTAGCTCTAGCGCTAAGCGATGGGATTTTCTGCTTGCATTGGAAGCTCCTGTTACCTTCAATTCTCCGTAGTGAATAAGGTTGGGATCGACTTGTGCAAGGTCTGTCTTCGAAAAACCTGCGAAAGCGCTAACGGTGCCACGTTTACGAACAACTTTCAATGCATCGTTGAATAGCCCAGGATGCCCGATGCATACAATCGCTATATCTGCTCCAATGCCATTCGTGTAGTCTCTGACCCGCTCAACTAAGTTCTCGGAGTTTGGGTCAATAGTGAGTGTGGCGCCGAATTTTTCTGCGATTGATCTCCGTTCCTCAGAAGGGTCAGAAACGATCACTCTCGATGCTCCGGCATGAAGACATACTTGAATGTGAAGCAACCCGATAGGACCTGCCCCAATAATGACAACGGTGTTAGAAATCTTTGGCTCGTAAAGATCCGCTCCATTAAGTACACAACCTAGGGGTTCTGCTAGAGACACTTCTACTGGATCTAAGTGGCTTGAGACTTTAAAAATTCCTCCGCGAGTTATGGCAGGGTTTGGAATTTTTATATATTCTGCGAGTCCACCGTCATAGCCATATCCAAATAACTCTGAGTCGGTACAGAGATTTTCGTATCCCTGGATGCAGTAGAAGCATTTTCCGCATGGAACGGTAGGCATCACGCCGACTAAATCGCCTTCGTTGAATCCTTTTATGCCCGAACCAACCTCACACACATAGCCTGAAATCTCGTGCCCAAGGACTACGCCCTTCCTAACACCTGCGGTTTTTTCTCCGCGTAGGATCCTGCCATCCGTGCCGCAGACAGTGTTAGCGCCTACACGTAGGACTATCTCACCTGGGCCGGCTTCTGGAGTTGGGACCTCTTTCACGTTGAGATCCCCAGGTCCATTGAAAATTGCTGCTTTCATTTTGACCTTTCTATTGGTGAACAATCTCTCGGAATTTAGTGATTGTGCCGACGATATCTTCCGCCTGCCAGACATTTCTTCCGAAGATGAGTCCCTTAGCTCCAGATTCGATTGCCTGCGATGCAGACTCAAAGGCCTTTTCGGGTGTGGTCGCGGAGCCGCCAAGGGTAAATACGGGAATATCTCCTACGTCTTCTATTAGAGATTTTTCATCCTCGATATCTCCCACGTATTCCGTCTTGATCGCGTCAGCGCCGATTTCAGCGGCAATGCGGCACATCTGACGAAGCGGGTCGACTGCCTTCTGATCATCATTTTTCAAGCCCCAAAGGGTGGCTTCTACAATCACTGGTAAACCAACCTTGTGGGCTTTGCTGATAAACTTCGCTACCTCTCGGATATTGTCAAAAAACATTCCAGTAGCCTTTGGTCTGCCAATTAGGTAGAGACATGCTGCTGTCGCCCCAAGTGAAAGGGCTTCCTCGGGCTCAACCAGGCTTCTGTATGCTTCACCCATGTCAGCTTTCATATCTGAATCTAGAGTTGTCCAGTCCGCTCTTAGAATTACTTGTGGAGCACCAGGAACAGCGAAATCTGCTGCACACTGCTGGAGCATTCCTCGGTTAATAAGAACGCCTTCGGGCCTGCCCTCAATTATTTTCTTTAAAAGTGAAACAGGGCTACCAATGCCGCGTTTCATCGGCAGAGACTGCCCATGATCGAAGGCCACTATCATGGCCCTGCCAGACTGCTCGTTGAGTAGGCGATTCAGCCTAATTTCCATTCCGCTCATTCTTAATACTCCTCATCAATTTCCGGGTCTTTGCTCGTTCTGGGGAAATCCAAATTGTCTAGGATCTCCATTTCGCTATCATTTAGATCTGCATTAGAGTTGTTTAAATTCGCTTGCCACCGCTGTCGAGTGGTCGATTTAACAATCGAAGATATGTTTCGTTTCTTCGCCCACGAAATGCAGATCGAAGCGGGGGAACAGTCGTATTTTTCTGCGAGCTGCTTAACTTCTGGCTTTTCGAGAAGACCTCTCCCCCTGCCAATTACTCCCCATCCCTGAACTGGTATATCCCGTTCTTGACAGAACTTCACCCAATCGAGTTGCGGGTAGCCAGGATGTAATTCAAATTGATTCACTTCTGGGTAAATGTCGAAACGCTTGTGAATTTCCTCGAGGTATTTGTTAGGAAAATTGCATACGCCAGCGTGTTTTACAAGGCCCTTTTCTTTAAGCTCTAATATTGTTTCGAAAGATTCTAGATAGAGCCCAAGTCGAGGTAATGGCCAGTGAATGTAATAAATATCTACATAATCTAAGCCCAGATTTCGAAGGCTGGCGTAGAAAGCCCTTTTGGCCTGATCCTTACCTTGATCGCCGCCACGAAGCTTAGTGCTAACTAACACCTCGGCCCTGTCGATACCGCTTGCTTTAACTCCCTGGCCAACACCAGCTTCGTTGTGATAACGCATCGCCGTGTCAACCAGACGATATCCATCTTTAATGGCTTGTGACACGCATTCCTTTGCTTTAGCATCGTCCATCTGCCAGGTGCCAAAGCCTATTTCTGGCAGTTTTAATTTTTCGCTCATGCCCCTGCCTCAGCATCTTGCGCTACTGCTAACTCGTGAACTACATCAAGCGTTGACGGGTATAGCTTGAGGTAGTTTTCGTACATTTCGTCGTATTGTTTGGCGACATCAGAATTGGGCGAGACTGTCATTATTGCTTCATTCCATGAAGTATCTGTTTCTACAAGACCAGCTGCCATCGCCGCGAGGAGAGCGTCTCCGTAGCATGCGCCGGTTGTGATCTTTGGAATGAACTGTTCGACATGCAGGGAGTCAGACATGATTTGTGGTAACAAACCTCCCTTAGTGCCGCCACCTACTGCCCAGTATTCAGTTTGTTTCCCACCGGCTTCTGCCATGGTCGATAGGATGTGGCGGCTTCCGTATGTGATCGATTCGAGCGCGGCCCTATAAATATCTCCCTTGGTGTGGGTGAGGTTTAAGCCGGCAAGCACGCCTCTTGCTTTTTCGTCCGCAATTGGGGAACGTTCGCCAGAAAAATAGGGGAGCAGGAGTAAACCGCGAGCTCCAGGTCCGGATTGCTCTGCGGCCTTTGTTAAATCGTCGTAAGAGTTTCCTGTTAAATCGCAGATCCAAGTTGTGATCGAGCCAGAGGTGGACATGCCACCTGCTAACAAATAGGTGTCTTTGAATAGACCAGAGCAAGACCACAGATTTTCTGCCTTTAATGGCTTGTCAGAGATTTGGATGCCAACCATCGTCGAGCCGTACATGATCATGACTTGACCGGGGTTGCGGACGCCAACAGAGAGTCCCTCAACGAATGCGTCAATCGAGCCGACTGCCACCGGAGTTCCGGGTGCGAGGCCAGTAATTCTCGCAGCGTTGTCAGTCACGTACCCAGCGATCTCATTCGACCACATAAGTTTAGGCATGGGCAGATCCCCGCAGATATCTTCTACCCATTCGTCAACCCAGTCATTAGTGATTGGGGAGTAGAGCGGTTCGCACATTGAGGCAGACAAATGATCAAGTACGTATTGTCCTGTTAAGTGGAATACGCAGTAGGTGTGAGCCATCAAGAAGCGGCTAGTTCTTTTCCAAACCTCGGGCTCGTTTTTCTTGACCCAAAGTATTTTCGGACCAACGGACTGCGAGGTCATATTGTTACAGCAGCGATTGTAAATTTCGTCGTATCCGTAACGTTCGTTTAGCTCGTTAATTTCTTCGGAAGCCCTGGTGTCTACGCCGTATAAGATCGCCTGACGCAACGGCATGCCACGATCGTTTGCTGCTAGGAAAACAGGCCCAATGCCTGAAATGCAGATTCCTGCAACGCTGCCCTTTGCTCGTGTGGTGAGCTCTCGGCAAACAGCAACTACGTCAGCCCACCAAACTTCGTCAGCGTCGTGCTCGGCCCAGCCTGGACGAGGGAAGCTTGTTTTGTGCTTGACGATGGTTGTGTGTAATACATTGCCGGCACAGTCAGCCAGAATTCCTTTAGTGGATCCCGTGCCGATATCGATTCCAATGATGAACTTTTCCATTTTCGTCATCTCCTTTGATGGACGTAATCTGCAGGACTTCTTTGCCCCCTCGATCTTCTAATTTACATGAAAAAGATATTAATGAAACAATTTTTGAAAAAAAGTTGATTACGCTTGAATTCTGTGAAAACTTGACGATCAGATTTTTGGCTTTCGAGCGCATATACTTGCGGCGTGTTAAGCGCATTGAGCGGGTTCGCTACTATTTGGGCGATTGCCGGTGTCGGTTGGGTTTTGGCTCACATCGGCATCCTCGACAGGTCTGCTCAGGAGGCGCTAGCCAAGACGTCGTTTCGTGCGGGTCTGCCATGCCTCCTTTTCGCTTCTATGTATCGAGCCGATCTGGGGCGAATCTTTTCCTTCAACGTCTTGGCATCGGCAAGCGCGATAGTGCTGACAGCGCTCATCTATGTGGTCGTATCGCGATTGATCTGGAAGCCGAATCTCGGACACGCTGTCATCGGCACGTTTGCGTCTAGCTACGTGAATGCGAACAATATGGGCGTGCCTATAACGCTTGCGGTGATTGGTGATTCCAGCTGGGTGGCGCCCGTGCTTTTGGTTCAGGTGCTCCTACTCCAGCCTCTCGGACTTTCCATCTTGGATGCTCAACTGGTGAAGAAGAGCGGTCGCGAAGTTTCTAAACTGAGCTACCTGAGCCTGCCGTTCAAGAATCCGATGACGATCGGTGTGCTTTTAGGGATTTTGAGCAATATCGTCAAGATCGAGTACCCCAGCGCATTGCTGAGAACCGTCGAGATCTTAGGAGATTTCTCCGTGCCAGCGATGCTGATTGCTTTTGGTGTCTCCCTGCGGATCGGTCCCATCCCAGGAAGACAAAATGCTGGCGAGACCTGGTTCATCGCGACACTAAAGACAGTTGTCATGCCTTTGGTGGCGGCACTTTTGTCAATCTTTGTGTTCAAGCTCGACTCTGTAACAACTCTTGCTGTGACGGTCATGGCAGGTCTACCGTGTGCCCAGAACGTGTTTGTTTTCGCCATGCGCGGCAAAGAGTCCGTGACCATGGCTCGCGACGCGATTTTCATCACGTCGTTTGCCTGCATACCCGTGATTACAATCTTCGCAACGGTGCTACATGCCGTGTACTGAGATAAGACTCGGATCTTGATTTTGGCAATTAATGCAATCCTTTACCGCAGGCACTGTTATTGAATTGTGATCAGTAATAGCTTGAAGATATGTCAAGGGTTGAAAAATTCACAAAGCAAGAATTGCTCGCTGTCGATGCTTGGTGGCGGGCAAACATGTACCTGAGCGTGGGGCAGATTTATCTGCAAGAAAACCCGCTTCTGCGGCGCCCGCTTAGCGCCGATGATATTAAGCCGAGATTGCTTGGTCACTGGGGAACCAGTGCCGGTCTCGGCTTTATTTATGCCCACTTGAATCGACTGATAAAGAAGACAGGTCAGTCAACGATATACATCGCCGGGCCAGGTCACGGCGGCCCCGCATTGGTTGGTGCCTCTTATCTGGAGGGCACGTATTCCGACTGCTTCCCTAAAGTGACTCAAGACTTTAGTGGGATGCGTCGACTGTTCAGGCAGTTCAGCGCGCCCGGAGGCATTCCGTCGCACTGTTCCGTTACGACCCCCGGTTCGATTCACGAAGGCGGCGAGCTCGGATATGCGTTATCGCACGCATTCGGTGCAGCGTTCGACAATCCGGACCTTCTGGTGGCTGCCGTCGTCGGAGACGGCGAGGCAGAAACTGGTCCGCTAGAGGGCAGCTGGAAGGGCATTAGCTTCCTAAATCCCGTACACGATGGTGCGGTGCTGCCGATCCTGCACCTCAATGGCGCAAAGATCGCCAGCCCGAGCGTCCTCTCGCGAAAGGATCCTGACGAGGTGACCAGCCTGTTCGAAGGCCACGGATACGAAGTCGTCTGGGTAGAGGGCGACGACCTGCCGTGGATGCACGAGAGGTTTGCGGCGGCATTGGCTTACTGCTACGACCAGATTAAGGACATTCAGGAATCTGCTCGCCAAGGCAACTGGGACGGATCTCGTCCGATTTGGCCGATGATTATTCTGCGTACGCCTAAGGGCTGGACGGGCCCGCACCAAGTAGACGGTAAAACGGTTGAGGGCACGTGGCGTGCTCACCAGGTACCGCTGTCAGGTGTCAAGCAGGACCCCGATCATCTAAAGCTCCTCGAGGAGTGGATGCGCTCGTACAAGATCGAGGAATTGTTTAATGAAGATGGGTCGCCCAGCGAGCTTGTCGAGTCGAACAACCCCGAGGGCGATCTTCGGATGTCCGCAAATCCGCACGCTAACGGTGGATTGTTGACGAAGGACCTCAACCTGCCTGACTTCAAGCAGTACGCCGTTGAGGTGACGCCGGGAAGTAGGGCGAGTGACCGACTCGAATCGACTCGAAAGCTCGGAGAGTTCCTGCGCGATATCTACCGGGACAATCCTGATAACTTCAGGCTGTTTTGCCCGGACGAGACAAATTCGAACCGTCTTGGAGCAGTATTCGACGTGTCCGACCGCACCTTCATGGAGCGCGTAAACGTCATCGACGAGAAGCTCAGCCCGCAGGGCCGCGTAATGGAAGTGCTTTCTGAGCACAACTGCCACGGTTGGCTCGATGGCTACAACTTGACTGGCCGGCACGGAATGTTCGCCAGCTACGAGGCATTCGGAATGGTTTCCGCGTCCATGACGATGCAGGCCGCTAAGTGGCTGCAAGAAGCCAACGCTCTCGACTGGCGAGCCAAGGTGCCGAGCACCAATATTTTGCTTAGTTCGACTTGTTGGCGTAACGACCACAACGGTTTCAGCCATCAAGCTCCGGAACTTCTGCAGATCGTGTTGAACATGCGCGGTGAGGTGGGCAGGATTTACCTACCGCCGGACGCCAACTGCCTGCTTGCCGTCAGCGACCACGTGTTCCGCACTAAGAACTTGGTTAACTTGATCGTACAAGATAAGCAGCCTCAGCCGCAGTGGCTGAGCATGGACGAGGCCATCGAGCATTGCAACCGTGGCTACGGTATCTGGGATTGGGCTGGCAGCGAGGGGCTCGGCGACGAGGATCCTGACATCGTCGTTGCCTGCGCAGGCGATGTTGTGACCATGGAAGCGGTTGCTGCGGCTGAGATTGTTAAGACCGTGTGCCCTCAGATCAAGATCAGGTTCGTTAACGTCGTTAACCTGACCAGTCTCTACAGGCCTAAGGACCACCCTAGCGGCATGAGCACCCAGCACTTTAAGGATCTGTTCACCGACGATGTCGATGTAATCTTCGCCTTCCACGGTTATCCGGGCGCTATCCACCAGCTGGTGCATGGCCGTCCCGATGCGGATCGCTTCCGCGCTCGTGGCTTCAAGGAGCAGGGCACCACGACGACACCGTTCGACATGGTGGTTCGTAACGAAATCGACCGTTACCACTTGGTGATGGACATCCTCAATAACGCTAAGAGGGTGCCTGATAACGCGATCAAGCTGTACCGCTGGTGCGAGTCGCAGCTTGCTCGTCACCAGGAGTACATCGTGGAGCATCTGGAGGATATGCCCGAGGTCCGAAACTGGAAACTCGGCAGTTTCGATGCTCCTGATCTGGATGCCAACCCGAACCATAGCGAGGCGCACGTAGCGCGTCCTCCGCTGCCGGACCGCTAGAAAGAAGCGTGATAAGTGGGGCCTCGAGGGGCTCCACTTCTCACGTCTAGCCAAAAAAATTTGCCAAACTCAACGCTCAAATTCCGGAGCTTGGTTTTCAAAATGATGAATAAGGCTCTGACTGGGGCATTCGCGAAATCTCAAGGGTGTTGAGAATCTATTCAGGTGAGTTTGGCAGAAAAATCAAGTTACTGAATTTTTGCGCCCTCAGTGTCGATTCCTGGGGTGAGCATCCGCCAGCCGTCCGCGCTCGCGGCTCTCGCGGCGTCCTCGTCGACTTCGCCGAGCACCAACACGGTGGGGCCAGCTCCGGAGATGACGGCCGGGTGGCCCTCGGCACGGAGCCGGTCGATCAGTTTCATGGTTTCGGGCAGCACGCCGCGACGGTAGTCCTGGTGCAGCCTGTCCTCGGTGCCTTCCATAAGCAGGTCGCGTCGCCCATTTAGCGCGAGCATCAGCACCGCGGCCCGGCAAGTATTGAAAACCGCGTCCTCTCGGGGAATCGAGTTCGGCAGCACCTCACGAGCTTTTTCCGTTGCCAGACGCAATCCGAAAGGGGGCGCGAAGAGCGTCACGGGCTGCGTGGCGTCGACGGGCATGGGTGCGGATTGGGGCTTACCCTTGTCGTCCATCCAGGCAACCGTCGCGCCGCCGAAAACTGCAGGCGCCACGTTGTCAGGATGTCCTTCGAATGCGGTGGCGATGGAGAAGATCGTGTGGTCGTCAAGGCTGGATTCGTCTTCCGCGAAGCCGCGGGCAAGCATCAGGCCCGCGACGATCGCCGCAGCCGAAGAACCGAGCCCTCCTCCCTGCGGGATTCGGTTGGTACAGTGCAGCTCGAAGCCGCTCTGGTGCAGTCCAGCTGTTTCTAGGCCGACTCGCAGAGTGCGCACGATCAGGTTTCCGTCGTCGCCGGGGACGCTGGCTCCTGCGCCTTCGTCCTTGGCGTAGACACGGGTGTGTCCGGAAATGGGACGCGCGGTTACCTCGTCGTAATAGCGAAATGCCATTCCGAACGAGTCGAAACCGGGACCCATGTTTGCCGTCGTGGCTGGGACCCTAACCTTGACCGTGGTGTCTTTGACCTGCATAGAAGCCCACATTACAGGTGGTATGGCGCATATGGAACGAACGTGTTGCCTGTTGGTTTAGGCTAGATGGGATATGTCTGAGCCAACAATCGATTTTCCGGCACTGCCGATCAGTTCCCACGTTGACGAGATAGTGGGGCTGTTGAGGGAGCATCCCGTCATCGTTGTGGCCGGTGAGACCGGTTCGGGTAAAACCACTCAGCTGCCAAAGATGTGTTTGCTCGCTGGCAGGCAGAGCATCGGGCACACTCAGCCCAGGCGGATAGCCGCTAGGAGCGTTGCCGAGCGAATCGCTGAAGAAACCGGCACGAACCTGGGGCAGCTAGTTGGCTATCAGGTTAGGTTTACTCGCCAGACCGGTGCCGATACCCGGATCAAGCTCATGACCGACGGAATCTTGTTAAACGAGATCACCCACGATCGAGATCTTCGAAAATACGACACGATAATCATTGATGAGGCGCACGAGCGAAGCCTGAACATCGATTTCCTACTCGGATACCTAAAACAGCTTTTGGCTAGGCGTGACGATCTAAAGGTGATCATCACATCGGCGACAATCGACACAGCTCGGTTTTCGAAACATTTTGGTGACGCTCCGATCGTTGAGGTTTCCGGACGTGGTTATCCGGTCGAAATTCGTTACCGTCCGCTGGCTCGTGATGGCCAAGAAATTGAGCAGTCTGAGGGCATAGTCGAGGCGGTCCGCGAACTCATCGGCGTTGGCCGTGGCGACATCCTGGTTTTCTGTTCGGGGGAGCGCGAGATTCGCGACGCGCAAGATGTGATTGATGACGCGATCACCGCTAAACGGCTTGCTCCGATGGAAGTTTTGCCGCTTCACTCCGGGCTCTCCGCCGTGGAACAGCATCGGATTTTCCAGTCCCACAGGGGACGGCGAATCGTGATATCTACGAACATCGCAGAAACCTCCCTGACGGTGCCGGGAATTAGATACGTCATTGATGCCGGAACTGCGCGTATCTCCCGCTATTCCGCAAGGACCAAGGTGCAGCGCCTGCCAATCGAGCCGATTAGCCAGGCGTCCGCGAATCAGCGGGCAGGCCGCTGCGGCCGTGTCGCACCCGGCGTGGCAATTCGGCTATACAGCGAAGAGGATTTTGCGGCTCGTGACGAATTCACCGAGCCGGAGATCCTTCGCACTAATCTTGCTTCGGTAATCCTCCAGATGGCCAAGGCCAGGTTGGGAGACATTGAGAATTTCCCGTTCGTTGAGGCTCCGGATTCCTCTCAAATCGCCGACGGCGTTCGACTGCTCGACGAACTCGGAGCCCTTGCTAAGCGCAAGCCGACCAGGCTGACTCGTGTCGGACACGCGCTCGCCGAACTTCCGATCGACCCGAAGCTGGGCAGGATGCTAATCGAGGCGTCCAGGCGCGATTGCCTAAAGGAAGTACTGATAGTGGTTTCTTTCTTGGGCATTCAGGACATTCGTGAACGGCCGGCGGAGCAGCGCGAGCAAGCAGATCAGCTTCACGCCAGGTTCTTTTCCGATGCGGCAATGGATCAGCCTCTTGCGGGCGACAAAAAACAAAAAGAGCGCGTCGATTACGGTCAGGCGAAAGCAGGTGAGCCGCTGCGCTTCACCGTGCACACTTCTAAAACTGAGCGCGCCCGGGCGATGAACGCAAAAAAGGTGAAAGCTAAGGCCCAACCCGGCGGCGACAGCGGAGGAGACATAATCGCGATCCTTCGCATGTGGGGCTACTTGAAGGTCAAACGCAGGGAGCTTTCCGGAAATCAGTTTCGTAAACTTTGCCGCAACGAATTCTTGAACTTTATGCGCACCCGAGAGTGGCAAGACCTGCACACTCAACTTGGTCAGATCTGCAAGTCGCTGAAGATGAAGAAGAACGATAAACCAGCCTCTTACGACAAGGTGATCATCAGCGCTCTTTCGGGACTGCTGGGAAATATCGGATTCCAGCTGCCCCGGCCTGAAAAACCAAAAACCGGAAAGCGGCTCAGACGTCCATTAACTGAATTCCAGGGCGCGAGGGGAGCCAAGTTCGCCATCCAGCCGGGCTCCGCTCTGGCCAAGAATCCTCCGCAGTTGGTGGTGGCTGTGGAGTTGGTTGAGACTTCTAGGTTGTGGGCGAGGACGGTCGAAGAGATTCAGCCTGAGTGGGTTGAGCAAATCGGCGGGCACTTGTTGAAGCGAAATTACACGGAACCGCATTTCGCCGCTAGCCGCAATAACGTCGTGGCAAGGGAACGTGCAACCCTGCTTGGTGTGCCGATTTTCGCCGACAGATTGGTGAATTTCGGTCGGATAGACCCTGCAGAGGCGCGAAAGATTTTCATCCAGACTGGCATCGTAGAGGGTGAGTGGCGCCCGGACGATCGACACGCTAACCACGACTTCCTTAGGCACAATCGAGCCGTGCTTGCGGAAGCGGATGAGATCGTCGACCGGACTCGTGGCAGCGGAATTTTCGTTGACGATCGAGATATTTTCGAGTTCTACGACGTGCGCTTGCCAAGCGACGTCAACTCCCAGTCCACTTTCGACAAGTGGTGGAAGAAGTATCCCGATAAGACATTCCTCGAGTTTGATATCGACCTGTTCGCAGAAGAGGAAGACATTGCGTCCGCTCGCGAGCAGTTCCCGGACAGGTGGCAGTTCGGCGACCTTAATTTGCCGGTCAGCTACGAGTTCGCTCCTGGAGCCGGCAGGGATGGCGTCTCGGTAAAAATGCCACTCGCGCAGTTGAACCAGATCTCTCCGGAACCGTTCTCGTGGCAGGTGCCTGGGCTTCGCCTAGAGCTGGCGACGGAACTGATCAGGCATTTGCCTAAGCAGGTCCGCACGCAATTTGTTCCTGCACCAGATCATGCGCGTGCCGCATTAACTTGGCTCGAGGAGAACGGGGCGGATAGAACCAAACGTTTTTGCGACGAGCTGGGACGCGCGCTATTTGCACTGAACGGTGTTGCAGTCGACTCTAACGATTGGAACCCGTTCAAGGTGCCCGACCACCTGCAGGTCGGGTTCGAGGTGACCAGGCCCGGACGAGACGCCGTTTACAGTAACGATCTAGGCGAGCTGCGCAAAGATCTTGCCGTTCAGGTTGCAAAAACGATTAACAAGGCGGCACCTAGGTCGCAGAAGTCGGATAGTTGGACTTTCGGCGATATTCCCCAAACCAAAAAGGTCAAGCGTTCGGGCATCACCGCGATTGGATATCCTGCGCTTCGCGACTTCGGCTCTAACGTTGGGCAGGTGCTCGAGGAGACTGAGGAGCGACAGCGGGCGACTCACTCTAGGGGAGTGCGGCGTCTTCTTCAGCTGGTCAATCCGGACCCGACACGCTGGGCGGTTTCAAGGATGCGTAACGACCAGAAGCTGGCGCTGCCGTCCAGCCCGTACGACTCGCTGCAGGATCTGCTGACGGACGCCTGGTTGAAGGCGGCTGGGCAGGCGGCGGAGGCGCACGGCGGGTTGTTGGTCTGGAACGAGAAGGATTTCGACAGGCTGGCATTAGAAGTTCGCCAGGACCAGGCGGACCAGATGGTCAGAGTGGTGGACGTGGCTGCGAAGGTCTGCGAGTTGGCCGCTCAAGTCCGCGTTCAAGCTGCGGAGAGCCCAATCGGCGACGAGATCGTCCGTCAGCTAGAGGATCTCTACTTCCCAGGTTTCATCTCCTTCATCCGTGACCCCTGGTATCGGCAGCTGCCGAAATACCTGGAGGCGATGCTGGGTAGGATGCGCGCCTACGCCTCTAACCCAGGCCGTGACTCGAGCAACGCCGATGTTATTTATCAGCTGCTCGATGAATACGACGCGCTCTGCGAGCGCCTGCCCCAGGGCCCGATCCCGGACGAGGTGGACGATATCGCCTTCATGATCGAGGAGCTGCGGGTGCAGTTCTTCGCTCAGCAGTTGGGCACGGCGATGCCGGTTTCAGCGAAGCGGATTAGAAAAGCGATGGCAGAGATCTAGCCTGGCAGAAAAATGTTTGTTATTTAGACGCTTAATTTTGATACAAGGCTTAGGGGGATTAACTGAAGCGTCCTGGGTTTTGTTCCTACTCGTTTTTGAGAGGGTTAGGGATATGTCTAAGAGGTATTCTCAGGATTTTGAGGATCGTGCGGTGTGGTTGCTTTCTGTTCGGTTGGCTGCTGATCGTTCGTGTTCGTAGTGGAGGGCGGTTAATGAGATTGCTTCGAAGCTGGGGATCGCGAATGAGTCATTGCGCCGTTGGTATGAGCGGCATCTTGTGAACACGGGTGAGCGGCAGGGGTTCACGCGTGAAGAGCATGAGGAAATCAAACGGCTCAAACGCTAGAATGCGCAGCTGCGTAGGGCGAATGAGATTTTGAAAACTGCCTCGGCTTTTTCGCAGCGCAGCTCGACCGTCCGGCCCGATGATGATTGCTTATATTGACGAATATAAGGGGTCGTTTCGGGGTTGAGCCGATTTGCCGGGTATTGGATGCGAGTCTGGAAGGAGGGTTTATTACCTCTCGCGGCTACCGGCTAGCGAAGAGCAGACCAGCAAGCGCCAGAAGCATTCGTGATCGGATTCTTGCTGAAGAACTACGCGAGTGAATGTTACGCATCACTGCGATCATGGCTCGCAGTACACGAGTATTGCCTATAACGAGAAACTGGCTGATTACGGGATCAAGCCCTCCACGGGTGGGTGATTCCTACGATAACGCGCTAGCCGAAGCGGTCAACGGCCTATATAAGGCTGAGTTAATCTATTCACAATCATGGGCTTCTTTGACAGAGGTTGAGTTCGCCACGCTGAACTGGGTGCACTGGTGGAACAATGAGCGCCTACACGAAGCGCTCGGATACCGCACTCCAGCCGACATCATCGATATGTATAATCAAACTCGGGTCAGCGAGCTGACCCCCGTATAAGAAGTGGAACAAAGCCCAGGATTCTTCTATATTTGTCAAGCGGCTATGGAAAGCTCGTGTTGGGCATTGAGTGTGCGATAGACTCGGCGAGCGATATAGCGTTTGAGACAGCGTCGGATTTCTCGGTCTGTTTTTCCTTCTTCGCGTCTTCTCGCCACGTATTTTCTTGTTTCCTCGTCATGGGTCATTTTCACGATGGCAACCATGTGTAGAGCGCTGTTAAGCTTACGATCTCCTCCGCGATTGAGCCGGTGTCGAACCGTGTTGCCTGACGAGGCCGGGATTGGATTAACGCCTGCAAGTGACGCAAATTCTGCCTCCGTTCTTATTCTTCCGTAGTGAGACCAGGCCGCGAGACATTTCGCCGCACTCACGGCGCCAAATCTTGTCTCTTGAAGTAATGGTGCGGCTTCACTGATCTGGACCAGTCCAGCAAGATCACGCTCGTTGGCCCCAAGTTCGCAATCGAGTTCAAGAATCTGGCGAGCAAGTCTTTTCGCTTCGGTTCTAGCAACCCGTAACTCGATATCCTCCCCGCGCATTCGCCACGAGGCAATCTGTTCGATCTGAGTTCGTGATAACGCGCTACGCGCATCGATACCCAACGGGTTGCCACGCACAAGAGCAGTCAGCGCGTTTACTTTCCGGGTGCTTTCACCTGCCAGTAGTTCTCGAGACGCGACAAGGATCCGGATTGCTTGACGAATACCTTTACCGAGGCGAGGCCGACGCAACTTATCCACCGGCAACCCCAGTGCTGCTCGCGCGATCCTTGCAGAGTCCAATTCATCAGTCTTCCCCACACCGGCACGATGCTGAGAATCAACACGGGGCGCTTCAGCGACCGAAAAATCACTCGCCAGCACCATGCCTGTCAGAACAGCACCATAAGAAGAAGTGCCTTCAATCACCCACAAAGCTTCCACATGTGAACGAGTGCGATGAACAACCCACCTCATCGCACGTTTCAGCCCTGCTTCCGTCGTGGGAAACTTCTGCGATCCTAAAAGTTCGCCCGTGGAAGAGACAAGAACTGAATACACGTGATGGCGAGCATGAGTATCAACACCCACAACATACGGGTGAACATGAGCAACAATAGACATAGCGGTAATACCTTCCCCATAAGTGGAAACCAATGACCGTCAGGCCGATACCGACCTAGGGAGGAATCACCTCGGAACATGTCTGTAAGGTGTCACGAATTCACGCGGACAATCTTCTGATCAAGCTACCGACGTGGGCTAGGCGGTATCGGCCGCACCATCGAGTAGCGGACAAATCCTGGGAAAGACAATCTTGTCAAACGCTTCAAGAGTCACACCACACGAGAGTAACGGCCAATACCAATCCTGTCAGCCAATCCCAGACCAGCCACCCCAAGACTTACAGACACTTCAACTCACCAAATCAGCACGATCGAATAAATTTACAAAAGTTCACAATAGTGGTTGACAAAAGAAACACATCGACATAAATTGTCGGCTATAAAGTTTTAAATATGAACTTTTGTCCAAAGGAGGGCGGAAATGAGTCAACCATGGCAGTCGGATGCCAGGAGGGTGGCAAATCACATACGAACCCGGGTTCTGGAATTATGTTTGGAAAAAAATGGAACGTATTTAAGCCAGGCTCTGTCTTCGGCTGAAATTTTAGGCGCGTTGTATGTTAAGGTCTTGCACTTAGCTCCGTTGGCTAAGCCTCTTTGTACACCAATGTTTACGGGCACTCCTGGTAGTCATAATCCTTCTCCTTCTGGGGGTAGGTTCCATGGTGAACCAGGTGCCCTATATGATCGTTTCCTAATTTCACCTGCCCATTACGCAGTGGGGATTTACGCCGCGCTGGAGGCTGTTGGCCGTTTGGACCGTTCGGCATTCATGACTTTCAATGAGGATGGGTCAACGCTTGAGATGATTGGCGCGGAGCATTCTCCTGGGTTTGAACTCACTACAGGTTCATTTGGCCAGGCGCTATCTCAGGCTTGTGGAATAGCGCAAGCTCGAAAGGTCAAGGGGGAAAGTGGAAGAACATTTGTATTCATTTCTGACGGCGAGTTGGAAGAAGGGCAGACTTGGGAAGCTGCCCAAGCTGCCGCATTTTTTAAACTGGACAAGGTGCATGTATTCGTTGACGTAAACGGCCAGCAGTATGACGGAAATACTAAAGATGTCATGAATATTGAACCGATTGATGCCAGATTTAAAGCTTTCGGTTGGAATGTCCACCGAGTTGATGGCCATGACGTGGAAGCTATTGCTGGAACCGCAGAAATGGAGCCTAACGGTAAACCCACTGTCACGCTGTGCGATACGAACACTACGCAGGGAATTCCATATCTGGATAGTCGTAAACCTCATTTGCATTATGTACGTCCGAAATCAGAAGCAGATGTTATTGCGCTGAAAGAAGCACTGGTTAATTTTAAGAAGGGCATAGCATGATTACGATGGAAAAACAAGTCCACGCGCGGCATATTGTTAAATGGGCGGCAGACAAACCTGATGTTGTAGTTTTCTCGGGCGATTTGACAGCATCTACAGAAATAACAGAATTTTCTGAAACCTATCCCCAAAGATTTTATCTAATGGGAATGGCAGAGCAGAATATGCTTTCTTGGGCAGGCGGTATGGCTCGAGAAGGTTTTGTTCCATTGGTGCATACCTTTGCGGTTTTCCTAACTAGGAGACCATACGACCAAGTAGCAATGTCTATTGCGTATCCAAATTTGAATGTGAAGTTAGTTGGTTTTTTACCAGGAATGATGACCCCTGGCGGTGTTACTCATCAGGCTATTGATGATATAAATCTCATGCGCGGACTGCCTAACTTTACGGTATTGGAGTGCGGAGATGCTGCAGATGTTGAATCTGTGTTGGATGTAGCATATTCGATAAATGGGCCGGTATATATAAGGCAACTGCGCGGTATTATTCCTAGATTATTTGACACTCCAATGGAGCTTTCGAAGGCGAGACAAGTTAGCCAAGGCGATGCGGCACTAGTCTTGTCATCCGGAGTCATGACGCAGGAAGTAATTCGCGCCTCAGCAGTCTTAGCTAAACATGGGATCAATATCAAACATCTACATATTTCCACATTGAAACCATTCGATGATCCTGAAGTGGATAAGGCTCTATTGGATGCGAAATGTCCGATATTCACGGTTGAAAATCATTATGTGATCGGGGGGCTGGGATCCTGTGTAGCTGAGCGGATGGCTGAACTTGGGGCAAGTAGCAAATTACATAAAATTGCGATACCTGGATTTGCTCACGGCGCAAATATGCCATACCTACTCGCTGAGTTCAACATGGATGCAAAGGCGATCGCAGAAAGAATAGCGAAAGCAGTAGGCGTGCCAGTTTCGGTAGTAAGTGAAGAAATTCCCGAAATTGGATCTTTGGATCCTTCATCAAAAGATGGTGACCAATTGGAGGCTTTGTAATGTTGGAGCAATTAAAAGAAGAAGTGTGTCGTGCGAATCGTGAGCTTCCTGAATCTAATCTGGTGGTAGGGACATCCGGCAACGTGTCGGGTCGTGATGAGGAAACCGGTTTAATCGTTATAAAGCCTTCAGGCGTAAAGTTTCGAGACTTGACGCCGGATGATATGTCAGTTGTTAACTTGGATGGAGAACAGGTTGCTGGAGACAGGAAACCATCTGTTGACACAGCGTCACATTGCTATGTATATCGGCATAGACCGGACGTAAATGGCATAGTGCATACCCACTCGAGATATGCTACGGCATTTGCGGTAAGAGGTGAATATATACCTTGTATTAGTACCTTGGCTGCAGATATTTTTGGAGGCAGGATACCTGTATCTGATTATGCTGCCATAGGCACCGATGAAATTGGTAAACAGATAATAAAGTACTTGGGTAATTCGAGTGCTGTATTGCTGAGAAGCCATGGCGTGTTCACCATTGGGAAGGACTGCAACCAGGCGTTGAGGTCTGCTACTTATGTGGAAGAAATTGCTGAAGTTGCCCATTTAGCGCTGCAACTCGGTTCACTTGACGAGCTAGACGATCAGGTGATTGCTGAATCGCGCGCTTGGTATTTGAAAGAATATGGACAGACGCCAGTTAAAGATGGCGCATAACAATGAGGCTATTATGAATACTCAACTTACTGCAATGGAGCAGATTGATTCCGGGAAACTTACAAGAAATCAAAAATCGTTAATTGGACTAGCGATTGTTGGAAATATCTCCGAATTCTTCGATATGTTTCTTATCGGATTCATCGTTGCGTTACTGATGAAGGATCCTGGTTGGAATCTAACTGGTTTTCACTCGGGTGTGGTTCTCGCTGGTGCTGGTTTAGGAACAGTTTTAGGATCTATCTTCTGGGGAAGGTTAGCTGATTTTCTTGGTAGAAAGAAAGCCTTTATATATTGCATAATCATTCTCGCAGTATTTACTGTACTTTGCCTTGTAGTTCCGGTAAATGGCTGGATCCTATTAGCGATCTTAAGGGTAGGCGTTGGATTCGGGGTGGGAGGATTATCAATTACCTCGATTCCATTTGTTCAGGAGTTTGTGCCTAGTAAGCAAAGAGGACTTTTATCGGGACTAACCGCCGTGTTCATTCCAGCTGGAATTATGCTGGGATCGATTGCCACATCTACCTTAGGCGTTAGCTTTGGTTGGCGTGGATTGGTTGTTATTGGAGCGTTACCTATCTTTCTTGTATTTTGGGCAATGAAGGTACCGGAATCGCCAAGATTCCATCAGACCAAGGGCAATAATGAGGCGGCTCGTAACGCGTACGCGTGGGCGCTAAACATAGCACCAGAAGATGTAGGTCCTTTGCCGGAAATTGCTCCCAAATCCCAAAAAGGTTTCAGAGTTCTCTTTGAGCGCCATAAAAAAGCTCTGGCAATTGTTACCATCGGATCATTTAGCTTTATATTAGGCTCTTTCACAATCCAATCTTGGGGTCAGTCTATTCTTGGAACATCATTCCAATTCGATGTACAGCAAGTCTCGTTGATGTTCATCGGCGTTTCGATTGCAGATTTATTGGGCCGACTGGGAGCTGCTTGGGTTTCAGATAAAATCGGTAGACGTAAGGTTATGTTGATATGGGGTCTCTTAGGTGCTGTAGGCTGTCTAATCGCCGCCTTTGGTGCCAAAATGGGCGCAGCACAAGATAGCAACCTATTTAACGCCGGTATGCTTTTCTTCCTTGGAATTGTCATCGCAATGGCTTTTGGAGATGGAGCATTTGGCGTTCTCAATCCATTTGGTGCAGAACAATTTTCTACGGAGATTCGCTCTACAGGGTTGGGTCTTGGATATGGGCTAGGTGCTACTGCGAAAATAGTTGGTCCCTATTTTGTTGGTATGTTGATTGGCGGTGGAAAACCTACAGCCGGCGTTGTATTCGTTCCTTTTATAGTGTTCGCAATATTATTTGCTGTTGGTGCCATCATCTATCAGTTTGCGAAAGAGGCCAAAGGTAAACAGTTAGAGGAAATATAGCAGATATCATTTTAAATTTCTTACATACAAATAACGTACGCATAAAGAATAGGAGAATATTATGTCAATTGTGCGGACAGTGTTGGGTGATATTAAGGTCGAAGACATGGGTTACACCATGCCGCATGAGCACATTTTGAGTATGCCGCAGGGGCACGGATCAAAAGTTGAGTTGGATCACCAACTCGATTCATATGGCAAGGCAGTAGCGATGCTGGAAGAGTACAAGCAGGCAGGTGGAGGCACTATTGTCGAAGCTACACCGAAAACCTGGGGTAGGAATGCCAAAGGAATGTATTACGCATCTAAAGCCAGCGGGGTGCATGTAGTCGCCTGTACGGGTTACATTTGCCAGGAACATGGCATGCCGGATGACATGGGCGAATGGGACATTTCACGTATTGTGGATGAGATGGTGCAGGACATAGAAGTCGGTATGGATGGGACAGACATCAAAGCTGGCTGGATTAAATGTGGTACTGCTTATCTGCATATCACGCCTGGTGAAGAAAAAGTAATAAGGGCAGCTTGTAGAGCAGCAAAGATTACCGGTGTTGCTGTTCATGCGCACACCACCATTGGAACGATGGGGCTGGAAATTCTTGATATTGTGCGACAAGAAGATTTCGATATGTCCAGATTCGCAGTAGCTCACGTGGATCGTAATCCAGATTTGTGGTATCACCGTAAGATGCTCGAAACAGGAGCCTCTCTTATATATGACGGTCCAGGCAAAGCAAAATACTATCCTGATTCAATGCGGGTTGCCCTAATCAAATCTCTCGTTGATGAGGGCTATGAGGATAAGCTGATGTTATGTAATGATATGGGACGTCGCTCCCATCATAAAGTCTATGGGTATGGTCCTGGATTTACGTGGATCAAGAATAAGTTCTTACCTCGTCTCATCGATGAAGGAATCAGTGAAAGCGCTGTCCATAAGTTTATGTATCAAAATCCACAAAATTTCTACGCTATTCGTAAAGGTGAATAGTGTGAAAAAGATACAGCTGGCGTTAGATCTTACAGATATTGATGAAGCCGTTTCTATCGCTGAGGCGTGTTCCCACTCCGTGGACATAGTCGAGGCAGGGACGTATCTTTGTCTATCAGAGGGTATGAAGACATCTTTACCTAAATTGCGTACAGTATTTTCTGGCACAATATTAGCGGATATTAGAGTAGCAAGAGCCGGTGACAAGTTTGCCAGATTAGCATTTGACTATGGGGCAGACATTGTGACAGTTGTTGGAGAAGCACCTTCCTCAGTTATTAAGTCTGCATGCGATGCTGCTTATGACTACGGGCGTCAAATTGCGGTTGAATTATTTCCTGGATGGTCCGATGACTATGTCAAATTAATGGTTGATCTCGGGGTCAGTAATATAGTTCTGCAGCGTACAACGAAGGACGAGGAAGAGAACCAAACAATCGTTGAGGAATTGCATCGGCTTGCACAGCTAGTTGACGGTAATGTCTCAGTATCTCTCGCAGGTGGTATTACGCCTAAAACATTGGCTCTATTCGAGAGCCATCCATTTGATATCGCAGTAGTAGGTTCCGAAATCGTTAAAGCTGTAGATCCAGCAGCAGAAGCAAATCGGATCCGACAGTTATTGCTGGAGTATGAAAATGACAAAATATGATGCTACAGGAATAGGTGAGGGAGGAATTCGACTAGCAGTTGGCGCTGGTGGAATTATCGAACGAGCTGAATCATTTCGGGTTCAAATAGCCGGAACAGAAGCCAATGTTCTTTGTTCCCTCAGTAATTTTGGACACAAGACAGCATGGTTTTCGGCTTTACCTGATTCAAAATTAGGGCGCAGAGTTGAATATCAATATCGCTCGTACGGGGTAGACCTATCGCATGTTAAAAAAGTTTCGGATGCTAGGCTCGGAACGTATTATGTCGAATACGCGGCAGAACCTAACCCGACACGGGTAAGTTTCGATCGTGCCAATACTGCGTTCACAAACATGACGGTGAATGACGTTGATTGGGATGCCTTGCTTGACACGAAGATTATTCTTCTTTCGGGTTTATCTGTTCCGTTATCACCTTCTGTATGCAAGATTTTGCAAGAGGCAAGCAAACGAGCCTATAAAGCTAATGTACCTGTTGCTTTTGATGTGAATTATCGCTCGCTCTTGTGGACTAAGCAGGAAGCCGCCAGTATTCTTCTTCCGTTTATAGAAAATGCGCATATTTTATTCTGTAAACGTGATGATGTTGATAATCTGCTGAAGAAAACAAACACTGTAGAGGATGCGTTGTCTCTCTTGAAAGAGCATTCCGCAGCTAAATACATCGTTATGTCTGATGGCGCAAATGGTGCAGATGCTCTTATCGATGGAGTGCATGTTCACGAAGATGCCTACAATATTAGGATAGTCGACAGATTGGGCGCTGGGGACGGTATGGCGGCTGGCTTCATCCATGCTTACCTTAAAGGCGAGGTAGAGTCTAGTTTGAAATATGCAATGGCTGCGGCTGCATTAGCCTTGACTCACTACGGCGAGCAGATTCCTTGTAGCGTTTTTGAACTAGATGACCTGGTTAAACATCCGAATTTGGTGCTAGTACGGTAGACAGTGTCGAAGAGTGAATTCTCGGCTGGGCGATTGAGGCCTGTAGTCTTATTCGATCTTGATGGAACGCTAGTGGATACAACCTCTACTATAGTCACTGCATTCCAACAGATGATTGGGTTGCTGCAGTTACCATTGCCGGCAGATATGCAGACATCGGACTATCTGCGTCGGTATGTGGGGCCGCCGTTGCTAGAAGCCATGATGGATTTGAATCCAGGGGCGGCGCTGCCAATTTGGGAGCAAATGATTGAGATCCAACGGGATTTCTATATCCCAATTGCGTCGACAGCTCCGGTTTTCGATGGGATTCAGGACTTGCTGTTCAACCTATCGAAAAAAAATATTAGATTGGCAGTCGCCACCTCGAAACCACTAGAAATTGCAAGAAATATCCTCAACGCGAGGAAACTGTCAGTTTATTTCGAGGTGATTGTAGGGTCAAAGGATGACAAAAAATCAGGTAAAGCGCAGATTGTTAAGGAGGCAATCGCCGAATTGAATGCTCGTGAAGAGGTTATGATAGAAAGAATTGTTATGGTAGGAGACCGGAAGTACGACATAATAGGGGCTCGGCAGAATAACATTCCATCTTTTTTTGTTACATGGGCTGGTACAGCAGAATTAGATGAGGCTGTTGGTTCTTATGGCAAATTCTCTACTCCACAGGCTTTAGGTTTGGCTTTAGAAAGATATTTTTTTGATTGATGGTTACCTTGGCAGTCTAATAAAGTAGGTTGATACCTCGGAATTAATTTATTGTTGAATTGAGTTGTGTCATGAAATCTCCAGTAGGGATATATGAAAAAGGTTTACCCGGAAATTTATCGTGGCAGGATAAATGTCGGTTGGCTGGTGAATCGGGCTACTCTTTTATTGAATTGTCCATTGATGAAAGCTCGGAAAAGCTTGACAGGCTATACCTTGAGCCATCTGTCATAAGGACTTTTGAAGACTGTGCGCGAGACAGTAATATTTATATAGGAGCCCTAACACTTAGTGCCAATAGGCGTTTTGCGTTGGGTGCTACTAATTCGTTAGAACGGGAGCAAGGTCTATCAATTGCTAAGAGAGCCATTGAATTTGCTTCTTTAACGCACTGTGAACTTGTACAAATTGCTGGATATCTGGATTACTATAATGAGGCATCACCAGAATCTTTAGATTTCTTTATTGAAAATCTTCAGGAACTGCTGCATTTCTCTCGTTCTTTATCCCTGGATTTCGCCATTGAGAACGTTGATGGACAAGATTTCGTTAATGTTGAGCAAATTCTTGATGTTATTAACGTAATTAATAATCCTCGCTTGGGTATTTACTTTGATGTAGGAAATGTGATTGGTAATTCCCTTTCAATAGCTTCCCAATTTGCTAAAGCCGTTGACCATGTCAAAGCTATTCAATTAAAAGAAGCTAAAGCTGGAGTGTTTAGAGGTGTACCTTTCGGTAGAGGTGAGGTGCCATTTTCTGACTTAGCAGATTTGCTCCAACTAAGTAGATATTCCGGCCCCATCTCCATTGAGATGTGGAACGACGAAAATGACACAGATTTGCCTAAGAATGTTTTGGCCTGGATAAAGGCTCGAATCTCTTGTTTATAATGCTAGTCTTAATTCATTTGGTTAGTCCAAGAATTTTTACGGCGCAATCTGTATCGGCGACGAGGTACTTTGCATAGCCTCCTTGTAAAGCGCAATGTGTAACATGCGCTTTTTCGGCGCCGTGGACTGTTAAAATTGTTTTCTGTTTATTTTTTAGCACATCAAGGCCTACCCCTAGCACGCGACTATTAAATTCGCGGAGCGAATCTCCGTTTTCATCAATCATTCTGGCTAAAAGATGTCCGACAGCTCCCTGTGCTTCACATTGAGAGCGGGTTTCTGCTGACAGATAGCCTGCCTGGCTTAGTGAAGATGCTTCATCAGCAATGGATCCAACACCAAACAGAAAAACATCAGCTGATTTCCCTAGGTCAATCACATCCGGTATTGTTCCCGAAAGAATGATTTGATCGTGTAGGCTAGTAGTCGGAAGTATAGCTGGGGCGTTGATAAAACGATATGTTCCCCGGAACTTAGCCGCTAGTGATCGGGCTATTTCTGGCCCATCCAGCGCCGGTTTCCCTCCCCCTAGACTTCCGACCAGTGTTACTACTTTTGTGTTTGTTTTCGGACAGATTGGCATTGCATCAACAATTTCTCTTAACAAACCTCCCCACGATACACCTATCACGTCATTGTCTTTCACAAGCTCCATAAGTAAGTTTGCTGCGGCGCTAGATACTGCGGAAACAGTTTCTTCCTCTTTATTGATGGAGGTAACGATTTCTGCTTTCTCTAAGTTGTACTTTTCCTGTAGAGACAGCGATAGTTCTCTATTAATTCTGAAAGGTCGGTGGAGCCGAATCTCCACCATGCCATCTTCGCGGGCGCGTGCCAGCATCCTTGATACAGTTACCCTAGATATCCCTAATTGCTTTGCAATTTCCTGTTGAGTTAAATTTTTTGCGTAGTAAAGTTCTGCGGCTTTGTATATTTTTTCTGCTCTCACTAAGAACACCTATTCTTACAGGCTGCTTTGCTGTTTCTTGCTTGATTCTCAACTCCAGAATCCTTGGCCACAATACAAATATCTTCATTACACTCGCACAAGGTACTCTATTCAGTTCTTACTCAAAAATGAAATTAAGCAATCCAGGTAAGGTTCATCGACCTGAGTAAAGATAATTAATCGATTCCGTCTGGGAACAGACGCCAATGTATCGAACAACTGAGATGCCGTCGTCAAGTATGACAAAAGAGGTGATGTAGGCCCGTCTGAAGTGTCCCAGGTTTTCTGAATGTACTGAACCCTGAAAGTTGGACGTTTATTTGTTCAGTTTTTAGGGTTAGGGGTGTTATGCGTTCTGATAGTTCGTTGTCGGTGGAGCAGCGGGCGGCGGCTGTTGATTTGTTTGAGGCGGGCTATGGCTCTCGAGCCACAGCCAGAAAACTTGGTTTGCCATTTCGGCCGGTGAATTCGCTTTATGACAGGTGGGTTCTTCATGGGAAAATGGTGCTTGTGACACGTGATACGAAAGCTGTTTACTCGTGGGAGTTCAAGCGCTCGATTGTCGCTCGTTTTCTTGCTGGTGAGAGTGCGAGGCAGTTGGCGGCAGAGTTTAATTTTTCTTCGGTTGATCTGGTGTATTCGTGGGTACGAGTGTGGCGTTTAGCTGGCGATGAGGGCTTACGCCCGAAAAGGCGTGGCAGAAAACCGAAAACGCTGATTGCTAGCCCTGATCCCGAGAGGAGCGCGACGGTTCCGGATGCTGCGTTGATTGAGGAGAATACACGGTTAAAAGCACAGTTAGCATATTTGAAAAAATTACGAGATCTGAGGGATCAGGGGCAAGGCTGAAAACCCGTGTGGTTGCCACTCTCAGATCTAAATACCCGTTGCCGGTACAGTTACAGGTAGCCAAACTAGCACGATCAACGTTCTATTATCAGCTCAAGCAGATGCAGACCCAGGATCGGCATGTGCAGCTGAAACAAGCGATTCGGAAGATTTTCGATAAAAGCCATCAGCGCTATGGTTATCGCCGTGTTCGGCTTCAGCTGCTGCGTGATGGGTGGTGTGTGTCGCGTAAGCTTGTCGCTAAGTTGATGAGGCAGCTTGGTTTACGCTCTAAAACGAGGAAACGTAAGTGTTACAACTCTTACCGCGGTACGACGTCACGTCGGGCTGATAATCATTTAGATCGGCATTTCGTGACGGAAAAGCCAAATCAACAATGGGTCTCCGATATTACTCAATTTCAGATCTCGGGGCAGAAGCTGTATTTGTCCCCGGTGATGGATTTGTGTGATCACTCGATTCTTGCTCACACTCTCTCGGTATCTCCAACAACGAAAGTGTCCGCGTTGAGCCTGAAAAAGGCTTTTCGCGTAGCGGGTGATCCGGAAGGTATTCTTGTTCATACTGATCAGGGCTACCACTATCACCACCAGTCATGGATCAGTCAGCTAGTTGAGCATCAGTGCGTTCAATCCATGAGCCGTAAGGGCAATTGTTACGATAACTCCGTGATGGAGAACTTCTTTTCTCACTTGAAAGAAGAAATGTTCAACAATGACTCATTCGTTTCCATCAGCGAGCTGCGCGCAGCGATTGACGAGTACATACAGTGGTACAACACTGAGCGTATGCAAGAACGGCTCGGAGGGATGACCCCAAACGAATACCGGCAACACGCACTAACCACCATCGGATAGAATCACACTGTCCAAGAATTGGGGTTCAGTACATTCTAGCAGAGGGGCTTCGTATCCAAGACTTTCCACTATTCGTGCTTAAGGAGAAAGCATGACAACGGCCACGTCAGAACCACTTATACGCGTTTGCGGAGCGTCCAAACGCTATGGGCAAGTGACTGCCCTGGATGGGGTTGACATTGAGGTTTTTCCTGGTGAGGTGGTTGGACTTCTTGGGGCTAATGGTGCTGGTAAGACGACGCTTATTGAGTCGATTATGGGTGCGAGGTGCCTGGACGAAGGCGGTATTTCGGTGTGCGGGTTTTCGCCAGTCAGGCAGCGGGAGGAGTGTGCCAGGCGGATGAGTCTGCAGCCGCAGGGATCTTCCCTGTTTAAGCATCTGTCGGTGACGGAGAGCCTGGAATTGTGGGCGTCGTTTTATCCGCGTCCGCGCCAGGTGGATGAGATTATTTCTCTGGTTGATCTGGAAACGAAGCGTAAGCCGCGGGTTAAAACCTTATCTGGAGGCCAGCAGCAACGATTGCGGTTGGCTTTGGCGCTTATTGGGGACACGGAGATAGTCGCATTTGACGAACCGACGGTCGGGCTTGACCCTTTGGCGCGCGAACAGGTGTGGGATGTGATCAGGCAGCGCGCCGGTAGGGGCGCGGTGGTCATGGCCACTCAGATGATGGACGAAGCAGAAGCTTTGTGCGACAGAATCGTGATTATTGATGCTGGGCGAGTCGTGGCTGAAGGCGGCGTCAGCGATTTACTGGAGCGTTACGCAGGTCAGGGCAGCATCTCGTTCAAGACGACCAGCCGGGTTGATGCTGCCACTTTGAAAAATCTTCCAGGAGTGATCTGGGCCTCTACCAGGCGCGTGGGTGCATCGACGAGTGTCAGACTGGTGGTTTCAGATATGACGCGCGCCCGGGCTGCGGTGCGCATCTAGCTCTATCCGAGCGCAGCGGATCAAGACTGCTGGCCCATCACTTTCCGATGTGTTCTTGCGCTTGGTCGGTAAGGAACTTGATGAGCAGACACGTGAGGAGGATTGATGAGACAGATTCGGGCTCTTAGCTTGGCGAGTTTTAGGGAGTTGCTGCGTGATCCGATGACCACCGGGTTGGGCATGGTCTTTCCTATGTCGTTTATCGCGATGTTTCTGTTGCTGCCGGATCTGCCCCAGCCTGAGGGCTGGATCAGCGCGTTGGCGTTCGGTTTGCCTGCGATACTGATTTTTGCCTCGCTTTCACTAGGGCTGACGGGCACTGCCGCTCCTATTGTTCAACTACGTAAGGACGGCGTGTTGCGAAGTCTTGGGATGACTCCAGTGACGCGCTCGCAGTATCTGTGGGCTCAGATGCCCGCACGAATCGTGGTGATCGGCGTGGAGTTCTGCTTGATCTGGCTCATTGCGGTCGTCTCTAGATCGCTGAATCTGACGGATTCGGCGATGCTGGTGTGGGCGATGGTGCTCTGTGTGGCGTCGACGCTGCCGCTGGGGCTGCTGATCGGGTCTAGATCCGACAACCCGGGGCTGGTCGGGGCACTAGCCGGAATATTGCCTGTCGGTATGATGTTTCTGTGTGGGCTGTTTCTGCCGTATCGAATGATGCCCGCAGCCGTGGAATACGCGGGTCTGGCGTTTCCCTACACCTACGTTGGTGACATGCTGCGGCATAGCCTAGTTGGAACTCAATTGCAGTACTCCGTGTTTCAGGGGTCGGCGGTGTGCATCGTGTGGACGGTGACAACGGGTTTGTTGGCCTGGCGATGTTTCAGATGGGATAGCCAAGAATGAGTGCTACGAAAACGAGATTCAGTGATCAAACAGCCACGAATCTGAATAATCTGGTGGGGCGTACAGGTGTTGTGGGAGGTACGGTTAAACTACCGGGTTCCGATGGAGACGGGCGAATATCCATTTACGCAGCTAGCACAGGTAATCTCGCGGCAGCACTAGACGGGGTTCGCGCTTCCACACGTGGCGCTAGTACATGGGGGACTATTGATGGCGCAGGAGGAGCCTTCGACCCCAAAGAAGCCCGCCTTCTCAGCATCGCTTAAGGCTTAGAGCGCTACGCTTCTTGTGTATACGATGAAAAGCAGTTCATTTGGGCAACAGCCCGGGAGCTGGGGGCGGAGGCTGTTGACCTCAATCAATTTCCATCCATGTCGGAAAATGAGACCAGACGTACACCTGTTTGGGTTAAGCCGAATCTCGATGCGCCAATGAGGTGGGTTAGATCTGTTTGTATGGTGTAGGGAGAAATCCGCTGGATACCGGCAATAGCCATTTACTTACATCTACCGTTCGCGAGCATGGGAGAAAGGTTTACTGTACCGATTTATACAGGTTGTGCATTACATGCTGATCCTTATCACCCTTAACTAAAAACCTAGGGCAATCCACATCCACTTGCTTCTTGGCCTGACACAGAGTGCTCTCATCCATTCCAGGCATAATATGACGTATCTTCACCGATCTGCTTCAAGCGGGCTACCTACTGAAAAACTCGATCACCGCGAGATCTAAGGGGTTCATCCACTATATTAGATAACAGACCATTATCGAATATTTAGGCCGACTGGATAGAGGCAGAACGACACGCTTCCGCAGCAGAAAACCAGCGTTTGGTCGTATCTAGGTAGGACCTGCGGGGCTCGAACCCGCGACAAAGGGATTATGAGTCCCCTGCTCTAACCTGCTGAGCTAAGGTCCCGAAACGGACTTGCCGAAGTTTCATTATATAGGAAGCCAAAAAATAGTTAAAGCTTGGTGCGCCCGTTGGTCGGTTTCGGCGAACTCTCGCCCTCGTCGTTCATCGAGGGCTGCTTAGACGGATCTGCGTTTGGATCCTCAGACTCTCGAGCGGTTTCCCCCTCGCCTGGGGAAGCCGATTGACTATCCTGAGGGCTCGCGGACTGGCTTTCTCCGGACTCTCCCTGATCGGGGGTAGAGCTATCTTGGTCGGCTGACGATTCAGACTCGCCCTGGCTCGGATCGTTGGAGCTTTGGCTCTGATTTTGAGTCGGGACAGGAGGCTGTGGTTGCTCCGGGGGCGTGTTCTGGAAAAGCAGCACCGCTATGAGTAGCCCAAGACCTGCTAGAACTATCGTCATTAGCCAGGCGGCGAGGATGGGCAAGACACCCGCACGATCGTGACGTCCTGGCCAAGGAAGCGGCCAAACCCGCCACCGGCCCGTTGACGCGTCCTTCTCCCAAGGAAGTAAATAGTCGGGTCCGGCATCTTGACTGACGGGGATCGAAAGGTCGATAGTTCGAAGCAGGCGGTTAGCCTCGGCGATCGACCGTTCGCTTCCGTCGTATGCCAAGGCGACCCAGGGCGCCACCTCTTCGCCGGACAAGTAGGGGTCGTCGTATTCGTGGTCATATTTATCGCTGAGTCGGCCTCGGTTCTGACCTTCGCCGCCCATCGCTATGACGGTCTGCTCGTGCATCTTGTTGATTTCGCCGCTTAAGCGATCTCGAACGGCGGCGTCGCCGGCTGCTCCTGCGTTTAAGCGAAGCAGCAACACCTCTGAGCCGAAGCTGGAGTGCCCGAAATAAACTACCGCTCCTCGGCTTGCAGTCATTCTTGCGTCCAACCAGAAGCTGCCGATTTTCGGAGGGTCGCTAGCAAGCAGCGGATACGCTTGTGGCCCGCTGCCGGGTAGAGAGCTTGGCTGATGCATCATTAGCAATCCTAGCCGCACCGTCTAAGTTCTTCGACTACTCACAGGTTGGGTTAGTACCCTTGTAATCAAGTCCAAGCAATCTAGGAGAATTGTGACCATCACTGACGTGCAGGACACCAAAGCGGCTTCAGCACTGTTGAAGGAAGCCATCGCCGCCATCCAGCAAGTAATCGTCGGGCAAGACCATATGGTTCAGCAACTGATGGTTGGCTTGCTAGCTAAAGGCCACATCCTTCTAGAAGGCGTTCCCGGAACCGCGAAGACTCTCGCGGTGCGCACCTTCTCCAAGGTTGTTGGCGGCGACTTCGCGCGCGTTCAATTCACCCCCGACCTGGTGCCCAGCGATATAGTCGGCACCCGCGTTTACTCGGCCTCCAAAGAGACCTTTGACGTTGAGCTCGGGCCTGTTTTTGTGAACTTCGTTCTAGCAGACGAAATCAACCGCGCACCCGCAAAGGTGCAGTCCGCTATGCTCGAGTTGATGGCAGAAAAGCAGGTGACCATCGCCGGCAAGACGTATCCGCTGCCGGATCCATTCACCGTGATCGCCACCCAAAACCCCGTCGAATCCGAGGGCGTCTATCCTCTTCCTGAGGCTCAGCGAGACCGCTTCCTGCTTAAGGTCGACGTGCCCTATCCCAAGGGCGACGAAGAGTTGGAGATCCTGCAGCGGATGGCTGTTAAGCCCCCGCAGGCAACCCAGCTTCTAGACCCAAAGATAACTCTCGCTCTTCAGGAAAAGGCTGCGAGCATCTCCGTGCATCAGCTGGTCAACGAGTACATCGTCAGGTTAGTGCTGGCGACTAGGAACCCCGCAGACTTCGGGCTGGAAGACCTGAAACCGATCATTCAGATCGGCAACTCTTCTCGTGCAACGTTAGGCCTTTCGGCCGCGGCCAGGGCGCTGGCGCTGATTAAGGGTCGCGACTACGTGTTACCAAGCGATGTTCAGGAGGTCGCCCCAGACGTCATGGCGCACAGACTCACCCTAAGCTTCGATGCGATAGCCGACGACGTGTCCGCGCTGGACGTCGTCGACAAAATTATTAAAACTGTGCCGGCACCTACACCAGTGTGGAAGGGTGACAAGAAAAATTCCGCTGGAATAGCTGCCCACGCAGCGAACACTCCGCAGGTCTCTAACGTCCAGACGCCTGCACCTGCGGTTCCCAACGTTGTGCAGAATCCCCAACTGCAAAAGACGCCACCTGCGCAGCAAAGCTCACAGAGAATCATTCGTCGCCGCCCTGTCAATCCAAATAGCGGCAACCTGAACTTCCCTCCGCCCAATCCGGGTAACAGAAGGTAGAAACGGATGCCTCCGATTGACTTCGAGCCTCCCAAGTTCCAAAAGCAGCTCGCCTCCGCCAGCGTAATCAGCGAGCCCAGCGGGCCGACCATCGATGTTCACGATCTTGCCCCCGAGGCGGCATTAAACCGACTCGAACTAAAGATCGTTCGCAGGCTGGAAGGATTTTTACAAGGCGACCACTTGGGGCTGATCCCAGGAACAGGTTCAGACCTGAACGACGCCCGTCCATACGTTCCGGGTCAAGACGACGTCAGAAAGATGGATTGGGCAGTCACGGCTCGAACCATGGTGCCTCACGTGCGGGACACAATTGCTGACCGCGAGCTAGAAATTTATGCGCTGCTGGATTCGACTCCCTCGATGAACTGGGGAACTGCATCCGTCACAAAACGGGACCTGGGCATCGCCGCCATCGCCACCCTCGGTTTCGTCAGTCAGAAGATGGGCGACAGGTTCGGTGGGCTTGTGTTGCGTTCGGACGAGGTTCGCCGTTACCCGGCAAGATCAGGCAGACAGGCGCTATACGGGTTGCTCAGAAAACTTTTGGAAGACCCGATCGAAAAAGACGATCCGTCACCAAATCTAAGTCTCGTCGATGGCATCGAGGCCCTAGTCCGCACTCAGAGACGCAGGGGAATGAGGATAGTGGTCTCCGATTTCCTCACCGCCGGAGACGAAGATGTAGATCCGAATTCACCGCCAGCTTGGGAGAGGCCCCTGAGGCGTCTCGCAGTGCGTAACCAGGTGCTTTGCATCGAGGTGATCGACCCCGCAGAAATCAATTTTCCAGACGCTGGGGAGCAGTTGATACGAGATCCGGAGACTAATTTCTCCAGGTTTGTAAACACCTCCGAGGCGAGGGCGCGTAGGGCCATTGACTATGCAAACGCCGCCCAAAGACGCAGGACCGCAGCGGCGATGAGACGTGCCAGCGTCGGTCACTTGGTACTTCGCACCGATTCAGATTGGGTAGCTGATATCGCAAGATTCGTGCTCACCTACCGGCGCACAGCGGGAGTAATTCACCAGCCTCCTCAGGGGGTGGCGAAGTGAACGAGGAAACCACTCGTTTTCTGTTCTGGGATTTCCTCGCACCTGAACGACTCTGGGCGCTCATCCTGGTTTTACTGCTAGTAGTTGCATACATTGCGCTACTTGGGCTGCGAAGGAACCGAGGCATCCGGTATACGCAAACCGCGATAGTCGGGGCTGTTCTACCCAGACAAAGCCAGTGGCGCCGCCACCTGATAGTGCTAACAGCTCTGCTGGCTTTGGCTGCCGTCATTTTCGCTTGGGCTCGGCCCGCGGGCAAGGAAAAGGTGCCCCGCGAGCGGGCCACAGTTGCTCTCGTCCTGGATTCCTCTATCTCCATGCAGGCGACGGATATCTCTCCGAATAGATTCGACGCATCAAAAAACGCGGCGATTAACTTTCTGGATGGTTTGCCTGCTAAGTACAACCTTTCTGTCATCAAACTTGCTGGTCAGCCCAACACGCTCATCCCAGCGTCCAAAGATAGGGGAGCGGCCAGGCGCGCCATCGAGCTCATGGAGCCGGCAGAGGGCACGAATATCGGCAAGGCTCTGGACCAGGCGATCACCACTATCCAGTCTGCTCCCGGCGAATCCGAAGCTCATGTTCCGGGCATGATCGTTTTGCTCTCCGACGGCGGCGACGGCGGCGCGGTTCCCGGCGAATCGATGTCACCAGGCACGAAGACCGCGTTAGAAAAGGCAAAAGAACTAGAAATACCCGTCTACACCATCGCCTACGGCACTATGAATGGCTTCGTCGACGTGGACGGCGAACGCTTCAACGTCGCCCCAGACACAGAACTCATGTCTCAGATCGCCTCCCAAACTGGCGGAGAAACTATCGGGGCAAAGAGCCCAGAAAAACTCAAAGAAGCCTACGAGAAAATGAACAGCGCGATCAGCTACGAAGAGGTCAACAAAGAGATCACCGCCAGGTGGGCCTTCTACGCCTTGCTATTCGCCACAATTGCCTGCATCGGCGGCATCAGAATCGCGGCTAGGGGGTAGTAAATGGAGTTCTTGAATCCCTCCCGGCTGGGCTGGCTGGCGCTGGTGGCTGTCCTCGCGATGGCCTATTTGTTGGTCAGCGTCAAGAGCGGTCGAAAATCCAGGGAGAGCTTCGGCGGCGCAGTGCCCAGGCAATCCGGGCTTAAAAGACATCTGAGCGTGATTGCATGCCTTCTTTCCGTAGCGACCCTCGTGATCGCCTGGGCTCAGCCGCTAGGAGTGCACCAGGTGCCAAGGCAGAGAGCGACGGTTGTCGTTGCGATCGATGTGTCGCATTCGATGCGCGCCCAGGACGTGACGCCCAGCAGAATCGAATCTGCGAAGAGCTCGGCAAAAGAATTCGTCGATCTGCTGCCGCAAGGGTTCAACGTTTCTCTAGTCCTTTTTGCCGGCGATATTGAGCTCCAGACCGTGCCGACAACGGACCGCTCGAGCGTGAAAGCATCTATCGACGCGGCCCAGATGGCGCCCTCCACGGCGATCGGCGAAGGTATTTATTCCGCGTTAGATTCGCTCCGATTCGCTCCGCCCAACCCAGACGATCCGGAAGAGCCTGTGCCAGCGGCAATTGTGCTCCTATCTGACGGTTATACGAATGTTGGACGAAAGTCTGCTGACGCTGCTGCAGCCGCAAAGAGCCAGGGGGTGCCCGTCTACACCATCGCTTTCGGTACACCGGGTGGCTACGTTCGTGAAAACGGTCAACGTCTGCCGGTGCCAGTCGACCATGCCGAATTAGCAACTGTGGCGAATATTTCCGGCGGCAAAAAGTATTCCGCAGAGTCCAGCAGCGATCTTAAGAGCGTCTATGAAACCTTGGCGATTTCTCTCGGCTACGACGAGGAAAAAGTGGAGATCACCGAACGTTACGCGGGCATAGCAGCAATCTTCGCGTTGTTAGCAGCGGTGGGCGTCATCTCTCTGGCTGCACGTTGGCCCTAACTGGCTAGGCTAGAAGCTATGAGCAGCGAGACTATCTCTTCGAATTTGGTACAAGTTAAGGCCAGGATCCAGGCCGCCTGTGAGCGCGCCGGCAGGGATCTCTCGGAAGTCAGGCTTTTGCCTGTCAGTAAAACCCACCCGAGCGGGGTGCTTCGCGATGCCGTCGCCGCTGGGGTTCGTGAATTCGGCGAAAATCGCGTCCAGGAAATCGACACGAAACGCGCGGAAATGAGCGATCTTGACTTGCACTGGGCCCTTATCGGTCCGCTGCAGTCGAACAAGTGTCGTCTCGCTGCTGAGATCGCAGACGAATTCCAGGCGCTGGAACGCCTCAAGGTTGCGAGAATGCTCAATCGTCGCCTAGACGAACTGGACAAAGACCTGGACGTGCTCATAGAGGTTAATACCTCAGGCGAAGAGTCCAAACACGGTCTGAACCCCGGGGACGTATTGGATTTTGCGCACGCGCTGGATGAGTTCCCGAGGCTTTGCCCCCGAGGCCTAATGACGGTAGCGATTCCCGGTCCGGACATGGGCAAGGTTGCTGCTTGCTTCGAGACCCTCCGCGATCTTCAGGCGAAGCTCAAAAAGAACATTCCCGCGCATTCATGGCATGAATTGTCTATGGGCATGTCCGGCGACTTCGAACTTGCGATCGAGCATGGATCGACGTGCGTTCGTGTCGGATCCGCCATCTTCGGCGCCCGCGAGTACCCTAATCGAGCTTAAGAACTCTAACCGCAAAGCGGTATTGGGCTTCCAGCGAATCCTTTCGAGCTTGAGAGCCGCGGAAACCGTGGCTCTCGTTTTCGAAGACGATCAGCTCGACCTCGACGCCGGCATCGCGAAGGGCCTCGGTCATACCCTCTGATTGTTTCAGTGGCACAATCGGATCTTCGCTGCCCTGGAGAATCAGCATCGGGCAACTTATTCTAGAGACCGAATTGATGGGGGAGCGCTGCTCGTAGCGCTGTTTCTCTTCTGGCCACTGCCCGACCAACGAGTCTAGGTATCTGGCCTCGAACTTTGGCCCGCCAACCATGGCGCTCAGGTCTGCTACGCCGTATCTGCTGATTCCGCCTGCGAACGCATCGGAATGCGCCAGTGTGGAGAAAACGGTCAATCCGCCAGCCGATGATCCGCTGATGATAGCTTTCTTGCCGTTGACGAGACCTTTGTTAACAGCCATTTCGAGTCCGGCTATGACGTCATCGCGATCGGCGATCGTCCACGATTCGCGCAGCCTATTGCGGAACTCACGACCGAAGCCCGCAGAGCCAGAGTAGTTGACGTCCAGCACCGCGAAACCTCTAGACGTCCAAAACTGAACCTGTGGATCGTACTGGTCTGTGCGGAACAAGGTCGGCCCGCTGTGAGCGAGAACCAACACCGGAGGCAGCTGATCGGCGGTATGCTTCGGGTTCTGCGGGGCATAAAACCATGCCTGTGCTCGGCCTCTCGGGCCTTCGAAAATCAGCGACTTGGCCACCGAGATCTCGTCGCTGCTGTGAGAAATCTTTATCTCGTAGATAATTTCTGTTTTGCCCGACGCAGACACCTTGACGATTGCAGGCCCAAAATCGCTTCTATGCACGATTGCGTAGCCGAAGTCGCCATCCGAATCGATGGAATCCACTTCTGAAACTTGCAAAAGCTTGGTAGTTTGGCCGTTTTTAAGCAGGCCTAGCCACGCTTTGCCCTCGACTCGCAGACTGACTAACTGACCATCGCCAAGTGGGGCGTGGGCCGCATTTGTCGCAATCCATTGAGGAATATCGAAGTCGTATGGCTCGTTGTGCAGCGCTTCAACGCGTCCGCCGTCGTCCATCCGATGAAGGTTGTAGTAGCCACTTTCGTCGCTGACATAAACGAGCGAACCGTCCGGTTGCCACCTGGGGTGTTGCACGCTTACTCCGTCCAGGCCGCTGCCGGGTTTGCCCGCAACCAGCTTCGGTAGCCGGCCAGTTTCGCGGAGTTTAGAGAAAAACAAGCACGAGGAATCCCAGGGCATAGCTGGCTGCTGCCACTGCGTCCAAGCAAGTAGTCGATCCGGGCCAGGAGCCGGGTTGGCGTAAAAGTCTGCGTCGCAGACAATTTGTTTTAGTCTCTTCGTCTTTAGATTTATTTCGACGATCGAGGAATTTTCATCCTCGTCCTCTTGCACTGCGTAGACGCAATCCATGAAAATTTTTACGCCGCCCAGCTTTATCGGCTGATCGGTTAGTTTTGTCAGCTCGTCCCCGTCTAAAAGCCATAGGGTCTCGTCGGAGACGAATACAACTCGTCTTGCGTCTACGTCGTATGCTCCGCCGCCGTAGCTGTACAACCGCGACCGAACATCAAAATCCGGGGTTAGCTCCGCAACCTCGCCGCTCATCATGCGCTTGATCGTAGTTCTGCCATCCTGCATAGGGAGGGACTCGAGCCAATACAGCGAACCGCTATCTGCCACCACGCTGCTGATGCTGACGCTTGCGGAAAGAACATCATCAATGCTGAAGGTCGAGGACCAAGTGCCAATCGAAGTCATATCAGTGATCCTAATCACTGGGTGTGAGAAAAAAACTTGTCATTTAACAATCTCGCCCATTATTTAAATGCCGTGTAGAGGTGAAATCTGAATTCATTGCAAGTAGCATATGGACAGGCCTTGATTCAGCTTGGTTGTTGGGGAAGACACCTGAGTTGATTGGAGAGGCCGATGAATAGTGGCGCGATCTTTATTCACTCCGCGCCTGCTGCGCTGTGCCCGCATATTGAGTGGGCAATCGAAGCGGTTCTCGGGCACGACGTCGAGATCGACTGGAGCTGCCAGCCCGCCGAACCGAGGATGTCGCGCGCCGAAATATCTTGGACCGCCGCACCCGGTACGAGCGCCGGCCTGGCTAGCGCGCTCAGGCATTGCAGGAAAATCAGGTTCGAGGTGACCGAAGACCCAGTTGACGGCCACGGAGAGCGCTACATGTTCACTCCTCGGCTAGGCATGTTCCACTCCTTAACCATGGAAAACGGCGACATCGCTTTGGGTGAGCAACAGCTTCGCGCGTTGCTCGACACCGCTAAAGACGGCGAATTGCGTCACGGTCTACAAGATCTTCTCGGAGAGCCCTGGGACGATGAGCTCGAACCGTTCAGATATGCAGACGACTACACCGTGCGCTGGTTGTCAGCTGCGGTTTAAAGCTAATCGAGCCAAGGGAACTAATTGTTCTTGCGGCAAAATAAAAGTGCCGGCCAATTATTTTTCGGGCCGGCACTTTTATTTAAGTTATTAGTTGACGTTTTCGTTCGTAACGGCGATCGCCACGTTGTGGCCGCCGAATCCGAACGAGTTGTTTAGCGCAGCCAACTTACCCTCGGCAGGAAGCCGCTTCTTCTCGTTAGCGACGATCTGAACGGGCAGATCCGGCTCGAGATTTTCGATGTTGATCGTCGGCGGAACAACGCGATCGTGTAGCGCCATGACGGTTGCGAAGGTCTCGAGCGCGCCAGCTGCGCCAAGCAGGTGGCCGGTCATCGATTTGGTGCTTGTCACCAAAACGTCCTTGGCTGCATCCCCAAGCGCGGAGCTGATGGACTTTGCCTCGGTGGTGTCGCCCTGAGGAGTTGACGTGCCGTGGGCGTTAACATGCTTAATCTCGCTGGGATGAAGGTTTGCGTCTGCAAGTGCGCGCTTCATCGCAAGTTCCTGTCCGTATCCACTTGGATCCGGCTGAACGAGATCATGAGAGTCTGCGCTGACGCCAGAACCAGCAAGCGTGCCGTAGATTTTTGCGCCACGTGCCTGCGCAGATTCGAGCCGCTCTAGCACCATGATGGTCGCGCCCTCGCTAAGCACGAAACCGTCACGGTCGACGTCCCACGGCCGCGATGCGGTTTCGGGGGAGTCGTTTCGCTTGCTTAGTGCCTGCATCTGCGAGAACGAAACGATTGGCAGGGGATTGATCACCGCCTCTGTGCCGCCGACGAGAACTAGGTCGGCACGGTTCAGCCTGAGCATGTCGATGCCTTGGCTGATCGCCTCGTTGCCGGATGCACATGCGGAAACCGCAGTGTGAACTCCCGCGCGGGCGCCGATCATCAGACCGATGTGGGCCGCAGTAGCGTTCGCCATCAGGCCTGGTACGGTGAACGGGCTAACCCTTCGGATGCCCTTGCTGTGCATGACATCCCACTGTTCGAGAGTGGTCGTCAGGCCGCCTATGCCGGTGCCAACGCACACGCCCGTACGATCCTTCTCGTAAGGATTGTTTTCCGCAAGACCACTGTCTTCCCAGGCCTGGGACGCAGCCGCGATCGCAAGTTGGCTTACTCGGTCTAGCCTGCGCGCCTCAACACGGCTGATCCACGGGGATAGGTCTGTGGTGACTTCGCCGGCGATTCTCACGCTCAGCTCTTCCGCCCAGTCGTATTCAAGAAGGTGCACGCCAGAGCGACCCGACAGCATGTTCGTCCAGGTGGACTCGGCATTGTCACCTATCGGTGTCAGAGCACCAAAACCTGTTATGACTATGGTCATTCAAGCTCCTACTGCATAGTTTTTGCCTGCCTGGCGAAAAGTCAGGCAGGCTATTTCGATGCTTTGCTGCCGTTATTTAGGCTTGCGCGTCAGCGATGAAGTTGACCGCATCTCCGACGGTCTTCAGGTTCTTTGCCTCTTCATCAGGAATGGAGACGCCGAACTTTTCCTCTGCCGCGTAGATGATCTCGACCATGGTCAGAGAGTCGACGTCGAGATCACCAGTGAAAGATTTGTCCATCTGAACCTCGGAGGTATCCACGCCGGAAACCTCGTTGACGACCTCAGCCAGCTTTGCCAGGATTTCATCCTTGTTAGCCATTTCTTTTCTCCTTATTTATGTTGAGTATTTGTTAGCTCAATTATGGCAGTTTAACTACCTGCCCGGCGTAAGCCAGGCCAGCTCCGTAACCAATAAGTAGCGCGTACTGACCGCTCTTAGCCTCTCCGGATTCCAACAGGGCCTCCATCGCTAGCGGAACCGAGGCGGCGGATGTGTTACCCATCTGCTTGATATCTCGGCTAACCACCACCGATTCAGGAAGCTTTAAACGCCTCAGCATAGCGTCGGTGATCCGGTTGTTTGCCTGATGGGGGATGAAAACATCCAGCTCTTCGGGGCTAAGACCGGAGTCTTCGAGAATTTTTGTTGCCTCTTCGGCGATGAAGGTGACTGCCCACTTGTAAACGGCTCGGCCCTCCATGGCCAGCTTCGGTTTGGCTGCACCCTCGTCCCAAGCCTTAGACCAGTCCTCGATGTCGATCACTGCGGCCTGATCGCCGTCGGAGCCCCAACGGGTTGGGCTGATCGCGGGTTCGTCGCTTTGGCCGATGACTGCAGCGCCAGCACCGTCGCCGAAGAGGAAAGCGGTGCCACGGTCTTCGAAGTTCGTGATGGTTGAGAGAGTCTCTACGCCGATGATCAATACGTTTTTGCAGATTCCGGAGCGCACCATGGAATCGGCCTGGCCGACCATGTAGCAGAATCCGGCGCAGCCTGCGCAGATGTCGTAAGCGGCGGGGGCGTCAAGGCCCAGCTCTGCTGCAACGAGCACTGCAAGCGAAGGGAACTGTTTGTAGTTAGATACGGTCGCGACGATCAATCCGTCGATCTCGGACTTTTCTATGCCTGCGCGTCCGATCGCCTTATTTGCAGCCTGAACTGCCATGAAAAGAGGAGTCTCTTCCTCGGTAGCCCAGCGACGCTCGCTGATGCCAGTTCGCTGCTGGATCCACTCGTCTGAGGAATCGATGATCGTGCACATTTCTGCGTTATCAACAACTCGACTGCCTCGGTAGCCCGCGACGCTGAGCATCCGCGAGTACGGAATCGGCTTAGAAACCTTGAGTGTCATATTGTTCCTATCAGTTGCCCTTGTGCTCGGCGCAGAATGCCCGTGCCTCATCGAGCTGATCCGGGGTGTTTAGGTCGAAGCGCTCGACTTTCATGTTCCGCTTTGCGATCCCGGTCAGGGTTTTCGCGGGAGTCAGCTCTAACAGCCCCGTAACGCCCAACTGCGTCATCGTTTCCATGCACAAATCCCAGCGCACAGGAGTAGTCACTTGCCCGACCAACCGATTCAGATAGTCCTGTCCATCGGATACGACCTGGCCATCCCTGTTGCTGAGCAGCTTGACGGTGGCGGGGTGCGGGGTGATTTTTTTCGCCAATGCGGCGAGCCTATCTACCGCGCTGGACATGAACTCGGTGTGGAAAGCTCCAGCAACTTTAAGTGGAACAACGCGAGTGCGAGCAGGCGGGTTTTCTTTTAGTTCTTCGAGCGCGCTCAATGCGCCAGCAGCTACGATCTGACCTTTGCCGTTGTGATTCGCAGGGGTCAGTCCGAGCTCCTCGATGCGGGCCAGAACCTCTTCCGCTTTGCCGGCCAGAATCGCCGACATACCGGACGGTGTAGCTGCGGCGGCCTCGGCCATTGCGCGGCCGCGCTCGGTGACGAAACGAATCGCGTCGTCGCGGTCCAGGACGCCAGCAATGCCAGCCGCGCCGATCTCGCCAACGCTGTGGCCAGCCGTGACGTCTGGTGTAACGCCCAGTTCGTCGGCCACCAATAGTGCCGCGGCAACAAGCAGCGGTTGAGCGATTGACGTGTTTTTGATGGTCTCTTCGTCGGCCTCAATGCCGAAATGGGCGAGGTCAAGCTCGGCGGCCTCAGATAGTTCCGCTAAACCATTAGCGAAACTATCGAGTACGAGCCAGTCGGCCAAGAAACCTGGTTTTTGGGCTCCTTGTCCCGGAGCAACTATTGCAAGCACGTAATAAGTTTCTCCTAAACTTTTGCTTAAAGTAATTAAGCAATAATACTAATTCTAATTACTAACCTTGTGGAGTTCTTACAAATTAATTCGCTTCAACGACTGATTTATTTGTCGTTTGTAGCCAATCTTCCCACTGCTATGGCCAAACGGAGTACGTAGGATTCTCTCGCCGAACTAGGGTTGCAACCGGTCACTTCGCTGATCCTTTTGAGCCGGTATCGGACTGTGTTCGCGTGCACGAATAGCGCCCTGGCGCTCGCCTCGACCGAACCGTAGTTATCGAGGAAAGTTGTGCAGGTGGCAAGCAGGTCGCCCCCTGCCTGGATAAGCGGACGGTATATGTCCTTGGCCAGTTGCTGTTTGGCTTTCTGGTCACCGGCCAACAGCCTCTCCGGAAGTAGCTCCCTGGATCGAACCACCCTTGGTCCTTCTATCCAGGCAATCGATGCATTTGAACCGGAAAGCGCCTCTTTTGCGGACTCGTCGGCGTGTTCGATCCCATCAACTCGTGGACCGATCGTGATTATTCCCGGGCCAAACCAGTCCGACAGCCCCATAATTGTGCGCTCAGCCAGCGACTGACCCTCGCAGTTATTGTCCGAAAGGACGACTATCAAACGGTCACCGTGTGTTGCGGCAAGAATCTCTTGACCAAGCTGTCTGGCTGCATGCCTGATTCCTTCGAGGTCTGGCTCGGGTGGGGTAGGGCCAACCGCGACAGACACCCGGCCGCCAGTCCAGCCCAAGGCAGAGGCGCGCGATAGCAATGCGTCGACGGAATCGCCGCGCACGATTGCGTCGACAACCAGAGCCTCGATTCTTTCGTCCCACTTGCCTCTGCGCTCGGCAGCCCTCGCGTATACCTGCGCGGAGGCGAACGCCACTTCGCGGGAATAATAGAGAACAGCTTGTCCCATGACCTGCTTGTCCTCATCGCTCATCCGGGCGTTGATCTGGGTCTCGACCACCTCGATGGTGGTGCGAATCATGTCTACCGTCTGGTTTAACGAGATTTTCCTAGTCAGGGCTCGGGGTGCAGCGTTAAACAGGTTTGCGGGGTCGACGTCGCTGCGATCTGCGAACCAGTTGATGAAGCTCTCGATGCCGTTGGTGGCGACCACGCGGACCCACGAGCGTTCCTCAGCGCCAAGTTGATTGAACCAGTCGTGCCGTTTTGTGATTTCCGAGACCACCGCGGTCGTCATCGTGCCGGCAAGCGATTGAAGCTGTTTAACTAGCCTGCGACGGCTCTCGTCAGGCAATCTCGCAAAGGCCATATTCTCCTTCTTAGAACTTAGGTCGCCAGTTTAGTGTGCTCAAAAGGCAGGTGGCCGGTTTTCTAACAATCAAGAAAACCGGCCATCAGAAATATGGACAATTAACGCTTGACCCGAGCGTTGCCTTCCCAGATAGCCCAGATCTGCTCCTCGTCTGCAGGCACCGCGTAGTCGGTCAAGAAAGTGGTGGTCAACGCGCCCGATGCCCAGCCAAACTGCAGGCATTTCTCCGGTTCCCAGCCCTTGATCAAACCGTAAAGGATGCCGCCCACGGTGGAGTCGCCGCCGCCGATCCTGTCCAGCACTCCAATGTCGCGAGGCTCTGCGACGAAGAACTCGCCGCCAGCCCACAGAATTGCTCCCCACAGGTGATGGTTAACGTTCACGACTTCTCGAAGCGTGTTGGCAAACACTTCGACGTTGGGGAAGGCCTCGTGAGCGTTTTGGATCATGGCCTTGAATGCGTCGATCTTTTCGGCAATGCCTTTACCGCCGGCCTCCGGACCTTCAAGACCCAAGCAAAGTTGGTAGTCCTCTTCGTTTCCAATGAGGATCGAGCAGCTATTGGCTATCTCCGTAAAACCATCTCGAAGTTCTTGCTCGCGGCCCTTCCAGAAGGATGCGCGATGGTTCAGGTCGAAGCTGACAGCCGTGCCGTATTCCTTTGCCTTGTGGGCAATATCGAGGCAGAACTGAAGTGTCTGCGGGCTGAGCGCCGCGATAAGGCCGGACATGTGAACAATCTTCGCGCCCTCTTCGCCGAAGATGCGATCTAAGTCGAAGTCTTTGGCGTTTAGTTGCAGGCCGACCTCGCCGGATCGGTCGTTCCAGACGCGAGCTCCACGGTTCCCGTATCCGGAGTCGGCGATGTTGAACTGGTGACGGTTACCCCAGGCGTCATTTTGCGGCAGATCCGGGCCTTCATAGTCCATGAACCTGGCGCGTAGATTCGACTTGATGAACTGAGAAATCGGACTGCCTTCGACAAAATTTGTGAGGATCTTGACTGGTTGACCGAGGTAACTGGAAATAGCTCCGACATTAGATTCTGCTGACGTGGCGGTCATCGTGAAATGCGTTGACGACTGCACCGGTTGCTGATTGTCCGGGGTGAGGCGAACCCCCATGCTCGTCGGAATTACTAGTGACCACTTGGCGTCTTTGCGAAGCTCCATTTCAATAGGCCTTTCTTCAGTTTGGCTTACAAGACGAACATATCCACCTGCTTGTCGGAAGTGTGAGCTGTTGCAGTAATAAGGCATTCATTTTTTACTTTCTAAAAAAATAATTCCTGCCTGCTGAAAATAGTTGGTTCCTTAGGTCAAGATGGAAGTGTGAAAAAGTCGCCTGTCCTGTCGTCGCGGCGAAGCGGCGGCCGGAAAGATGAAAGGACGCTAGCGTGATACCTCGCCAGAAACCTGGCCCACTCCTAAATGGGCAGCCAACTAACCTGCCTGATACAAACCCTGAAGAGACCGCTGAGTGGACTGACTCTCTCGACGGGCTGATCGAAACTCAGGGTGTGAACCGTGCCCGCTACATCATCTTGAAGTTGAACGAGCACGCGCGTCAGAGCCAGATAAACGTGCCCTCTTTGGTCTCATCGGACTTCGTGAACACCATCCCGGTTGAGAACGAGGTGCCGTATCCCGGCAATGTGGAGTATGAAAGCGACATCCGCCACTGGCTGCGCTGGAACGCTGCAGTTCTGGTTCACCGCCAGCAGCGCCCGGGCGTTGGCGTCGGCGGCCACATCTCCAGCTATGCGGCGCAGACCACCCTCTACGAAGTTGGTCTGCAGCATTTCTGGCGCGGCAAGGATCATCCGGGCGGCGGCGACCAAGTTTACTTCCAAGGCCACTCTGCTCCGGGTCAATACGCCCGCGCATACCTAGAGGGACGGCTAACCGAGCGCGATCTCGATGGCTTCCGCCAAGAGCACAGCCGTCCGCGAAAGGGCAGGGGTCTGCCGAGCTATCCGCATCCGCACCAGATGCGGGACTTCTGGGAATTCCCGACTGTGTCCATGGGCATCGGCCCCATCAACGCGGTTTATCAGGCTGCGTTCAACAAATACCTTGAGAATCGCGGTATCAAGGACACCAGCGACCAACACGTCTGGGCATTCCTGGGCGACGGCGAGATGGATGAGCCGGAGGCTCGCGGCGCGCTTCAGATGGCAGCAAATCAGGGCCTGGATAACCTGACGTTCGTCGTCAACTGCAACCTGCAGCGCCTTGACGGCCCGGTTCGCGGCAATGGCAAGATCATCCAAGAGCTGGAGGCCTTCTTCCGTGGCGCCGGCTGGAACGTCATCAAGCTGATTTGGGGTTCTGGCTGGGACAAGCTGCTGCAAAACGACACTGAGGGTGCGCTCGTCAAAGTTATGAACGAGACTCGCGACGGCGACTACCAGACCTTCAAGGCCAACGACGGCGCTTACGTGCGCGAACACTTCTTCGGTCGCGATCCGCGCACGCTGAAGATGGTCGAGGACTGGTCAGACGACGATATTTGGGCGCTGCGTCGCGGTGGCCACGACTACGTTAAGATCTTCAACGCTTACAAGTCGGCGATGGAGTTCGTCGGTGCTCCGACCGTCATCCTGGCGCACACGATTAAGGGCTACTTCCTCGGCACGCATTTCGCCGGACGAAACGCCACCCACCAGATGAAGAAGCTAGCGGCCGATGACCTCAAGGGGCTTCGCGATCGCTGCAAGATCCCGATCAGTGACGAGGTGCTCGAAGAAAATCCATATCTGCCGCCGTACTACAAGCCGGATAACAACCATCCTGCGATGAAGTACCTGTTTGAGCGTCGACGCGAACTGGGCGGTTTCCTGCCCGAGCGTCGCGAGAATCACGGTCGCAAGATCAAGCTTCCCGAAGACAAGCTCTACGCGTCCTCTCGTAAGGGTTCCGGCAAGCAGAAGGTTGCAACCACCATGGCTTTTGTGCGTTTGGTGAAGGACCTTCTGCGCGACAAGAACGTCGCGCCGTATATCGTGCCGATCATCCCCGACGAGGCGCGCACGTTCGGCATGGACTCGTTCTTCCCGACCATCAAGATCTACAACCCGAATGGTCAGCAGTACACGCCTGTCGATCATGACCTGATGCTCAGCTACCGCGAGGCCACAAACGGGCAGATCTTCCACGTCGGAATTAACGAAGCGGGCGCCACGGCCGCGTTCACAGCAGCCGGCACGAGCTATGCGACTCACGGCGAACCGATGATTCCGATCTACATTTTCTACTCGATGTTCGGATATCAGCGCACCGGAGACATGATGTGGGCTGCCGCGGACCAACTGGCGCGCGGCTTCTACATCGGAGCGACGGCAGGCAAGACGACGCTTACCGGCGAGGGCCTACAGCACATGGACGGCCACTCTCATATGCTGACGCTCACGAACGAGGGCATCGTCAGCTACGACCCGGCGTATGGATACGAGATCAGCTACATCGTTCAGGACGGTCTGCGCCGGATGTACGGCGAGAATCCTGAAGATATCTCGTATTACATAACGATGTACAACGAGCCGATGGTTCAGCCGCCGGCGCCCGAAAACGTCGATGTCGAGGGAATCCTCAAGGGCATCCACCTGATCAGCGAGGGCAGCATGGATGGCGTCAACCCGGACGCCAGGCGCGCCCAGATCCTGGCCTCGGGTGTTGGCGTCCCGTGGGCTCTCGAGGCACAGAGACTGCTGAAGGATGACTGGGGAGTCGTCGCAGACGTGTGGAGCGTAACTAGCTGGAACGAGCTTCGTCGCGACGGTCAGCGTGCCGACGATCACAACTGGCAGCATCCGGAAGAAGCTCCGCAGAAGGCCTTCGTCACGTCCAAGTTGGAGGGGCGTCCTGGCCCGTTCATCGCGGTGAGCGACTTCATGCGTGCGGTTCAAGATCAGATCCGCGAGTGGGTGCCCGGCGACTACTACACGCTGGGTGCGGACGGCTTTGGTTTCTCCGATACTCGCGAAGCAGCCCGCCGTCACCTGCACATTGACGCCCCATCCATCGCTGTGCGCACCCTCAACGCGCTTGCGAGGCGCGGCGAGGTTCCGATGCAGTGGGCCATTGATGCCGCGAATCGGTATCAAATTAATGATGCCAACGCGGTAGCGGTGGAAGACTTCGAATAGTCAAATAATCGATTCGGCTCGGCTCCCGGCTAAGACTGGGGGCCGAGCCGTTTTTCGTTTTCGGGCCATTGGTGCGTGCGTTAGGCGATTAATTCTGGCATTCTTGTGTTTGTTATGAACACGGAGAGTGGAGGAAAGGTGCCGACCGTCCGTCAAGGACAAACTGGTCAGGGCGCGAAAACCCTGAAAGATAAAAAAACCACCGATTCGGTGGCGGACCTTCTTGGCCTGAAGCCAGGAATGGTCGTGCAGGAGCTCGGCTGGGACGAGGATGTCGACGAGGACCTGCGTGAAGAAATCATGGATGCCATTGACGACGATTTGATCGAAGACGCCTACGAGGCCGTCGACATCGTCCTCCTGTGGCTTCGCGATGACACCGATGCAACCGATGGTCTAGTCGACGCGCTTCGTGATCTGAGCGACGAGGGATACATCTGGCTGATGACCCCGAGGATTGGCCGCGACGGATTCATTGAGCAGGTGGATCTGAGCGAGGCTGCTGATACCGCTGGGGTTGCTCTGACCAAGAGCGTTGAAGTCAGTCCGGACTGGGCTGCTTGCAAGGTGGTTACGCCCAAAGGTAGGCGCTAAAAACTTTTTCAAAAAAGTTGAGTCTATTTAACTCAACTTTGGAATAAGTTCTCCTGAACATTGGTTATAACCGGTGTAAGGGCGACGAGCCCAAGAGAATTATCAGGAGGAAAAATGAGCACCACAGTTTACAACCCGTTCCGTGAAATGGATCGTTGGTTCAACCAGATGAACCGCACCAGCACGGATCGTGTAATGCCTATGGATCTGTTGCGTGATGGCAACGAGTTCATCGTCAAGATGGATCTTCCTGGCGTCGATCCGGATTCCATCGACATCGACGTTGACGATCGCACCTTGACCGTTCGAGCAGAGCGTAAGCAGCACGAAATGACCACGAACGATGAAAAGAATCAGTGGATGAGCCGCGAACGCAGCTACGGCAGTTATGCACGTCAGCTGACGCTGGGCACCGGTCTAGATCTTTCCGGCATCGCAGCTGATTACACCGATGGCGTTTTGACCATCACGATTCCTGTTGCGGAGGAGGCCAAGCCGCGCAAGATCAAGGTTGCCACAAATTCGGCTTCCACCCAGATCGAATCGGGCGAGGCAGACAAGTAATTCAACAAAAAATGGCCGTCACCTTTTGGTGGCGGCCATTTTAGGTTTCTAGATGCTGCTGGTTATCCGAATCGTCACAGGCATCTGCCTTGTGGCGTAAAAATCTTACTATGTCTTAAACTGTAGGCATGTCACGTATTCTCGCTACTGCAGCCTGGCCGTATGCAAACGGCCCCCGCCACATTGGTCACGTATCCGGATTCGGTGTTCCGTCCGATGTCTTTGCTCGATTCATGCGAATGCGTGGCGACGAGGTGCTTTTCGTCTCCGGCTCCGATGAGCACGGCACGGCGATCCAGGTTAAGGCCGACGCCGAGGGCATGACTGCGCAGCAGACTGCCGATAAATACCACCGCATCTTGGTCGAGGATCTGCATTCGCTCGGCCTGTCCTATGACTTTTACACGCGCACGACCACTCAGAATCACACTAAGGTCGTGCAGGAGATGTTCACCGCTCTCTACGAAAATGGCTACATCACCAAGCAGACCCAGATGGGCGCGTTCCAGGTTTCCACGGGACGCACGCTGCCGGACCGCTACGTCGAAGGCACCTGTCCGTTCTGTAAGTTTGAGTTCGCCCGCGGTGATCAGTGCGACAACTGTGGCCGCCAGCTAGATCCGATCGATCTGGTCAATCCGCGTTCCAAGATCGACGGCTCGATTCCTGATTTCCACGAGACGACCCACTTCTTCCTCGATCTGCCAGCGTTGGCAGGAGAGCTAATGGAGTGGCTGGACACCCGTACTGATTGGCGTCCTAACGTCCTTAACTTCAGCTACAACTTCGCTAAGGAAATCAAGCCTCGCGCTATCACCCGAGACCTCGACTGGGGCATCAAGATTCCTGTCGAAGGCTGGGAATCTGAAGACATGAAGCGCATCTACGTTTGGTTCGACGCCGTGATCGGCTACCTTTCGGCGGCCATCGAATGGGCGAACCGCATTGGCGAGCCCGAGCGCTGGCGGGATTGGTGGAACGATCCGGAAACCCAGATCTACATGTTCATGGGTAAGGACAACATCGTCTTCCACTCGGTGATTTTCCCTTCGATGATTCTAGGTGCCAACGGTGAGGGTTCAAAGGGCGGCAAGGTCTCGGAAAAGCTGGGCAAGTTGAATCTGCCGACCGAGGTCGTCAGCTCCGAGTTCCTAACGATGAAGGGGGCGAAGGTCGACACCTCTCATGGTCACGTGATTTATGTTTCCGACTTCCTTCGTGATTTCGGCCCAGACTCGCTGCGCTACTACATTGCGGTGGCCGGCCCCGAACAGCGTGACACAGACTTCACTTGGGACGAGTTCGTCCGTCGCAACAACCAAGAGCTTGCTAACGAGTGGGGCAATCTAGTGAACCGTTCCATCTCGATGGCGTTCAAGAACAACGGCGAGATCCCTGAGCCCAAGGAGCTCGAGCAGATCGATAAGGCGCTGTTGGATACCAGCCTTCGCGCCTTCGACACCGTTGCTGAGCTGTTAACTCAGTGCAAGTTCAAGCAGGCGATCAGCGAGGCCATGCGCGTAGTTAGCGCCGCTAATGTTTATCTTTCGACCACCGAGCCTTGGAAGCTTAAGGAAGACACCGATAGGCGCGACACTGTTCTGCACACCGCGCTGCAGGTGGTTTCGGACGCGAACACCATGCTCACCCCGTTCCTGCCGCATTCCGCCCAGAAGATCTTCGAGATGCTCGGTGGCAGTGGACAGTGGTCTTCGATGCCTCAGATCAAGGAAGTCAGCGAGCCAGGCGGCGACCCGTATCCAGTCCTGACTGGTAACTACGCGGACGATCTAGCAACCTGGCAGCGCCACGAGATAAAGGTGGGCACACCGCTTTCGAAGCCGACTCCGCTATTCACCAAGCTGGACACGAAGCTCGGCGAAACCGGCCCAGAGTGGGCTCCTATCAACTAAATTTGTAAATAGCTTTTACCCCCGCAAGTTGTATTTTGCGGGGGTAAAAACATATTAGGGGACTAAAAAGATTTAGATTGGTGTCATCGTGAAGCTGCCGGATCTACACGTTTTTCTGCGCTATCGCTTGCGCAAGATCTGGCCTGGTCTTCCCAGCACGTGGGTCGGGCTGCGTCGTTCGGTAGGTGACGCTGCGGTCGACGTTGCCAGGCTCACAACAGGCAGCGTGCTTGCCTACATGCTCACTGTTTGGCTGCTGCCACCTCCGGTCGATTTAACCGGCGCCCTTACCGCATTGCTAGTCATTCAGGCGAGTCTGCGTGGCTCATTCCAGATGGGGCTCGTGCGGGTTGGCGCCGTGCTAACAGGAATCCTGACGGCCCTTTTTGTCGCGACATTCGTCGGTCTTCACTGGTGGTCGTTGGCCATCGTCGTCTTTGTTTCTTTGATGCTGGCCAGGGTTTTGCGGCTTGGGGATCAGACCCTCGAGACTCCCATTAGCGCCATGCTTATTCTCGGTTCGATGGCGGCGACTGAGACGACCGCATACTTGCGGTTCACGAACACCCTAATCGGAACTGCTGTGGGCATCATCCTTCCGTTGCTCTGGCCACGCAGGGTTCGAACTGCTGATCTGACGACAAAACTCGACGTCATCGGGGACCGACTTTCTCAGACGCTGCGTTCCGCTGCCAACCGGTTAAAGATGCATCCGGTGAATAAGACAGCTGCGCATAACTGGGTGCTGGCCAATCGTCAGATCATGCCGATCGCGGTTACCGCTAGGGCGAGATTGGATGAGGCTGCGGAAGTCGCGAAGTTCAACACGCTTCAGCTGTATAGGGCAGACGTTGTTCCGCTGCTTCGCTATGGGCTGGATTGTCTGGAGCGGGTAAACATCACAATCCTTCAAATCTGGCGGGGCATGGAGGAGAAGGCGCCCACCAATCCCACTCCCGACGACGGATACGGCGATGATGTCAGGCAGGCTTTTTCAGATGTTTTGGACGACACCGCAGACGTCGTCGATTATTTCGTCAAACTGATCAATGCGGAAGCGGACGGAAACACTGCGCAGGCGGAAAGCGACCTAAGCATGGCTCTCGAACACGCCAGGGCAATGCACCAAGAGTTGCTCAACGCAATGATGGTTGATCCGCAGGAGAGCGCGCTTTGGACGCTTAGAGGATCAATTCTCGGCAATATCGAGAGAGTGCTAGCCGAGATGGACCTGGATAGGTACATAGGTGTTCGTGATCGGTGGCGAGCCTCTCAGCTCGGCCGCTCGCTGCCTAGCGGGAATATTGGCCCTAAATTGCGGACCCCGCGTGCGGTAATAGCTCACCACAGGCTGCAAAAGAGGGCAGCCGCAGCACGCCTCGAGCATCCGGAAGGCAGTCACGAAGTCAGCCACGATGACACCACTGTCGTGATGAATATTCCGCCCGCAAATGAGACAAAACCCGAAGATGAAGATGACTAGTTAGACTGGAAGAGTGAATATTCCACAGTTTGGTTTTGGTACGTACAAGATTTCTCAAGAAGATGCCTACGATGCCGTTCGTAGCGCGCTGGAGATTGGCTACCGCCACATCGACACTGCTCAGATGTACGGCAACGAGGCAGAGGTTGGTAAGGCCATCGCCGACAGCGGAATTGACCGCAGCGAGATTTTTCTGACCACCAAGCTCGATAACCCCAATCACGAGCCACAGGCGGCCCGTGACTCTTTCGCTTTGAGCCTAGAAAAACTTGAGGTTGATTACGTGGATCTATTCCTGATCCACTGGCCAATGGCGAAAACAACCGATTACGTCGAGACTTGGCGCACGCTGATTGAATTCAAAGATGATGGTCGGGCCAAAAACATCGGTGTTTCGAACTTCCAGCCCGATCATCTGCATGCCATCATCAGCCAGACCGGTATGACCCCAGCGGTGAACCAGATCGAGTTGCACCCTTATCTGCAGCAGCATGAGTTGGTCGAGTATCAGGACGATCACGGCATTGCCACAGAGTCTTGGTCGCCGTTGGCACGTGGAAAGGTTCTTGACGATCCGGTTCTTAAGGAGATCGCCAAAGAAACCGGTGCCAGCACGGCTCAGGTCGTTATCGCCTGGCACCTGCACAAGGGCTACATCGTGTTCCCGAAGTCCGCTCATCGCGAGCGCATGATTGAGAACTTCGAAGCACAAAAACTACAGCTGTCGGACGATCAGATGAAGCGCATCGATTCCCTCGATCGCAACGTCAGGGTCGGATCTCACCCGGACGATATGGAACTTAAGTGAAAACAAATCTCGACGCTACGGCCGTTGAAGAGGCCGCAGCAAGGCTTGAGGGTGTCGTAAAACACACTCCTCTCCAGCCCAATCCCAGGCTCAGCGAGATGACCGGCGCGAATGTATATCTCAAAAGGGAAGATCTGCAGCCGGTGCGCTCCTATAAGTTGCGTGGCGCATACAACACCATTAGCCAGCTGAGTGACGACGAACGTGCCAAGGGTGTGATCTGCGCCTCTGCAGGTAACCACGGTCAGGGTGTCGCCTTTTCGTGTGCGCAGCTGGGCGTGAAGGGCAGAATCTTTTGCCCGACTACTACGCCTAGGCAGAAACGCGATCGAATGAACGCTCTTGGCGGAGAGTGGGTAGAGCTTGTCTTCGTCGGCAACTCTTACGACGAGGCAGCCGCCGCAGCAGCTCAAGAGGCTGAGGCAACCGGGGCAGTCCAGGTGCACGCCTTCGACGCAGAGACCACCATCGCTGGTCAAGGAACTGTCGCTAAAGAAATCGTCGACCAGCTTGGTGGCGAGGCGCCGGACGTCCTGCTCGTGCCGGTCGGTGGCGGCGGACTGCTTTCCGGCTGCCTGACCTGGATGCGTCAGAGGTTCCCGCAAACCCGTGTTATCGGCGTCGAGCCCACGGGCGCTGCCAGCATGCAGGCTGGTCTTTGGGCAGGTCACCCTGTGCGGCTAGACAATATCGACACTTTCGCAGACGGCGTAGCGGTTGCTCAAGCCGGCGAAAATACGTTGAGTATCATTCAGCGAATGGGCTGCGAGTGGGCAACCGTCCGCGAGGGCCAGATTTGTTCAGAAATGCTTGACATGTATCAGGTGGACGGAGTCATCGCAGAGCCCGCGGGCGCGCTCGCCTCCGCGGCTCTTCGCTCGCAGGTCCAAGTCGAGCCCGGTGAAACTGTCGTTGCAGTCGTATCGGGTGGAAACAACGACGTCTCAAGGTATGCGGAGGTGCTGGAGAGGTCGCTGGTATTTGAAGACCGCAAGCACTATTTCCTGGTCACCTTCCCGCAGGAACCTGGCGCACTGCTTCGCTTCCTGAAGGACGTGCTTGGCCCCGACGACGACATCACGCTTTTTGAATACACCAAGCGCAACAACCGTGAGACAGGTCCGGCGCTAGTCGGCATCGAGCTAGGTGACCCGGCGACCATGCCCGACTTGATGGAGCGAATCAGCAAGTCCAGCATCCCTGCCGAACCGCTCGATCCGGAGAGTCCCGCTTATCGTTTTCTGATTTAGCTTCGCAGGCGTTCCTTCCATCACTTGAACAGTGGTGGTTGTATGGATGTTTAGTGCCGCAATATTTGCGGCGGAGAGGTTGAACGATATGCAGCAGGCTTGCTGGGCGACAATGGACGGAAATGAGGCGGCGGCACGCGTCGCTCACGCCCTCAGTGAAGTGATCGCTATCTATCCGATCACCCCTAGCTCCGGCATGGCAGAACTTTCCGATGCTTGGTCGGCGGTCGGCAAGAAGAACATCTGGGGAGACGTTCCCCAGGTCGTCGAGATGCAGTCTGAGGCTGGTGCTGCCGCGGCTCTACACGGAGCCGTCACCAAGGGCGCACTGGGCACCACTTTTACGGCGTCGCAGGGTCTGCTCCTGATGATTCCGAACATGTACAAAATCGCCGGCGAGCTGACTCCTGCGGTCATCCACGTGGCGGCCAGGGCGGTTGCCACACACGCGCTGAGCATCTTCGGCGATCACTCCGATGTCATGGGTGTTCGTCAGACTGGTTGGGCACTGCTTAACTCGACTAGTGTTCAAGAGGCCCAAGATCTGGCCCTTATCTCTCACGCAGCCACGCTGCGTACTCGCGTGCCTTTCCTGCATTTCTTCGATGGTTTCCGAACCAGCCACGAAGAAAATAAGATTCGGCTGCTGGACGAGTCGGACATTCGTGCTTTGGTCAACGAAGACGATGTCGCAGCTCACCGCTTGCGCGGGCTGACTCCGGACGCGCCACAGATTCGGGGCACCGCGCAAAATCCTGACACCTTCTTCCAGGCTAGGGAAGCGAGCAATAAGTTCTACAACGCAGTTCCTAATGTCGTTGACGATCTGTTCGTTCAGCTGGAAAACAGGGTAGGACGACGCTATCGCAGCGTTGAATACTACGGCGATCCAGAGGCCGAACGTGTCGTCGTTGTAATGGGATCTGCCTGGAGCACGGTGAAGCAGGCGGTTGACGACCTGCTCGCCCAGGGCGAGAAGGTCGGTGTGATCTTGCCGAGGCTATATCGGCCCTTCCCTGCCGATAGGTTCATCGAGGCTTTGCCGGAATCCGCGAAATCTGTCGCGGTCTTGGACCGCACCAAGGAGCCCGGTTCCGTTGGTGAACCGCTGTTCACAGATGTTGTTGCCACGCTCGCCGAGTCTGGTCGGGCTATGCCGCGTGTTATCGGTGGCAGATACGGGCTCTCCAGCAAGGAATTCACCCCGGCTATGGCAGTCGCGGTGTTTACCGAGTTGGGTAAGTTTGAGCCGAAGAAAAGGTTCACCGTCGGAATCGTCGACGACGTGACCAATTTGTCTCTGCCGGTTAACTCAGATATTCATTCCACCGCTGACCAAGACGCTTTGAAAGCCGTGTTTTTCGGTCTCGGCGCCGACGGCACTGTGGGCTCCGCAAAGAACAATGTGAAGATCATCGGCGCGGACGAGGGTAGATTTGCCCAAGGCTACTTCGTCTATGACTCCCGCAAGTCGGGCGGCACCACGATCAGCCACCTGCGCTTTGCGGATCACCCGATCGATTCGCCATACCTGATCGACCACGCCGATTTCGTCGCAGTTCACCAGTTCGAGTTACTTTCGCGCATGTCGAACTTCCAGCTAAGCAAGCCTGGCGCGACTATCTTGCTGAACAGCCCGTATGGCGAAGACACCTGGAATCACCTTCCCGAAGATCTGCAGCGGGCAATCATCGATCGTGACCTTAAAGTGTGGGTAATCAATGCGACTAAGGTTGCGCGCGATGCCGGTATGGGACAACGCATCAATACGGTCATGCAGCCCTGTTTCTTCTACCTTTCTGGGGTAGTGCCGCGCGAAGAAGCAATCGACCGCATTAAGACGTCGGTCGAAAAAACTTACGGCAAGCGTGGCCGCACCATCGTGCAGCGAAACTTCGACGCCATCGACGCAGCAATCCCCGCTCTGTTCGAACTGCAGATCCCCGAAGAGATTAACGGCGTTCAGCAGCAGTCGATCGTTCCCGACAGCGCTCCTGACTTCGTCCAACGAGTCACTGGTGCGATGCTTCGCGACGAAGGCGATTTGCTGCCAGTCAGCGCGTTGCCGCCCGATGGTACCTGGCCGCTAGCGACCACAAAGTATGAGAAGCGCGGTATCGCGTATGAGATCCCGATTTGGGACGAGAGCCTGTGTATCGACTGCGGGAAGTGCGCCATGGCATGTCCGCATGCGGCGATCCGCGTTAAGGTTGCTCCCAACGAGCTGCTCTCGCAGGCCCCCGAAGGTTTCCGCAGCAAGGACTTCCGCGACAGGTTGCTGACTGATCACCAGTACATAGTTCAGGTTGCTCCCGACGACTGTACCGGTTGCGCGATTTGCGTCGATGTTTGCCCTGCTCGTTCCAAGTCGGAGGCAAAGCATAAGGCTCTTAACATGGCCAACAGGCTTGAACACCTCGATATGGAACGCGAAAATTACGACTTCTTCCTTGGCTTGCCTGAGGTAAATAGGTCCGCCGTTCGCCACGAGCAGGTGAAGGGAGCGGCGCTGCTTCAGCCTTTGTTCGAGTTCTCTGGGGCATGTTCTGGATGCGGAGAGACCCCGTACATCAGGCTGCTTTCGCAACTGTTTGGAGATCGACTGCTGGTTGCCAACGCAACCGGATGCAGCTCCATCTACAGCGGCAACCTGCCCACCACACCGTACGCGACCAACGATGCCGGTCGCGGCCCCGCCTGGAGTAACTCGTTGTTTGAAGATAACGCCGAGTTCGGCTACGGAATGCGGCTTGCCGCAGACCAGCAGACTGCAGAGGCCAGGCGGTTACTCGGAGTGTTGTCGGACAAACTTCCTGGTTCGCTGGCGCAGGAAATCCTCGATGCAGATCAGACTAGCGAGGAAGGCATCTTCGCTCAGCGTGAACGTGTCGGGAAGCTGGAAACCGCGCTCGCCGAATTGGACGATCCTGCTGCGGCTAAGCTCCTGACGAACACTGGCGCCCTGGTCAAAAAGAGCGTCTGGATCATAGGTGGCGATGGCTGGGCCTATGACATCGGTTTCGGTGGCCTAGACCATGTTTTGGCCAGCGGCAGGAACGTGAACATCCTAGTGCTCGATACAGAGGTTTACTCGAATACCGGTGGTCAGGCCTCCAAGTCGACGCCTAGGGGAGCGGTCGCTAAGTTCGCTGCCGCCGGCAAGAACTCCGGCAAGAAGGATCTGGGCATGATCGCCCAGCTATACGGCAACGTCTACGTGGCGCAGATTTCCATGGGCGCAAACCAACAGCAGACCGTTCGAGCACTTGCGGAGGCAGAAGCGTGGGACGGCCCGAGCCTGATCATCGCCTACAGCACCTGCATCGCGCACGGCATCGATATGGAAACCTCCATGAGCCATCAGGGTGACGCGGTGGCCACCGGCTACTGGCCGCTCTACCGGTTCCGTCCCGATCAGGCTAAACCCCTGAAGATGGACTCGAAGGCGCCCACGGGGTCCGTGATCGACTTCATGAGCAAGGAAGCCCGATTCAACATGCTGCGCCGCACCAACCCGGAGGCAGCCGAACAGCTCGGCAAGCTAGCCCAAGCCGACGCTGAACAGAAGTGGCAGTATTACTCAGCACTTGCCGGTATGAGCCGTAAGAGCGAGGACGGCGAAGAAAAACCTGCGGCGCCTAGGCCGGCTCAGTCGCAGGATCGCGCAGCGAGGGTAAAGGCAATCATGGAGCGTCGCAAGCAGATCGCTAAGGCCAAGGGAGAAGACAAGTGAACGTAGACATTTCCACGACCTACCTTGGGCTTGAGTTGGCTAGCCCTGTTGTCGCCTCTTGCAGCCCGCTAACCGGAAAGCTAGACACGCTGGAGCGCCTGGCCGATTCAGGGGCGGGGGCCGTCGTCCTGCCCAGTCTCTTTGAGGAAGAGGTTGAGGCCGAAGAGCTCGAGGCGATGGATTGGCTTGCGGTTGGGGAAGAACAGGCGGAGTTTTCTCTGCTGGCTCCCGAAATTGATCTGGACAAGATCGGTCCTGGCAGGCACGTCCAACTGGTATCAGACGCGAAGAGTAGGCTAGATGTTCCCGTCATCGCAAGCGTGAACGGTTATCGCCCTGGTGGCTGGTCTAGCTATGCCGCACAACTTGCCGATGCAGGTGCCGATGCAATCGAGCTGAACCTTTACTCGGTAAACACAGATCCCGACGAAACGGCTGATCAGGTTGAGAAGCGCTACCTAGAGGTGATCGAGTCTGTCACTGAGACAGTTTCCGTCCCGGTAACGTTGAAGCTCAGCCAGCACTTCACCGCGCTCAGCAATTTTGCCCATCGCGCTATCGATGCTGGCGCCTGCGGGTTAGTTTTGTTTAACCGCTTCTACGGCGCTGAGATCGACCTCGATAAGATGGAGATCGTTAGCAAGCGCAGGCTATCCAGCCCCGACGAGCTGCGGTTCCCGCTCCGTTGGATCGGCATTCTGCGTGCCCAGAATCCGGGCATTTCTCTGGCGGCGACTTCTGGTGTCCATTCTGCCGCCGACGTTCTCAAGGCAATAGCAGCGGGTGCTGACGTGGCATGCACCGCCTCCGCGGTGCTTGAGCAGGGCCCCGAGCACATCTCAGACATGCTCGACGGTGTTATCAAGTGGCTTACCGATAACGATTACGAGTCGGTCAGGCAGCTCTGCGGATCCATGAGCGCTGGTAACGCGCCAGATCCCAGCAACTATGAACGCGCTCACTACATGAGCGTGCTAACCAGTAGGTAGCAAAGAATTCTCTGATAAAAGCAGTTGTGGCCCGCATATGCGGGCCACAACTGCTTTTATCGCTAATCGGTGATCGAACAGATTACGTCGCCAGACTGCACGACTGAGCCGGCCGCGATCAGGCCCTTTACGGTGCCTGAGCGGTGAGCGCTGATGGGCTGTTCCATCTTCATGGCCTCGAGGACCACGATCAGGTCGCCTTCCTCGACGCGATCGCCTTCGGAGACCGAGACCTTGGAGATCGTGCCCTGCATGGGGACGGTCAGTTCCTCGCTGGAATCGGTCAGCTTGGTGACCCTGCTGCGGCGAGTCGGTTTCTTAGGCTTGCGCTTTGCAGGCGTGGCGCTCAGGCCGCTTGGGAGCTTAACTTCGACGCGTCGGCCGTTTACTTCTACGACAATTTCTTCGCGCGCGGCCGGCTCCGCGGCCTCGCCCAGGTCGCCGGAATACGGCTCGATCTGGTTGTCGAAGTCACCCTCGATCCAGTCGGTGTAAACCTTGAAGTCTCCGTCAGAAGCGACGAACGCGGGGTCTTCCACGACTGCGCGATGGAACGGCAGAACAGTCGGCATGCCTTCGATCTCAAACTCGTCCAGAGCTCGTCTTGCTCTCTGCAGCGCCTGTTCTCGAGTGGCACCGGTTACGATCAGCTTGCAAAGCAGCGAGTCGAAAGCGCCCGGAACATTCATGTTCTTGCGGTAGCCTTCGTCGATTCGCACGCCAGGGCCGGTCGGGGGACGCCAACGGGTGATTGTGCCCGGAGCCGGGAAGAAGTTACGGCCGGGGTCCTCGGCGTTGATGCGGAATTCGAAGCTGTGGCCGCGGGGCTCAGGGTCGGATTCCTCTAGTTCTTCGCCTTCGGCGATCCGCAGTTGCTCGCGAACCAGATCGAGACCCGTGACCTCTTCGCTTACTGGGTGCTCAACCTGAAGTCTGGTGTTCACCTCAAGGAAGCTGATGGTGCCGTCTTGGCCGACCAGGAACTCGCAGGTCCCAGCGCTTTCGTAGCCAGCTTCTTTTATGATCGCTCGGCTGGCTTCGTAGATTCGTTCGTTCTGCTCTGGCGTCAGGAAAGGCGCGGGTGCCTCTTCGACCAATTTCTGATGGCGGCGCTGCAGCGAGCAGTCTCGGGTGGAAACCACGATGACGTTGCCGTATTTGTCGGCTAGGCACTGAGTCTCGACGTGCCTTGGGCGCTCCAGATAGCGCTCTACGAAGCACTCGCCACGACCGAACGCGGTCACGGCCTCTCTGACCGCAGAGTCGTAAAGTTCGGGGATCTCCTCCATCGTGAAGGCGACCTTCAGGCCTCGTCCACCACCGCCATATGCGGCTTTGATCGCGATCGGCAGGCCGTGCTCTGCAGCGAAAGATTTTATTTCTTTGACGTCAGAAACGGGATCTTTGGTGCCAGGAACCAGGGGAGCGCCAACTTTGTGGGCTAAGTGACGCGCCTTTACCTTGTCGCCCAGAGTGTCGATTGCCTGCGGTGGGGGACCGACCCAAATCATTCCGGCTGCGATCACTGCGGCAGCGAAGTCGGCGTTTTCAGATAGGAAACCGTAGCCGGGGTGAATGGCGTCGGCACCCGCGCGCTGCGCGACCGAAAGAATCTTTTCTTGGTCCAGATAGGTTTCGGCAGGCGTCATGCCATTCAGTGCAAATGCCTCGTCCGCGAGGTTAACGAACAACGAATTAGCATCCGAATCCGCATAGACCGCAACGCTCGTGATACCCGCGTCGCGGGCAGCGCGAATAATTCGTACCGCGATTTCGCCTCGGTTGGCGATCAGCAGTTTTTTAATTCGTTTCATTTCGGTCACTGTCAACTCCTTACTGGTAACCACTTGGAGTCTAAGCCAAAAGGACTTGTTTGAGTAGAACTCGCACGGCGTTTGAGACGAGAAGACAGTAGCCTTGAGGCATGCGACGGATTTTTTTGGCCACCCTAATGGCGCTATTGCTTGCTGGTTGTGGCCAGACTAGCCTCCAACCGGCTCCCAGTTCATCGCAGCCGAGCGTCGATCGGGTGCCATCGGGGGCGGCTAGCTTGCGGTCTTTCGGTTTGGAAAATGGGCCGGAAAACTTCTATTTGCCGGTCACCGCTGACTTCTACGTGGACGTCGATCAAGAGAACAACGTGACACTGACGATGACCCCCGAACAGGGGCGGATCCTGGTCGACTTTCTTGTCGAAAACCTACCTGCAATGGGGTATGTAGTCGTTTCTACTTCTTCTGACGCGATCATCTTCGAGGGCTCTTGGAAGGGCGGGTTAACGATTAGCGATAAACTCGCAGCCTTGACCCTGCGGTCCTAGTCTTCCCAGAGCTGATGCCAGCCGACGTTCATGTCGATTAGCATCTGACGAACCAGCGGCAGTGAGATTCCCGCGACGTTCCACGGATCTCCTTCGATCCCAGTGATGAAGGCTCCGCCTAGCGCGTCGATGGTGAAGCCGCCGGCGACCCTTTCCGGTTCGCCGGTTGCAACATAGGCTTCGATCTCTTCGTCGCTGAGATCGGCGAAATAGACGAGCGTGGTGGCTTCCCTGCACTGCGTTTGGGTCTTTCCATGACGACGAACCGCGACGAAGTGGCCGGTATGGGCGACGCCGGTGCGCCCACGCATTCGCTGCCACATCTTCACGGCCTTTTCCTTGCTACCTGGCTTACCGTAGCTGGTGCCCTGAACATCGAGCATCGTGTCGCAGCTGATCAATGCGAAGTCGCCAGCCACGTCCAGCTCCTTCAAGACGTGCTCGCCCTTTCTGCGGGCGAGCATCGTGGTTATTTGAGTGCAGCTCAGCTCTGGGGGATAGCTTTCGTCTGCCAGCGGTTTGATAACTCGAGGGCTAATTCCGCAGTTCTCCAGAGCCTTTCGGCGTGCGGGCGAACTGGAGGCAAGGATCAGCTTCATTTCTTTCCTATCGGTAACTTCCTCGCCATGCCTCAGGGCCGTAGACGAACGGAAGCCTGATGTTTCGCCAATAGGAGTTCCAGCCGCCTGCGATCGGACGGTCGCGGTTTTCGCGAGGTTCGGGCTTGGCCGTTTGTGCGCTCAGCACGGCGACCAGGGCAGCTAGCTCCTCGTCGGTCGGGTCTCCTTTAGTAACCTTCAACTCTCCGTGCATCATAGCGGTATATTCCCATGCTTCTTGGGCGGCAAGGTCTCGCGTTTGCTGCGCAGCAGACGCAGAGCACGAACCACCTGGGCCCTGGTCTCGTGTGGGTAAATGACCTGGTCGACGTAACCGCGTTCGGCGGCTGTGTACGGGTTAGAGAGCTCGTTTTCGTATTCGTTCAGCAACTCAGTGCGCAGCGCCTGTGGATCCTCGGCTTCCCGAAGCTGCTTGCGGTAAAGCAGGTTCACCGCGCCCTCGGCGCCCATTACGGCGATCTGAGCGGTAGGCCACGCCAGGTTTATGTCGGCTCCCAAGTGCTTGGAACCCATAACGATGTACGCGCCGCCGTAAGCCTTTCGGGTGATGATCGTGACTAGCGGAACGCTTGCTTCGCCATAGGCGTAGATGAGCTTTGCGCCACGGCGGATAATTCCGTCATGCTCCTGTTCGACGCCCGGCAGGAAGCCTGGCACGTCGACGAACGTAATGACGGGAATATTGAAGCAGTCGCAGGTGCGCACGAAGCGGGCGGCCTTTTCGGATGCCTTGATGTCGAGGCAGCCGGCCAGCACCTGGGGCTGATTTGCGACGATGCCGATCGAGCGGCCCTCGATTCGGCCGAATCCGCAGATAATATTCTGCGCGTACAGCTCTTGGACTTCCAAAAACTCGTCGTCATCGAGCACGGTCCGGATAACTTCTCGCATGTCGTATGCGTGGCTCGGGTCGTCGGGGATCAGCACGTCCAGTTTGCGGTCGTGATCGGTGAAGTCGAGATCTGCTGCCTCTGCGAACTCGTAGATCGGGGCATCCTCGAGGTTGTTCTGAGGCAGATATGTGATCAGCTCCCGGACGTAGTCGAGAGCATCCGTCTCATCGACTGCCAGGTAGTGAGCGACACCGGACTTCTCCGAGTGCGTGCGTCCGCCGCCAAGTTCCTCTAGAGAGACGTCCTCGCCGGTAACTGTTCGAACGATTTCCGGGCCGGTGATAAACATCTGGCTGGTTTGGTCGACCATGACGATGAAGTCTGTGAGTGCGGGGGAGTAGACATGACCACCAGCCGCAGCGCCCATCACCAGGCTGATCTGTGGAATAACTCCCGAGGCCATGATGTTGTGATGGAAAATTTCCCCATAAAGACCGAGCGAAACAACGCCCTCTTGGACGCGCGCGCCGCCGCCTTCGTTAATGCCGATCAGCGGGCAGCCGGTCTTTGTTGCTAGCTCGATAATCTTGACGATCTTTTCGCCATAAACCTGGCCGAGCGAGCCGCCGAAGATACCGACGTCCTGGCTGAAGATGCAGACGGGCCTGTTGTGAATATAGCCGGTGCCGATGATTACGCCGTCCCCGTATGGCCTAGTCGCCTGCATGCCGAAGTCGTGATTGCGGTGTCGGCTGAACTCGTCCATCTCGGAGAAGGTGCCCTCGTCGAGGATCGCGTGGATGCGTTCCCTGGCGGTCATCTTGCCTTTGGCGTGTTGGCGTTCAACCTTGTCCGCGCCGGCAGCGTGCATCGCTTGATCAATGCGTGCTCCTAGATCGGCAAGCTTGCCGGCGGTTGTCTTGGTGTCGATCTCCATAGCCTTAGGGTAGTGCCTAAAAATGAAAAAGCTATATGCGACCACTTAATGGGTAGTTATTTTCTTGGTTTCGCTTGGTCAATTCGCGAAGCGATATCATCGGACCCATGCAACCGGTCGACACCGAAAAACTACGTGAGCTCTTGGGCGAGAGCTCTTTTTGGGCCAACATTGAGGTGCGTCCTTCCGTGACTTCAACGAACGCCATCTTCGCGGAAAATGCCGCCCAGCTGCCCACCGGATCCGTGCTTATCGCAGATCATCAAACCGTCGGAAGGGGTAGGTTCGACCGTTCTTGGGTAGACACTCCAGGTCGCGGTCTGGCCACTTCGGCGCTGCTGCGGCCTAGCCGCCCGATGAGCGAGTGGGGTTGGCTTCCGCTGCTGGTCGGGTTGGCGGTCGATTTTGGCACATGCAAACTGGCCGGTGATCAGCGATCGCGAATTAGCTTGAAATGGCCCAATGACGTTCTCATCGATGGCAGAAAAATCTGCGGGATCCTCTGCCAAGTTAGCGGTGATGCTCTCATCTGTGGCTGGGGGATAAACGTTCTTGGCTGGCCTGAGAACGTGCCCGCAGAGCGCGCTAACTGCCTCGCCGACGCGGGTCTTCCGACCGACAGGACCGCCATATCCGCAGCGGTGCTCATGGCGCTCGAGGATCTGTACCTCGCCTGGGAAAACGGCGAAGACATGCGAGAACGCTATCTGCGGATTTGTGACACGCTAGGCAGAAAGGTCAAAGTTCTCCTCGACGCCGAACGCCCCGACACGTTCACCTTGGGGAAGGCAGTAGACGTCACGATAGAGGGAAACCTTGTCGTGGAAACCGATGCGGGGCTAGAAACTTTTTCTGCCGGAGACGTCATCCACCTGCGCTAGAGAGCGTCCGCCTGTCGAGCGATTAGTTCCGCCAGCGGTCCGGCTTGAGAAAGCTCAGCGGGTTTTCCAGCTGCCAATACTTTTGTCTCGAGGACGATCACCGCGTCCACATCGGACAATCCTGCTGCAGTATGTGTTGCCTCGATGATGGTCGCCTTGGGACGCCTGAGTCTAAGTGTCCTGCGAACTTCTGCAGCCAGCTGTGTGTTTAGGTGGCTGGTGTACTCATCCAGTAGGTACACGTCGGCGTCGACCAAAAGCGCCATTGCAAGAGAGAGCCGCTGAGCCTGTCCACCGGAAATCTGTTTTCCTTGCGGGCCGATCTGCGAATCTAGGCTAAGCTCCTCGCCTATCTGGGCAATCTGCATTACTTCGGTCAGCTTTTCGGGCGTGGCGTCTGGGGCTACCAGCAGCAAATTATCCGCTACCGTCCCGTTGAAAAGCATCGGAGACTGAGCAACGAGGCAAACCCTGGAGCGCAATTCGTCCTCGCTCAAGGAAGTAAGATCGACGCCACCTATCTCGATCACGCCAGAATCAGGCTCGGCCAGTCTGCCGATCAGCTTTAAGAGAGTCGATTTACCACAACCGGAGGCGCCGATTAGTGCGACGTGGCTTGAAGGCGCTATGTTTACGCTCACATCGGAGAGCGCCTTTCTGCCACTTCCAGCGGTGGGGTATCGGTAGGAAAGAGAATCGACCCGAACTCCGAGCGGTCCGGCAGGCAGATGCTTGGGGGACTCGGGAGCCTTAATGCCTTGTGCGTGCACTATCTTGTAGACCCGGTTGGCGCAGGCGAGAGACGTGTCCAAAGAATCTGCAAAATCTCTGACCGCTTCCGTAGCGTCGAAGAGCCTCCAAACCACAGCAACGCAGATAGCCAAAGTTGCGATCTCTAGCTCAGCACTTAACCCGCATTCTGTTACCGTGAGCAAAGTGGCGAGCATGACGAAAGTTGAGGCGCACTGTCGAGCGGCAAGCTGACGACCTCTCGGCCTAGCTCCCGCATTTGCCTCTTCATCCAGCAGTGAAAGCTGGTCGAGCCTCTCGGCAACGTGGCCATATCCGGTGACTTCGCTCATGCCTTGAACCGTGTCCGTTACATGCGCAGAGATCTTGCCGCGTATCTCGCCCTGGGTGGCTGCAGAGGTGAGCAGCCTCTTCGAGCCGAGCAGCGGAACAACGAAGACGCTAAGAGCCAATCCGATTGCGGCGGCAAGCGCCGGGCGCCAATCAGCCCAAAAGCCCAATCCGAGGACACCCAAGATGGGCACGGTAATTGCAGTCACTGCTGGTGGGAATGTGTGGGCGAAGAAGACCTCTATTCGGTCGATGTCCCTTGTTGCCCTGGTCAAAAGATCGCCGGAAGTCGAAACAGTGCCGATAGTAGAGGCCTGAGGTACTAATCCGCGGTATAGCCTGACGCGGAGTAGTTCCAGAGCCTTAAACGCCACCAAGTGGCACCAAAACATTTCTAGATAACGCGCCAACGCCTTCAGCAAAGCGATGACGATCAGACAAATCGCCAACTGCAATGTGCCATCCGGCAACCATTGTGGGCCTCCTGGTCGCACGGCATTAGCAACTGCGCCAACACCTATGCCTAAAAGAGCAATGCCTAGAAACTGGTCCAAGTGACGCATCAAGGTCGCAGAAACCAAATGTCCTAGGACAGGCCTGCCAACCTCGAGGAGCCACGAAACCACTTTTTTGTTTTCGCTCATCGTTCCTCCAGGTTGAAAATCAGGTCTGCGGATTTTGTGCTTGAGGGTCTATGAGTCGCCAGAACTATCGTGTGGTCTTCTGCCAAGCGGTCAATAGCGGACATGATTATCTGCTCTGAGTTAAGGTCAACCTGGCTTGTCGGCTCGTCTAGCAACAGAAGCTTCCGGCCAGAAAGGATCGCGCGGGCGATCGAGAGGCGCTGAGCTTGTCCGCCAGACATCGCCATTCCTCGTTCTCCGACTTGGGAATCGAGGCCGTCCGGCAAGCTGCGCGCCCAGGTATCTAGCCCAACTTGGGCTAGCGCCTGCCACATCTCGTCTTCCGTGGCGTTCTTGTTCCCGACGCGTAGGTTCTGCGCGAGTGTGCCTAAGAACAACCACGTCTTCTGATTTACTACGGCTGATTTTTCCCGGACTTGGTCTTGAGTCTTCGAGGTTAGTTCGATTCCGGCTACGCTTACCGAGCCCTGATCGGGTAGTAAGTCGCCGCCGGTCAGGGAAAGTATCGTGGATTTTCCGCTTCCGGAACGTCCGAGAAGAACTACTTTTTGGCCTTGCTTAACCGACAGATCGAGGTCTTTCAGCACTGGCTTTTCTGCATATGAGAAGTCCACGCTTTCGAAGCGCACAGGGTCGGAATTTTGCGCAGCTTGTGCCTCATTTTGGTCGGGGACCGCAATGGAGACGAATTTGCTGATTTGGCGTTGCCCGGCTCGTCCGGCCATCCCAACGTAGAAGAGGCTGCCCATCTTCGCCAGCGGTGCGCAAAGTTGAGTCGATAACAGCACAAGCGCGATCGCCTCACCCGGACTGATCGTTGCCTCGTCCAGCCGCCACCAGGCGACCAGGACGCTAGCGCATATCGCAAATAGTGAGAACGCTGCGTCAGTCACCAAAATCACTAGCTGGTTGCGTGCCAGAAGTTTCATTGTCGCTTGCCGGTTCTTTTCACCGCGCTCGGCGAGTCTGTCACCAACTCGATCAGCTGCCTTAAGAGAGACGAGCGTGGTCAGGCCTTGCAAGGCCTCCAAGAAGGCGGCTGCGAGTTTTGTGCGTGCTTTCCTAGATTCGCCCGAAACGTTTCGGAATAATTTCTGAAACAGATAAATGGTCGCGAGAATCAGAGGGAGAAAGGCGGTCAAAACGAGCGCAGCTGGCACGTCGATAGCGACAGCGACGACCACCAGCGTAACCAGTTGGCTCAACATCGCGCTGAAGGTCGTGCCTAAGAAGCTCTGCCTGAAATTAGCCACTCGATCCACCGTGTCGGTTGCCATCGAAACAACTGCACCGGTCTGTGCCTGACTCATTCTTGCCGGTCCGAGCGCTAACGAATGACCAATAACCATCTGTCGCAGCGTCGCCTCTAGGTCTGCCTTGCTAGTGGCGGCTATCGATGCTGCCAGGTAGCCGGTGAGGGTCGCGATCAGTAGCGAACCTAGCGCGACTAAAATTGCCGTCTTGGAAACAGATGCGGGACTAAGGGCATCAGCGATTAGCAAGCCTAGAGAGAGGCAGAACACACATATTGCGAGCGTCTGCGCCACTAGCAGGGCCGTTTGCGTAATCTGATCTCGCCGGCCCAGGCGGGTTATCTCCGCCATCTTGGCATTCATTATTTTTTTACCTTCGTCTATCTAAGTGATGTTCGCGGACTTGATTCTACTTCGAAGCAAGCAATCGGTTTTATCGCTAAAGCCGTAAACCTTGATAGCCTTAATCGGAAAAATTTTTAGGAGTGCATCAGTGATAACGCGCATGAGTGAGCTGTTCGTCCGGACCCTTCGCGACGATCCAGCCGATGCTGAATTGCCCAGCCACAAACTATTGGTTAGGGCCGGTTACATCCGCCGGACTGCCCCTGGCATTTACACCTGGCTACCTCTCGGTCTGAAGGTGTTGCGCAAGATTGAAGAAATCGTTCGTGCTGAGATGGATCGCATCGGGGCTCAGGAGGTACTCTTCCCGGCGCTGTTGCCGAGCGAACCGTACGTGGCGACTAACCGATGGACCGAGTACGGCGATAATCTCTTCAGGCTCAAGGACCGCAGGGGCACTGACATGCTGCTGGGCCCAACCCACGAAGAGATGTTCACTTTGCTGGTCAAGGACATGTATCGCTCCTACAAGGACCTGCCGTTAGCGCTTTACCAGATCCAGACTAAGTACCGCGACGAGGCCAGGCCCCGCGCTGGCGTTTTGCGTGGCCGTGAGTTCGTCATGAAGGACTCCTACTCATTCGACGTCGACGACGCAGGTTTGGATGCCAGCTACGCGAAGCACCGCGAGGCATACATTCGAATTTTCGATCAGCTAGGTTTCGACTACGCGATCGTCAAGGCTGATGCTGGTCCGATGGGCGGCTCCAAGAGTGAAGAATTTCTGGCGGTTTCTCCTAACGGTGAGGACACCTTCGTTCGTTCGCCGGGTGGCTTTGCTGCGAATGTAGAAGCAGTTCGCTTCCCGGTCGCCGAACCGGTCGATTGCTCGAGTGTTCCTGCTGCACAGGTAGTAGATACCCCGAACGTTCCAACCATCGACTCGTTGGTGGAGCTGAGCAACAGCTTGCAGCCCCGCTCCGATCGCGAGTGGGCAGCGAGCGACATGCTCAAGTCCATTGTTTTCATGCTCAGCTACCCGGATGGCGAACGCGTTCCGTTGGTCGTGGGCCTGCCAGGCGATCGAGAAGTGGACGAGAAGCGTTTGGAAGCAGCAGTTTCGCCCGCAGAGGTCGAGCCGTTTACTGCTGAAGACTTCGAAAAGTATCCCCAGCTCGTAAAGGGCTACATCGGCCCACTCAGGGACGGAAAACAGTTCTTGGGTGAAGAGGCGCCGGCTAAGGTGCGCTATCTTGTAGATCCCCGCGTTGCTGAGGGTAGCGAGTGGGTTAGCGGTGCCAACGAAAACGAGCGCCACGCCTACCACCTAGTCTTTGGTCGCGACTTCACCGCAGACGGTCGTATCGATGTCGCCGAGGTGCGGGAGGGCGATCCCTCTCCTGATGGTTCCGGGCCACTGACCTTGGCCCGCGGCATCGAGATGGGGCACATCTTCCAGCTTGGCCGCAAGTACGCAGATGCCCTTGGTCTGCAGGTGCTAGACCAGAACGGCAAGCTGGTGACTGTCACGATGGGCAGCTACGGCATCGGTGTTTCCCGCGCGGTCGCGGCGATCGTCGAGGACACCTACGACGAAAAGGGCCTGAGCTGGCCTCGTTCGATTGCGCCATACGATGTCATGGTTTTGGCCACTGGTAAGGGCGATGAGGTTGCTAAAAAGGCAAAGGAGATCGCTGAACAGCTAGCCGAGGAGGGCTTCGAGGTGTTGCTGGACGACCGCAAGGCTTCTCCGGGCGTGAAGTTCAAGGACTCCGAGCTGATCGGTGTTCCGACCAGCGTCGTCATCGGCAAGCTGTTGGCTGAGGGCAAGGCTGAGATCCGTGATCGTGCCAGTGGCGAGGTTCAGATTGTTCCTGTCGATGAGGCAATCGAAGCGGTCAAGAAACTGGCTGAGTAATTGCTGAAGTAAGATTTTCAAGCTCCCCGGGCGCTTCGCTCGGGGAGCTTTTTTAATTCACCGTGATTAACAAGTAGGCAGACGAAATGATCGTGAGGACGATGATGATTCTGTTAAACAGCTTCTGGTCGATATGTCTAACGATTTTCTTTCCGATCAAACCCGCGATGATGACTACCGGCGCGAGCAAGACGTCGAGTTTGAGGGTCTGCTCGTTGATTAGCCCGATGCCTGCCGAAAGCGGCAGTTTAATCACGTTGACTATAAAGAAGAACCATGCCTGAGTGCCCAGGAACCGTTTGACGTCGAATCCGAAGCGATGAAGTACAAAGCCATCACCGGTCCACCTGAGTTCGCAGCCATCGTCGTGAAGCCACCCAAGGTTCCGTATAGTCCGCTTGCCGCCGGTCTCGCGAAAGCTCGATCCAACGTCTGTTGGCGGGTGCGCTGCATGACGAGAAGGGTAAGCGAGGTAAGAACTAACAGGATTATGCCTATTGCTACCCGCATGACCTTGTTGTCGGACCAGGTTAGGAAAGCCGCGCCGGCCACGACACCAATCAAGACCCAGGGAACTAGTTTCAGTAGCCGTCGCCAGTCGACGGTTTTGACGTATATCCAGACCGCCATCAGGTCGCCGAGGAGCAATAGAAGTAGTAGGACGGCCGTCGATTCTCTGGCGGGCAGGACAGCGGCAAAAAGTGCCACGGAAACTGTGGTGAGTCCTGGCAGCGCGGTCTTTGCGAGGCCAGTAAAAGCGGCTGCAAGAATCAGGACCACCCAGGAGACAGTGCTTATATCAGCGAGCGACTCCATCTCGGGCACCTCCTCGCGCCAAAAAGTTAAAGCAAATTACTAATTTGTTTTAACATACATCAGGTCGCGGATCGGCCTACCTGCCTCAATTCCTCGCCGCTCGAATTTCGTCACCGGACGGTCTTCGCGATCCGCCCATCCGTCATCGAGGGTTCCAGCATTGCGCAGATTTGGGTTCCCATCGAGCACCTCTTTCATTACATGTGCGTATTCTGGCCAGTCGGTCGCCAGCCACCAGCGTCCGCCGGGGGAGAGCTTGGCCGCAACTACCTCTGCGAATTCGGGATTTACTAGCCTTCTCTTGTGGTGGCGCTTCTTATGCCAGGGGTCTGGAAAGTAGGTCCACAGCTCGCTCAGCTGACCGTCGGCAATCAACTGGCACAATCCTTGCACGCCGTCGGCTTCGATAAAACGAATGTTGGTTAACCCAGCTTTTTCGACCTTGGCGCACATGGCTCCTAGCGCACGTTGATAAACCTCAAACGCCAGAAAATTTTTCTCAGGGCGCGCGCTAGCCATTGGAATCAGCGAGTCGCCCATACCGCAGCCTATCTCGACCACTAGATCCGCGCTGCGCCCAAATTCCTTGTCTAGATTGATGTTCGCTTCGGTTGAAATCGTGGTTTCGCGTTCACCGCTAGGTACGGCTATCCCAAAATTCGTCCTGCCGCGTTCAAGCGCTTGCCATTGTGACGGCGTCATTCGGGGGCTGCGGCGTACATATGAAACTATCGATCGCATTCGCCAGATTTTAGGTGGCTGAGTCGGCGCTGGCACAACTGAGGCCTAAAACATTGCACGCCTGTAACGCAATTATCAGATGTCGGCCATACTTAATTAAATGAACGAAGTAATGCCACTGGCTGATCCCGCAGTCCCGAAGATAGTCATTATCACCGGAATGTCCGGCGCCGGGCGGCGTACTGCTGCTCACGGCATGGAAGACCTGGGTTGGTTGGTGGTGGACAATCTGCCCCCTACCATGTTGCCAAGCCTGATCGAGACGGTTCGATCCAGCGGAGAGAATCAGCTCGCAGTCGGCCTGGATGTTAGAAGCAGGGAGATGTTCGATCAACTGCCGAGCGTTCTCGAGGAGCTCGGCGAACGTGGCATCAAACCGGAGATCTGCTTCCTAGAGGCCAGCGACGAAACAATCGTCAAGAGGCAGGAATCCTCAAGGCGTCCGTTGCCGCTTCAAGACGGTGGCTCGATAATGGAGGCTCTCGTTAGGGAGCGTCGAATGCTCAGCGATCTACGCGCAGATGCAGACGTCGTAATCAACACATCTATGCTCAACGTCCATCAACTGAAGTCTCGCATCGCCCACATCTACGGCACGCAGCTTTCAAACCGGCTACGAATCCAGGTGATGAGTTTCGGGTTTAAGAACGGTGTGCCGCTGGATGCTGACATGATTTTCGACGTTCGGTTCCTGCCGAATCCCTTCTGGGTGCCTCATCTGCGTCCCAAGACTGGGCTCTCGGAGGAGGTTTCTAGCTACGTTTTGTCGCGTCCTGGAGCAACCGATTTTCTCGATCAGTTGGAAACGATCGTGGAGACCGTCGAACCTGGATACGTTAACGAGGGTAAGCGGCTAGTCACTATCGGCATCGGTTGCACAGGTGGTAAGCACAGGTCCACTGCCATGAGTGAAGCCTTCGCCAAGCGAATGCGCGAAAAGGGGATACCTGCTAGCGTCCTGCACCGCGACCTTGGCTTGGAGTGAGATGAAAAAGAATGGTTTTGGGACGAGCCAGCCTGCGGTCGTAGCGCTTGGTGGTGGGCACGGCCTCGCTGCTTCTTTGACAGCGTTGCGTCAAATAACTGACGATCTGACCGCGATAGTAACTGTCGCCGACGATGGCGGCTCTTCCGGCAGGTTGCGTAAAGAGATAGGTGGTTTACCCCCCGGCGACCTGCGCATGGCGTTGGCCGCCTTGTGCCGTAACGACGCAAAAGGTCACGCGTGGCGTCAGCTTCTTCAGCGAAGGTTCGAGACGGAGGGTCCGTTGAACGGTCACGCCGTGGGCAACCTGATGATCGAGGCTGCCTGGCAGGACGCAGGATACGTTTATGGCCTAGAAATGTTAGGCCAGATGATAGGCATCAAGGGCAGGGTTCTGCCCATGAGCACCGTGCCGCTAGACATCGAGGCCCAAGTGCTAGACATCAATCCGATCTCTCCGGACGAGACAATGACGATCCGTGGCCAACACGATGTGGCCACCACAAAGGGCAAGGTGAATTCGGTCCGCTTGGTGCCGGAAAATCCTCCCGCTTGCGCTCAATCTCTCGAGGCGGTCAGGGAAGCGGACTTCATCATTTTGGGGCCCGGATCCTGGTTCACTTCCGTGCTGCCGCATCTGCTTGTTCCAGAACTGGCGGAGGCAATCTCTTTGGCTAAAGCTAAAAGAATATTGACCTTGAACATCACCTCAGACGATGAGACCGCGGGTTTCTCGGCAGCGCGTCATATCGAGGTGATTGCTGAACACGCTCCAATGCTTCGGCTAGATTATGTTTTGGCAGATGAGTCGTTTGCGGCAGACGAAACTCACTTGTTGTCTTTCGTTACCAGCTTGGGGGCAGAGCTGATTGTGGCTGATCTGCGGATGCGCGACGGCTCAGCGAGGCATGCTCCGCTGAGGCTGGCAAGCGCATACAGCGAACTAATTGCTTCTGAGGAATTTTAGCGGGGGTATTAATGGCGTTAACTCAACAGGTGAAGTCTGAACTTGCAAACGTGATTGTTGAAAAACCACGCACTAGGCTCGCGGAGCTTGCTGCCATGCTCAGGTTCGCCGGGGGACTGCATCTGGTTGGAGGCAAGATCGTCGTCGAGGCGGAGTTCGACATCGGGGCATCCGCACGACGGGTGCGTACCACCCTTAAAGACCTTTACGGCTACGACTCCGAATTGATAGTCATAAATCAGTCGGGCATTCGACGCGGTGCTCGCTATGTCGTCCGGCTAATCAAAGGTGGTAACGATCTGGCCCGCCAGGTTGGTCTGATCGACGGGCGAGGGATGCCTGTACGTGGAATGCCCGCCCAGATCGTCGGAGCCGGCTATGACGAGCAGGTTGCTGCTTGGCGCGGCGCTTTTCTTGCCAGGGGCACGCTTATCGAGCCTGGCAGGTCTACGTCCCTTGAGGTGGCTTGCCCGTCTTCGGAGGCCGCCCTGGCAATGGTCGGCATGGCTAGGAGGCTGGGCGCCACCGCAAAGGCTAGGGAGTCTCGAGGAGTGGACAAGGTCGTCATCAAAGACGGCGATACTATTTCTCAACTTTTGACCACTATGGGCGCCCACGACGCCGTTCTTGTCTGGGAAGACCAGCGGATGCGCAGAGAAGTGCGCGCATCTGCAACAAGGTTGGCCAATTTTGACGACGCAAACCTTCGTCGGTCGGCGCGCGCCGCCGTCGTGGCTGGAGCCAGAGTGAAGAGGGCCTTCGAGATTCTCGGCGATGACATTCCAGAACACTTACTCAAGGCAGGAAAGCTCCGAATGGAGCACAAGCAGGCGAGCCTGGAAGAGCTCGGAAATCTGCACGAGCCGCCCATCACTAAAGACGCAATTGCGGGTCGAATCAGGAGACTTTTGGCGATGGCCGATAAAGCGGCCCAAGATCAGGGAATACCTGACACCGAATCTGCGTTGCAGCAGGCAGAGAACAAAAATTAAATTTTTCTACCAAACCAAGATGGTGCACGAAATAGCACAAGCGTCTGGTGGGTAATGAAAGTTTTGCCTGCTAAGAACATTTATTGCCGGGGTCGGATGACCTGTAGGTTTGGTTCCGATAAGATTTAAACTGTTCCTCAACATCTAAGGAGAACTGAATGACCGTCAAGGTTGGTATTAATGGCTTCGGCCGCATTGGCCGTAACTACTATCGTGCACTTAAGAACTGCGGTGCCGATATCCAGGTTGTTGCTGTAAACGACCTGACCGACAACAAGACCCTCGCAACCCTGCTGAAGTACGACTCGATCCTGGGTCGCTTCCCGGGCGATGTGACCTTCGACGAAGAGTCCATCACTGCTGACGGCGAGACCTTCAAGGTATTCGAAGAAAAGGATCCCGCTAAGCTTCCTTGGGGCGAGCTGGGTGTTGACATCGTTATCGAGTCCACCGGTCGCTTCACCGACGCTAACGCTGCTAAGGCTCACATCGAGGCTGGCGCCAAGAAGGTTCTGATCTCCGCTCCGGCAAAGAACGAAGACATCACCGTTGTTATGGGCGTCAACTCCGATCAGTACGACCCCGCCAAGCACAACATCATTTCTAACGCTTCCTGCACCACGAACTGCCTGGCCCCGGTAGCCAAGGTTCTGCAGGAGAACTTCGGCATCGAGCGCGGTCTGATGACCACCATCCACGCTTACACCGCTGACCAGCGTCTGCAGGATGCTCCTCACAAGGACCTGCGTCGCGCCCGCGCCGCTGCCCTGAACATCATCCCGACCAAGACCGGTGCTGCTCAGGCTGTTGCTCTGGTTCTGCCTGAGCTCAAGGGCAAGTTCGACGGCTTCGCTCTTCGCGTTCCGACCCCGACCGGTTCGGTTACCGACCTGTCCTTCATCGCCAGCAAGGAGGTTTCCGTCGAGGAGATCAACGCTGCTGTTAAGAAGGCTGCCGAGAACGAGCTCAAGGGTGTTCTCATGTACACCGAGGATCCGATCGTTTCCACCGACATCGTCGGTGATCCGCACACCTCGATCTTCGACGCTTCCTACACCAAGGTCATCGGCAACCTGGTTAAGATCCTGTCTTGGTACGACAACGAGTCCGGCTACTCGCACAGCCTCGTTCGTCTGACCGAGCTGGTTGGCTCGAAGCTGTAAGAATCACTTCTAATCAATTAGTTGTGTAAAAAGGGCAAGGACGCGTCTCTTGGCGCGTCCTTTGTCTTTCTACAGAGGTTTTAGAAAGGAAAAACATGAAGTCTATTGCAGATCTCGGTGATCTGATTGGCAAGCGTGTCGTCATTCGCTGCGACTTTAACGTTCCGTTAGATGGCCAGACCATCACCGACGACGGTCGTATCAAGGCTGCGCTGCCCACTTTGAAGAAGCTCCACGAGGCTGGTGCTCACACCACCGTCATGGCTCACCTGGGCCGTCCGAAGGGTGAGGTTAACCCCAAGTTCTCGCTGGCCCCGGTTGCTAAGCGTCTCGGCGAACTGCTCGGTGTTGACGTTAAGTTCGCTTCAGACGTTGTTGGCGAGTCCGCCAACGAACTGAACAAGTCACTGAAAGACGGTGAGGTTCTTCTGGTCGAGAACGTTCGTTACGAACCAGCAGAGCAGAGCAAGGATGACGCTGAGCGCGCCGAGCTCGCCAAAAAGTACGCTGCATTCGGCGACATCTTCGTTTCCGATGGTTTCGGTGTAGTTCACCGCAAGCAGGCATCTGTTTATGACGTTGCCAAGCTGCTGCCGGCTGCTGCTGGCGAACTGGTCGGCAAGGAGGTTGAGGTCCTCAGCAAGGTTACCGAGAACCCCGAGCGTCCGTTCGTCGTTGTTCTTGGTGGCGCAAAGGTAGCCGACAAGCTGGCTGTCATCAGTAACCTGCTGAAGATCGCCGACACCATCATCGTTGGTGGCGGAATGGCCTACACCTTCCTCAAGGCCAAGGGCTACGAGGTCGGTAAGTCGATTCTCGACGAGACCAAGATCACCGAGGTCACCGGCTACCTGCAGGCAGCCGAGAACGAGGGCAAGAAGATCCTGCTTCCGGTCGACGTTCGCGTTGCCGATGGCATGGACTTCGACGCCAAGAAGGCTCTGGGCGACGTCACCGTTGTTCCTAGCGATCAGATTCCCGCAGACAAGGAAGGCCTGGACATCGGCCCCGAGACTGCCAAGCTCTTCTCCGAGGCAATCGCCGAGGCTAAGACCGTGTTCTGGAATGGCCCGATGGGCGTTGCAGAGATCGATGCTTTCGCTGAGGGCACTCGCGCCGTAGCTAAGGCAGTTGCCGGCTCCGACGCATTCAGCGTTATCGGTGGTGGCGATTCCGCCGCTATCGTTCGCGAGCTTGGTTACAGCGACGATCAGTTCGGCTGGATCAGCACCGGCGGCGGCGCGTCGCTGGAATACCTCGAGGGCAAGAAGCTCCCGGGTCTTAGCGTTTTGGAGGAAAACTAACATGGCACGTAAGCCGATTATGGCTGGCAACTGGAAGATGAACCTGACCCACGTTGATGGTCTCGGTCTGGTCCAGAAGCTGGCTTGGACTCTCGAGGACAAAAAGTGGGACGCCGACAAGGTTGAGGCAGTCGTTATCCCGCCGTTTACTTCGATCCACACCGTTCAGACCCTGGTTAATGGCGACCGCCTGAAGCTGGGCTACGGTGCTCAGGACGTTTCGGCCCACGACGACGGTGCTTACACCGGTGAGGTATCCGCTGACATGCTGGCTAAGCTAGGCTGCGGCTACGTCGTAGTCGGCCACTCCGAGCGTCGCGAGTACCACAACGAGACTGACGAAATCGTAAACGCGAAGGCTAAGAAGGCCATCGAAAAGGGCATCACCCCGATCATCTGTGTTGGTGAGGGTCTGGATGTCCGTGAGGCCGGTAACCACGTCGCCTTCGTCACCGAGCAGGTTGAGGGCTCGCTGGCTGGCATCCCGGCTGATGACGTCGCCAAGCTTGTCATCGCCTACGAGCCCGTTTGGGCCATTGGCACCGGCAAGACCGCTTCTGCTGAGGATGCTCAGGAGGTCTGCGCTGCGGTTCGTGCCAAGGTCGCCGAGCTGTACGACGAGGCCACTGCCGATTCCGTCCGCATTCAGTACGGTGGTTCCGTAAAGCCGGAGAACGTCTCCGACATCATGGCTCAGCCTGACGTTGACGGCGCTCTTGTTGGTGGCGCTTCGCTCGATCCCGAGAAGTTCGCCGACATCGTTCTTTTCTAGAACTAAAAAATATAATTTGTGGCGGCCCGCCTTGTTGGTGGTGCCGCCACATTTTTTATCCCCGTGGCAACGTGAAATCCGGACTTTTTAGGGTTTCATTTGCTGGTGGGTTATCATTATTCGGTGAATTACCCGGCTAGTGAGAGGACACGATGAACGGGGCTATTTTGACGGTTTCGATCATCTTGGTCGTACTCAGCGTTATTCTCACTGCGTTCATTCTTTTGCACAAAGGAAAGGGTGGCGGCCTATCCGACCTGTTCGGTGGTGGCATGACCACGGCGATGAGTGGCACCTCCGTTGCTGAGCGCAACCTAAACCGCATCACCGTTATCGTCGGTGTTGTTTGGTTGGCTTGCATCTTCACTCTGCTTTTCCTTTACAAAGCATCTGCCTAACTAACTAAACACTTCAAGGGGTACTAAAAGGTGTCTAGCGGAATAGCTATCCGAGGCAGCCGAATTGGTGGCAGTGCGTCTAGCGAATCTGAACGTGGCGACGCTGCTCCGAGGATGCGCATTTCTTACTACTGCGCGAACGGCCATGAGACCAAACCAGCATTCGCGGTGGGGGCGGACATCCCCGAGGAATGGGAATGCACCAAGTGTGGTCTGCCTGCCGGCAAGGATAAGCAGAACACTCCTGCTCGTCCGCACACGCAGGTCTACAAGAGCCACCTCGACTACGTTAAGGAACGCCGTAGCGCTGACGAGGCCAAGCAAATTTTAGGCGACGCTCTCAGTATGCTCCGCGCTCGTCGCGCAGCGGGCGAAGTTATCTACTAATTTCCTAGAGCTTGCATTCGTGGTAGGGCAGCCTGCTTGCCGCCCTTTGATCTATGAACCAGTGGGTCGCGTCTTGACCCGAAACCATCGAGGCAGGAACGTGTTTTCCCGTGATACCTTCTTCGACGGCCTCGGCTTTTGAGTAGCCGCTCGCAAGCACCCATACCTCGCTTGACTCGTTGATCGTCTTGAGCGTGCAGGTGATTCTTTCCTTGGGGTCGTTCGGCGCTTCGAGAACCCCGATCACTCTCGCGTTGTCTTCGCTTAACGCAGGATCGTCGGGGTAGAGGTCCGCTACATGTCCGTCTGGCGCCAGGTTGAGTAGACAGATGTCGAATTTCTGCTGGCCGAGCTCTTCCGCGTATGCGAGCGCTCCCTGCTGAGGATCGGCTGTAGAAGTCGGTGCGGGCATGGCGTGCGTCTGCGAGGGAACTATCGGCAGCGCGCCGGCTAAAAGCGATAAAGCCTGGGTCGAGTTTCTTCTGTGATCGCTGCTGGGCACATACCGCTCGCATGTCCACCAGAGCTCTAGCCTGCGGGCATCGAGATTCGTAGTCTTTGCTAGCTTTCCGAACGCCTTGTAAACCTGGTTGGCGCTATCGCCCCCGGAGAGCCCCAGATGAACCTTCTCCTTGGTGGCGAGTAGCTCGATGATCCTTTTGACTAGGTTGGCGGCGACGCTGCTGGTCAGTGTCTGCTCGTCGCTGTAACGGTGAACGCGGGGGTGAGTCACGATTTCCTTTCGGAAAGATACTTCATGATCTTGTCGAACATCGGGTCGCCGTTTAGCTCGACTAGTTCTTCGCCCATGAGGTCTTCAACGTCTCGCCTTGAAAGAGCAACAGGGCGATCCGGCTGGCCTGGTAGCTTGATGATGCCTTGGGTGCCGATCTTCCGCTCTAGAACCATATCTCCGGCGTCCGTGTGTAGCGTGACGGAGCCCATTCCTTCACCAGGTGAATCGATTCTCTCTACCTCGATATCGAGCATGAGGCTCAACCAGCCGGCAAGTAGCGCAGCAGGGGCTGAGTCGGCGGGTGCCACGATTTTGGCTCCGTTTGGTTTGCTCTTCGCCTGATCAACCATTGCGACGAGCAGCGCACGCCACTTGGTCAGACGAGTCCAAGACAGGTCGGTGGTCGAAGGTTCGAAAATGTCGATCAGTTTTTCTAACGCTGCAATCGAGCTTGCCTCGCCATTCGGGCTTGCCGAAGTATCCACGATTCGTCTTGTGGAAACCTGCGCCACCTGAGAATCGTCGAAGGAGTCCGGGAATTTATTCGGCCACCAGATGACAACTGGAAGTTGGGGCAGTAGCAAGGGAACAATCAGTGACCTTGAATGATAAGCGGCCTCCCCAGCCAGCCAGAGAGTAATCATCTCTCCTGGCAGGCCGTCACCGATGCGAATTTCTACATCGACGCCGGTCGATCCTTCGGGAACCTCGCTGGAATGGTCGCGGATGACCAGCAACACGCGCGATGGGTGAAGCTTGCCGGCCGCGAGCGCGTTAGCGCTAGCAGTGGGCGCATTCTCGGGGTTGCTGACAACCACGAGAGTCAAAACCTGGCCGCCGGCTGCTCCGCCTTCTAGGCGTGCGTGCGTCAGCCAATCGTTGATTTTTCGGGCGTCTACATTGTTTAGTCGAGTAAACATTCTTCTCCTTAGACGCTTACGGCCTGCGCCACTCGAAGCCGTCTCGAGCGAGCATATCGTAGCTGCACTGCGGGCCCCAGGTGCCCGCCTCGTACTGCTCCGGGCGCCCGTTATCTGACCAGAAGTCCAAGACCGGATCCAGAATCTTCCAAGACAGCTCAACCTCATTCTGCTGCGGGAACAGTGGCGGGTCGCCGAGTAAAACGTCCAGGATCAACCTCTCGTAAGCCTCCGGGCTACTTTCTGTGAAGGAACCCAGATATGAGAAGTCCATCCGGACGTTTCTAATGTCCATCGTGGAGCCCGGCACTTTCGCGCCGAAGTTCATGTCGATGCCCTCGTTGGGCTGAATCCTCATTACCAAGGCATTTTCGCCTAGATCTTTGATGTTCTCTTTGTCGAAGCCCAGGTGTGGGATCCGCTTAAAGTTGAGGGCAATCTCGGTTGTGCGTCGAGGCATTCGCTTCGCAGTGCGCAGATAGAAGGGCACTCCAGCCCAGCGTCTGTTGTCGATGTCCACTCGAATCGCCGCAAAGGTCTCGGTGATGGAGTTCGGGTCGATACCGTCTTCCTCGAGGAATCCTGAAACGGGCCGTCCACCCTGCCAGCCGGCAGCGTATTGTCCGTTAGCCGTGTGGGCCGCGAGGTCCTTCGGCACACTAGAAGCTTCTAGTACCTTCTCCTTCTCAAGCCGTAGATCCCTGGCGTTAAACGTATTGGGTTCTTCCATGGCGGTGAGCGCGAGAAGCTGGAATAGGTGGTTCTGGATGACGTCTCTTGCTGCGCCAACCCCGTCGTAGTAGCCGGCTCGACCACCGATTCCGATGTCCTCGGCCATGGTGATCTGAACGTGGCTGATGTAGCGGGAATCCCAGATCGGCTCGTACATGGCGTTAGCGAACCTGAACGCCATAAGGTTCTGGACTGTCTCTTTACCTAAGTAGTGGTCGATGCGGAAGACAGATTCTGTAGGAAACGCCGCGGAAACCACGTCGTTAAGTTCCTTAGCGCTGGCCAAATCGCGACCGAAGGGCTTCTCGATGATTGCCCGCTTCCACCCCTTCGACTGGTCAACCATGTCGTGCTGATTGAGCTGCGTGATGACGAGCTCGAAGAATTTCGGCGGAATGGACAGGTAGAAAGCGTGGTTGCCTCCAGTGCCGTGAGAAGCGTCGTAATCGTTGAGCGTCTGTTTCAAGTTGGCGAATGCCTGCTCGTCGTCGAAAGCCCCGGAAACGAATTCCAAACACGCCTCAAGCTGCTGCCAGACCTCTTCGCGGAACTTAGTACGAGAACCTTCGATCACGCAATCGCGAACGTACTTGGCGAAATCTTCTTTAGACCAATCCCTACGGGCAAAGCCCACCAGGCCAAAGCCGGGCGGTAGGGCGCCATGCTCGGCTAGATCGTAAATCGCGGGTAGCAATTTTTTTCGTGCTAGATCGCCCGTTACGCCGAACATAACGAGTACGCACGATCCTGCTACACGCGGCAGCCGCAGGTCGCTGTCGTCGCGAAGCGGGTTCAACCAGTTTTCGTTCACTCTTCAACCCTACGCGAATACTGACAAACCGATTTACAACGCCTAAAAAATGAAAACTGTTGGGCCGAATGGAATCGACCCAACAGTTAACCGATTGGAGATGCTTAAGCCTTTGCCAGAGCTTCCTTCACGCCATCAACGAGCTCGTACCAGCTGACGTTGAACTTCTCCACGCCCTCCTTCTCGAGAACGTCGAATACGTCGTTCAGGTCAATGCCGATCTTCTCGACGGCAGCCATCGTCTTTTCCGCCTCATCAAATGCCGGAGTGATGGTGTCGCCAGCAACCTTGCCGTGGTCTGCGAACGCGTCCATGGTGGCGCCTGGCATGGTGTTCACGCAGGGTTCTGCAATCAGCTCGGCAACGTACATGGTGTCGTCATACTCTGGGTTCTTGACGCCGGTGGATGCCCATAGCGGACGCTGCAGGTTTGCACCCTTGGCCTTGAGAGCCTTGAAGCGGTCGGAGGAGAAGACTTCCTTGTAAGCCTTGTAGGCGAGCTGTGCGTTAGCGATTGCAGCCTTGCCGCGCAGCGCGAGAGCATCTTCGGAACCGATTGCCTCCAGGCGCTTGTCGATCTCGGTGTCTACGCGAGAAACGAAGAACGAAGCAACGGAGTGAATCTTGGACAGGTCTTTGCCGGCTTCGAGTGCGTCTTCGAGGCCGGACAGGTATGCGTCCATTACCTCGCGGTAACGCTCGAGGCTGAAGATCAAGGTCACGTTCACGCTGATGCCGTTAGCAATGGTCTTACGGATCGCCGGCAGGCCAGCCTTCGTAGCCGGAATCTTGATGAGGACGTTTTCCTCGTCAACCATGTCGTGCAGAACCTTCGCTTGCTCGATGGTCGGCTCGGTCTCGTTCGCCAGCAGCGGGGATACCTCGATGGATACGCGACCGTCGTAGCCGTCAGTCTTGGAGTACAGGTCTGCAAAAATCTTGCAGGCGTCCTTAACGTCCATGCTCATAAGCTGACGAATGGTCTCGTCCAGGTCGGTGCCGGCCTCCTTGAGTTCGCGGAGCTTATCGCCGTAAACCGACATGTCCTTGAACGCCGCAGCGAAAATGGACGGGTTAGTGGTTACGCCGGTGACCGATTTCTCGTCGATGAGTTTTTTCAGGTCGCCGCTCTCGATGCGCTGACGAGACAGGTCGTCAAGCCAGATGGAAACGCCCGCATCGTGCAGTGCCTTAAGGTTGTCGCTCATTTCTCTCCTCATTGATGATGGTGGCATAGCTAAAAACAATGAACTTCGTCGTTTTTCTGGCGCGACCTAAGCCTCGCCTTACACGGCTAGCTTACTTGGCGGGCTGAAAGTAAGGAACGAACTGTAAAAATTTGCATAAATATGTTGTACGCTCTCCGCCAGCTGCACGAAATGTTCTGCGTTCTTGCTTCTGGGCTTTGCCACCGGACCCACATCCACCGGAGTTTCCTCGACGTCCAACGCTAGAACGAGAGGCAACATTGCCTCATCCAGATCAACATTGAAACTTTTAGCCATGGAGAACACTCTGTTGAAAAGCACCGACAAAAATGGTCGCTAGAAGAATCTTGCAGGTCAAAAGCTAGGGCCGGACGGTTTCATGCCGCCCGGCCCCATAGTTGCTAAATCGCTCAGATCCCTCGCTTAGCCTCGCGGCCTGGAACCGGAGGGACGACTAGCCCGTCTGCGGCTTGTTCGGTGACCACCACCTGGCCAGCAACATCTGCGGCGACCGAGCTTAGCTCCACACCCGTGCGCATCTGGTAGAAGGAGCGGTAGACGAAGACCATGGCGACGATCAGGAAGACCGCAGCCAGCACGTAGACGAGGATCGGACTGGCTGCCTTCACCGAAACCGCCAGCTCGACCGCTAGCAGGCCGAACAGAGTCGAGAATTTGATGATCGGGTTCAGCGACACCGAGCTGGTGTCCTTGAACGGGTCTCCGACCGTGTCGCCGACGACCACCGCCTCGTGCAGCGGCGTGCCCTTGGCGTTCAGGTCAACTTCGACGATCTTCTTGGCGTTGTCCCAGGCGCCGCCGCCGTTGGCCATGTAGATGGCCTGGAACAGGCCAAAGATGGCGATCGAAATCAGATAACCGATGAAGAACCATTCATCGACGAACGAGAAAGCCAGCGTCGCGAAGAAGACGCCCAGGAAGATGTTCAACATGCCCTTTTGGGCGTACCTAGTGCAGATCTCGACTACCTTCTTCGAGTCCTCCTCGCTGGCTCGCGTGACACCGTCCAACTTGATGTTGTTCTTGATGAACTCCACGGCCCTGTGCGCGCCTGTAGTCACCGCCTGCATGGACGCGCCGGAGAACCAGTAGATCACGCAGCCGCCGGTGATCAGGCCCAGCAGCAGCGCCGGGTTGATGAGCGATAGGTAGCTGCCCAGCGGCCCGAATGGATCCTGTTGCGTCAACGTCATGATGATCGAGAAGATCATCGTGGTTGCGCCCACAACCGCTGTGCCGATGAGCACGGGCTTCGCGGTCGCCTTGAAAGTGTTGCCTGCGCCGTCATTTTCCTCCAGATAGCGTTTGGCGTTTTCCCACTGCACCTCGAAACCGAAATCGCGCTTGATCTCTTCGTCGACTCCGTCGATTTCCTCAATCGTCGACAGCTCGTAGACACTCTGGGCATTGTCGGTTACTGGCCCGTAGGAGTCGACCGCGATCGTAACCGGACCCATGCCCAAGAATCCGAACGCGACTAGGCCGAACGCGAAGATCGAAGGGGCGATCATGAAATTTTCCATGCCGAGCGTGCTGACGATGAATGCCACCGACATCAAAAAGACGATCGCAAGCCCGATCCAGAAAGCCGAGAAATTACCCGCGACGATGCCCGAGAGGATGTTCAGGCTTGAACCGCCCTGGTGACTGGAGGCAACCACCTCCTTGACGTGCTTCGACTTCGTGGACGTGAAGATCTTGACCAGCTCGGGGATCAGCGCGCCCGCGAGCGTGCCGCAGCTGATGATCACCGAGAGTTTCCACCACATCCCGTTGCTCAGGTCGCTGACCATCGCGTAGGAGATCAGGAACGTAAAGACTATGCAGACGGAGCTGGTTAGCCACACCAGGTTGCTCAATGGCCGCTCGAAGTCCATCTCAGGGCTGTTCGCGTGCCGAGACTTGGTGAACATGTGGTTCACCGCGTAAGAGATCAGCGAGCCGATCAGCATGATTGTCCGAATCGTGAAGATCCACACCAGCAGTTGCACCTGCATTGAAGGGTCGTGAACGGCTAGCAGCACGAAAGTAATCAGCGCCACGCCTGTCACGCCGTACGTCTCGAAGCCGTCTGCGGACGGGCCGACAGAGTCTCCTGCGTTGTCTCCGGTACAGTCCGCGATCACGCCGGGGTTGCGGGCGTCATCCTCCTTGATGCCGAAGACGATCTTCATCAGGTCTGAACCGACGTCGGCGATTTTGGTGAAGATACCTCCTGCGATACGTAGCGCGGAGGCGCCCAGGGACTCGCCGATCGCGAAGCCGATGAAACAGACGCCGGCGATGTCGCCAGGCAGGAACAGCATGATGAAAAGCATCATGAAAAGCTCGACGCTGATCAGCACCATCCCGACGCTCATGCCCGCCGAAAGCGGGATCTCGTGGGTGGGGTAGGGCTTGCCGCGCAGCGCCGCGAAGCTGGTGCGCGAGTTGGCGAACGTGTTGACCCTGATACCGAACCAGGCGACGAAAGCCGAACCGAGCATTCCGATCAAGCTAAACAGCAGAATCGTCAGCACCCGCCATGTCTGGAAGCCGACCAAGAACTGATAGTAAATGAAGACGACCGCCGCGATGAAGACCCATAGCAGGCACAGAAACTTCATCTGTTGTACCAGGTAGGCCCGACAGGTCTGATAGATCAGTTCGGAAATCTCCAGCATTGACTTGTGCACAGGCAGCCGCTTAAGTCGCGAATAGTTATAGACGCCAAAGATCAACCCGCCGACACAGACTAGAAGACCGATCGTCAGTAGCGTGTGGCCGTTTATTGAATCCGAGAAGAACGAGACCGAGTCCAATCGCGGGAGTTTGAGATTAGCCTCACCTCCTCCGGAGATCTGGGAGCTGGGCTCGTCGGAAGAGCAGCTGGCAAGTAGGGGAAGCAGCAAAATAACGAGGCCGAAGAAACCTATCCGGCCTTGTGAACGTGATATCACTTTGTCTCCTTTGACAAGTATGCTCACCGATACGCTATCGCTTGGGGTTTGCGTGACTTCAAGGTGGGTCGGTTAGCGGAGCAGTCTGGACATTCATACCGGTAAAATACTTTTTGTCTACCCATTCGTGTCCCGACAGGCGTCATGAGCCTCAAGTTGCTGCTTAGGATTACCTGCCTTGTTTTAATCATTTCAAATAGACAACATTGTTATTGTGAAATACGTGGAAAGCATGCAGGAAAACGCTGATGCTGCTCTCACTGGTGCGTCCGACGACAGCTCCACCAGGCAGCGAGTTCTGGCCAGCTTGATGGAGGACGGGCCGCTCACCGCGGTGCAGCTCGCCGACGAATTAGATATGACGACGGCCGGCGTGCGTCGACATCTCACCTCCCTATATGAGGAAGGGCTAGTTGAACTGCGCGACCCGAAAAAGGCGAAGAGGGGACGAGGACGTCCCGCTCATTACTACGTCTTGAGTTCAGCGGGCAGAGCAATGTTCGGTCAGGCCTACGACGAGTTGGCTGTTTCCGCCATTGAAGAGATCGAATCCGCAGCAGGAAGCGAAGGAGTGCGTCGACTCACGGAGAAGAGAATGGCTCCGATCGAGGACGACTACATGAGTCTCCGCGCTGAAGACCCGGACAAGACAATTCCGCAGGCCCTTGCGGAGGCGCTCAACAATGCCGGCTACTTCGCATCTGAAGAGACCTTCGAGGGCGAGGCCGACATCTACCAAAACCATTGCCCAGTGGCCAAGGTTGCGGCAATTTACCCGCAGTTTTGCTCAGACGAAACCGAAATCTTGAGTCGGCTTGCCGGCCCGGGGCACGATATTAAGAGGGTCTCGACAATTGCCGCAGGTAGTCCACGATGCAGAATGCACATCGTCGGCGGGAATAGAACCGAATTCTTAACGTTGCCAAATAATGCTGATTTAAATATTGCGGAAGGTAATAGATGACGCAGACAGTTGAAGAGAAGCTTCGCGAACAGGCGCAAACCATTGATGATATTTCTGGCGCCTACCAGTTCGGGTGGCACGACTCGGACGCCGCTGGTGCTGCGGCGAAGCGAGGTCTTAGCGAAGAGGTCGTCCGAGGCATCTCTAAGGTGAAGAACGAGCCGCAGTGGATGCTGGAGCGCAGGCTTAAGGGCTTGGAACTTTTCGAGAAGAAGCCGATGCCGACTTGGGGCCCAGACCTAAGCGATATCGACTTCGATCAGATTAAATATTTCGTGCGCTCCACGGACCGTCAGGCCCAAGAGTGGGAAGATCTGCCTGACGACATTCGCGAGACCTATGACCGGCTCGGAATTCCCGAGGCCGAGAAGGCGCGTTTGGTTGCGGGCGTCGCGGCGCAGTACGAGTCTGAGGTCGTCTACAACAAGATCAACGACGAACTGGGCAAACAGGGAGTTATCTTCCTCGACACCGACACCGCGTTGAAGGAACACGAAGACCTGTTCAAAGAATACTTTGGAACCGTAGTTCCCGTTGGTGATAACAAGTTCGGTTCGCTCAACACCGCAGTTTGGTCCGGCGGCTCCTTCATCTACGTCCCCAAGGGCGTCCACGTGAAGATACCGCTGCAAGCATATTTCCGCATGAACACGGAAAATCTGGGTCAGTTCGAGCGCACGCTGATCATTGCTGACGAGGGTAGCTACGTTCACTACGTCGAGGGTTGCACTGCTCCGATTTATAAGAGCGACTCGCTGCACGCCGCGATCGTCGAAATCATCGTTAAGAAGGACGCGCGAGTTCGCTACACCACGGTCCAGAACTGGTCTAACAACGTACTAAACCTGGTTACGCAGCGCGCGACCGTTGAGGCTGGCGGCCAGATGGAGTGGGTCGATGGAAACATCGGCTCGAAGTTGAACATGAAGTACCCGGGCTGCTGGCTGCTGGGCGACCACGCAAAGGGTGAGGCTCTCTCCGTTGCGTTCGCTGGCGAGGGACAGCACCAGGACACCGGCGCGAAGATGGTTCACTGCGCCCCGAATACTTCCTCGAGCATCGTTTCCAAGTCGATCTCTCGCTCGGGCGGCCGCTCGAGCTACCGCGGTCTGGTCCGTGTCGAGCCGGGTGCTCTGCGCTCCGCCTCGAGCGTTCAGTGCGATGCGCTGCTGGTCGACGACATCTCTCGCACCGATACGTACCCATACGTGGACGTGCAGGAGGAAGACGCTTCGATGGCCCACGAAGCCACGGTCTCCAAGATCAGCGAAGACCAACTCTTCTACCTGATGCAACGTGGCCTGGACGAGGCAGAGGCGCGCGCCTTGATCGTGCGCGGATTCGTCGAGCCGATCGCCCGCGAGTTGCCCATGGAATATGCCCTGGAGCTCAACCGCTTGATCGCATTGCAGATGGAAGGCTCCGTAGGCTAAATCAAGTCCTCGGATTTAAGATTTTTAAGGAGATATGTTGACTAACACAGCTGCGCGTTTTGACGCGCTGCAACAGCCTAAGGTGAAGTCACATCTGCACCCGACCCCGTCGTGGCAGCCTAGCGACCACCCGGTGCCGAGCGGACGTGAAGAGGTCTGGCGGTTCACTCCGCTGGAGAAGATCGAACCGCTTTTCGACGATAAGGCTGAGTGCTTTACCGACTGGAAGTTCGAACTGCCAGAGGGCGTGACTAGCAAGTCCATTACCCAGGAAGAGGCGCAGGAGCGCAGCTTTGATGCGCCGGTGGACATTGTTGCGTCCGTTGCGGGTCACACGCCGAAGGCAACTCTCATCGAGATCGCTCCGGAGACTGTCATCTCGGAGCCCCTGATTCTTGACCTGAGCGGCGAGCGCGGTCGCATCAACACCCAGCTTTTCCTGGAGATCGGCCACCACGCCCAGGCCACCATCGTCCTTCGCCACACCGGTAAGGCGCAGTTGGCTGCGAAGATTGAGACCATCGTAGGCGATGGTGCGAAGGTTAACTTCGTCAGCCTGCAGGACTGGGATGAAGGCAGCCTGCACGGCGGGCAGGTCTCGACGCTCGTCGGTCGTGACGCTGAGGTGAAGCTGATCCAGGCTTCGATCGGTGGTTCGCTGATCAGGCAGGTCGAGCGCGCAATGTTCTCCGGCCCAGGCGGCAGGATCGAGCAGTTCGGGCTCTACTTCGTTGACGCAAACCGCAATGTTGAGCACCGCATCTTCATCGACCACAACGCACCCAATACCTACTCGCACGCGGACTACCGCGGCGCACTACAGGGCAAGGGCGCTCGCTCGGTCTGGATCGGCGACGTTCTGATTAGGTCTGCCGCTAAGAACATCGAGACCTACGAGACAAACCAGAACCTGGTGCTCACCGAGGGCTGCCAGGCTGACTCGGTGCCTAACCTCGAGATCGAGACCGGCGAGATTCTCGGTGCGGGTCACTCGAGCTCCACTGGCCGCTTCGACGAGGATCACCTCTTCTACCTGCGCAGCCGTGGTATTCCTGAAGACCAAGCTCGGCGTCTGATTGTGGAGGGATTCTTCCTAGACCTGATCCACCACATCGATATCCCCGAAATCGAGGATCGACTGGTAGAGGCGCTCAATCACGAGCTGCTCGCAGTCGAGGGCATTTCCGACAAACTCAACTAACTAATTAACGAAAGCACTGATAATGGCAAAACTTTCAATTAAGGACCTGGTTGCAGAGGTCGAAACCGAGAACGGCCCCAAGGAGATCCTTCACGGGGTAAACCTGGAGATCAAGGAAAACGAGATCCACGCCATCATGGGCCCCAACGGCTCTGGCAAATCCACCTTGGCTTATTCGATTGCTGGTCACCCGAAGTATCACATCACTGGTGGCTCCGTGACTCTGGACGGTGTTGACCTGACTGAGCTCAGCGTGGACGAGCGCGCCCGTGCCGGCCTGTTCCTGGCTATGCAGTACCCGGTCGAGGTGCCTGGCGTCTCCATGACCAACTTCCTTCGCACCGCTAAGACCGCACTCGACGGTCATGCTCCGAAGGTTCGTACTTGGCCGAAGGAAATCAAGTCTGCGCTTGAGAACGCCCAGCTGGATCCGGATTTCGCAAACCGTTCCATCAACCAAGGTTTCTCGGGCGGCGAGAAGAAGCGCGCTGAGATCGTTCAGCTGGAGCTGCTCGATCCTAAGGTCGCCATCCTCGACGAGATTGATTCTGGCCTCGATATTGACGGCATTCGTTCGGTCGCAGAGGGCGTTAAGCGCTTTGCGGATAGGGGAGAGCGTGGCGTCCTGTTGGTCACCCACTACACCCGAATCTTGAACTACGTTGAGCCGACTCACGTGCACGTCTTTGTCAACGGTCACGTCGTTGAAGAGGGCGGCAAGGAGCTTGCCGACATGCTTGAGAACGAGGGCTACGACAAATACCTGAAGGGCCAGGCTTAGAGCATGGCTTTTGACGTCAATGCGATTCGCGCTGACTTTCCGATCCTCGATCGCGAGGTAAACGGCTACCCGCTGGCCTACCTGGATTCTGCCAACACTTCGCAGAAGCCCCGGCAGGTCATCGAGGCCGTTGAGGCTCAGCTCGGTGCGCATAACGCTAACGTCGCTAGGGCCATGCACACGCTTGGGTCCGAGGCGACCTTGGCGTTCGAGGGGGCCCGTAAAAAGGTTGCCGAGTTCATCGGTGCCGACAGGCCAGAAGAGATCGTCTTCACCAAGAACGCTTCGGAGGCGCTGAACCTTGCTGCCAGTTCCCTGACCAAAGATCTCGGCCCCGGCGACGAGGTGGTGATCTCGGTTATGGAGCACCACTCGAACCTGGTCAGCTGGCAGCTCGCCTGCCGTCTTGTGGGCGCTAAGCTTCGTTGGTTCGATATCACAGACGACGGTCTGCTCGATCTTGAAAAGGCCGAGGCTGAGAACCTGATCAACGAGCGCACAAAGGTGGTCTCGCTGACTTGGGTGTCCAACGTTTTGGGCACGGTTAACCCGGTCGAAGAGATCGCCAAGAAGGCCCACGAGGTTGGCGCGGTGATGGTCGTCGACGGTTCCCAGGCGGTTCCTCAGCGACCGACAGACGTCAAGAAAATGGGCATCGACCTTTTGGCTTTCACCGGCCACAAGATGCTTGCGCCCACCGGCATCGGCGTCCTTTGGGGCCGTTATGAACTGCTGGAAAAGATGCCACCGTTCTTGGGCGGTGGAGAGATGATCCAGAAGGTGCGGATGGAGGGCTCCACATACATGCCCCCGCCGCATCGTTTCGAGGCAGGAACACCGCCCATCGCCGAGGCTGTAGGTCTTGGCGCCGCCATTGATTATCTAAGCGGTGTCGGAATGGAAGATGTTGCCGCTCACGAACACGAAATCACGTCTTTGATGCTTACCAAGCTGGCTGAGGTTGACGGCGTTCACGTGATGGGGCCCACAGATCCGAGCATCGATAGGGGAGCGGCTGTAGCGTTCACGGTGGACGGGGTTCACCCGCACGACGTCATGCAACTTCTTGATTCCAGGGGTGTGGCGGTTCGCGGGGGTCACCACTGCGCTGAGCCTCTGCACCACCGTCTTGGTATCCAGAGTTCATCCCGAGCTTCGGCTTATCTGTACACGAAACCCGAGGAGATCGACGCATTCATCGATGCTCTCGTTTACACCAGGGATTTCTTCACCAGGAGGAAACGATGAACGTTGAGCAGATGTATCAGGAGATCATCCTCGATCACTACCAGGAGAAACATAACAGCGGACTTCGTGAACCGTTCGGTGCCGAGGTGGAGCAGGTAAACCCCACTTGCGGCGACGAGATCACTTTGCGGGTAAACCTGGAAGGCGACAAGATTGCGGACGTTAGTTACGACTCCGAGGGTTGCTCTATCTCGCAGGCGTCCACTTCCGTTATGACCGATCTGGTGATCGGTAAGCCAATCGAAGAGGCTATGAGCCTTTACGAATACTTCCGCGAGATGATGGAAAGCCAAGGGGAGATGGCCCCCGATGAAGACAAGCTCGAAGACGGCATCGCCTTTATTGGCGTCGCACAGTTCCCAGGGCGAGTCAAGTGCGCGATGCTCGGCTGGAGTGCTTTGCGCGACGCGATTGCAAGGGCGTTGAGCGCCCAGGAAAAGGAGAACAAGTGAGCGAAGACACTCGTCCATCCGATCTAGTTAAAGACGATTTGCCCGATGCCCCCGGTAAGACTTGGGCTGAGGCCACCCAGGCCGAAAAAGAAACCGTGCTCTACGAGGCGCTCAAGGACGTCGTTGACCCCGAGTTGATGGTCAACATCGTCGACCTCGGATTGGTCTATGGAGTCGATATCGACGACGATCTGAACGTAACCGTTGATATGACCCTGACTAGCCCAGCTTGCCCACTGACCGATTATCTTGAGGCTGGCTGCCAGCAGGCCCTGAGCGGTCTTGCTAAGTCCGTAACGGTCAATTGGGTATGGATGCCGCCGTGGACGCTAGAGATGGTCACCGAAGATGGCCGCGAACAGCTGCGCGCCATCGGCTTCATGATCTAGCCTGTCGAATCCCCATCAAGCCTCTGGCTGGTTGGGGATTTCTTTGACCTGCGCGCTAGCATTTCGCAGGGAAGAATCTTCAAAAAAGGGGTGAGTGTGCTTTCAGCGAACAATCTTGAGGTGCGTATCGGTGCCCGACTTTTGCTGGAGCCTACCTCCTTCCGGATCAACCCCGGCGACAAAATCGGTTTCGTAGGCCGCAATGGTGCCGGTAAGACCACCACGATGCGTATTCTTGCCGGGGAGGGGCTGCCATCCGGCGGCAAAGTGTCTCGCTCGGGCACGATCGGCTATCTTCCGCAAGATCCTCGCGAGGCCGACATGGAGATGACTGCCCGCTCTAGAATTCTTTCGGCCCGAAATATTGAGGGTCTAGTGGCGCGGCTTCGTAAATTCGAGAAGCTGATCGCAGAGACCGAAGGCGACGAGCAATCCGACGCCATGGAACGCTACGCCCGTGCAGACGCAGAATTAGCGTCGGTGGGTGGCTACGCAGCGGAAGCAGAAGCGGCAAAGATCACCGCAAACCTTGGGCTGCCTGACAGAGTTTTGTCTCAGCCGCTACACGAGCTTTCTGGTGGCCAGCGTAGACGCGTGGAACTAGCTCGAATCCTGTTCTCGCAAGCCGATACGCTGCTTCTCGACGAACCCACTAACCACCTGGATGCTGACTCCATCGGTTGGCTGCGCGAGCATCTGAAGGCCTATCCGGGTGGCATTTTGATGATCTCCCACGACGTCTCCTTGCTGGGCGAACTTGCGAACAAGATCTACCATTTGGATGCCAACCGTTCCTGCCTGGATCAGTACTCGATGGACTGGGAACATTACTTGGCCCAGCGCGCTACTGATGAAAAACGACGCAAGCGCGAGAGAGAAAACGCGCAGCGCAAGGCAGCGGCACTCAAGGAACAAGCTGCCCACTTGGGAGCGAAGGCGACGAAGGCCGTCGCAGCTCAAAACATGGCGAAGCGTGCCGACAAGCTGCTCGCATCTGTCGAGCCTGAAAGGGCCAAAGACAAGGTCGCGAAGATCAAGTTCCCCGAACCCGCCCACTGCGGCAGAACCCCTCTTATGGGCAAGGACCTAACCAAGTTCTACGGTTCGCTGGAGGTATTTACCGGCGTCGATATCGCGATCGACAAGGGGTCACGAGTCGTCATCCTAGGTTTGAACGGTGCCGGTAAAACAACGCTGCTTCGGTTGCTGACGAAGATCGAAGAGCCGGACATCGGAGAAGTCATATACGGTCACGGTCTAAAACTCGGCTATTTCGCGCAGGAACACGATCTGCTTAATCCCGAAGAGAGCGTGCTCGAGAACATGATGCGCGCCGCAACCGAGATGAATGAGACCGACGCCCGCAAGGTACTCGGCTCCTTCTTATTTACCGGCGACGACGATCACAAGCCGGCGGGTGTGCTGTCCGGCGGCGAGAAGACTCGGTTGGCTTTGGCCTGTTTAGTTGTCAGCTCGGCAAACGTTTTGTTGCTTGATGAGCCAACCAACAACCTGGACCCCGCAAGCCGCGAAGAAGTTCTAAACGCAATCCGCGCGTACCAGGGCGCCATGGTTCTCGTCACGCATGATAGGGGAGCCGTCGAGGCGCTGAATCCGGACAAGGTGATCGTCCTTCCCGACGGTTCTGAGGATCTGTGGAGCGAAGATTACGCCGAACTCATTGAGCTTTCATAGGCTAGTGCGAGCTGTAGTCTGACAGATTCATCTGCAGGAGATAGATTTCATCGCGCAGTTCGGCAGCCTCCGCCCTAGTTATCAGGTCGTCCTCAAGAAGCTGCTGAACACAGCCCAACTCCAGCCGAAGAGCCTCGGCCTCCATCAGGTCGAGCTGCTCGGCAAGAGTGCGGCGCGCCCTAATCCCTACTTTTGCCGGCTGGTGGCCCTTGTCGGAGACGGCCTCATCGTCCTGCGCCGAGCGCTGCAACATTGCGAGCAGCCTCTGGTTGTCGCCCAAAAGATAGTCGATCGCCTCGTGTGGAATCTGCGGCTTCGGTTCAAGGCTATTCAGGTAATCGACAGAACGACGGCTGAGCGCGATTCGGGCGTCCCGAAGCTGGTGGGGTGTCGTCACCTCGTCGTGCTGGCTTCGGGCCGCACGGATCTCCTTTAGAGCGTGAACGATTCGCATCCAGACCCTGCGTAGCCCGATTCGAGAGGAGTATTTGTGGTTTGCGACCTGGATCAGCCGGTCTATAGTCTGGCCGATCGATTCGAAAACAACGTTGCTGATCTTGCCCTGCGCCAGCAGGTCGGATAGCCATTCGCGTTGTTTAAGCAACAAATTCAGGCGCAGCCTGCGAATCGCGGCGTCAAAATCCTTGCTCATGGTCAGCTCGGCTATCTCGTGGTTATAGCGGCCGATCAGCATCGAGACCGCCATCGGGTAGCGAGTGCCGAAATTGGCGTTGAGTGCCTCGACCAGATTACTCAAGACCATCGTCCGAACCTGGTTCGTTCGCTCTTGGCTCTGGCCCTTCGATTCGGCGGGCGAGAGCACAGGCAGCAGGAAGTTCGCCAGCAGCAGCGTGCAGAGAATTGTGCCCGACGCCAGGAAAATCAGCTCGTCGCGTATCGGTACTCCCGCGTCGTTGGTCAGCGTGACGGGCAAGGTCATGGCAATCGACAAGGTGACGGCGCCCTTCGGCCCGCCGAGCGTCGTCGTCAAGGCGCCCTTCAATAGCTGCCTGTAGTTGTGGACTCCCAGTAGCCGCCCAATGCGCATCATGTGCCAATCGAGAATCAAAACCCACATGAAGCGAAGTGTCACAACTATTGCCGTCAGCACCAACACCAGACCCGCCAGCGATAGCGGGTTTGTCGCGTCCTCCCAGGAATGGGTGAAGACGCTTGGCAGATGTGAGCCCAGGAAGACGAAGACTATGCCGTTTAAGATGAAGGCGATAACTTCCCAAACACCGTGGGATACCAGCGATACCCGGGCGGTATAGGCGGTTGCCCTGTTCGGCACTAAAGCGATCATCAAACCTGCCGCGACTACGGCGAGGATGCCAGAGACGCCGATCCCTTCGGCGAGTAGGAATATGACGAACGGGGTCAATATCTCGAAAGTGACGTGAAAGACCGTCGACTCAAGACCGATGCCCCTGACGCCGCGCAGTATCGCGAGCACCACTACGCCCATCACCACGCCGAACAGCAGTCCGCCGCCGAACGAAGCCGCGAATGCTCCCGCAGCGTTCGCCACAGAGAAGATGCCTGTCACGGCAGCCCCGACCGCGAATTGAAACGACACGATGCCAGAGGCGTCGTTAATCAGGGCCTCGCCAGAAAGCAACGCGGTTTGGCGTTCTGTGAGTTTTGTGCTTTTTGACAGCGCTGAGACCGCGACAGCGTCCGTCGGGCCCAGCGCGGCCCCGAGGGCGAGCCCGGCGGCGAGAGGGATGGACGGCGATATCCAGTTGAGTGCGAAGCCAACCGCGAAGACGCTTGCCACCACCAGGCCGATAGCCAGGGAAAGGATGCCCACGATATTTCGCATCAGCGCTCGTTTGGAAACCCGCCGGGACTCGTCGTAGAGCAGCGGAGCGATGAATATCACCAAAAACAGGTGCGAGTCGATGGTCATTTGGAAGGGCTCCCCGATAACTAGGGCGCCGACTACTCCCATGGCTATCTGGACGAGCGGCAGCGACAGCCTGGACAATAGCTGGTCGAGAATCGACGAGACCAAAACTATGGTGAATAGAACCAATATCAACTCAAACGCGTGCATGGTGGCCTTTCGCGGTGATCGATGAGTCCAGCCGATATTTTATCGCATCAAAACACGTAAATGCGGGTTAGTCTGCCGCTTGCCAATCTTGTAAGACGCTGGTTGGATCGTTCTCGTAGGCCTCGCCGAATCGAGCTGTCTGCTGTGGTGAGGGTTTCGAATCCTGCTCGTTTTGGACCTGTGAAACCGCGTTGTTCAACCTCTGCCAGAATGTTCCGGGACAGTTGATTTTTAAGAATATAATCATGCTGTTGATTTTGGACGGCAGCTTCTAAAATCGCATTCTTGTTTGTCGCGAAGCGTACGGCGATAATTGACGCTTCGAGCTCAGAAATCTTTTGATCGTGCCACGCGTCTGCCGCTTGGCTTGAGGAACTTTAAGGAGAACGAATGACCGAAACCTATACTGCCTGGACGGCATTGGTGGATCTCGGATTCATTGGGCTTTTGCTCTCGATAGGCGTTTTTCTTCGAGCCAGAATTCGTTTCCTACAGAATATGCTCGTGCCGGCAAGCGTCATCGCCGGACTGCTCGGTCTACTCTTGGGGCAAAACGTGCTCGGAGCTATAGCCCGAGAACATGGCTGGAAGATCGGCAGCCTGCAGTTCAACGGCATTCCGCTTTCTTCTCAGGTTTCGACTTATTCGTCAATTTTGATCGTGGTCGTATTCGCCTGCATGGCTTTAACGGATGACTTCGACGTTCGCAAGATCAACCGCTCCGTAGCGGGATTCGCCACTTACGGTGTCCTCATGTATTCGCTCCAGGTCGCGGTCGGCATGGGTCTTTGCCTTCTGGTCTTGAAACCACTTTTTGATTCTCCGGATTCGATCGGTCTGATGCTTTTCACCGGTTGGGCGGGTGGCTTCGGAACTGCTGCCGCGGTCGGCGACGTATTTAACGAGGCTGGTGACCCCGGCATGGCTTCCATCGCCTTCTCCTCTGCTACTGTGGGCCTGCTCGCGGGCGTTATCGGCGGAATTATCATCGCTAATATCGGTGCTCGTCGCGGTCAGGTCGAGGCCTTCAAGGGCATGGATTCGTTGCCGCAAGACATCAGGACGGGCATCCTCGACCAGACGGAGACTCGACCAGCAATCGGCACCCACACCTTCTCCGGTGGAACGGTTGAGTCTTTGACGTTCAATGTTGGCGTCATCTCGATCGCTTGCCTGTGCGCTTACGGCATTAATCAAGTCTTGAAGATGTGGCTGCCCGACATCAGCTTCCCGCTTTTCTCCATCTCTTTCGTGGTGGGCATCGTCATGCGGCTTGTGATGAACTCCACGAAGAGCTCTCACCTAATTGATACTGATTCGCTGCGCTCTATTTCTGGCATGGCTACCGACATCCTCGTCGTCTGCGGCATTGCGTCCATCGAGCCTGCATTCGTTAAAGACCACGTCGGCGCACTGGGCGTTCTTTTCTTGATTGGTTTGTTGCTTTGCGTATTCCTAGGTTTCGTTGTTGCGCCACGAATGATGGGAGACGGCTGGTTCGAGCGTCAGCTATTCACCTGGGGCTGGGCTACTGGAGCTGTTTCAACCGGATTGGCTCTGTTGCGAATCGTCGACCCTAAGCTCAAGTCGGGAACTATCGAACAGTTCGGTTACGCCTATATTCCCGTGGTGCCGGTTGAGATCGCCGCGGTATCGTTCGCCCCAATGTTGGTGTTGGCTTCTGCAAGCTGGGCGGTCGTGGGAGTCTGGGGAGGCCTAGCTGTCATAGCAATCTTCGTCGGTATCTGGCTCAGCAGGCATGGATCCAAGAAGTCAGCTCCGCTCGGCCATGTAGCAACCCTCGGCGGTAGTTTCGTCGGTGGTAAGAACGAGTTCGATTAGTGCAACCTTCATTTGGGTGTTAGGGAAGCGTTTGCTAGCGTAAAAGACATGTTGAAGTTCGGATTCATTCGTCGCCACGTTGACTTTGGTCGCGTGAAGTCGATGATGTGTTGCGACTGCATGCGCTAGTAAGCGCTCCTCTTTTTATCTTTCTTATTTTCTGTTTTTAAAAATTCAGGCTTTTTGCCTGTTGTTTCGCACACCCAAAAACGACTTTTTATACTCTAAGGATTTTCAATGACTTTTTACACAGACGCATCTCAAATCGTTGGCAAGACCCCTCTGCTCGTTGCGAAGAAGTACGCAGAAAAGGTCGGGGCTAATGCAGAGATCTTGACCAAGGTCGAGTCTTTCAACCCCGCTGGTTCTGTCAAAGACCGCATCGCGCTGGCCATGATCGAGGACGCCGAGAAGCGCGGCGTACTTAAGCCTGGCGCGCACATCGTTGAGCCGACCAGCGGTAACACCGGAATCGGTATCGCAGCTATCGGCACCGCGAAGGGTTACAAGGTGACCATCGTTTTGCCGGCCTCTCTGTCCGTGGAGCGCCGCGCCCTGATCCAGTCTTACGGCGCTGAGCTGCTGCTGACCCCCGGGTCGAAGGCCATCAAGGGAGCAATCGCTTACGTTGACGAGTGGAAGAAGCGCGACGATTCCATCGTCGTTCTCGGCCAGTTCACCAACCCTGCTAACCCGCGCGTTCACTACGAGACCACCGGTCCAGAGATCTGGGAGGACGCTGAGGGCAAGGTCGACGTCTTCGTCGCTGGCATCGGTACCGGCGGCACTCTGACCGGCGTTGGACGTTACCTGAAGGAAAAGAACCCAAACGCCTACATCGTTGGCGTTGAGCCCGAGACGAGCGCCATTCTCAATGGCGGCAAGCCTGGCCCGCACGCGATCCAGGGCATCGGCGCCGGATTCTCTCCAGAAACCCTCGACAACTCCGTTTACGACGAAGTGCTGGACATCTCGGATTCTGACTCCATCGAGCAAGCCCGGATCTTTGGCCAGAGCGAGGGTCTCTTCGTAGGTATTTCTTCTGGCGCCGCTCTGCAGGCCGCCCGTGTGCTAGCTGCACGTGAGGAGTTCGCAGGTAAGCGTATCGCCGTTGTCCTTCCCGACTCCGGCGACCGCTACCTATCCACCAAGCTCGGTGAATTCGCTCAGGCCGAGGAAGTCGATACCGAAAATTAATAGATAAACATCGATATAAGGCCCGGCTTCGGCCGGGCCTTTAACCATATTGTGGGCATAAATTTTCGGTATAACGAATAATCAATATGCTATAAGCGTGGAGAAAAAGAAATTTAGCCTGGGCCTGCTCCCCAGGATCTTGCTAGCAATTATTCTCGGCGTCGCCGTAGGTATGTTCCTGCCTTCCGAGATCGTTCGAGTTTTCGTTACCTTCAACTCGATATTTGGTAACTTCTTAAACTTTTTGATTCCGCTGATAATCGTTGGCCTGATCACTCCCGGTATCTCGGAGCTTGGGAAAGCTGCGGGGAAGTGGCTCGCCGTTACAGCTTTGATCGCTTACGGTTCTACGATTTTTGCAGGATTCATGGCCTTTGGGTCGTCCATGGCCGTGTTGCCTAGGTTGCTCAGCGGCAAGCACATTCAGGCGGTTGATAATCCTGAAGACTCCATGCTTCAGCCATACTTCACTATCGAGATGCCTCCGCTTCTATCCGTCATGACGGCTTTGGTGTTGGCCTTCGTCGTCGGCGTGGGGATTACTCGAATCAAGAGTGATGCCCTCTTCAAGGGATTTGTTGAGCTACGCGACATCGTGATCGCCGCGATCGAGAAGATCATTATTCCGCTGTTGCCGCTCTATATATTCGGCATCTTCTTGAATATGACCAATTCGGGGCAAGCCTTCGAGGTCATCGTCACTTTCCTCGGAGTGGTTGTCTTTGTCTTCATTCTGACGGTTATCCTGCTGCTGATTCAGTACGGAGTTGCCGGCATCGTCTCACACAAGAACCCGCTCAAGATGCTCAAAACCATGCTTCCGGCATACATGACTGCGCTAGGCACCTCTTCGTCCGCTGCGACCATTCCGGTCACTCTTCGTCAGGCCAGGAAGATGGGCGTGAGCGAGGCCGTTTCTGCATTCACGATTCCGCTGTTCGCAACGATCCACCTAGCCGGTTCGACGGTAAAGATCACGTCGTTTGCTATCGCTGTCATCATGCTATCGGGCGGCATGATTTCGCCTCACTTAATGGTCGGGTTCATTCTGATGCTCGGAATCACCATGGTTGCGGCTCCTGGCGTGCCGGGCGGTGCAATCATGACTGCGGCTGGACTCCTGGCGAGCATGCTCGGCTTCAACGAGGCTCAGGTCGGTCTGATGATCGCCACTTACATCGCAATCGATTCGTTCGGAACCGCTACGAACGTCACAGGCGACGGCGCCCTATCGATAATCACCGATGTACTGGTAGCTAGGAGCGAACGCAAGAATGCTAAGGAACAGCAAGCCAGCTAGTTTTTGCGATACCTGACAATAAAGAGCTTTGCTTTTTAGCGGATAACCGACGAGCAAGTGATCGACCAAACAGATAGGTTTGTTCTGTGAACGAAAAAACTTCTCGGGTTGCCGTCGTTACCGGCGGCAGCCGCGGTATTGGTAAGACAATCTGTGAAAAGCTGCTTGGCGAGGGTTACAAGGTGGCAAGCCTTTCCGGCAGCGGTAAGGCTCCGGAAGGTGCCCTCGGAGTAGCCTGCGATATCACCAATCAAGACGCCGTAGACGAGGCCTTCAAGAAGGTGGCTGACGAGCTCGGTCCGGTTGAGGTGCTTGTCGCTAATGCCGGCATCACGGAAGACGGCCTTGCGTTGAGAATGAACGAAGACTCTTGGCAGAAAGTCATCGAGGTCAATCTGACTGGTGTTTATCGATGCGTCAAGGCAGTTCTACGAACCATGATGAGGGCTCGGTTCGGCCGCATCGTATTGATGGGTTCGGTGGTCGGGCTCATGGGGTCACCCGGACAGCTGAACTACGCCGCTTCTAAAGCAGGCCTGATCGGCATGGCGCGCAGCCTGTCCAGGGAGGTTGGTTCACGGGGCATCACTATTAATGTTGTCGCTCCCGGGTTTATCGAGACTGACATGACCGACATTCTTCCCGATGACGTCAAGGCTGATTACAACAAGAGGATTCCTGTGGGCAGGATGGGCACCACCGAAGACGTCGCAAATGCCGTCAAATTCCTGGTCGCGGATGAGCAAAGCTACATCACTGGAGCGGTAATTCCCGTCGATGGTGGCATTGGAATGGGGCACTAAGAAATGATTCTTGAAGGCAAAAAGATTCTGGTAACCGGCGTCACGCTGGACACTTCGATCGCCTACGCGGTGGCGGATTTCGCCACTCAGCAGGGCGCCCAGGTGATCGTGTCTAACATTCCGCGTGCGGTTAGCCTGACCAAGCGTGTTGTGAAACACATTGATCCAACGCCCGAGGTTCTTGCCCTCGACGTCAACGACGATGAAGCGATGGCGAATCTTCCAGACCAGCTTCGTGAAAACGGCTTTGATCACCTGGACGGCATCGTCCACTCCATAGCCTATGCCAACCCCGAGAGGGCTCTTGGCGGCGCATTCTTAAGCACCCAGTGGGAGGATGTGGCTGTTGCTCTGCAGACTTCCGCGTTCTCGCTTAAGTCGCTAACCGTGTCTCTTCGTGAACTTCTGGGGTCTGGGTCATCCATCGTCGGTTTGACCTTTGACAACTCGCTTAGCTGGCCGTCGTACGACTGGATGGGCGTTGCAAAGTCCGCTTTGGAGTCGACCAGCCGCTATCTGGCTCGTTACCTTGGCCCGGATAACATTCGCTGCAACCTGGTGGCTGCAGGCCCGATCGACACGATCGCTAAGAAGGCGATTCCCGGGGAAGTTGACTTCAACAAGGTTTGGGCGGAGCGTGCTCCACTCGGCTGGAACGCTAAGGACGCCTACCCGGTTGGAAAGGCCGTTTGCGCACTGCTCTCCGATCTTTTCCCGGCAACCACCGGTCAAATGATTCACGTTGACGGCGGTCTTTCGTCCACCGGAGCCTAACCTTGCGGCCAGCTTGCCGAGGCGCTGATAGCGTCAAGACAGGCGGCTCTAAGGCTTCTTAACTGTTTCTCGCGCGCCAGCACGTTTCCCGTCGTTAGCGCGCGAGAAGTCGCCTTTAGCCCCTCATCTGCAACTTTTAGCAGAAACATTGCGCGGTCCAGCAGCCGTTGGCAGCGCGTGCTATACGCTTCGCCTAGATGCACAGAAAGGGCCTCGTCGGGGCGTGTCCCAGCCGGGTTGTCGATTGCCGCCAGCCTAGTCCCGATGGCTATAACTGCCTCCGAAAGGTTCCTGGATGCCTCGGCCGGTGAAATTGGGTACGTCGGGCGTTGCGCCTCTACGAGTAGCCATTGCATGGCAGGGCCGATCGGTTTCGGAAGCCACGCCATTTTTCCGTTCGCCTCGACGACTAGTGCTCCCGTTTCCATAGCTTGAATCAATGATTCCGAGGCCGAACGAAAGCCGCCATGTCGTCCTGGTGTCGGGGTGAGCAAAAACCACGGCCCAAGTCCTTGGTTCGCTGCCTTAGATAGCACCAGCCTGATGGGGATTAACTTTTCAGTTTCTAGCCCGCAAATTCCGTTCGGATCTGACACATGATGCGGCTGACCTGAACTAGTCCTGTCCATCAATCGAAGTCGTGCCTCCGCGACTGCAGCATCGACTTCTCCAAAATGAAGTGAATTGAGGACGCTGGCTAGGCGCAAAGCCTCCAGCAGATTTAGCTCGGTCAAGACTCCTCGATTTTGGTGAATGTAGCTGTGGGCTCAGTGTGTGAGAAATCGATTGGATGCGCAAACGCCCAATTCCTGTCGGTGACCATCCTGGCTACGATCAGGCCTGCCGCAACGGAAGTGATCCAAAGGGTTGCCGTCGTCAAGTTCGATAGCGCTTGCGTCATGTCTCCTTGGTTGAGCCAGTAGACGAAGCGGTAAATGGCGACTCCGGGAACGGTCGTCAAAGAGGCAGGAACCGTCAGGGTTATCCTCGGCAGCGCCCTGTCGAAACGGTTTATCACGGTGATTAATAGACCGATCAGCAGACCGCCGATGAAACATGCCAGGGGAGCTGGGGTGAGCTCGTGATGCGTGAGAATGAGCCTTGTAGTGTTGCCGAAGCAGCCGGCCAACGCGGCCCAGAAGATCATCTTCAGGTTTGAGTTGAACAAGATCCCGAATCCTGCCGTGCTGGCAAGCGTGGCGATGGCTGCGAATAAATACCAATTGCTAGGGACCGCATCGGGCTGTGACGGCAAAGGAGCCTGCCCGATGATCCATGACGCCAAACCGACTGGGGTTGCGGCAGCGAAGATGATTAAAAGCGCATAAGTAAGCCTGGAAAGGCCCGCCTGGATATCGAATCTACTTAGATCTAGTAGAGCCGAAAATAGTGGGAAACCGGGAATCAGGAACAGCACGGAGACGACGTGTCCGGTAGCGAATGTAGCGCTCGGAAGATGCCCGATCGCGCTTGCCGCCAGCGAGACCAGCGTATAGGTGAGGAACGCTGTAGCTGCCGCCAACCCAACCGTTCCCAACTGGTTAAAATGCTTCTTGGTCATGAGCACCCGAACCAGCTGACCGATCGCCGCTGCTAAGGCGACAATCCAAATCTGAGCGGGAGAGACCTGGTTCAACACTGCGAAACCACTGCACGCTACGCCCGCGGCAATCGCCTGAACCCAGACCGGCCAGCGCGGCGCCATCCTGAACTCTATTTCGTCGAGTTTATCGTTCAGATCTTCGAGCCTAAGCGGAGCAGCAGAGTGGCGAGTCAAATGCTCTAGGGCGGCGATCCTGGAAGAATCCACGCTTGGGTTTGCCTGGTTGGCAACTACCGTCCTAAACGTTTTACCTCTACGCAGCGTGCATGTGATCGAATTGATTGACACGTCCGCGTTTACCCCATCGAAATTCATCGCTCTAGCGACGCGCTTCATTCCGCGTAAGACTCGATAGCCACCGGTGCCGGCGCCCATCATCAGCATTCCAACGCGTAGCACCGCAAGCGCCTCTCGACCCATCCGCGTGCGGTTGATTTCCTGCTGAGTCATCTAGTCACTTTCAAAAAGCTCGCTCGGGGGAGGGACTCGCACGGAAAAGTTCATGCAGATACGCACGCACTCGAGCGACGGGTTGCTAAGTTAGCTAGATTTTACAATATGTCAGTGGTTGCAGAATTATCCTCGGTCAGCGTTAGGCGCGGTAACTCCTTACTCCTCGACGACGTGAATCTAGTCGTAGAAGAAGGTCAGCGCTGGTTGATCGTCGGGCCTAACGGGGCCGGTAAAACAACCATGCTGCAAATTTTGGCTGCCCAGATGCATCCAACTAGCGGAGTAGTTTCGCTGCTTGGCGAATACCTGGGGGCGGTAGACGTATTCGAATTGCGTCCGAGAATCGGAGTTACTTCCGCTGCGCTTTCACATCGCATTCCGAACAAGGAGAAGGTGCGTAACGTCGTCGTTTCGTCCGCCTACGGCATCATCGGACGGTGGCGCGAGGCTTACGACGAGATGGATTACGAGCGGGCGAATCAGCTCATGTCCGCTCTCATGATCGAGGATTTGGCGGATCGAACCTACGGAACGCTTAGCGAGGGCGAACGAAAGCGTGTCGAGATTGCTAGGGCCTTGATGTCTGATCCTGAGCTTCTGCTGCTCGACGAGCCTGGCGCTGGTCTGGACCTAGCGGGTAGGGAGATTCTGGTTGCAACTCTTTCCGATCTGTTCGCAAACCCATACGCGCCTGCCACCGTGTTGGTCACCCACCACCTGGAAGAGGTCCCTGAGGGTATTACGCACGCCATGCTTTTGGACAAGGGCAAAATCGTGGCTTCCGGGCCGATCGAGCAAGTACTGACCGACGAGTTGATGAGCAAGGCGTATCACATGCCACTCAGGGTCTTCTATGATGACGGCCGCTGGAGTGCCCGTGCGGTGCGGGCGGCCAGAGCAGATTGGAGCGTTTAGCCCCTGCGTCCGGGTTCTTGGTGCCACTCTTCGTCCTTAGCGGCGTAGTGGCTTGAGAGCGCGCCGCACGCTATCAGCTGCACCTGGTGGAAAACCATCAGCGGCAGTACGATTAGGCCTACACCACCCGAGAAGAGGACGCTAGCCATAGGGACTCCCGTGGCTAGCGATTTCTTTGTGCCACAGAATTGAATCGCTATCTGATCGGCGCGGTTAAACCCGAGAACTCGAGCTCCTTCCCAAGTTATCCAGAGCATGAAGGCCAGTACGACCACGCTGAAAATGCAGATGATTATCAGGTCATAGATGTTGGTTCTTCCCCAAATACCCTCATGGTGGCTTTGTGAGAAGGCCTTGTAGACAACAACCAAGATCGACGCCTGATCGAAGTATTTGAGCTTTGGATGTCTCGCTACGAAGTCTGCGGTCCACCGCCTAGAGAATTGTCCGAGCAGGAAAGGTAACAAGATCTGAGCCGCGATGTCCAAAATGGACGACGCCTGCAGCTTTAGCCCTGTGGTGCTCATTAGTAAAAGCGCAAGAACAGGTGTGATGAAGACCCCGAGCAAGTTAGATGCTGACGCGCTAACGATTGCCCCGGCGACGTTGCCCCTAGCGATAGAAGTGAAGTTGATCGACGATTGCACGGTTGATGGCAACAGACACACCCACAGCAGCCCGCGGTAGGTTTCGGTGCTGATCAGACCCGGCGTAAAAAAACCAATCAAAATGCCGATGATAGGGAACACCACATACGTGTAGCTGAGAATAGTGGCGTGCAATCGCCAGTGCTTTAGACCAGCAATCGTCTCCTCCGGCTTCAACCGAATGCCATAGAGAAAGAACAGGATGGCGATCATGATCTTCGCCAACCAATCAACTGCCCCCATGGCTGGTAAGGGAGCAGGAAGAAAAGTGCCCAAGAGGGCGAAGGCGATGATGCCGGTTAAAAACCAATCGATCTTTTTAAGCACCAGGCAAGCTTAAATCATCGCTGCTTCTTGGCTAAAGGGAATCGACTACTTCAACCTTCGGGTAGATCGGCTTCCAAGTGTTCTTGTAAACCTCCTCTATAGGGCTCGGCACCTCTTTTCGAGCCAACCCCTCGGCTTTGGCAGCTTCTACGACGGCTATTGCGACCTGCGCCGAAATGGATCTCAGATGGTTGATTGGCGGCAGTAGGGAGGCGCCCAGGCGGCGATCGGTCACGGCGTTGGCAACCGCAGAAGAGGCCGCAGCGATCATGTTATCCGAGACCTTTTCTGCCTTGCAGACGATCACGCCCAGCCCAATCCCTGGAAATACCAGCGCATTGTTTGCTTGGGCGATGTGGAAAGTCGTGCTCTTGTACTCAACAGGATTAAAAGGTGAGCCCGTAGCGATCAGCGCGCGCCCGTCAGTCCAATTGATCAAGTCTTCTGGGGTAGCCTCGGCTTTAGTTGTTGGATTGGAAAGCGGCATGATTATGGGTCGCTCGACCTTTTCGGCCATCTTCTTGACGATCTTTTCAGTAAAGGCGCCTGCCTGAGCAGAGGTGCCGATGAGAATCGTCGGCTGCGTGTTTTCCACGACTTCGGCGAGAGTTATCTTCCGTGGATTTTCCACGTCCCAGCCGGAAACTTCCTCGCGGCTCCTGGCGAACGGCGCCTGGAAATCTCTTAAGACGCCGTCCTCAACCAGTAGACCGCGGCTGGACAGACCCCAGAATTTGCTCCTCGCTTCCTTCTCGCTAATGCCTTCGGTCATCATCACATTAACTAGCTGGTTAGCGATGCCGATGCCCGCGCTACCAGCACCGTTTATGACGATTTGCTGCTCGCAGATCTTCGTCCCCGAGGACCTAATTGCAGACAAGATCGCTGCCACCACAACTGATGCGGTGCCTTGGATATCGTCGTTGAAAGAGCAGATCTCGTCGCGGTAGCGGTTCAAAATTCGGGTTGCGTTTCCAGCTGCGAAATCTTCCCAATGCAGCATCGCATTGGGGAATAGCTTCTTTACCGCCTTGACAAACTTGTTTATGAATTCGTCATATTCCTCACCCCGGACTCGCGGATGCTGCACGCCCAGGTAGGCAGGGTCGCTAAGTAGGTCCAGGTTGTCGGTGCCGGTGTCCAGCACGACCGGTAGCACGTGGTGCGGGTGGACGCCGGCAGCAGCGACGTAAACCGACAGCTTTCCGATCGTGATCGCGACGCCTCCGACACCCTGATCGCCGATCCCTAAGATGCCCTCGGAATCGGTGACGACAATCAACTCGATGTCTTCTGCCGGAGTGCGGTCTTGCAGCAGCGAAGACTCGATGAGCTCTGGGTTGTCAATGTCGAGATAAATGCCCCTCGGACGGTGGAACCAGTGGGAGTATTCCTGGATCGCCTCGCCAATCGTCGGGGTATAGATGATCGGCATCATTTCCTCGATGTGGTCGGTAAGGAGCCTGTAAAACAGAAACTCGTTGCGATCCCTCATCGAGTTCAGATAGGTGTACTTAGCCAAGTTTGTTGGCTCGGACTGGTACTGCTTGTAAACCCGGCGGATCTGTTCCTCCATGGACATGACGCCGCCAGGTAGCAGGCCGGTGATGCCTAGCGCAGCGCGTTCTTCATGCGTAAAAGCGGTGCCCTGATTAATCATGGGGTCGCTCAAAACGTCCCGACCGCGAAGCGCGATTTTAACCGTGTCGCGTTGTGGGCCTGGCAAAAAAAGAAACTCCCTGCGCATGCCCACAAGCTTAGGCTTATCCCTTGGGGGTTATCGGCCAATCCGCCGGATATAGGTGGTCAGTTTCCGCTTGTTTCTTATCCAGCTGGCGACGAGCCCTGGTGGAGAGGCGATCTCCGAAAACCATTCCGTTCAGGTGGTCTGTTTCGTGCTGAACGCAGCGTGCGAGCAAACCGGTGGCTTCGATGCGAACCGGATCACCGTTTTCGTCCTGTCCCTCGCAAATCGCGCGGTCTGTACGAGCCAGCGTCTGGTAGGCGCCGGGCCAGCTTAAGCAGCCCTCTTCAGTGGCATCGAGTTGGCGCTCTTTTCCTTCAGGCAGTGTGATCTTCGGGTTGCAGACGACGCCGGAATGCATTTTTCCGGTTTCGTCGGGGCAATTGAAAACGAAGATGGCGAGTGACTCGTCAACCTGCGGGCCCGCCAGTCCGACACCATCCGCAGCCTCCATGGTCGCAAACATGTCTGCGGCAAGCTGACGCAGATCTTCGTCAAAATCAGTGACGGGTTTTGTCTGTTGGTGCATCACCGGCTCGGTCCAGCGGGTAACCCTCCTGATTTTGCCCTTCTGTGCCCATTCACTAGGTGATGCCATCGAACGCTCCGAAAAATAGATGAATTTATTACCTGTTACTAGCAAAACTACTCTATCCGTGTTTCAAAGATTAACTATGCCCCCTCTGGCCTAGATTGAGTACATGTCCATGGAAAAACTCAAGCAGCAATTCGCCAGCGACCAGCGGATTCGGCTCGGTCGCTCGGTTCACACTGTTGATGCTTACTCGAGTGATATCCAGGACCTCATAGATTTTGTGTCTGGGCGGCATTCCGATTTTTCTCAGATAAGTATTGCTGATTTGCGTGCTTGGTTAGCCGCGATGAAGTCTGCAGGCGCTCAGCCCTCGACTCTGGCTAGAAGAATCGGTGCGGTAAGGACTTTTTTTCGCTGGCTACGTGAAAATGGGCACATCGAATCTGATCCAGCAAGCAAGCTGCAGACTCCAAAAGTGCCAAAACGCCTGCCAAATACCCTCACTCAAGACCAAATGCGAACCGTGCTCGACGCTGCAATCGACGCGATGATGACGGAAGACACACCTCAAAACAGGCGCGATGAGGCAATCCTTGAATTGCTTTATGCAAGCGGAATTAGGGTTAGTGAGTTGTGCGGGTTGGACATCGACGATCTGAATACTTCTCGGGGCACAGTGACCGTAATCGGAAAAGGAAACAAGCAGCGCAGCGTTCCGATCGGCGCCCCCGCTCAACGAGCGATCCAGAATTGGCTTCAGTCTCGGCAGCAATTAGCCACCGATAAATCTGGTTATGCGCTCTTTCTGGGGCTACGCGGCGGGCGAATAGATCCTCGAGTCGTTCGCAGGGTTGTGCACAATTCTCTCGATGCCCTACCGCAGGCACCTGACGTTGGCCCGCACGGTTTTCGCCACGCAATGGCGACGCACTTGCTTGAAGGCGGAGCGGACCTTCGTAGCGTGCAAGAGATGCTCGGACACTCCTCGCTGGCGACAACCCAGATTTACACACATATTACAAACGAGCGCTTGGTATCCGCATTCAAACAAGCGCACCCCAGGGCATGAAAATGGTCCCGACATAGTCGGGGCAAAAATCAAAATTGAGTTAGTTCTTTGCCAACGCCTTAAGCGCCTCGAGGGAAGCCTTTGCGTTGTTAATCGAGCCTTCGCCAGGAGCCGGCTCGCCATCGATCATGATGTCCTGCTCCAGCACGTAATAGCCGTCAAAGTTCGCCTCGTCGAGGGCAGTGACGATTGCCTTGAAGTCCATGTCGCCCTGACCGATCGGTGCGAACATGCTGGCCTTTACGCCCTCGGACCAAGTGATCTCTCCGGGAAGAAGCTTGTCGGTTATGTCCTTTGCGTGAACGATGTCGACACGGTTGGCGTAACGCTTGGCTAAAGCGACGACGTCTGCGCCGCCGCAAGCCATGTGGCCGGTGTCGAGACAAATATTCTTAATTATTCCCTGACAATTTGGCGAGGATTTATGAATTTTCCGTCACGGACCACGCTGAAATGAAGATGACATCCGGTTGAATATCCGGTAGTGCCAACAAAACCCACCACGTCACCTGACTTAACGCGTTGACCCGCGGCGACGTTGAATCCTTGTAGGTGGGAATATGAGGTCTCGTTTCCGGGGCTATCGGCTAGCACTACGCGGTTTCCATAGCCGGCTGTCATTTGCGCGAAGGTAACCACTCCGTCAGACCAAGCTTTGATCGGTGTTCCGCACGGAGCGCCAATATCGGTGCCATCGTGTATTTCGCTATTTCCCGTTATTGGATTTGTTCTGGGGCCGAATTCGCACGTGACCACGCCCGGAACAGGCCAGGGGCCCGAGGCTTCACTAGTCATCAAGCCTAGAGGCACTTTTCTTGGATGAGCATTCATCGGCAGTAGCCGCACTCGGCTCCCGTCTGTCCCGCCCAGCCAGTCTTGGGGATTTAGGTATTTGTCTTTGTCGAGAACGCCGAAGTGTAGGCAAGCTTCGCCCGGGCAACCTTGGTGCCCCTCAAGCAGTGATCCGATTTTGGCGCCAACTGACACTTGTTGTCCGGGCTCGACTGACGGGGAAACCGGTTGATACGTGGAGCGCAAGCCATCGGAATGCGTAATCGTAACCATCGTTACGCCCCCAACCTGGCCAACCCATGTAACTCTTCCGGCTGATGCAGCAAACACCTGCTCGCCTTTTGAGCCCGCAAAGTCAATTCCCCGATGACCCGCCGCCCAATTCTGTTCGGGTAAATCGAAAGCCCTGGTTATGGGTCCCGTCAGGGGAGGGACGCGGCTTGGGGAAGCAGCGGCGACGGACAGGCACTGGAGAAACAGGACGATAGAGCTGACCGCGGCCAAAAGTAGGCAGTTAAACTTGTTCACGAAATCATTTATTGTCTTAAAACTTCAGAATGTTCATTCGGACAACATCTATCTAGAAATCTGGCGTTGCACTGGTTTGGAATCCTCGCCTGACAATCCATACAATTGACGTGCGGTAGTTCGTCTATCGACAACGCGCACGCCAATCGGTGCTAATCCGGGCGGTGCCCAAGGTTCTCGATTATTCGAGTGGGCATGGTCGGCGTGCCAGGCGGCTGCGGAAAGTCCGTTGCCTTCAAAACCGAGAGGAAAACCCATGGCAGTGGTAACTGCGCGCCAGCTACTAGAAAACGGTGTGCACTTCGGCCACCAGACCCGTCGTTGGAACCCGAAGATGAAGCGTTTCATCTTCAACGAGCGCAACGGCATCTACATCATTGATCTTCGCCAGTCGCTGAAGTACATCGACAAGGCATACAACTTCGTTAAGGAAACCGTTGCTCGCGGCGGCCAGATCCTTTTCGTCGGCACCAAGAAGCAGGCCCAGGAGGCCATCGCAGAACAGGCAACCCGAGTCGGAATGCCTTACGTCAACCAGCGTTGGCTCGGCGGTATGCTCACCAACTTCCAGACCATCAACAAGCGAATTGCTCGCATGAAGGAACTGGAGGGTATGGACCTCGAGACCGTTAAGCCCGGTGGCTTCACCAAGAAGGAGCTTCTTGGCTTCTCCCGCGAGCTCGAGAAGCTGCAGAAGTCTCTCGGCGGTATCCGCGATCTCAGCAGGCTGCCGCAGGCTGTTTGGATCGTCGACACTAAGAAGGAGCACCTGGCGGTTGACGAGGCTCACAAGCTTCGCATTCCGGTAGTCGGCATCCTCGACACCAACTGCGATCCGGATGAGGTTGATTACCCGATTCCGGGCAACGACGACGCCATCCGTTCCGTCGCTCTGCTGACCCGCGTTATTGCTGACGCTGCCGCCGACGGTCTTGTCGAGCGTTCCAAGCAGAACACCGACGATCAGGCATCCGGCGAGCCCATGCCGGATTGGGAACGCGAGTTGCTGAACGCCGACGAGAATGCAAAGCCGGCTGAAGAAAAGCCCGCAGATGAGGCCAAAGAAGAGACCAAGGCCGAGGCCCCGGCAGCCGATAAGTAATTCGGTTTCGAAAGGAAAAACCAATGGCAATTAGTGTTGCTGATATTAAGAAGCTGCGCGACATGACCGGCGCAGGCATGATGGACGCCAAGAAGGCTCTCACTGAGGCCGATGGTGACATCGAGGCAGCCGTTGAGGTTCTTCGCGTTCGCGGCGCCGCTAAGGCTGCAAAGCGCACCGACCGTAGCGCGGACAACGGCCTCGTTGCTAACGAGGGTAACTGCCTGATCCAATTTGGTTCCGAGACCGACTTCGTCGCTAAGAGCAACGACTTCGTTTCGCTAGGCGACCAGATCGTCAAGGCTGCCGAGTCCGTTAAGGCTAACTCTCCGGAAGAGGTCCTGGAGCTTGACCTGGGTGGCGAGACCATTCAGACCCGCATCGAGGATCTGCGCAACCGCATCGGTGAGAAGATCGAGCTGGCTAAGGTAGCCACCTTCGAGGACCCGACCCACGTCTACCTGCACCGTCGCGACCCGAACCTGCCTCCGCAGGTCGGCGTCATGGTTCAGTACGAGGGGGACGATGTCGACTTCGTTCACCAGGTAGCCATGCAGATCGCTTCCATGCGTCCTGATTACCTCTCCCGCGAAGATATCCCGGCTGAGGTCATCGAGCGCGAAGAGCGCATCGCCACTGAGACCGCTCAGGAAGAGGGCAAGCCCGAAAAGATCATCCCTAGGATCGTCGAAGGCCGTGTCAACGCTTTCGTTAAGGACTTCACCCTGCTGGAGCAGGCCTCGCTTCTTGACGACAAGAAGACTGTTGGCCAGTTGGCTAAGGAGAACGGCGTTACCATCAAGAAGTTCGTTCGCTTCTCCGTTGGTGGCTAATTAAATCCTTATCAACCGGGGCGGTTCCATTTGGAGCCGCCCCGGTTTGTTATGCCCACAACTAGGACTCTTAACCTACTAACGGCTAAAGTTAACCAAGAAGCTTTTAATCGAAGACTTGGAGGAACCGTGCCGCAACCCTACAAGCGGGTATTACTGAAACTGTCAGGCGAAGCGTTTGGTGGTGGCCAACTCGGGGTTGACCCCCAAGTGGTATCCAGGGTGGCTGAGGAGATCGCCAGCATCGTCGAAAACGGAACGCAGGTTTCCGTCGTCGTTGGCGGCGGCAACTACTTCCGCGGCGCGGAACTGACTAAGGGCGGAATGGACCGCGACCGTGCAGACTACATGGGCATGCTCGGCACCGTGATGAACGCTCTGGCGCTGCAAGACTTCTGCGAGAAAACAGGTGTTCCGACCAGGGTGCAGACCGCAATCACAATGGGTCAAGTCGCAGAGTCATACATTCCGCGCAGGGCGGAGCGTCACATGGAGAAGGGTCGCGTTGTCATCTTTGGCGCAGGCTCTGGTATGCCATATTTCTCCACGGACACCGTAGCCGCACAGCGCGCGCTCGAGATCGGTGCAGAGGTTCTCCTGATGGGCAAGAACGGCGTAGACGGGGTCTACGATTCCGATCCTCGTGTAAACCCGGATGCAAAGCGTTACGAGACTCTCAGCTACGACGAATTCCTGGCAAAGAACCTGAAGATAGCGGATGCCACGGCGATCAGCCTTGCCCGCGACAACAATCTGGACATGGTCTTCTTCCAGCTCGATCAGCCGGGCAATATCGCCCGTGTGGTTAACCGCGAAGACATCGGCACTCTGGTTCGCCCATAAATATTTTCGCTAGCCACCGATAGGCTTGCATTAACGACAAGTAAGAGGTTTAGAAAATGATTGATGAAACTATCAAAGACGTCCGAAAGAAGATGGCGTCTGCAATTGAGTTCGCTAAGACTGATTTCTCCAAGGTACGCACTGGTCGCGCGACTCCGGCGATGTTCAATCAGTTGACCGCTGAATACTATGGAACTCCGACTCCGCTTCAGCAGCTGGCCACTTTCAAGTCTCCAGAGCCACGCGTCATGATGATCACTCCGTTCGATCGCGGTTGCATCAACGAGATCGAGAAGGCAGTGCGCAACTCCGACTTAGGCGTTAACCCGGCTGTGGACGGTAATGCCGTTCGCGTCGTGTTCCCCGAGCTAACCGAAGATCGCCGCAAGGAATACATCAAGATCGTCCGCGACAAGGCAGAAGATGCCAAGGTAGTTATCCGCAACCATCGTCGCTCTGCTATGGACGTAATAAAGAAGGCCGAGAAGGACGGCGACATCGGCGAGGACGACGCTCGTCGTGGTGAGAAGCAGATCGAGGACGAGACCAAGAAGTTCACCAACCAGGTTGACGAATTGCTGAAGGCCAAAGAGGCCGAACTGATGGAAGTCTAAGGTTTGAATTCGCCCAAAACGCCGCAATCCAGACGCAAGAAAAGTGCTGGCCGCAATCTTCCGGCAGCAATTGCCGTAGCGTCTGGTTTGCTGGTCTGGATATTTTCCGGTTTGCTTTGGCAACCCTGGATTTTCGTGTCTTTCTGGGCCACGGCTTTATTCGCTGGGTCCTGGGAAGTCCTTCGAGCTTTGGACAAGCTCGAGATGCATGGAGAGCGGCTCCCGATTTTGATCGGTGTTCCGCTTTCCGTTGCAGCCGGTTACGGCTTTAGCGTGTGGCAAAACAGCAGCAACGGATTGGTTGCTGTTTTCGCCATCCTGCTTTTCACATCTCTCTTCGCGCTTTTCGGCCATCTTAGGAGGGGCGCGGAGAATTTCGTGAAAGATGCCTCTGCGTCTTTTTTCACGATCGGCTACTTGGGCATTCTTGGTGCCCCTGCTGGCTTGCTGCTCGCACAACCCGATGGTGGGTTGAGGCTGGTATTTTTATTCGCTTGCGTTCCGTGCAGCGACACCGGAGCTTACTTGTTCGGTTCGCTTTTCGGTAAGCGGAAGCTGGCGCCCAAGATCAGCCCAGGAAAGACCTGGGAGGGCTTGTTCGGTGGGTTGTTGAGCTCGGCAGCTATCGGTGCGGTATTGGCCGAGCTGCTGATTGATTCGCAGTGGTACGTGGGCGTAGCAATCGGCCTGGTGCTCGGGCTTACCGCCACCTTGGGCGATCTGGTCGAGTCGATGGTTAAGCGAAATACCGGCCTTAAGGACATGAGCAATCTGTTGCCTGGGCACGGGGGAGCGATGGACAGGTTGGATTCTCTGCTCGCTTCCGCGCCCGTGCTCTGGCTGCTGATGTACCTGTTGGTTTAGTTTTTGAATGCGTGAATCGGGGCGGGGATTCGTCCTCCGCGTCCGATCATCTTTTCGCAAGATGCAGAACTAACCTTCATGATCGGCGCGTGCCCAAGTAGTCCGCCGAATTCGACCTCGTCGCCAACCTTCATGCCCGGCACAGGGATGACGCGCACGGCTGTGGTCTTGTTGTTCATGATGCCGATCGCTGCCTCGTCTGCGATGATGCCCGAAATGCTCGCTGCCGAGGTGTCTCCGGGGATGGCGATCATGTCAAGGCCGACGGAGCAAATGGCTGTCATTGCTTCCAGCTTCTCGATGGTCAGCACGCCCTCGTTGACGGCGTCGATCATTCCGGCGTCCTCGCTAACAGGTATGAAGGACCCGGAAAGCCCACCGACGTGGCTGCATGCCATCATTCCGCCCTTCTTGACCGCGTCGTTTAGCAGTGCAAGGGCCGCGGTGGTCCCCGGACCGCCGACGCGTTCCAGGCCGATTTCTTCTAGAATCTCCGCGACGGAGTCGCCTACAGCAGGTGTTGGCGCAAGAGAAAGATCGACGATGCCGAAGTCGACGCCGAGCCTTTCAGCCGCCAAAGTGCCAACCAGCTGGCCCATCCTGGTGACCTTAAACGAGGCCTTCTTGATGGTTTCTGCAAGGCCGCCCATAGTTGCGTCGGGGGCAGCGTCCACTGCGCTCTTGATGACGCCCGGGCCGGAAACGCCCACGCTAATTACACAGTCGGCCTCTTCGACGCCGTGGAATGCTCCCGCCATAAACGGGTTGTCGGACACCGCATTTGCGAACACCACGAGTTTGGCTGCGCCAAAGCCGTTTTCGGTGGCGGAGGCCACGTCCTTGATGATGCGCCCCATGCGGCCCACAGTGTCCATGTTGATGCCCGCGCGCGAAGAGCCAATCGCAACGCTGCCACAAACGAGATCGGTTTCGTTGAGGGCCTGCGGCAACGAGTTGATCAGCGCGAGATCGGAGCCAGTAGCTCCCTTTTCCGTTAGCGCAGAGAAGCCGCCGATGAAGTTGACTCCGCAGGCTTTCGCTGCACGGTCTAGGGCCTTAGCAAACGGTGTCAGGTCGTTGGCCCTGCTCGCAGCTGCGACGATGGCAATGGGCGTCACAGAGATGCGTTTGTTGATGATCGGGATACCGAGTTCCGCCTCGATTTTCTCGCAGGTCTCAAGGAGCTTCTCGGCCCTGCTGGTGATCTTGTCATAGATGCGATCACATGCGGAATCTACGTCCGTCGCGGCGCAATCCAGCAGCGAAATGCCCATGGTGACCGTTCGAATATCTAGCCGATATTCGTCGATCATCCGTACTGTTTCAAGAACGTTTTCGAATGTCGCCATGGCTTACAGCTCGTGCATCGCTTTGAAGATGGCCTCGGACTGCGCCCGAACCAGAAGTTTCTCTGCCTTGGCGGCCTCGTCTAGGCCGGCCTGCAGCTTCTCGATGGACATCTCAGCCGGGTCGAAGTGGCACTCCAGCATCATCGTGAAGAAGCCGTCCATCAGGGTCTGGGAGATGTTGACGATATTCACGTTCAGTTTTGCGAGGGCGTTGGCGATAGCCGCAACGATTCCGACGTGGTCGATGCCGGTGACCGTTACGACTGCAGTCATGTCTTGGGTGTTCACATTGTTAATCCTAGTCTGACCACGCGAGGCAATGCATTTTGTGTTTGCCAGCGGCAAGTTGAAACAATTGATTCATGAAGAAAGCCCCGCTGCACTGGATGGATCTGGACATCGACGAGCGTAAGAACGCCGTCGTCGAGCTGGGGCTACCTAAATTTCGTGCCGCGCAGATATCCAATAACTGGTTTGGCAGGCTGAACAGCGATCCAGATTCCTGGACGGATCTGCCCAAGGAGATGCGCGCAAAAATCTCGGATAAGTTTTTCCCGAACCTCATGGAGCCGGTTAGCACGCAAAGCGCCGATGGCGGTCAAACTGTAAAGGTCGCTTGGCGTGGTCTTGACGGGTCGATCGTTGAATCCGTTTTGATGGCTTACCCAAATAGGGTAACCCTTTGCATCAGCAGTGAGGCAGGTTGCGGCATGGGCTGCCCGTTCTGCGCCACCGGCCAGGGCGGTCTGCAGCGCAATCTTTCGACCGCTGAAATCTTGCAGCAGCTGATGGTCGCCAATCAGCAGCTCGAAGAAGGTTTAATTCCCGGCCATAATCGCGTCAGCAACATCGTGTTCATGGGGATGGGCGAACCGATGGCCAACTACAAGGCGGTCATGGGGGCCATCCACGCGATGACCACACCGAAACCGGACGGTTTTGGGATGAGCGCGCGCGGCATAACCGTTTCTACAGTTGGCCTAGTGCCCAAAATGCTCCAACTCGCCGAGGAGGGAATGCAGTTCAATCTGGCGCTTTCGCTGCACGCACCAGATGACGAGCTGCGCGATGAACTGATCCCGATCAACAAGCGTTACGGCGTCGATGCCACGCTAAATGCTGCGTGGAATTTCGCAAAGGTGACGGGCAGGCGGGTCTCCATCGAATACGCGATGATGCGCGATATCAACGATCAGGCGTGGCGCGCAGATATGTTGGCGAAGAAACTACACGCCAGGGGAGACTGGGGGTGGTTCCACGTGAACCTTATTCCGCTGAACCCGACGCCTGGCAGCAAGTGGACCGCCAGCCGCAAGTCTGACGAAAAGGCCTTCATCGAGCATTTGGAGCGATCGGGAGTGCCGACGACGATGCGCGAAACCCGAGGCCGAGAGATCGACGGTGCCTGCGGGCAGCTAGCTGCTGCTGTCCGCGAGGGCAGGGTTCAGCCCAGCACGCAGGCAAGCAAATAGCACATCTGGGTTATCTCGATTAACGATCCGAAGGTGTCTCCGGTGGAGCCGCCGAAACGCTTGACCAAGTGCTTCTGCCACAAGGTGCCGATCGCGACCGCTATTAGTGCGGCTATGACCCAGTGAACGATTTCGTAAGCGCTGAAGCCGCTCGCAAATCCGCTAGCAGTGGCAACTACTAGCACCATTGCAATCAGGCTGATGACTATCGTGACAGGTTTGGTCACCGCTGCGAATAGCGCCCCGAATCCGCCTGGTCTAGCCGTTTCCGCACCAACTCGCGTCGCGATCAGAACGGCCATCCTGGCTACCATCGGAGCTGTGACTAGAAGCGCAAATTGCTGCCAGAAATCGTGTGCCCACAGCTCGCCGTTAGCGTTCGTGTTGGCGAAGGAGCTGAGCGCGGACGTGTCAATAGCCAGAACTAGAACAATCGCGCACACACCCATCGGGCCGATGTCGGATTGCTTCATGATTCGCAGTGCCTCTTCGGCTGGCTTTCGAGAGCCGAGCCCGTCAGCGGTGTCTGCTAAACCGTCCAGGTGAAGAAAGCCGGTAGAAACCGTCAGGACGGCAAGGCCGCAGATTGCGCCGAGAAGCGGGCCGCCGCCCAAAATCATTACTAGTCCACAAGCGAAGGCGCCAAGGGCGCCCAATAACATACCGACCCAGGGCAGCCAGACGATCGTCCTCGTGCTCCTGGATCTGTCCACTATGCCGACGTCTGGGGCCGGCAGCGTGGTGAACATCGCAAGAGCAGTTATGAATGGGTTCGTTACTGTTGTCTTCACTTCTGTCCCTTAATGGTCAGTGGCTGTCCTGCTACGCATAGAACCACCTTGTCGCAAACCTCAGCAACTTTCGCATTGAGCCTGCCGAGTTCGTCACGGTAGGCCCTGGAACCCGCATCGGGTGGAACAAGCGACCAGCCGACCTCGTTTGTGACGAGGACGACGTCTCTGGAGGTATTCTCGAGAGAGGAGATCAATTCGTCAACCGAAGGCTGAATTAGGCCGGCATCTAGGCTCTCCCAAAAACCGTGTTCGTCCATGACTCTGCTTAGCCAAACGCCTAGGCAGTCGATCATCAGAGGCGCAGAAGAATCCTTAGAGATCTCACTTGCAATTTTTAATGTCTCGATGGTCTTCCAGGTCTGTGGCCTTCGCTCTCGATGCAGCTTTATCCGGTGCTGCCATTCGGCGTCGGCAGGGTCGTTGTAAGAGGTGGCCAGGTAATCGACTTTTTCCAGGTCGATCAACTGGTTTTCCGCGTAAGCGGATTTACCCGACCTGCTGCCTCCCGTGACGAGCAGCCTCATTAGTTTTCCTTCTCTCCGCTAACGCCAGATTCTTCGCCAAAGATTGCCATTTCGTTCATTATCTTCGCGGCAACAGTGACGAGCGGCAGTGCTGCCGCTGCTCCGGATCCTTCACCGAGGCTTAGATCGAGTTTGAGGAGCGCGCGAAGACCCAGGTTATCCAAAGCAGCCCTAATGCCAGGCTCTTCACCGTCGTGACCTGCGATCATGTAGCCCAAAACATCCGGGCAGATAGCCGCGGCGACGAGCGCTGCGGAGCAGGCGATCACGCCGTCAACGATGATCGGCACTTTGGCGGCAGCAGCGCCGAGCATTAGACCTGCCATGGCCGCGTGTTCGAATCCGCCGATTGCCGCGAGTGCCTCGATCGGCTTCTTTTTGGTTGCGCCATTAACGGCGATCGCGGTGGCGATTACGGATTTCTTGCGCTCAAGCATCTCGTCGTCTGCCCCTGAGCCTCTGCCGGTTACCTCGGCGATTCCAGCCCCGGTGAAAACGCGGATCAGGGCTGCCGCCGGTGTTGTGTTTGCGATTCCCAACTCGCCCGCGATGAGGCATTTTTTGCCGGCGTCAACCGCGTCTTTAGCAGCTTTGATGCCGATCTCCAGCGCCTGGTAGGCCTCTTTCTCACTCATCGCTGGGCCCTGGGTCATGTCTTTTGTTCCCGGTGCGATTCGGCAGTCGATACAGGTTTCGCTCTCAGGCAGCTTCGTGAGCCCGCCGACGTTGTAAACCACTACGTCTGCGCCGGCATGCCTGGATAGCACGTTGATTGCGGCGCCTCCGCGAGCGATGTTCGTGCCCATCTGTTCTGTGACTGTCTGGGGCCAGGGAGAAACCTTCTGTGCTTGGACGCCGTGGTCGCCTGCGAAGACGCAGGTTCGCGCAGGCAAAGGCAGCGGCGGCGGGCACTGACCGGAAATTGCCGAAAGCTGTTCACCGACTACCTCGAGATAGCCAAGAGATGTCGGCGGTTTGGTCAGGTTGGCGTGGAATTTAACCGCCCTGGCCCTAACGTCTTCGTCAACGGGAACTATTTGTTTTATCGTCTTGTGGAACAACTCAGTCACTGGTTTCTCCTTTTAGCTCTTTTAGAGCAGCGGCGAGGCTAGCGGAAATTTCTGGGCTTCGAACGGCAATTCGCAGCCAGCCAGGCCCAAGCCCGGGGAAAGACACGCAGCTGCGTGCGGCGAATCCCTGCTCGCGTAGAGTCGAGGCGGGATCGTCGCCTATCTGTGCAGCATTTACCAGTACAAATGGCGTCGAAGGATTTCCGACGACCTCGAAACCTGCTTTGGAAAGCTGCGAAATTAGGCACTGCCTGTTTCGAGCTAGCTCGGCGTTGCTAGTCGAAACGTATTCGAGAGCATCTGGCGTGGTCGTTGCGCACATGAGGGTGGCCGCCGGGGTGGAGACTGACCACGACGGCTGAATGTCCTCAAGCGCCGCTATGAGCCTCGGATCGCCGACGACGTATCCTGCGCGCACACCCGCAATGCTCCACGTCTTGGTTAACGACCGGGCGACTAAAATGCCAGTCATCTGCGGCCCGATTAACGACTCCGGCTCCCCGGGCACTGCGTCCATGAACGCCTCGTCGACAAGTAACACTCTGTGGCCGCGGACCAACTTGAGAAGCTGCTCTTTTCGGTGCAGCACTCCGGTAGGGTTCGTCGGGTTGCCGACAGCGATGAAGTCAAACTTTTCGTCTATTTCGATGTCCAACTCGAATGGTTCGGGCAGAACCTTACGGTAAACCTGTTTGCACACCTGGCTGAGCGCATGTTCGGGCTCGGTGAACTGCGGGTGGATAACCAGCGGGTTGCTGGGCCGAAGCGCTTGAGCAATTAGATCAAAAGCCTGTGTGCCTCCGGCGGCCGGTAGAACCATCTCTGGGGACACGCCGTGGTGTTCGGCTATCGCTCGTCTTGCTTCTCTAGCGCTCGGGTATGCGCTCCAGTTATCGATGTCTTGCGCTAGCGCTCGGTGGATCAGCTCAGGGGGTTTAGGCGCCCTGACGTTAACAGCAAGATCGACGAGGCTTTCGTCCAGCTCGGCGTCTCCGTGGTGCTTCAGATCGGCGAATCCGTCTCCTTGGGTGGAGGAACTGGGGGAGAATTTAACAGCGAAAGAAGAAACACACTTAGGGCTTGCCGCCCACTGGCTCGCGGCTTGAGCGAAACGCTGGGCGAATTGCGGGTAGGCAGCCCAATGAGTGTGCTGATAAGTGGCGTGCGTGGTCTCTGTGAAGTACCAGTCCTGCTCGCCATCAATTCTGGTTCGGTGGAACTGGTGGAATCTGACTTTCTCTGCGACCCGGTAGATAACTGAGTCTTTCGTAGGCTCAAAGTCGCGATAGCCCATCCGAAGACGGGGAGTCATAGACGCAGTAAAATCTAGGGCCCCGCTCATCGGCAGTCCGTCGATTTCTTTGCACAGGTACAGCAGCCCAGCGCACTCTGCAACAGTTGGCAGCCCGGCCCGGACCGCCTTGCCAATCTGAGCCGTCAGGCTTCTGTTATCGGCTAACCTGCCCGCGTAAACCTCAGGGAAGCCACCGCCCAGGTAGAGGCCGGCGGTGTCCTCTGGCAGCTGGGGGTCTGTAAGCGGGTCGAACCAAGCTATTTCGCAGCCTGCTGCCTCGAGTAGTTCGAATGTTTCCGGGTAATTGAAGGTGAACGCGCTGCCACCGGCAACAGCGATTTTGGGATTGCCGTCAACCGGCTTGGTGGTCGGATGCCACGCCTGGGCATCTAAATCGGGAGCCTGCGAGGCGAGCCGAATTATCTCGTCGAGATCGACGTTTTCCGCGACTATTCGTCCTGCGGTATCGACCATCTCTTGAGCGCTGTCCCTCTCGGCAGCAGGAATCAACCCGAGATGTCTAGATGGCGCAGACACCTGCTGATTAGTAGGAATAGCGCCGAGCAAGGGCAAACCCGTCTGCTCCAAAGCCTTTGCCAATTCAGCCGCAATCTTAGGGCTGGAGATTCGGTTTGCGATGACTCCCACCACATTAATTTTGGAGCTATAGGTGGCCATGCCTTGGGCAACTGCGGCTGCGGAAATTGAGCTTCCCGAACCATTTACGACAATAACTACGGGCGCTTGCAAGAGGCTCGCGATGTGAGCGCTAGACCCGTATGCACCGTTGTCGCTAACCGTGCCCAGCTTGCCGTCGAAAAGCCCCATGACTCCCTCGATGACGGCTATGTCGGCAGGCTCCGGTTCTTCAAATCCGTGCTTGAAGAGCGGGCCGATAAGCTCTTCAGAACACAAGTGAGGGTCCAGGTTTCGGCTTTGCCTGCCCGCAGCAAGGGTGTGGTATCCAGGGTCAATGTAGTCGGGCCCGACCTTAAATGGAGCTACTTTGTGGCCTGCCTGCCGGAGCGCGGCCATTAGGCCGATAGAGACCGTCGTCTTGCCTTGGCCTGAGGCCGGTGCCGCGACAACTATCCTCGGCATCACCATTCTATTCCTGCCTGTCCACGTTCTCCCTTGTCAAAGGGGTGTTTGATTTTGTCCATTGATGTCACCAAATCCGCTACGTCGATGAGCTTTTTAGGTGCTTTCCTGCCGGTAATGACAACGTTTTGATTGCCTGTCCGCCTGCCCAACGTGTCGATTACCTCGTCGATGTCTAGCCAGCCTCGAGACAAAACGTGGTTGAACTCGTCGAGGATATACAGGCGGTTCTTTTCCTCCGCTAAATGTTTTTTCACCAAGTCCCAGCCTTCCTGGGCAAGGCTTTGCTGGTCAGTGTGGTCGTTGCTGCGAAGCCAGGTGAATCCTTCGCCTAGCGTGTACCAAGATATCGAGCCACCGACTCCGTTATCTTCATGAGCTTTGGCGAGCGTCTCGTATGCGAGTTTCTCACCAACTTTCCATTTACCGGACTTCACGAATTGATAGACTCCGACGTTCCAACCTTGCGCCCAAGAGCGCAGCCCCATGCCGAAGGCAGCCGTGGACTTTCCCTTGCCGTCGCCGGTGTGCACGATTAGCCGTGGTTTGTGGCGCTTTTCTCTGGTGCTGCTCACATGGCCTCCAGCATCGCGTCCAGGTCGACGTTTTGCTCGATCGAATCCGCAAGCGCATTGATCATGTCTTCTCTGCGCTGCGAATAGGCGGGGGCTTCGGGGTCTGGACGCCAACGGCTTCCGCTGATCTGCGCGGTTTCAAGCAACAGTCGTCTGCGGAAATCATCGTTTTCCAGGCTGCCATGAAGCATGGTGCCGAAAGTGTTTTGAGAACGATAGCCGTCGAGGAACTCCTCTGCGCGACCTTTGCTGGTTATTTTGCCGTGATGGATTTCGTAACCCGAAACCAACATGTCGTGCCACTTGTAGGCGGCCTGCCGAACTGTTTTTTCGGGGCTGAAACGCACGTCAATAGGCAGCAGCCCAAGCCCCTTCGCCTGCTCGATTGAGCCCTCAACTTCATCGTGAATCTCGTGTGCGAGCATTTCGTATCCGCCACAAACGCCTAACACCGGTTTGCCCTCGGCATGACGATTTCTGACTACTTCGGAAATCCCTCTGGAATTCATCCAGTCAAGATCGGAGGTGGTGGAACGGCTGCCAGGAAGAACAACCAGGTCAGCGTCTACCAGGTCGGATGCTTGCGTGGTCACCTGGACGAAGACTCCCGGCTCTGCGGCCAAAGCATCGACATCGGTTGAATTGGAGATGCGGGGGAATCGAACCACGGCGACTTTCAGCGTGCCCTCGTCGCCGGTCTGGCCTCGCCAGCGAGCCACTTCGAGCGAATCTTCGCCGTCAGTCCAAACGCCGCCGATCCAGGGCAGCACCCCGTAATTTTTCAACCCAGTTCGTTCGCTGATCTCTTTGAGGCCCGGGTCTAGAACAGTCTGATCGCCGCGGAACTTATTAATTATGTATCCGTTAAGCAGTCGCCTGTCCTCTGGGCCCAGCAGGCCCCAAGTGCCGTAGATGGATGCCAGCACACCGCCGCGATCGATGTCTCCGACTAAAACCACCGGCAGATCGAACTGCCTGGCTAACCCCATGTTCACGTAGTCGCCGCTGCGCAGATTAATCTCGGCGGGGGAGCCGGCACCCTCGCATACAATCACCTCGTATTGCGAACTTAGCTTGCGGTACGCCTCGAAAGCGGCCTCTGCCAGATGCTTCCTGCCGGTGGAGTACTCGCCGGATTCTAGCGTGCCATCCGCCTTGCCCATGAGCACGATGTGCGAACGACGGTCGCTTCCCGGCTTTAGCAAAACGGGGTTCAAAAGGGCGTTCGGCTGGACTCGAGCGGCCTGAGCCTGCAGGTATTGCGCTCTGCCGATCTCGGCTCCGTCCGGGCAGACCATCGAGTTGTTGGACATGTTCTGTGCCTTGTAAGGCGCAACAGAAACTCCTCGATTGTTCAGAGCCCTACAGATTCCTGTGACTACCGCAGATTTACCTGCATCAGAGGAAGTGCCTGCGATCAAAATTCCTTTAGCCACGTCCACCTCGAATAAATAGGGCAGCACCGGCAATTCCGGCAGCAGCCGCTGTTACCACGCCAACTAGCTTCGCTGCCTTCCTAACCGCTCGAGCTGCAGGTTTGCGCCCTTGTGCGTTCAGCGTCCCGCGATCCTCGACGACTCCACCGGGGTACACGTTCCTTCCGCCAAGTCTCACGTTGATTGCGCCGGCCCAAGCCGATTCGCACCAGCCGCCGTTGGGGGATGGGTGGTTTCGGGAATCTTTGAAAACAACACGGGCAGTTTTTTCGATTTTTCCGCCCACGCTGGGCGCAGAGAGTATGCCAAGCAGGCCGGTTATCCTCGCCGGGATGTAGTTGAGCGCATCGTCAATCTTCGCTGAGACTTTGCCGAAGTGCTCGTAACGGTCGTTGTGGTAGCCGACCATGGCGTCGAGGGTGTTAGCGGCTCGGTGCACTAGCATTCCGGTGTTGCCGAGGACAGCACCCCAAAATATGCCCGCCACAACAGCATCCGAGGCGTTCTCAGCCATCGATTCTATCGTTGCGCGGGCCAGCTCGTGCTCGTCCATGCCTCTGGCATCCCTGCCGCAAAGATTTCCGAGCTGTTGACGTGCCTCAGCTAGCTCACCCCAATCGAGCTTCTCCGCCATCTTGTCGCCTTCAGATTGCAGGCTGCGCGCCCCGGTCACCGCCCAGGTGACGATGGATGTGACGATCGGGCGTAAAGCCGGGAATCTCCTGCCGAAAAGGTCCAGGCCAACGCCGAATGCCGCCACCGGGGCGACGGCAGCGAGCCAATAAGAGGCGCCCGCCAAAGAATTGTCTTTGTACATGTGACGTTCGAGGAATCCCGACCAGCTGCCGAACCACGCAACCGGGTGTAATTCGTTCGGTGGATCCGCGACGATGGCGTCCAGGGCGATGCCGACTGGGATGCCTGCGGATAGTCTGATCTGGTGAAGAGTTTTCTTGTTCGTCATGGCCAATCAGTTGGAAATGTAGAGGGACGGGTGCTTGGTCAAGATATGACTCCGCCGCTGACCGATCTTGGCGTCCGGCAAGCGGAGAGGGCCGCGAGCGAACTCGTCGCTTCGGGGGCCAAAACTATTTGGTGTAGCGATCAGGTTAGGGCAATCCAAACCGCCGAAATAATCGGTGGGCGTCTTGGCATTGAACCCGTCAAAAGCCCGCTGCTTCGCGAACAGGATTGGGGAATCCTGGAGGGCAAACTGCCTAGCGAACTTACGGCCGAGCCTGTGCCTGAAGGCAAACATATTAGCGAAGTGGCTTGGGGTGGCGGTGAATCCGTTGCGGACGTCGCGGCCAGGCTTAGCGGCTTCGTGCCGATTCTTTCCGAGAGCGGTGATCCTGCGATTGTCGTAGGCCACGCAGACTGCCTGAAGATCCTTCGCACCTTGTTGCTTGGTGGGGGCCACCGAGACGTCGAATGGGTCAAGCTTGGCTACGGGCAGGCTCTTCCAGTTGTGTGGTAGTTCCATGGAGCCTCCCTTACCTCGTCGTCGCAGCTGTCCACTGGCAACCCAGTTTACTCATATCGGTAGTCAATCTTAAGACCCACGCGAGCTAACACACGTTTCTGGGTTGGTGCGATAAAAGTGGCAGACTAGAGAATGTGCGAAGCGTAGTTCTTTTAGGTTCAACCGGCTCGATCGGCACCCAAACCCTCGAGGTAATTGGTGCTCGACGCTCAGAGTTCATGATCGACGGCCTTGCCGCGTATGGTTCTCAGCCAGAGTTGCTGGCCAAACAGGTTTATGAGTTCAGGCCGCAAAAAGTGGCGATCACCGATGAAAGGCGCGTCGGCGATTTTTGGGCCGCTTACGAAAACATCGGCATCGAAGAGGGGCTCATCGAAGAGGAGCTTTATCGTCCAGAGGTGATCAGCGGTGAAAATTCCACTGATGAGTTAGCCGCGATGGACACCGATATCGTTTTGAACGCCGTAACCGGAGCGGCTGGGCTTACTGCCACGCTGGCCACTCTGAAAGCGGGCACAACTTTGGCTTTGGCTAACAAAGAGTCGCTGGTAATCGGCGGAAAACTAGTGACCGAGGCTGCGGCAGAGGGCCAGCTTGTCGCGGTTGATTCCGAGCACTCAGCTTTCGCGCAGTGCCTGCGAGGCGGCCGCAGCGAAGAGGTCAGCAAACTCATTCTTACCGCATCGGGCGGCCCATTTAGAGGTAAGACCCGAGATGAACTGAAGAATGTCTCGGTCGAGGAGGCAATGGCCCACCCCACCTGGAATATGGGCAGGGTGATCACCATCAACTCTTCGACCTTGGTCAACAAGGGGCTTGAACTCATCGAGGCGGCACTTCTATACGACGTTGACTTCGACCAAATCCAGGTCGTCGTGCACCCGCAGTCTATGGTGCACTCCGGGGTTGAGTTTAACGATGGGGCATTAATCTGCCAGGCGTCCCCGCCAGACATGAAGCTGCCTATCGGGTTGGCTCTGACTTGGCCCAACCGTATGCCCGAGGCGGCTCGACCCGTCGATTGGAGCAAGGCCCAAGAGTGGACCTTCGAACCTCTCGATAACGAAACATTTCCAGCAGTGGAGCTGGCGCGTAAGGCGGGCAAAGCCTCTGGCAGCGCGCCCGCCGTCTATAACGCCGCCAACGAGGTGTGTGTGGACGCATTCTGCGAAGGTAAAATAGGTTTTCTGGATATCTCGGACATCATTGGAAAGGTTCTGGACGACCACCTGGCTAATGGGCACGTATCTGATGAAGGCCTGAGTTTGGAAAGCGTCCTCGGCGCAGATGCGTGGGCTAGAGGCCGCGCGAGCGAGATCATCGAGAGCGAAGGAAAGTAGAGGAACTGATGAGCGTTAATCTAGGCACACCATCTGCGAAGAAGCCGCCGGTTTTGTCTCCTCGCCGCGAGACCCGGAAGGTTAAGCTGGGCGACCTCTATGTCGGCGGTGACGCGCCCGTCACTGTGCAATCGATGACCAACACGCTGACTGCCGATATCAACTCGACTCTTCAACAGATCGCTCAATTAACTGCTGCGGGCTGCGACATCATTCGTGTTGCTTGCCCCAGCCAAGACGATGCAGATGCGCTTCCAGCAATTGCGGCCAAGTCTAAGATTCCCGTAATCGCCGACATTCACTTCCAACCCAGATACGTGTTCGCTGCAATCGAGGCAGGTTGTGCGGGTGTGCGCGTTAACCCCGGTAACATCAAGAAGTTCGACGACAAGATTTCCGAGATTGCGAAGGCCGCCAAAGATCATGGCACCAGCATCCGCATCGGAATCAACGCGGGTTCGCTGGATAAGCGTCTGCTCGGGATGTACGAGAAGGATCCTGCCGGTGCGCTGGTGCAGTCCGCGCTGAACGAGGCCAGGCTCTTCGAGGACGTGGACTTCTTCGATTTCGCGATTTCGGTCAAGCACCACGACCCGGTGATTATGGTCGAGGCATATCGCAGGCTGTCTGAGGCTTGCAACTATCCTCTTCACCTCGGCGTCACCGAGGCGGGTCCCGCCTTCCAGGGCACTATCAAGTCTGCGGTAGCGTTCGGCGCGTTGCTCGCCGAAGGCATCGGCGACACGATTCGCGTTTCGCTTTCTGAGCCTCCGGTCGAAGAGGTAAAGGTCGGCATCAAGATCCTCGAGATGCTAAATCTTCGTCCTCGCCAGTTCGAAATCGTTAGTTGCCCAAGCTGTGGGCGCGCCCAGGTGGACGTCTACGAGCTAGCTCGTCAAGTAAACGAGGGTTTGGGTCACTTGACCGTGCCGATTCGAGTCGCCGTAATGGGTTGCATCGTCAACGGCCCCGGCGAGGCTCGCGAAGCCGACCTAGGAGTTGCTTCCGGCAACGGTAAGGGTCAGATTTTCGTCAAGGGTAAGGTGATCCAGACTGTTCCCGAGGACGAAATCGTCGAAACTCTAATGGGTCACGCCTTGCGCATCGCCGAGACCATGGAGCAGAGCGGCCACCCCGAGGTAGTGATCAGCTAGTGCCGGATGGCCTGCACAGGCTTCGGCGCAGGGACATCGGAGAGCTAGTCGAGCTGTTGGAGAAGAAGCCGATCGAGAACCTCTTTTTGCTTTCCAGGCTCGTCGACGGTGGTTTCAATATCGATCGATTGGGTTGTTGCCTTTACGGATACTGGTCGAACGGAAGGCTCATCGATGTCTGCCACGATGGCGTGAACATTGTTTTGGCCAGCGTTAACGATGAGCTAACCGATGAGGCAGTTGGTGGTTTTGTGCGGCGCGTGGGGCCAATTCGCAAGGCCAGCGCCATCATGGGCTCCAGCACAAACGTGGAGAAGTTCTTCCGCACTTTGGCTTCCGCTTGGCCCAGGGCTTGGGCTAGGCCTAGAGAGATTCGAGCTAGGCAGCCGTTACTGGCGATCGGTAACACTACGTTGGTGGCCGCAGACGAAAGGGTATGCCGGATAGGCCCGGAAAACTATCGGCCTTATTTCGAAGCTGCGGTAAAAATGTACACCGAGGAGCTGGGCATCTCTCCGTTGGACGAGTTCAACAGCTATCAGTCCTATATCTCTAGGCTGATCAGGCAGGGGAGATCGTTCGGCGCTTGCGAGGATGGCGAGGTTTGGTTCAAAACCGATATCGGCTGCAGCTACAAGAGCTTTTGCCAGATTCAAGGCGTTTGGGTCGCTCCCGAGCTGCGTGGCAGAGGATTGGGCGTCGGTGCGCTAGCTAAGGTAATTGAGCTATGCGCGCTCGATTACGACGTCGTGTCGCTCTACGTCAACGATTACAACACTTCAGCCAGGAGACTCTACGAAAAGGTGGGGTTCCAGGAGTTCGGTTGCCTGGGCACTATCCTCTACTGAGACTCCTCTTTAGACACCCTTCCGTGGCGAATCAGGATCTTATTGCTTGCTAGCCTGTCCGCGTCTTCTACATCGTGAGTCACGAGCACAGCGGTGAACGGGGACGCCTCAAGCCGCGCGGCAAGGTCTTCCCGCACAGCGTCCGCCGATCTTTCGTCTAGGCCTGCCATCGGCTCGTCGAGCAGAACGATGTCTGGGTCAATCGCCATGGCCCTGGCAATGGCAACCCGCTGAGCTTGACCACCGGAGAGTTGGCTAGGCCGCCTGTTCGCCATCGCGGTTAGGCCGACGCTTGCCAATTCGGCCTTTGCCCTGGTCTTCACGGTTTCGCGAGGTAAGCCTCGTGCCCTAAGCCCGAATTCGACATTGCTTTGCACGCTCATGTGTGGGAAGAGCAGGGGTTTTTGCTGAAGCAAAACAATCTGCGGGTTTGAGGGATCGAATTGAACCGATCCGTAGGTGGGTTCTAGCGTCTGCGAAATCAAACCAAGTAGCGTCGACTTTCCAGATCCGTTGGGGCCCATTACAGAGGTCAAAACCCCTCCCGGGATGTTTGTGGTTAGGTGGACGCCCCTGTCCGCAACAGCAGCATCGACGTGTATAGATGTGCATGCTGATGGCCTCGCGCTGGTTGGCTTTGTTATCTGGATTGGTGTCGTGTCGGGCTGCTCGATGAGCTCAGCCTTCCTGTTTTTAGCTTTATTTTTTGCTTTCAACTGAGATTTGGTTTTAGCGCCTGGCAGAAGCGAAGCGACAAGATTTCCGCCGTATAGTACGACGATTGCGGCAATGATCAACACAACCGCAAGCGCCAGTGCTTCGTCTTGAGAAGACTGTCTTTGCAGGTAGATAGCAAGGGGCATCGTCTGTGTCGAGCCCTGCAAAGATCCGGCGAAGGTGATTGTGGCACCAAACTCGCCCAGGGCCCTGGAGATGCACATGCATCCGGCGTTGATGATCGCGGGCAGCATGACCGGAACGGTAACTTCGAAGAAAGTCCTGCTGCGGCTGGCGCCAAGCGCGCGGGCTGCCTCATCGTATTCGACGCCGGAGGAACGAATCGCACCCTCCAGCGAAGAGACCAGGAACGGCATGGCGACGAACGTCTGAGCCATGACTACGGCGATCGTGGAGAAGCCGATCTCGATGCCAAGCACACTCAGGTGTTCGCCAATAATGCCCCGACGCCCCCAGGTCAGCAGCAGCGCCAAACCTGCAACGACTGGCGGCAGCATCATCGGAAGCGTGACGACGGTCCGTAGCAGCCTGGCCCACCACATATCTGGCAGATGCGCCAATACGAAGACGAGGGGAACTCCAACCACGAGTGAGATCAAGAGCGTTATAGCGCAAGTTTTTGCCGAAAGAACGAGAGCATCAATGCTGACGTCTGTGGTTATCAGATCGAAAAAGTTGGTCCAGGGAGTCCTGATTACGATCGTGACTAATGGGATGAGCAGAAATGCTGCAGCGATAGTTCCCGGCACCAACAACCAGGGCGCATATTTGGCTTTCTTCATTTCTCTTACTTAAAAATGCCCAGGTGCCTCGGTAGCTAACCTCAGCAGCCCGGGCGTTGTTTTTTGCTTATTAATTGCTGGTCGGGGGAGTGAAACCGTACTTAGCCAGAATCTTCTGTCCGGCCTCGGAAATAACGGCGTCCATGAAGGCCTGTGCGCCATCCTTGTTGGACGCGTTCTTTACCACTGCGATGCGGTAATCGTTGACCACCTTGTCGGCGCCATGAATCTCGATGACCTGAACCTTGTCGCCGGCGTTCATGGCGTCGGTCTTGTAGATGAGGCCGACGTCGCCCTCACCCGTGGTGATCTTTGCCTGAACATCCTTGACGTTCTGTTCCTCAGAGACCGGGTTCAGCTCGACGCCGTTCTGCTCAGCAAGCTTCTTGGTTGCGTTGCCGCAGGGCACGTCAGGTGCACAGATGACAAGCTTCTTGCCGGCCAGCCCGCCAGTGGTGAACTCCTTAACATCGGCCGGGTTGTCGGCGGGGGTCACCATGACCATGGTGTTGGTGGCGTAGGAAACGTCCGACTCGACGTCGCCGTTCTTGATGGCCTTGGTCATGTTTTTCTGGTCGGCTGTGAGCAGGATATCGGCGGGCTGGCCCTGGTTTATGCCGCTAACCAGGTTCTGTGAACCGTCGAAGTTGAAAGTTACCTTGGTGCCAGGGTGGTCCTTGAGGAATACTTCTTCGTTAAGTTCTTGTAGCGCGTCGCGCAGGGATGCTGCAGCGAAAACGGTCACGGAACCTAGGTTTTCGCTTGTGGAGGCGCTCTCGCTCGTTTCGATGTTCTCGCCGTTCGAGCAGGAAGCCAGTGTCAGGCTCAGTAGCAAGGCGCTAAGTAGAGCTAGCAAACGCTTCATTGTTCACCTTTTCTGTTGTCTAGCTAGCGCCTTTTAAACACAAGCTATTTAACGATGGATACGTTCGTGGCCTTGATCTGAGCGTTGGCGATCACGCCTGGTCCTAGTCCCAGATCTTTAACGGCCTCTGTGCTGATGAGCGATACGACTCTGAAGGGGCCACACTGCATAACTACCTGGCTCATCACGGTGTCGCTCTTGATCTCGATGATTAGGCCTTTGAGCATGTTCCTCGTCGAAACATCGTGAGATCCGGAAAGCTGGTGTTCCTGGGACAGATAGTTGGCCAAGGAGAAGCCGGTCACCTTTCGAGGTGACGACCCCTCAACGGCCTCTATTCTTCCGTCCTCTAACCAGCGGCGGACGGTGTCGTCGGAAACTCCAAGAAGTGCTGCAACTTCAGAGATCCTGTAACTCATCATTTTCTGATCCTATCTAGTAATAGGGAAAATTTTCTACTTTTTCCCTCGTGTGCGGTTTAAGTTGGCTAAAAACTTCTGTTTTCAGTTTTCTGAGTGGCTGATTATCGATTGTGCTTAAAGCTCGAAGGGGTGCCAGTGCTGTGCCGCCAAAAATAGTTTATCTAACAGGTGACAAAGTTTCTTTTCGTGACCTTCGTGTTTGCTACGGGGTTTAATGCGCTTTAGATGGGCAAGGGTTCTCCTAGCTGGAAACCTCACTTTTCTTTTCGCTTAAGGGGCGTGAAAAGGGTTAAGCGGTGGGGGTTGAGTAAGGGGGGGGGGAGGGGGTAAATATTTTTTGTAAAGAATCAAAATGGTCTGCGGCAAAAGCGTTTTTACGCTCGACAACTGTAAAACAGTGTGGGCTAAAGGTGTGCGTCCTCCCTTGACAAGTGGGGTGTGTGACAAAACCGATTTGAATCAGGCCTAAAGTGATGCTTGTCATAAGGTCTGATTTTTGAGTCGGGGGATTCAATGCTTCATAAATATTTAGGGCGCCTTTATCGCAAGTCGAAGACGTCCAAAGCCTTAGCCGCGTCGTTTTGTTCTATGGCGATGCTGCTTGGCCTGAGCCTCGCCCCATCAGCCCAGGCCGAGACAAGCGCAGAACCGACTAATTCGCCTGAGCCTAAGGCTGTGCAGACGGTTGGCGAGGCTGATGCTGAGTTTGACGCTTCCGCTGCACCTGTAGAAGCAAATTCTCAAAGCGAGGATCCGGAGAATGATTCTGAAAGTTTGGAGATAGCCCCGCAAGCGACACCTCAAGCTTTAAGTCAGGAGCGCGCCTTGAGCGTGTTTTCGTGTGGATATAACGATTATTATTCATTGAGCACTGAAACTGGCGAGGTCTGGAAGATTAACGGGGTTGGAGATGAAACGAAGGTAGAAAAAACCTCCATAGATTTCAGTAAAGCCAAGGATAAAAATGGTAAGGACGCTAAAGGTCTTCCTAGCTATTATTATTTTAACGGATTAGCCATCGGTGCGAAGGGTAAAGAGGCTTACGCTTATCAGAGATATACATTGGAATATCAAGATGGCTCTAAACCATACCAGTATCTTCGAATTCTTAAGTGGACTGAAAAAGATGGCGTTAGAGTCGTCTATGATCAAAAAAATCCTGATCTCAGGTACAAAGGTGACTATTACATTTATTCTAATCGTCTAATTGCTGGTGGAATGATTCCTAGCCAGGAAAATGGGATTTATTATTTTGGCGGGTATACGGTCTCTCAAAATGCGGTGACTGATACCGACCCGTCTGTGTATTGGGATAAAGATTCAAGGACCTGGAAAAAAGGTACTTTCAGGGATGGTCGCTGGCAGTACAAAGTTAAGGAAGAGGTATGGGATTGGGGTAGTTTGCGTTGGAAATGGGTTGATCGCTGGTATGACTGTGAAGGAAAAACAGAAACTTACAAGCTAATTTATTTTCATTTGTTTGCGTTTGAAAATGGAAATGTGAAACATGTCGGAAATATTCGAGTGAATAAAGAAGATGCTGGCAGAACTGGTCTAACTGCTAACGGGGACCTTAGTTTTGATGATAAAGGAAATATGTTTTTGCTTTACCACGACCCCAGCAGCGGGAACGGTAAGCTGCTAACTGTTAAGGCAGAAGACATAAAAAACGCTGCTGGCGGAGAAATACCTGCAGAACCTATCAGAGAGGCTAACTATGGAAAAGGTATTTCTTACAATGGCATTGCGGTGAATTCTGATGGAAAACTAATCGTTCAATATAGCGGAACGCAAACTTCAATTTACGTTGTGAACCCGATGAGTGGTAAGACAGAAATCCAGAAAGATAACATTTCTTCTGAGATGACTTATGGGGAAAAAGATAGGACAGGGTCCGATCTGGCCTCTTGCACAATTCCACCGACAGTTAAAATTCAAAAAGATTTAACCCGTAAGAAAAAAACTGATGATTTCAGGATTTCCATTGACAATGCTCCTCTTAATGATGATGGTTCAGCCCCAGAGCCTTTTGTGTTAAAGAAGACTGACCACTCAAAACACCCAGAAGATGGAATTCAAGATAACGCTATTGTCGGGCCGGTGATTGTTCGTCCTGGCGCGAAATACTATTTCAGGGAAGGGCCTGCGAATGAGACCACAAAGCTTTCCGATTACGAGATGAATCTTGAATGCAAGATGGATGATGGGAAGAGCGCGGTATTTACATTTGATCCAAAGGGAGGCAAGCAAACGGAAAACATATTCCAGCAATATGTAGAAATTCCTAATCCTGATCCTTTTGGTCCTGGACGCGCCATGACCTGCACCTTCGTCAACAAGCCCAAGACCACGCTAACGCTGAAGAAGCAAGTGGCTCCCGTGGCTAATGGTGTTGAGGGTCTCTACACCCTTGCTAAGCCGGAGAACTTTAAACTGATTGCACTCGATAAAGACAGCAAAGAGGTAAAAGGTTTGAACGGCAACCCTGAAGCTGGCAAAGACTCCATCAGTGCAACGGTTAAACCTGGAACCTATTCTCTCTCCGAGGCCTCTGACGAGAACTTCGTTTCGTATGCGCAAAAAGGCGACTGGAGCTGCGCAGACAACGAAGTCAAAAAAGTCGACACTGTAAAGGGAGAAAAAACCGAGTCAGTGACTGTAGAGGCAGGCAAGGACGTCACATGCACCGTTACCAACACCACCGCGGAATTGACTGTCCTTAAGTACGTCAAAGACAAGTCCACCGGCCTAAAGCCCTCAGATGTGACTGTTTCTGCTAAAGCCAAAACTGATACTCAGAAATCCTTGTCGGCAGAGGGCTCAGAAGAAGTAACAAAAAACAACAGCATTCCGGTTCTACCAGGCGGCGAATTCACCTTGAGTGAAAAATCTGACGTCGCTTATCTCGCCAACAAACTGGAAAAGTACGTCGGCACTAATCCAAATAAACCAGACATGAACGCTGCAGCCGACTGGCAAGAGGTTGACAGAACAAAGCCGGTAAGCGTTCAGCCGGGGGAGCATGCGGTCTATCGCTTCGTGAACTCCGCGCCCCCACAAGTAGTACTTCCGCTTAGCGGCGGAATAAGTCGCACCGTGTTCGTTGTCCTAGCCCTAGGCCTTCTCGGGTTGGGCACGACAACAATCGTGCTCGCCAGAAGGCGACAGCGACTCGCAACTAAATAATCGCGCAAGAATCAACAAGAAAGGTTAGTCATGAAAAAGACTAAAAAGGCACTCGCGCTTATCGCCGCGAGCTGCTTGATCGGCACCAGCGGTGTGCTGACTGGGCTGGGCGCCACCGCCCACGCCGAGGGTGATGTTACTCTGGACAACATCGATTCGACTCAGCCTACCAAGCTGACGATCCACAAGCACGAGGAAAATAGCAACCCTGCGGTTACTCCTGACGGAAAATCCGGTCCGCTTCCCAAACCTCTAGAGGGTGTTGAGTTCACCACCTACAAGATCACCAGCCTCGACCTAGCTAACAAGTACCAGGATTGGGATACGTTGGCGAAGGTTACCGATGTGCCATCGACAGTCTGTGCCGATGCTGCTAAGGGCTCTTTCACCATTGATGGAACCCAGTTCACGGTTGAGAAAGGAAATAAACTTACCCCGACAAACGGTGATGGCATCACTATTTTTGACAAGCCCGCCATTGCTGCTTACCTGGTCTGTGAGACCAAGGCTCCGGCTAAAGTGACCGTTCCTGCTCGTCCATTCATCGCCACCATTCCGATGCCGTACAACAAGAGCTGGCTCTACGACGTTCACGCCTACCCGAAGAACGAGGTTGGCGAGGCCAAGAAGGAAAACGTCAAGCAGGAAGGTCTCGGCCTGGGCTCCAAGGTTTCCTTCAAGGTGACCACTGATATTCCGAAGCTGCCTGCAGGTTACGACAAGCTGGCACACTACGTGGTTTCTGATACCTTCGACGCCCGCCTGACCTACAAGGCTGTTCCGAGTGTCAAGGTCGTGGGCGGCGACACTTTCAAAGAAGGGGACGACTATACGATTGAAGCTGCTGCCAAGGAAGAGGGCCAAAAGCAGACCGTTCGTGTTAAATTCACCGATGCTGGCTTGACTAAGCTAAAGACTCTGGGCGGCAAGAAGGTCGAGGTAACCTTCGATACCACCGTATCCTCCGTCGGTGATGGAACCATCAAGAACGAAGCCGAGTACTCTACCGACCCGAACAACGAGTTCGAACCGAAGAAAAAGGGCAACCCCACCAACGAGGTCAAGACCAAGTGGGGCAACGTCAAGGTTCTGAAGTACGCCGATAATGATGAGAAGAAGCTCCTTAAGGACGCCAAGTTCGAGGTCTACGCTCCGAAGGACGATAGCCTTTACCCTAAGGATGGAAAATGCACCGACACCGCGATTCCAGCAGACGCTAAGCCGATCTCGGTAAACACTAAGGCCGAATTCATTTCAGATGAAAACGGTGTAGTCACCATCGATGGCCTGTTCGTTTCGGCTAAATACAAGGAAACAGACGCTCAGGGCGTGGTTACTGAGAAGGGCAATGAGTCCGACACCCGCTGCTACATCCTCAAAGAGATCGAGCCTCCGGTCGGTTACGTTAAGGTGGCCGATCCGATCGCGCTGAAGGTTACCGCAGGCGAGACCGCAGCTGGTACCTACGACCTTAAGGTCAACAACAACAAGCAGATCGTTCCCGGTCTGCCCCTTACCGGTGCTCAGGGTGCGATCGCTCTGACCGGTGGTGGCATCGCCCTTGTTGCTATCGCAGCAGGTGCTCTAACCGTAGCTCACCGTCGTAATAAAGAGCTCGCGTAAGAATAACTGAATAATGGCCACGGCAACGCCAAAAAATTCCCCCTACAGGTGGAAGCCCTCGGCTCTCACTATCATTGGCGTTGCCGTGGCCTTTCTAGGTCTTCTAATGGGCCTATATCCGATGACCGCCAGCTGGCTCAACGAAGTCAACCAGACGCAAGCTTCACAGGAATACGTCAAAGAGACGAAAATGGAAGCCGACAAAGCCGAACAACTAGAGCTGGCGCACAGATACAACAAAGCCCTGAACATGGGCGTCGATTTGAAAATAGGGGAGCGTAAACCGACATCCGCCGGAGAACAGCTCAATGCAGACCTAGAATACGACAAACTTTTAAGCTCGCAGCCTTCAGGAATCATGGCCAGGCTACGAATAGATAAAATCGGCGTCGATCTGCCCATCTATCACGGTACATCCGATGAAGTATTGAAGGAAGGCGCCGGCCATTTGGAGGGCAGTTCCCTCCCGGTCGGTGGCGAATCGACTCATACCGTAATCACCGCGCACCGTGGCTTGGCTAACGCCACTATGTTCAACAACCTGCCGAAAATGGAGAGCGGCGACACTTTCACAATCGAGATTTTTGGCGAGGTCTTAACCTATCGGGTCTACAAAAAAGAGACCGTCGAGCCCGAACAAACCGAGTCGCTTAGGGCAGAAGCGGGCAAAGATCTGGCGACGCTCGTCACCTGCACTCCTCTAGGCATCAACTCACACCGTATGCTAGTGACCGGCGAAAGGGTTTTCCCAACACCCAAAAAAGACCTGGACCGGGCAGGGCAGCCATCGGACGTGCCGGGTTTTCCGTGGTGGATCCTAATCTTTATCGGCGGCACCGCAACACTCGTATACGTGTTCGTCAAGCTAAGCAGGGTGCCCGTTATGAATAAGAAAAAAGACGAGGAAGATCAGGACGAGAAATCTGAAGGGAGAGCCTAGATCATTCCTAGCTTCTTGCCCTCGGCAACAGCCTGATCCCTGCCACTGACGTTAAGGCGCTTATAAATTCCGCGACAAGTAGACTTAACAGTCTCCCTGCTGATGAACAATGCCTCAGCGATTTTCGGTTGGTTCATTCCGGTCGCCAACAAGCGCAGGATCTCCAGCTGACGTGGGGTCAGAACCGGACGTTTAACAGGAACAACCTCTTCCAGGCTGCCCGAACCGATTATCTCGCTCGGATCTAATCTGTCGACGATGGCTCTTCTTGCGCTACTAGGGAAGGTCGGAACGAGCTCTGGTATGTCGGACCATTTAACAATGTCCAATGTTGAACTGATTTCGGAAGCGGGACGGCCCAGAATCTCTAAGCACGAAATTTTTACCGTGTAGCAGATGATTCTCCACAAAATCGGAAGCGCAGGAACATCCAAAATCTTGTTCGTCTCTTCCAAAGCCCTGGTCACCTCGCCATTAGCCAGACGCAGCCTTGCCCCGAGAATCTCCCGACAATATTCCGGATACCAAGCGTTAGTCAGCAACTCGGCTCCCTCATTGGGTTTACCTTCGTTGGCGTAAAGCAGAATCAGAATGCTGCGCAGGCTCCACCACTGCCATTTAGGAATATCTAGCCAGGAGACATGGTCGAGAATTCCTTTGGCATAAGAAATTGCCGTCGATCGAGAAGTTTCTGCTGCCCTGAATAAAGTCAACAACGTGGCTCGATATGGAGAATAAGATTCGTGCAGATCCTGTATTTGAAAATCAGCGAGCCGAGATTTTAATTTTCGCATTCGGATGTGCATCAACGCGATTTCATAAATCTCGTCAGCCTGCTTGCTTAGCCCACTCCAGTTGGACTCAAATTCCTCAAGGTATTCAACACCCTGAGGAACGTTAAGATTATATGTTTCGACTAGGGCGGCGCGGGCGAGCATGTTAGCCCGCAGATTCCTAAAATTACTTATGAAATCTGGGTATGTCTTGTAAAGAAGATTGTTGATGCGCACTAATTCTGTGATTTCTCGGTACATTCCTGAAATCAACCCAGCGTCGATTATCCCGTTTATAACTTCGACGAGCAGAGCAATATCATTTTCGGAATACTGCTCAAATTTATCGGCATCGTTGACCAGCTCTGAGAACCTCTTCACGTAATGCTTGATCCGGGACCGGGTTAAGTCTACGGTAATAGCCTTGTCTGGCTTGTCGTATAAGCCGATGTTCTCTACCAACTCGTTAACGAGGGTGCCCTTGGGGTGTTGCCCCGAATGCGGAAGCAAATATTTCAGTTTCGCCCAGACGCCTCCGGCCCAATATCTAAACTTCGAATCCCCTAGACGCAAGTAATCATTCGCTACGCAAAGCGACTTCAACTCCAGTGGAGGATAGCTGGGAAACGTGCAGGCGAAAAGTTTTCGCTGCTCGTCAGAGAGCAGACTCAACCAAGCCATGCGGTATTTGAGAACCGAATCCAGCTTTTCCCAGGCGCTCAACCAGGCCAACATTCTGATCTGATCGACGACCATCGTGTTGTTCATCTGAAAGATCTTTTCGATCAGATTCTTTCGATAGGCCGGGTTGTGTCCTGGTTCTTCGTTTTCGATGAAGCGGTGAAGCTGAACAGAAAGAGCGTAAGGAATGAATCTACGATTTCTGGTCACCGCAATCAGGAAGGAAAAGTTGTCTACATCCGAGACATTCAGCCCAGACAATTCCTCGTATGCACTGTTGGACAAACTGGGGGCCCATGTGAAGGGCTCGATCGCTTTGAAATCGTAGTTAGCGAAAATCCTCTTCGCCCAGTCAAGGCTGATTTCATCAAACTCTTTAGTCCAGTACGAAAAATGATCTTCTGAGAGGGCAGCGACCAGGCCGGCAGCGCCGCCGGTGGTTTCCAACCGGATAGAAACGTTAGTGCTGGTGACTTTGTCAAAAACCTGTGATAGTTCTTCATCTGTCAGCCGCATTTGGCTCGAGAGGAAGATCGAATCTGCGTCGGTGCGGATAATCGACGGCAGTTCTTCAGTGTCCGACTCGATTACAATCGCGCTGTTGTGGTCTTTCCGAAAAAACAATATGGGACGAAGCCTGGACCAGAGTTCTTCTAGCTCCGTTTGGGTTCCGGATATGCCAACGACTACAGCGCCCTCAGCCTTAGCTAGGCCCTCGGGAATCGGATCGCCCGGTGCGAGGTTGCAGGAAAAAAGTTCGTGATCGCAAAACGAGCCCAGGCAGTGCGTAGCTATTTCAAAAGGCAAAAATTCTCTACTGCAGTTAATTACTGCTAGTCGGCCATGAAGAAATTCCTTGGTGATCCTCGGCTTAATTGCCTCTAAGACTTTCGTTTTTCCGACAGGAGGATATGCTTCGGTCGCCGGCCAGCTCGACGGAAGTGGGGCGTCTTTGAGGTAGGGATCCTCAAAATAAACATCCATCGGTAAGTCCTTTTACTAGCTTTAGACTGAATGTTAGCGCAGGCAGAGGCGGCAATGGGGCGATTGGTAGCTGTTTTACAGATGATTCCTTATCTGGAGAAAAGCCTTAGTAGGTATTGAATAAGAACGGGCGAAAAATATCTTAAAGATGTTATTTTCAGTTCGTGTGTTCATTATTTTTTGGGGATAGCGGTGATATGAATCGCTCCGATGAATCTGCGGATAACCGCCTTTAAGTTGTTCTCCTCTGCAATTCTGTGATTTCCTACTATCAGATCAATTAGGGTAACCAAGAACGCCGAGCCCACAAGAGCAGCCGCCGCCGCAAAAACCCAGAAGAACTGGCTGCCTCCGGCAGCGACCGTGGCGACGATACCGAGGACGAAAGAGCCGATTCCTGTTCCCGAATCGAACGAGGCATTCCAGATAGCGGAGGCGACTTCGTTCCTGTCTTTAGAAAGCCTGCCGAACATTAGGAGAAGAGCCTCGTTTTGCACCACACCAAACCCGGCTCCGTAGCAGACCAGCGCGGCGAAAATCAGCCAGCCGCTGATGTTCGTGACCAGAATTATGGCAACGGCTCCGATGCCGATAGTCGCCAGTAGGCCAGCCCAAACTATGAGCCTTCCTGCTCCCTTGGCGTCTGCGAACACTCCAGCACAGTATCGGCAGATCATCTGTGCCAAACCAACGACCGATAGGCCAAGCCCAGCGATTAATGCCGCATGATCGATTCCAAGGTCTATGACTGCAGGGGCCAGGAACGTCGAAATGCCGCCGAAACCCATTGCGGTGAAACACATTGCCGCGGCGGGGACGGCAACTAGCTTCCATGTCGGCACTCTTGCTTCGGATAGCCTCGTGCTCGACTTTCTGGCCGGTTCTACGTGCGGGATTCTGGTGGCAAATATCGTGCCCGCGATGCCAACGATTGTGGCGATGATGTAAACCGGCGTGTAGCTGCCAGAAGAAGAGGCGATCACCAGGCCGAGGGGCAGCATGAGTAGCTCGCCGAGGCCAACCATCGCGCCCAATGTGCCGGACGCCCTGCCCAGAAGTTTTAGCGGAACCAGGGAAGCGATCAGCGCGGATTCCGCCACGCATAACGTGCCGAAACCCACTCCGCGCAGCGCCGCAACGGCGAAGACCGCAGGCGCGGACATGGTGAAGATGTGGAGAAGGCTGGGCAGGCCGAGTAAAACCCCCGAAAAAGCCATTGTTGGCACGTAGCCGAATCGTGTGATCAATCTCGGTGTTTGGGTTTGAGAGATCACCGTTACGCCCATAAACACGCCGGTCGAGGCGCCTGCTAGCCCGGCCGAACCGCCGCCGTCCAAGATCGCCTTCGGGATCACAGGAAGAAGCAGCGCCCAGCAACCAAAAGCGGCAAAAACAGCCACCATGACGTTAGCGAAACCCGGGTAGCTCCAGACACTTCTCTGCTCAGACTTCTGCTCACTCACAGGCCCAATGATAGTTGGCAATGGGTCTAGGGTTTAATGCGTGAACAGTAAGCTTGTATTTCCGCGTTTCGGCCGCTCAGCCAAAGAATTTGCAGCAGATTTCGATCGGGCCATGGCCAACGAGCTATCAGCAATCGATGAGATAGTAGCTAACGATCGGCCCACCGTCGAGAATACGATCGTGGTTTGGGAAAAGGCCGCTGAGGAGTTGAGTGAGTTACTCGCCCTGTTTGAGACGGTCATGAGCTCCGACACCACGGACGAACTGGATGCCCTTAACGAAAAATATGCCCCGCTATTCGCGGCTCACTCCGATGAGATCTATCAAAACCGCGCTCTGTACGAGAAAATAGAGGCTCTTTCGAAGACCGATCTGGACGACCAAGACAGGCACTGGGTGGAATTAACCCTAAAAGACTTCCGTCGCTCCGGAGTGCAGCTTTCCGACGAGGAGCAACAGCGTCTGCGCGAACTGAACTCAAAACTGGCGGCGAACTATGCCAAGTGGGATCAGTTGGTGGTGGCTGGCAGGAATGAGTCCAGCATCGAGGTGGCTGGAAAGACCGTCGAGCTGATCAACACGACAGGTCAGCCGATTCTCGCCGAACTCTACGACCGTGAAGACCGCGAACACATCTTCAAGGCTTCAATCGCACGCGGTAAAACTGGTGGATCCGACGTTCGAGAACTGATCATCAAAACGGCCAAGCTGCGTCTGGAGAGAGCCAAACTGCTGGGATTCAGAAACCACGCCGAATACGTCGCCGACGAGGGCACGGCTGCCACGGTTGAAGCGTTGACCGAGGTCCTACAGGCGGTTCGCGATCAAGCGATACCGGCGGCAGAAAGAGATGCCAAGGTCTACCAAAATGAGTTCGAAAAGCTGTTTCCTGGCGAAAAATTCGAGGCGTGGGACTGGCAGTGGATGGCGGAAAAGCAGCGTCAGCACTACGCCGTATCTGACGAAATTCTGAAGCCGTACCTCGAATTCGAGCGCCTGCTTAACGACGGAATTTTCGCCCAGGCGAACGAACTCTACGGCCTAACCTTCAAACAGATAGAACAGGAGGGCTACGTCGAAGATGCCCGTGTCTACGAGGTCCACGATGAAGATGGGCTTCTAGGCGGGATAATTGTCGACCCATACGCCAGGCCAAGCAAACAGGGCGGGGCGTGGATGAACGACCTAGTCGTGAGAAGCGAACTCAGTGACAAGCTGCCAGTAGTCACGCTCAACTGCAACTACGTAAAGCCCGAACCTGGCAAACCAACATTGATGACCTGGGACGACGTGATCACCATCTTCCACGAGTTCGGCCACTGTCTAAACGGGCTCTTCTCTGAGGCACGATATCCCAGCCTCGCTGGAGCGAACGGGCCACGAGACTACGTGGAATTCCCCAGCCAGGTGAACGAGCACTGGGCATGGGAGCCAACGCTCATCGAAAGATACGCAAAACACTGGCAAAGTGGCGCTCAATTGCCACAAGAGCTGATCCAAAAGCTGATCGACGGCGCAAAATTCGATCAGGCTTATGCCGACACCGAGCTAGTAGCATCGATGCTTCTCGATCAGGCCTGGCACACCGCAGCGGCGGATGAACTGCCGAGCAACCCAGCCGAGGTGGACGCATTCGAGGCGAAAGCACTCAAAGCGGCGGGAGTGGATTTCCCACTCATTCCACCGCGATATCGCAGCTGCTACTTCAGTCACATTTGGGGCGGGGGATACGCCGCGGCCTACTACGGCTACCTGTGGTCGGAGCTGCTGGACGCAGACGCCTGCGCTTGGTTCGACGAAAACGGCGGATTGAGGCGCGAAAACGGCGAAAAGTTCCGCCGACAGATTCTGGCCATGGGAGATTCCATGCCGCTGATCGACAACTACGCAAAGTTCCGCGGCAAGCCCTACGACGTCAAATACCTGCTAGAACGTCACGACTCCTAGGAGTGCCTGGCAAGAAGCTGCGCAAGCGTCACGGCATCGCTATCTGTGAGGTCCGTGACCTGCTTGCGGCAGCTGAAGCCATCGCTTAGCACTACGGCACCCGGATGAGCCTTAATTGCCGGCAGTAGATCGTGCTCTGCAACCTTTACCGAAACCTCGTAGTGTCCCTTTTCGACGCCAAAATTGCCCGCTAGCCCGCAGCAGCCTGCAAGCTTCGTGACTTTTGCTCCGGTCCGTTCCAGGACCTTCGCGTCTGCCTGCCAACCCAGCACCGAACTGTGGTGGCAGTGGGGCTGTGCGATCACTTCGTGGCCCGAAAGGTCCGGCGCCTGCCAATCATCGGTGGCCACCAGTAATTCTGCCAACGTTGTGATGCTCGAAGCTACAGTGTCGACTCGGTTGTCGCTTGGAAGAAGCTCGGGCGCGTCGCTTCGCCAAACCGCCATGCAGCTAGGCTCCATGCCCACGATCGGAATATTTTTAGCCGCTATCGGCTCGAGAATATCCAGAGCATTGGTGAGCTGTTTCCTTGCCCCGTCTAGCTGGCCAGTAGTGATCCAGGTAAGTCCGCAGCAAGCTGGCTCTGTGATCACCTGCGGGTCGTAGCCCGCGTCGATCAAGACCAGCAGTAGGGCCGCCAGCTGATCGCCCGCGAAGGCGTCGGTGAAAGAATCGACCCAGATAGCAACCTTGCCGTGTGGCGCCGAAACATTCGCACAGGGACGGTTCTTTCTGGCGGCCTTCCCGCTTCGGAACCTTGGCAAGGGCCTGCGTTGATCTACGCCGGCAACCGCGCGAATCACATGCTTGAGGCCGGGGGTCTGCAGGAAAAAGTTTCCTAGCCAACCGATCCGCAGGCTGGTGACAAGACGTCCCCACCTGGGCAGCCAACCCAACGAATAATGGTTTATCGGCCTGATTCTGCCGCTGAAGGCCTCGTTCAAAACGTTCGACTTATACCAAGCCATATCTACGCCGGTCGGGCAATCGCGTCGACACCCCTTGCAAGCGAGGCAATATTCAAGCGCCTCACGAACCTCCGGCGAGCGCCAGCCCTCGCTGATCAAGTTGCCATTGATCATCTCTTGAAGAACACGTGATCTGCCCCTGGTCGAGTCTTTTTCGTCTCCAGTGGCCTGGAAACTGGGGCACATAACGCCGTCACCGGCAGTAGTATTCGCCAGACATTTTCCGACTCCAGTGCAACGATGTACATTTGCAGCGAATTGAGGATGCTTTACCTTAAGCGCCGACTTGCGGGACTGGAAAGCCCTGATGTCGTCGGATACGGAAACCGGATTCACCAAAATCCCAGGGTTGAGAAGATTCTTCGGGTCAAAGAAATTCTTGATTTGGCCGAAAAGCTCGATCGCCTTAGACGAGTAAGTTTTGGCTAGCAGCTCGCTGCGCGCCCGGCCGTCGCCGTGCTCGCCGCTGACCGAGCCGCCGTAACCTGCAACAAGTTCCGCCGCTGCCATTACGAAATTTTTATAACGCTGGGGCCCGTCGGCGTCCTCTAAAGGAAAGTCGATTCGACAGTGCACGCAACCGTCACCAAAGTGGCCGTAAGGCAGGCCGCGCAGGTCGAATTTGGCGAGAAGCTTTTCGAAGTCACGAAGGTAATCGCCGAGTTTGGCTGGCGGCACGGCGGAGTCTTCCCAGCCTGCGTATGCTGGGCGATCTAGAGCTACACCAGCAAGTCCTGCAGCATCCGACCTGATGCCCCAGAGCCTGGCTGCTGCGGAGGGATCTGCTACGACCCAACCTTCAGTGCAATTCGAGTCTTCAACCATCGAATGCGCTCTCGCAGAAATTTCTTCGGCGTCGTCGCCCACAAGCTCGATGAATATCCAGGCATCTCCACTGGGCAGTTCGGGCACGGCGTGCGGGCCAATGCGCTCGGCGACCAAATTGGAAAGTCTGCGGTCCATGCCTTCACAGGCAGTAGGGGAATACTTCAGCAGAATTGGCATATCGTCGGCTGCCTGCGGCATCGTCGGATAGCCAAGCGCAATAGTAGTCTTTAGGGGAGCATCCTTGACGAGCCTTACCTTCGCCTTGGTGACGACACCAAGCGTGCCCTCAGTGCCCGCAAAGAATCCGGCGATGTTGAAACCGTTCTCGGGCAACAGATGCTCGAGGCTGTAACCGGAAACCTGCCGGCTAAATGCCCCGAATTCGGTGCGGATGGTTCCAAGGTTGGAGTTGGCAAAATTGCGAAGCGGTTTGTCGCTCATGCCCTTTATGCCGTCTCGCGTGAGAGTAATCAGCTCTCCGGTACCTGTGAGCACTTCGAGTTCGACGACGTTGTCAGAAGTTCGACCGTAGCCCAGCGCACGCGGTCCGCAGGCGTTGTTCCCGATCATGCCGCCGATTGTGCATCGATTTGCAGTCGAAGGATCCGGGCCGAACCTCAATCCGTAAGGCTTTGCTGCCTCCTGCAACGCAGACTGAACAACCCCAGGCTCTATGGTTGCCGTCTGCTCTTGCGGGTTTATTTCAATGATTTTGTTCAGATGCTTGCGCATATCTATTACAAGACCACTGCCGACGGCGTTACCCGCGCAAGAAGTGCCAGCGCCACGAGCAGTGATAGGCAGCTTTTCCTTCAGCGCGGCTCGAACCAGGTCAATGAGCTCGGACCTGGTTTTCGGGGTAGCCACCACCTTCGGAACAACCCTATAAATAGACGAGTCGGACGAATAGATCGCCTTTGTCAGGGAGGATTCATCTAGGCAGGTGAAATTACCCAACAGCGGTTGGCTTGGGGCTTTCTTTGTGGCAAACATCGCCTCCAGTCTGCCACTAAGCGAGCCGAATGTAGCGCTGTGCCCACTTGTCGACGAAACCAACCAAACATCTATTCGGAAAATTGGGCGTTTAGATAGCACTTGCTTTGGTGTTATCTCCTAATGTGGAAGAGTACTTTTGCTATCTGAAACGGAAAGAATCTAAATGAGCAGCGACGTTTCGCAAGCAGTCAAATACTTAGACAGCAAGGCAGCACCCAGCTATCCGGCGATGTTTCGCAGACGGGTTATCGAATGCCCAGACCGTATTGCCTACTATGTTCCGCCGAAAGTCGACGGCGAGCCATGGCAGGAGATCACCTGGTTCCAAGCACAAAAACAAGTGGACAGGTTATCGGCTGGTCTAATCAGTCTTGGCATCCGCAAGGAGGAGCGGGTCGCCATCATCAGTTCCACACGCATTGAATGGGTGTTCGCCGATTTAGCGATTGCCTGCGCGGGGGCAGCGACCACCACGGTTTACCCAAATACGCACAACGACGAGGAAGTCCACATTCTGACTGACTCGACAACGAAGATTGCGATCGTCGAGAATTCCGCGCAGCTGGAAAAGATAACCAAGCACGAGAACCTCGTCGATCAGATCGAGCATATTGTCTTGATAGACGACGACCGCCAAGACAAGTCCGAAGACTTCGTTCTGACCTGGCAGCAGCTTTTGGACGCTGGCGACCAGCTGCTGAAGGAAGACCCAAGTTGCGTCGATCGCGCGATCGAAATGATCAAACCTTCGGATCTGTCCACGCTGATCTACACCTCGGGAACCACGGGCACCCCCAAGGGCGTGGAGCTGGTCAACAGGAACTGGACCCACGAAGGTGAAGCGCTGCAGCACATGGTTAGCCACCTGGTAACCCACGAAGACAATCTCTACCTTTGGCTGCCGCTATCCCATGTTTTCGGCCGCGACCTGATCGCGTTGCACATCGCCGTCGGAATGCGCTGCTCGGTGGATGGGCGTGTAGACCACATCATGTCCGGAATGCAGCAGGTTCACCCCACGATCATGGTAGGCGTGCCGAGGATTTTTGAGAAGATTCGTTCCGCCGTCATCACGATTTATCCGGCTAAATCTCTCAAGGGGCATATCTCCCGGTGGGCTTTTGCTACCGGCAGGGACGCTTTGAAGATCAGGATGGCTGGCAAGAAGCTCTCCTTGTGGATGAGATTTAAATATTCGCTGGCTGACAAGCTCGTCTTTTCGAAGCTTCGCGAGAAAATGGGCGGAAAGATGCGGTTCATGATTTCTGGTTCCGCGAAGCTTTCCCGACAGGTTCAGGAATGGTTCTACTGGGCTGGCTTACCCCTAATCGAAGGCTACGGGGCAACCGAAACTTCGGCTGTTGCGTTCTTGAATCTTCCAGATGAACCCGTGCTGGGCAGCATAGGCAAGGCAGTTCCTGGTTTGGATGTGAAGTTTGGCGAGGAGAACGAGATACTGCTGCGCGGCCCGATAATCGCTCGTGGCTACCACAACATGCCAGAGGAGACTGCGGAGGTCTTTAAAGATGGCTGGTACCACACCGGGGATATTGGCCGCATGGACGAGGATGGCAACATGTTCATCACCGATCGCAAGAAGGACCTGTTCAAGACTTCGAATGGCAAATTCGCTGCCCCGCAGAAGATCGAGAACGCGATCATGGCCAACACTCCCTACGTCAACCAGGCGATCGCCATCGGCGAGGGAAGAAAGTTCTGCTCGGCAATCGTGACGCTTGATCGGCCTGCGCTCGAGCTCTGGGCGAAGAGGCGTGGACACGAAAACCTGTCGTATGCGGAACTGACCCAGCTTCCCGAGATAAAGAAGTCGATAGACCGGTTTATTCGAAAGGCGAACTCTTATCTCGAGAACTGGGAGCAGGTTAAGCGCTACACGATCCTGGATCACGAGCTGACCCAAGAAAATGGCGATCTGACACCTAGCCTGAAGGTGCGTCGAAACAAGGTTTACGAAAAGTACGCCGACCAGATCGACGCCATGTACGAAGAAGCCTCCAGATCGGACCTGACGGTTTAAGGCGCATTCTGTGGGTAAGGACAATTGGTTTCCCGCGAAAATCCAGCTTCGCTACACCGATATTGACGCGCAAGGGCACGTGAATAACGTCTCTGTTGTCGAGCTCATGCAGCAAGCGAGGACTCAGATTTTGGAATCAGGGTCTGATCAGCAGAGCCTCTTGGGCTCCGGTGTTGTGGTCACTTCGCATGAGATCACCTACCATGCGCCAATTTTCTATTCGCCAAATTATTTAGACGTCAAGGTCGGTGTTTCAAAGGTCGGTGGAGCTAAGTTCGAGATGGCGTATCGGATAACCCAAAACGGGCGACTGTGCGTCAGTGCGACAACTTCGCTTTGCCCCTTCGACTTCGACGCGCAGTATCCGCGCAGGCTCAATGATTCCGAAAGAGCTTTCTTCAACCAATGGCGGGTTGAGCGCGAGCCAGCTGAAGCTCTCCCGATCCCCGACCTTAATGGGGGAGGGCACAAGACCGCTGCGCAACCGCGGTGGTCCGATATTGACGGTTACGGCCACGTGAACAACGTGGTGCAACTGAACTATCTGATGCTCGGAAGAATCGACACCACAGTAAGCGCTGATCCCTCGACCGCTCGGGCAGGAATCAACGTCGAGGGCCAAGAAGGAGGCCTGAGCTGGGTGATTGCTCGCCAGGATGTCCAATACATCCATCAGGTTGCTTATAGGCCCGAACCTTACGAGGTGCGCACCGCCGTGACGAAAGTGGGGAACAAGTCCCTGACGTTGGCTGCAGAGCTTTGCAGCCCAGAGGATGTAAACCCATTGACCAGGGGACAAGTGGTTCTGGTGGCGGTGGACCCGAAGACTGGTAAATCTATTAATCTGCCAGAGACCACCCGGGAAGCGATGAATGAACTTCTCGTTTAGAGACATCTAAAAAACTGCGGGAGTGCTTGGACGATTATTCTCCAGGCACTCCCGCAGTTTTAGTTCAGTTGATTAATCCTCGGAAACCTTTTCTTCCGTGCGGTCTCCGCTCCAGTCCAGGTGGTAGTGGCCCGGGGCGTCCACACGCTCGTAAGTGTGCGAGCCGAAGAAGTCACGCAGGCCCTGAGTTACAGCCGCATTTACCCTGGGCGCGCGAGCCATGTCGTAGTAGGCCAGCGAGCTAGAGAACACGGGTGCTGCGACTCCCGAACTGGCAGCGATAGCAACTACCTCACGCCAAGAGTTCTGGTACTCGTCCAGTTTTGGCGCGATTGAGGGAGCACACATAAGCGAAACAAGTTCGGGGTCTGCGCTGTATTCCTGCGAGATGTTTTCGAGCAGTTTCGCGCGGATGATGCAGCCGTCTCGCCAGATCTTCGCGCAATCGGCAACCGAAATGTTCCAACCAAATTCGATGCCGCCCGTACGAATCTCGTCGAAACCCTGGGAGTAGGCCACAACCTTCGATGCCCAGAGCGCCTGTCGCACCTGCTCAACGAAAGCATCTACATCTTCGACCTGTACCTTGCGATCGGGGCCCTTCAACGACGCCTGAGCAACCTTGCGGAGATCGTCGTGGCTGCTAGTGGCGCGAGCGAAAACAGACTCTGCAATTCCGTTGACCGGAACGCCTAGTTCGAGAGCGGTGACGACAGTCCAAGTTCCGGTGCCCTTCATGCCCGCCCGGTCCTTGATCACATCAACCAGCGGCTTGCCGGTCTGGGGGTCCTTCTGGTGAAGAACTTCGGCGGTGATCTCCACTAGATAGCTGCTCAGCTCACCTTCGTTCCATTCGGCGAAGATGTCAGCGATCTTATCGGTGCTAAGGCCAGCGCCCTTAAGCAGCTCGTATGCCTCACCGATGACTTGCATGTCGGAATATTCGATTCCGTTGTGAATCATCTTGACGAAGTGGCCGGCACCGTTCGGGCCGATCCATGTGCAGCAAGGCTCGTCACCGACGTGTGCGGAAATATCTTCGAGCATCGGGCCCAAGGTCTTGTAGCTTTCGGGTGTGCCGCCAGGCATTATCGACGGGCCAGTAAGAGCTCCGTATTCGCCGCCAGAAATGCCGGTGCCGACGAAGTGGAAGCCCTTTTCAGAAACTTCCTTCTCCCGACGAATGGTGTCACGGAAGTGGGAGTTCCCACCGTCCATGATGATGTCGCCCTCATCAAGGTATTGCATCAGTTGTTCGATGGTGGCGTCTGTAGCCTTGCCGGCTTTGACCATAAGAATGATTGAACGCGGACGCTCGATTGAGTTAACAAACTCTTGGACAGTTTCTGCTGGAATGAAATTGCCCTCGTGACCGTGCTCGGCGAAGACCTTTCGGGTCTTTTCGGGGGACCGGTTAAACAGCGCCACCGTGTAGCCCTTGTGTGCAAGGTTACGAGCCAGGTTGGAACCCATGACGGCCATTCCGATGACGCCGATATTGGCCTTTCCCTGCCCCTGTGCTGCTTGCATCGACATGTTTCTCCTTAAAAACTTCTGGCGCGGTCTGCTTCCGCTGCTTTGGCTCAACGCTATATCCAGAAATGTTTAGCCTGCGGATATTTGTCGTTTGTTTCCTAGCTAAAGTAAATAAAAGATTGCCACTGTGGCAACAAGACTTGATAATCATGAGATGCTCGAACTGTTCATTATCTAGGGGTATGATGAGAAAATGACGCAACGAAGGTCAGAGGATGACAAGCCGGCAACGATATACGACGTTGCTGAAGCTGCGGGTGTGAGCCCTTCCACGGTGTCAAGAGCCTTTTCTCGCCCCGGGCGTGTGAGCAGTAAGACGGCCGCAAAGATTCACCAGGTAGCTGCAGAAATCGGTTATCGGACCGAGCAGGTTACCCGCACAGTTCCTAGTTCCAAAACCAAGCTTATCGGTGTTGCAGTGACAGACGTTACGAACCCGTTTTTCTTCAGCATCATTCGTGGAGCCGAGCATGTAGCTAACAAACGCGGATACTCGATCCTTTTGGTGGACACCGAAGAGTCCTCAGACCTGGAACGTCAACTTCACGAGCGCACTTCTCCTGTCCTCGACGGTCTGATCATCGCGACCTCGAGGGTTTCCGACACTGCGCTTCGCAGCGTCGCAAAAGAAGTGCAGACTGTCGTTTTGAACCGAATGGTGGCTGGCCTACCGTGTGTCATCACGGATAATGCGCGGGGAATGCGCAGGGCTCTTGAGCACCTGGCAGAAATGGGCCACCGCAGGGTTTGCTACGTGGCAGGGCCCTCCGCTTCCTGGGCGGACGGAGCGCGCTGGCGGGCGTTCCGCGAGGGTTGTTTTGAGCTGGAACTGATTGATCACAAGATCGGTCCCGTAGCGCCGACAGTAAGGGGCGGCTACAGCGTATTCAAGCGGGTCATGGAACAGCGCGTTAGCGCGGCTATCTGCTACAACGACATGATCGGGATCGGCCTGAGCCGTGCCGCAAAGGATGCTGGGTTCGTTGTTCCTGGTGATCTGTCTGTCATTGGTTTCGATAATACTTTCGCCTCCGATCTTGTCACCCCTGGCCTGACCACGGTCGCGGCTCCGCTAGCGCAGCTAGGTGAGGGCGCAACCAAGATCGCTTTGGCTTTGATCAACAAGGAACCTGCCAGGCTGCCACCGAGCAACTCGGTCGTGCTCCCAATGAAGCTGATTGTTCGCGAGTCGACTGGCCCGATTCGGCGCACTCGAATCGATACCCGTAACGCAAGGCTCAGGTAGGCCCAGCAATAACTGGCAACATGGCCCAGCTGAACTAAAAACCAATCAGAATTGGGTACATGCCAAAACTGACACTGAATGAAGATCGCCTATTTCCGGCAGAGTCAACTCAACGAGAGATAGCCCGCCGGATCTATTCGACAACAAAAGACCTGCCCATCATTTCTCCACACGGGCATGTGCCGCCGAGTTGGTTCAGCGAGAATACTTCATTCGGAAATCCTGCCCAGCTTTTGCTGACCCCAGACCACTACATCAATCGAATCATGCACGCTAACGGCGTCGAATTGTCGCAGCTGGGTGTCGGCCGCGAGGAGATGTCTGAGGAAGATAATCGCAACGCCTGGCGGACATTCTGCGCACATTGGAGCGATTACAACGGCACAGCGATGCGTTACTGGATGACGGACCAGCTGGTAGGCATTTTTGGTGTTACCGAGCGTCCCAGCCCCGAAACGGCGGACGTAATATACGACCAAATCCAGGGCTGGATCGACGACGAAGCGCATCGCCCACGCGAGCTGATGGACAAATTCAACATCGAATTCATTGCAACAACCGATGACCCTTGTGACGACCTGGCCGATCACCAGGCGATCCACGCTAACCAGGAGTTCAGCTCCAAACATCGTGTCGTTCCAACCTTCCGTCCCGATAAATATCTTGAGCCTGGGCGAGCAGATTGGAATGAGCTGGTAAACAATCTCGGAGAAGTTTCTGAGGTTAGCGTCGACACCCTTTCCGGATTCACTGAAGCGATGGAGAACCGTCGGGCGTATTTCAAAGAAAACGGCGCGATCAGCACGGATCACTCACACGCTGACCTGCAAACCAACGTCGTCGATAGGGCGACGGCGGAAAATCTGTATCAGTTGGCCCGAACCTCGTTAATTAGTCCTGCTCAGGCGACAGAACTAAGGCGTTTTCTGCTGGTAGACCAGATCCGGATGGCCAGTGAAGACGGCCTAACGATGACATTGCATCCGGCGGTGGTCAGGAACCACGACCCACACGCATTCGCTGAATACGGGGCTGACGTTGGCGGCGATATCCCCTACGCTCTCGAGGTGACTCGCTCTATGCAGCCAGCCCTCGCCAAGTTCGGTAACCACCCGAACCTAAAGTTGGTGCTGTTCACGCTGGATGAGGACGTGTTTAGCCGCGAAATTGCGCCTCTTGCTGGCTACTACAGGTCGCTCTACATAGGCGTTCCTTGGTGGTTCATTGACGCTCCGGAATCCATTCTCAGATACAAGCAGTCCGTTACGGAAATGGCCGGTTTCAGCCGCACGTCCGGCATGATCGACGACACCAGAGCATTCTGTTCCATTCCCGCTAGACACGACATGTCTCGTCGCCTTGATGCGGTTCACCTGGCGTCGCTTGTGGCTACTCATCGCCTCGATGAAGACGAAGCAATCGAGCAGGCAAGGCGCCTGGTCGTAGATCAACCAAAGAAGGTGTTCAATCTGTGAGCAAGTTAAACCGTAAAGAGCACGGCCGCCCGGCGGCCCCGACCCGAATCATTCACCTAGGAATCGGTAACTTCACTCGCGCTCATCAGGCCTGGTATACCGAACACGCTGAGGACGCCGACGAGTGGGGCATAGCCGGGTTCGCTGGACGGACTACGCTGGAGCCGCGCGAATCTCCCAGAGACGACGCACTGGATGCTCAAGAAGGTCTTTACCAGTTGTGCATCCAGAACCCTGATGGGGACAAGGTTGAGGTGATGAGTTCGGTATCTCACACCTATCGTTCGCACGAGCATGAGGCGTGGACCAAGCTATTCGCTGATCCCAAGGTGGCGATCGTGACTTCGACTATCACCGAAGCCGGTTACTGCCGCGACAACGAAGGTAACCTCGACCTCAACGACGAATTGGTAAAGAAGGACATCGAGCTATTGAAGAGTGGGGATCTGGAATCTCCGGTCTTCACCGGGCCAGGAAAGTTCATTCGAGGGCTGCTGGCTCGCCGCAACGCAGATGCTGGTCCTATCACTTTCGTTCCTTGCGACAACATTCCTGAAAACGGCGAAATGGCCGAGCGCATCATTCGTCAGGCTGCCGAGCAGGTAGACCCATTGTTGCTCGAGTGGATCGATCAGAACGTGGGATTCGTCACCACCATGGTTGATAGGATCACGCCCCGAGCAACTGATGAAGATCGCGACCGTGTAGCCGAAGAAACTGGTATCCGAGACGAAGGCCTTGTGGTCACTGAACCGTTCGCAGAGTGGGTGCTGGCCGGAGAGTTTAAGGCAGGTCGTCCCAAGTGGGAGACGATGGGCGCTAAGTTCGTCGATGACGTTGTTCCTCACGAAATGCGCAAGTTGTTCCTGCTAAACGGTTCGCACTCGCTAATGGCGTATGCGGCTTCTATTCTTGGCCACGAAACCGTTTACGACGCAATCTGCGACGAGCGTGTTCGAGGCTGGGTAGAGGAGTGGTGGGATAACGCCGCAACGCAGCTACCGCTTCCGCAGAAAGAGATTCAGGACTACCGCAACGCCCTCATCGAAAGGTACAAGAACCCCCGCATCAAGCATCTGCTAGCCCAGATTGCCAATGACGGCACGCAGAAGTTGCCTATCCGGATCGTCCCGACGATTCAGGGACTCATTAAGGACGGAACCGTGGCCACAGGTGCGACTCGTGCGGTTGCAGCATGGGTGCTGCACCTGCGCGGAATTGGTGCTCCGATCGGAGACGCCGGCGCCGATGAGTTGAAGCCCTTAGTGTCGGGAGAGCTCGATGAGGCGGTCGAGAATGTCTGCAAGTGGCTGAAGATCGACGACGAAAGGATCGTTGACGCAGTTCTCGAGCAGGCCGAAGAACTCGAATCTTTAAAGGCCTAGAAAAGTAAATAATGCGGTGGCTAAAAGCCACCGCATTATTTGTGTCTAAGAGAACTATCCGACGGGAACAGCAGTTTTCTCGCGAAGTACATTCAGTGCGGCGCGTTCGATCTGGCGTACGCGTTCCGCGGTGATGCCCCAGACCTGACCGATATCGGAGAGTTTGGCCTGGCGGCCATCCAACAGTCCGTAGCGCCTACGAACGACGTCTGCGGAACGCTCATCCAGGTTCTCCAGCAGATGGTCAAGGCGATCGCGGTCCTCCTGGCTGAGCACAACTTCGTCAGGACCGGGGGAGGTCTCCCTGGCAATCAAGTCGCCCAAAGAGGTGTCGCCCTCTTCCTCGACCGGAGCGTCCAGGCTGACGTGCTCGCGGGAGTAACGAATGAGGTCGATAACTCGACCCTCCTCGAGATTCAGTTCTTCTGCGATCTCTGAGATCTCTGGTTCGCGTCCCAACTCGCGCTCCAAGTTGCGACGCACCGCAGCAATCTGGTTAACCTGCTCAGCCACATGAACCGGAAGGCGCACGACACGTCCCTGCTGGGCGATGCCGCGGCTAATTGCCTGCCTGATCCACCAGGTCGCATAAGTGGAGAATTTGAAACCTTTCGCGTAGTCGAACTTCTCGACGGCGCGGATCAAGCCGGTGTTGCCTTCCTGAACTAAGTCTAGGAGCGGCATCTGCGAACGTCCGTAACGGCGAGCAACGGAAACCACGAGCCTAAGGTTTGCTCTGGTGAAGTGCTGCATGGCGGTTTGTCCGTCCTGAGCAACCTCTAACAGCTCTTCCTGTGTGGCTTTGACGCTTGTCTCAGCGGTGCCATCGAGAATTTTGCGGGCGAACAAGCCAGCTTCAATGCGGCGCGCCAGCGAGACCTCTTCTTCGGCTGTAAGGAGAGGAGTCTTGGCGATGGCTTCCAAGTAAAGGCCAACGGAGTCTTTGCCATCGATGCCTTCTGTGTTGCGTGCACGGGCTCTGGAACTCATGGACGTGCCTCCTAATATCGAAATGAATATCTATCTAAAGCCAAACTGCTTACAGCTTTTAGGTTCAGTAGCTGCAACGCGAAAAGTTCTGGATTTGTTTCTCACTTTGGCAACAATCAGACCTCTGGCGTATCAGTGTGCGTGTTTTATGTCACAGGTATAGTTATAATTTTCTAAAAATCTGCCTCTAGTCGCAGTCTTCGGCTCGTTTGGGGGCTAGAAATTTGGTACCAGGTGCCACAATAGATAGATGTGGTAGGTCTCTAGCCTGCCCGAATGTTTTTCGCCGGATATTGTAACAGATTTGGAAGGTCACGTTAGTGTCGCCAAGCACCACAAAGGCTTCTGCAGCTAAAGCCAGTTCCACTGCAAAGAAAAAGAGCACGGCTTCGGCATCTAAAACGCAGAGCGCGGAAACTCCCAAGAAGAAAACGACTGCTGCTCGTTCGACTTCGAAGACTAAGACTTCCGCACCCAAGAAGACCGCCAGTAAGAGCACAGCGGCCAAGAAGCCTGCCACTAAGAAGACTGCTACAAAGAAGCCGGCAGCCAAGAAGACTGCGGTTTCTAAGGCTAAAGAGGCAGAAGTAAAGCCGGTAGAAACCGAAGAAGTAGACGAAATTGAACTCGACGAAGTCGCTGAACCCGAGGACGTAAACGAGGATGAGCTCGACGACGAGGTTGATGTTGAAAGCGACCTCGCAGATGATCTAAAGGATGACTTCGAAGAAGAGGACGACGAGCAGGAGGTCGCCAAGAACCTTGGCGGCGGTAAGTCTGTCACCGTCAAGCGGGAAGGTGACGAGTTGGTCGTTACCGTCGGCGGTGAGAAGCGTTCCCTAGACGATGTCGATGATTCCAAGTTCGATTCCGCCGAGGCCGCGAAGGACGAGGCGAAGATCAACGAGGAACAGGGCTTCAGTCTCTCCGATAAGGACGACGCCGATGAGCCCGCGCAGCAGGTAGTCACTGCTGGTGCCACTGCGGACCCGGTTAAGGACTATCTGAAGCAGATTGGCAAGGTTGCCTTGCTTAATGCCGCTGAAGAGGTCGACCTTGCCAAGCGCATCGAGGCTGGGCTGTTCGCCGAGGAATCCGTCAGCAACGGCGACGTGAAACCTGAAGATATCGACGATTACATGTGGATCGTCGAAGATGGTCAAGACGCCAAGAACCATCTGCTCGAGGCTAACCTTCGACTGGTTGTTTCCCTTGCTAAGCGTTACACCGGGCGTGGAATGCTCTTCCTTGATCTGATTCAGGAGGGCAACCTGGGCCTTATCCGTGCAGTTGAGAAATTCGACTACGCAAAGGGATATAAGTTCTCCACCTACGCAACTTGGTGGATTAAGCAGGCGATCACTCGTGCGATGGCCGATCAGGCTCGCACAATCCGTATTCCGGTCCACATGGTTGAGGTCATCAACAAGCTGGCTCGAGTCCAGCGCCAGATGCTGCAGGATCTTGGTCGCGAGCCCAATCCTGAAGAGCTGGCTGAAGAACTCGACATGACTCCCGAAAAGGTTGTCGAGGTGCAGAAGTACGGTCGCGAGCCGATCTCACTGCACACCCCGCTGGGCGAGGACGGCGACTCTGAGTTCGGTGATCTGATCGAGGACTCCGAGGCTATCGTTCCGGCAGACGCGGTGAACTTCACCCTGCTGCAGGAGCAGTTGCACGATGTCCTAGACACGCTCTCCGAGCGCGAAGCAGGTGTGGTTTCGATGCGTTTTGGTCTGACCGATGGCCAGCCGAAGACTCTCGACGAGATCGGCAAGGTTTATGGTGTCACGCGTGAGCGTATTCGTCAGATCGAGTCGAAAACGATGAGCAAGCTTCGTCACCCGTCCCGTTCGCAGATTCTGCGCGACTATTTGGAGTGATAAGGCGAGCAGGCAATTAGCAATGGAGGGTAAGGAAATCTTGCCCTCCATTTTTCTTGCAGCAAAGAAGCCTAGGAAAATGCGTAATTAACCGAATGCCTAAAGCCAGGACATGACAAAGGCCCAGGGCAAGAGTAATCAGCCCTGGGCCTTTATCAATTATTTTTTGTAGCTACTAGTTCTTCCTGTTGCGGCGAGTAGCTGCCACGGTAGCTCCAGCAAGCAGTACTACTCCTGCAACGCCGATGGCACCTAGAGAGCCTGAACCGGTAGTGGGAAGTCCTTTAGACTTTGCCACATGCTTCTTGCCCTTCGTTGCCTTTGCTGGTTCAGTAGGTTTTGCAACGTTCGAATCGGGCTGAGCTGTTAGAGAGATCGTGTACGGGTGGACGATGTGGAACGGGTCGGTGAACTCGGCAGCGTCTGTGTAGCCTCCATTAAGCGCGAAGGTGTTGTACGACAACACCGGGTTCAGCAGATTCCACTTCTGTGCGACTGGAAGCTTAATGCCCTTGAGAAGGATGGTAACCTTATCGCCGACGTTCATCTTGGACAGGGGAACGATGATCTTGCCGTCCTTTATTGTTCCCGCAACCTCTTTGCCGTCGGCAGTCTTGACCACAACGGACTCAGCAGTGACACCCTGGGGGAGCTCTGCGGAGAATTCACCGTTAGCGGTAGCGGCGTAACCATCGCTGGTTACGACAAGCTCAAAGTCAAACGGCTTATTGACGATCTGCTTAGCAGGATCGTTAGTCGCAGCAGCGGCCATGGTCAGGTGTGATCCAGTCGTTACGGTAGCGCCAGTAAACCCGGTTAAGGCGACGGCACTCTTATCGGCTAGCCCGGTGTGATCAGCTGTTTCGTCTGCCTGCCTGAAAGTAGTGAAAATTCGAGTAACGCCTTCTGGCACTTTCCAAACAAATCCCTGCGTGCCGACCTCTGGCCGGTTGGTGGAACCCTCGTACAGCATCACGGGACGATCGGTAGACCAGTAGGGGAAGTCGGAGATTTGCTTGCCCGTTGCATCGTAGATGCGCAATTGAAGCTGGTCGGTTCCTTTTACGTTGCCGTTTGAAACCCATGAAGGAGTGATCACGATTTCGCTTCCTGGGGTCACGTCGACGGCCTGCTTAACACCAGCGTTGAATCGTGGATAAACGGTGCGTTTTAGTTCAACAATAATGTGCTGGCCATTTTTAAGATCAGCACGAGTCAGCATTGTGTATTTTCCTATGGGCGAGTCGGTGTAATCCGAAAATACTTTCTTTGTGCTCTTGTCAACATCAGATCGAGAGCAATCATCCCACCGAGGGTAACTGCTATTGACGTAATCCTTTAAGATGCAATATTCCCCGGTCAGGATGGAATACTTGGCATCCTTGAATAAATCTCCGTTGAGTTTTTCCCACGGTATCCATGCGCGCTTGGCGATGGATAGAGGATCTATGTCCTTCTTGATCTCAGGTTCTGGGTTTTTTCTGTACTTGCCAAACCATATGATGTTCTCTTTGTTTTCCGGATTAATAATCCCTGATTCACCCGTACCCGATTTGTAAGCTTTGCCCTCACGCGAGATACTCACGGCACCATAGTTAAGATCCCAGCCGAAAGCTTCTGCGTTGCCTATTGTTGGCTCATTAATACCAGGAGTTTCCTTAAAGTCGGCGACGGAATAAGGAGTGGAAGTATCAGGAAGTTTTACCGAGCCGCCAAATTTATCGACGTCTTCGAAGGTTTTTCGTTCACCATCCCAGTTGACGTTGTCGGGCAAGACCGATAGATCGTGGTTAACGTAGTTCTCTGTTTTTGTTAGGTTCTTAGCAGCTGGGTCAGTGCCGGCTTGCACAATGTTCGTGTTGCTTTCGGCAGGCGCGTTTTCTTCAGCGAATGCTGAGCCCATCGGCGAAAAAGCCAGCAGAAAACTTAACCCGCTGGCGACAATTAGAACGTGGCTCTTCTTGCTAAAATTCATAAATTGCCTTCCTCCATCTAGGCGCACAGGGGGCGTCTAGAAATGTTGATTCTTTCTTCCCGTCGAAACTATTTTAACACTCGTAGAGGGAAAATATCCCCCGAGGTTTCATGAGGTCGCAGGATAAGAAAATCTTTTCTGCATGGGGGCGAGCAGACATTTTTCAAGAACCAAAAGCGGGGAAAGGTAGCTGACGAATCATTTTTCTTTCGGCAGCCAGAAACTCGTGACGTCTTTCTTTGTTTCTAGCTGGTAATCGATGAAGGCTTTGGCGAGCTCGTAATCGAATGGCTTGGCAAAAGGCTGGCGGGCAAACATTTTTCCGTGGTCGGTGCCGCGGTCGTTCATGAGGTTCTTCGAAGTGGATCATCGTGTGGCGCTCTGGTGCCATAGCCGTGTGCTTGGACGCGGCAGAAAAGCCAATGTTTCAATAGCCACAATTACATCGTAAGCCGGACAATATAAAAATATAGGCGTCACGAGCCTGATGGGCTCATGACGCCTAATTTATTGAAGCTTTATTTAGATATTTGCCTTTGCGGTTTCGTCCTGAATCCTGATTGCAACCTGGCGCAGCTTGTCCTCGTGGGCGCGCGCGTGGTGGGCGCAGAACATTAGTTCACCGCCGGATGGAAGCGTCACCCGCACGTATGCCTGGGCGCCGCAACGGTCGCAACGGTCGGCAGCAGTAAGCTTTTCTTCCCTCACATCGGTAAGCATCTATATCAATCCTTCGTTCAGACCTTACGTAGGTAGAACTACATTTCGGTTCAACTTGTTCCCAACAATACTTGGCCAGGTAAACAAAACAACCAGGCGTTCTCTATTCGGTTGTTATTGCCTCATTGAGTAACCGGAGTTTTGGGCTCCTTGCCTGATAGAACAAGCTCAATGTTTTCAACGGCAAGTGCAGTCATGTTAATCCTGGTCTTGGTCGCCGCGGAGCCAATGTGGGGGAGAAGCACCACGTTTTCCATCCCGTAGAGTTCCTCCTCAATAAGGGGTTCGTTCTCGTAAACGTCCAAGCCGGCACCTGCCACCTTCCCGGAATTGAGCGCCTCAACCAAAGCACGTTCGTCAATGCAAGCGCCTCTCGCCGTGTTGACGATGTAAACGCCGGACTTCATCTTTCCAAAGGCGTCTTTATCGAGAATGTGGCGGGTCTCGTCGGTTAGCGGGCAATGCAGTGAAATCACATCCGATCGTGCTATCAATTCCTCGGTTGTTACTCGTTTAGTGGGGGACGTGTTTGGGTTGATTGAATCGATGGCCGTGGTGTCTTTGTCGCTGTGAGCGGTATAGATGATATTCATGCCGAAGGCAGCGCCTCGTCTTGCCATGGCCTCGCCTATCTGACCGAGACCGATGATTCCGAGCGTCGCGCCCTGGATGCACTTTCCAAGCATGAATGTGTGGTCGTAGCTCCACGGCTTTCGGGCGCGAACGTGGCGTTCAGCTTCTCCCGTGCGGCGGGTGGCCGAGAGTAACAAGGCAAACGCCAAGTCAGCGGTGGACTCATGTAGGACACCAGGCGTGGTGGTAACGACGATTCCAGCTTCCTTGGCGGCGTTCATGTCGATGTTGTTGAAACCGGCAGCGCACTGGCCAATGACTTTTAAGTTTTTCGCCTTAGACAATATCTTTGCATCCAACGGATCCGAAAGCCCAGAAAGCAGAACATCGGCATCTACGATCTGTTCTGCAAGCTCGTCGGCGCTCATGAACTCTTTGCCGCCGATAACCTCGTGATTTGCGCGCAGATTTTCAAGGCATTCGTCGATTTGTGGATGGGTAACGATGATCTTTGCCATGGAGAAAATCTTAATGTGATTAGACTCGCGGGAAGCCTAAATATTCGAGTCCGCGACACAGAGCGGGTAAAGTCGCGGTGTGCCAAACGCTAAAAACAACTCGTACGGAGCCAAGAACCTAGTTGTTCTGGAAGAGCTGGAGGCCGTCCGTAAACGCCCCGCAATGTATATCGGGTCTACCGATACGCGGGGCCTAATGCACTGCCTTTGGGAGATCATCGACAACGCGGTCGACGAGGCCTTGGCCGGCTTCGGCGAAGAAATCGCAGTTGAGCTCAGAGCAGATGGGTCTATTTACGTTTCCGATAACGGTCGCGGCATCCCCGTCGATGTCGAGCCGAGCACCGGCCTGACTGGTGTCGAAGTCGTTTACACCAAGCTACACGCAGGCGGTAAGTTCGGCACCGGAAACTATGGCGCTGCGGGCGGTCTGCACGGCGTTGGTGCATCAGTGGTAAACGCTCTGAGTTCAAGACTCGACGTTCAGGTGGATCGTGACGGCGCAACCTGGCAGATCAGCTTCCAACGCGGTGTGCCCGGCGAGTTCGACGGCGAAGGCCCCGATGCAAAATTCAAACCAAGTCATGGGCTGCGCAAGGTCGGCAAGGTTGCCAAGAAAAAGACCGGTACGCGCGTACGCTACTGGCCCGATCGACAGATCTTCTTGAAAGACGCTGAGCTTTCCATCGAGAAACTAGTTAATAGGGCACGTCAGACCAGTTTCTTGGTGCCAGGCCTAGCCCTGAGGGTGACGGATTCGCGTCCGGAAGAGCCAGTCGAAGAATTCTTCCGCCACGAGGGTGGCATCACTGAATTCGTCGATTATCTGAGCGAAGGCGAGCCCGTAACCGACATTCTTCGTCTGCAGGGCAGTACCCAGTTCGAAGAGACAGTTCCGGTGCTCGACAAAAACGGGTCCATGACGCCACAGGACGTCGTTCGAGACCTGGACATCGACATCGCAGTGCGCTGGAGTAACCAGTACGACACGCTGACTCGTTCTTTCGTGAACATCGTCGCCACTCCGAAGGGCGGAACGCACGTAAACGGTTTCGAACGTGGCTTGCTGCGGGCCTTCAACAACTCCTTGGAAGGCACCAGGCTGCTCAAATCCAGCGACAACGTCATTAAAGAAGACGTTTTGGAGGGCATGACGGCGGTCGTGACGGTCAAACTTCCTGAGCCGCAGTTCGAGGGCCAGACTAAGGAAGTGTTGGGCACGCCGCCGGTTTCTAGGTTGGTAGCAAGCGTTGTAGAGGCCGAGCTCGGTAAGTTCTTGACCTCTAACAAACCCAGCGAGCGTCCGCAGGCCAGAACGGTCATGGAGAAGGTCGTAAATGCTTCTCGAGCCAGGGTAGCGGCAAGGCATTCGCGCGAGGTGCAGCGCCGTAAGACAGCGCTGGAGAATTCCTCTCTGCCGCCCAAGCTCAAAGACTGCCGAAGCAACGATGTCGACCGCTGTGAGCTGTTCATCGTGGAGGGCGACTCGGCTCTGGGTACCGCTAACCTCGCCAGGAATTCCGAATTCCAGGCGCTACTACCGATTCGTGGCAAGATCCTAAACGTTCAGAAAGCATCTCTTGCAGACATGCTAAAGAACGCGGAGTGCTCCTCGATCATTCAGGTTGTTGGCGCTGGCTCGGGGAAGAGCTTCGATCTCGACGCCGCACGCTACGGCAAAGTCATTTTTATGGCGGATGCTGACTCCGACGGCGCGCACATTCGCTGCCTTTTAGCGACGCTGTTCTTCAAGTACATGCGCCCGATGATGGCGGCAGGAAAGGTGTATTCGGCTGTCCCGCCGCTGCACCGATTCGAGTTGACCAACCCCAAAAAGGGCATGGACAAATACATCTACACGTATTCGGATCCCGAATATCAGCGCAAGCTTGCAGAGCTAACTAAGAAGGGGCTCAAGTTTAAGGAGCCGCAACGCTACAAGGGCCTTGGTGAGATGGACGCCGATCAGCTCAAAGACACCACCATGAATCCGCGGCACCGGTTGCTGCGTCGTCTGACTATTGACGATGGTATTCAGGCAGCAGAGACTTTTGAAAAGCTGATGGGTAGTGAGGTAGCGCCACGCAAAGACTTCATCGTGGACGGCGCATACTCGCTCAGCAACGAGCAAATCGATGCTTAAATCGTGTGCTTTTCCGGCTGCTTGACGGCAGCCATGACGCACATTCCGACGGCAATCACGATAACGATGCCGAGGATGCCCCAGTACTGCGTATTCTCGGCTCCCGTTATCGCTGCGCCGATGCCAATCGAGATGCCGAATAGAGTCGGAGAGAGAAACGAGACAACTCGTCCCGTGGTGGCGTAGAGGCCGAAGACCTCGCCGCTCTTGCCTTCAGGAATTAGCCTCGCAAGGAAGCTGCGAGAAGCCGACTGAGCGGGCCCGACGAAGGCGCACATGATTAGGCCGACCACCCAGAATAGGTTCTTGCCTGCGTCGTGGAAGAAGAAGATCGCAAAACCGCAGGCCACTAGGCTGCCCAGGGAGAGCATGATTACCGTCTTTGGGCCAAGCTTGTCGTCTAGCAGGCCAAATGCGATGGTTGCGACGCCTGCAATCACGTTTGCGGCGGCTCCGAAGATAATCACTTCGCCGGGGTCCATGCCGAATGTGCCCGCAGCGATCACTGCGCCGAAAGCGAAAACACCGGCCAGACCATCACGGAATAGGGCAGAAGCGAGCAAGAAGTAGACCGTGTGGCGGCTAATCTTCCAGAGCCTAGAAATCGTTCGGCCTAGCTCTCGGTAAGAGGCGTAGATGGGGGCGAGCCAGCTCCAGATGAACGCCGGCCTGCGACGTTTTAGCTCGTCGGTACCGGCGATCTTAACTGGCCGTTTGCCGGGCTTATCGTGCAGGGTGACGAAAGTCGGAACGGTGAAGACAAGCGTCCACAGGCCGCAGACCACCATTGCAACTCGGATATCCATGCCGTTTTCGCTAGTGACACCAAACAGCCCTACTTCTGGCGAAATGAAGCAGAAGTAGAGCAGTAGCAAAACGATGATGCCGCCCAGGTAGCCCATGCCCCAGCCGAAGCCAGAAACACGACCCACGTTGCGCCTACCCGCGACCTCATCGAGTAGAGCGTTGTAGTTGACCGAGGCGATCTCGCTGATGACCGAGCCTAAGGCCAGCAGGCCGAGACCCAACCATAGGTAGGCTGGTTCGGGCTTCACGAAGAACAGTGCGGAGGAGATCGCGGCCAGAGCCCAGGTGAGCCAGCGTAAAACAGAAACGGTCTTGCCATAGCGATCGACCGTCTGCCCCAGCACTGGGGCGGCTAATGCGATGAAGATGCCGCCAATAGCGGTGGAAATTGAGAGAGCCTGGCTGGTGGTGTTGGAGTCGCCGAAGGCTTTGCTGGTGATGTATACGCTAAATACGAATGTTGTGATGACTGTGTTGAAGGGCTGAGTTCCCCAGTCCCACATCGCCCAGCTAACTATTTTTCGTTTTGAAGAAGCACCGCTGCTTAGCGCGGTACGGGTTTCGCTATTGAATGAGGTCACGAAAGCACCGTACCGGCTAACAGCGGCAATTGTGTAACTAGGCGGTTAAAGGATGACAAACTTTACGCGCTAGCGTCGATGGCCTCTCGTTCATCGGAGACCTTGTCCTCTAGCTTGCTGAATGCTAGAGAGGCGACGACGCCAGCCGCCAACATGAGCAACGCGAATATCACTGCGACAGGCATCGAAAGGCCCATTTCGGTTAGGCCCGATTCGGTGAAAGCCGGAAATACGACGGTCGGGAAGATAGCTACAGAAGAACCAATAACAGTGCCAAGAATCGCGTGATACATGCCCGCGTAGTAGTTGTCGAAAGCCCAAGCGGCAGCTTTGGCCAGCAGCAGGACGCAGGCGAGAAGGCCGATGAAAAGCGGGATGATTACGCCCATATCAAAGCCCTTGATGCCTTCAGCCATCTTGTCGTACAGGCCGAAGTAAATCAGGAAGTTTGAGGGGCTCATGCCCGGAACGATTACGCCCAGACCGATCAGGGCGCCCGAACCAAACCAGACCGGGATGTTCGGGGTCACGTTCAAAGCGATGTTTCCTCCCCAAATCATCAGAGCGAAGATGAACAAAGCCGAGATGCACATGATCACCCAGTGAAGCGGCTTGCGACCCTGCTTACCGGCGGTTCGGAATAGCGAGGGGAAAGTGCCAATCACGAATCCGATGAACAGGCAGATGAACTGCGGAGCGAACCTGCCAAACGCCGCTGCGACCACGATCGAAAACAGCAGAATTCCGATGCATGCGCCGATTCCGATTGGCACGAAGTAGCGAACCTGGCGTCCGAATCGGTGGAAAGGCTTAGCGAGGAAACGGATCATCGGGTCATAGACCTTGAAAATGACCGCAAGAACGCCGCCCGAAAGTCCCGGGAGGATGAAACCGATTCCCACGAGGATGCCCTTTAACAGGCGAACCAACCAGTTTTTTACGCTCTCGGGCTGATCCAGGTAGGCGTATTTATCTTCACTCATTTTTGCTCTTTCGTCTTTGGTCGCGGGCTAGGCGAAATCTAGTTTCTTGCTAGCGATAGCTGCGATCGGCTGGGGATTCGGAGTTCCAGAGCCGTCGCGCTTTCCTGTGGCAGGAGGCAGGTCGATCGGGGAGCCCGAACTTGCTGATGCTATGACAGGTTTGCTTCCAGCCCAAGCTAGGAGCAAAACATTTTCACCCTTGAGGAATCGGTGACAGCGGACGCCACCCGTTGCACGACCCTTTTTCGGGAACTCGTCGAACTCGCTGACCTTCACGCTGCCCGATTCCGTTCCCGGAAGAGAATCGGAAGATCCGGACACGGTGGCGACAACCGAGTCGTCGGCAGAAACAGCACCAAACCAGATGGCCTTCGCTTTGGCGGCAAGTTTGATGCCTGCCACACCTTTACCTGCTCGACCTTGGGGACGGACCTTTGCCGCCTCGAATCGGAGAAGCTGAGCGTCAGAGGTGATGAAAACCAAATCTTGTTTCTCGTCGCTAAGTTCGAGAGCACCGACCAAGCTATCGCCATCCTCTAGCGTGATGATCGGCCAGTCATCCTTGGTGAGGACGCTCGGCGTTACCCGTTTGACGACGCCGTTGGCCGTGCCAACCGCTAGGCCTAGGCCTTCTTCGGTGATGCGGCAAAGGCCGATTACCTCTTCGTTCGATTCGAGCGGGTATAGTTCTTGCACCCTGGAACCACCCTGCAAGTTTGGTGCCTGAGCAGTGACAGGAACAGTTGGCAACTCGATAGCCTGGGCGCGCAACAGGCGTCCGGTATTCGTTAGCAGACCAAACTCACCTCTTGCGGTTGTTCTCACACAAGAAATAATCGCATCATGTCTTGCCCTTTGTCCTTCAAGCGACGGCAGCTTGTCTTCTTCGTATTCCATCCTGGCAAGAAGCCCAGTCGAGCCGAGCATCACCAAGCAGGGGTCATCAGGGACTTCCAGCGGGGTAGAGGCGCTAACCTGAGAGCCGGAATCCTCCAGCAGAACCGTGCGGCGAGGCGTGCCGTATTTCTTGGCTACTTCGCTCAGATCGTCGCTAACCTTTTCGGCTAGCTTGCCCTCGTCGTTTATCAGCTCGTTCAACTCGGCAATTCGCTTTAGCAGCTCGTCTTGCTCTGCTTCGAGCTCCAGCTTCGACAGTTTAGTGAGACGGCGCAACTGCAGATCCAAAATGTAGTTGGCCTGGGCCTCGCTCAACTCGAAAGCCTCAATTAGCCTTGTGCGGGCCTCGGCGACATCTTCCGAAGAACGGATGATGGCGATGACATCGTCAATGTCCACGATCGCCAACAACATGCCCTCTACCAGGTGCAGCCGCTCGGTAGCCTTATTCAACTGGAACTTCGCTCGGCGCAACGTGACGTCCAAGCGATGATCTAGATAAACCTGGAGCATTTGCTTAAGGTTCAGCGTGCGCGGCTGGCCCTCTACCAGTGCCACATTGTTGATGGCGAAATTATCTTCGAGCTTCGTCATCTTGAACAACTGCTCTAGAAGAGCATCGGGGTTGATGCCGTTCTTTACGGTGATCTCTAGGCGGGTGCCGTGTTCAAGGTCGGTCAGGTCCTTAACATCAGAGATGCCCTTGATGCGCTTCTTCTGAACCAACTGCTTGATCTGCTCGATGATCTTCTCGGGGCCGACCATATAAGGCAGCTCAGTGACGATGATGCCTTTACGGCGAGCCGTCACTTGCTCGATTCGGGTCGTGGCGCGCTGCTTCAGAGAACCGCGCCCCGTCTCGTAAGCATCGCGGACCCCCTTGAGGCCGACGATTTTTCCTCCGGAGGGGAAGTCGGGGCCAGGGATGAACCGCATTAACTCGTCGAGTTCAGCGTCTGGATTCTTCAGCAGGTATCTAAGGCCGCCGACCACCTCGATGAGGTTGTGCGGAGCCATGTTAGTGGCCATGCCAACGGCGATGCCCGTGGCTCCGTTGACCAACAGGTTAGGGATCGCGGCGGGAAGAACAGCCGGTTCTGTTTCCTTACCGTCGTAGTTCGGTCGGAAATCGACCGCGTCTTCTTCCAGGCCTTCGGTCATGGCAAGCGCCGGCTGAGCGAGACGGCACTCGGTGTACCTGTAAGCCGCAGGGCCAGCATCTAGCGAGCCAAAGTTGCCGTGGCCATCTATGAATGGAAGGCGCATAGCCCAGTTCTGGCCCAAACGAACTAGCGCGTCGTAGATGGCGGTATCGCCGTGCGGGTGTAACAGACCCATGACCTGGCCAACCACGCGAGCACATTTGATGTGCGGTTTATCTGGGCGCAAACCCATCTCGCGCATGATGTACAGAATTCGTCGCTGCACCGGCTTTAGGCCGTCGCGGGCGTCGGGCAGGGCCCTGGAGTAGATGACTGAGTAGGCGTATTCAAGGAAGCTCGTCTCCATCTCGTTGGAGACGTTTACATCCATGATCCGTTCGTCTTCGTCCTGAACAGACGTGGAATTCTTTGCCACCTAGTTTTTCTCCTTGTCCTTCTGCTCTTGCAACTGCAACAGCAGTTCGTCGCCGTCTTCTCCGCTCAGCTCCGGAACCATGGTTGGCTTCCAAAGCGCGTCCTTGTTGTCGGCAAGCATCGTGGTCGAGCCGTGTGCAAGAATCTGCTCCGTTTGCGATAGCTCTCGGATGGCGATGGTTCTGACGCGGTCTGGCATCAGCTCCGAGAATTGTCGGTAGAGCATCGGGTCGTGTTGACCATCGTCGCCTACGCACAGCCACGAGATGTTCGGGAAATCCCGTGCCAACTCGAACAAAGAGTAGCGTTTATGGTCGCGTCCGTTGCGGAACCATGCCGTCTGACTAGGCCCAAAATTAGTAAGAAGCATCGGCCCCTTGGGGAATCCATGACGCTTCATGAACCTATTCAAGAAAGGCAGCGTATCCCAAGATCCAGTCGAGACGTAGACGAGCGGCGCGCCCGGATGATCGTCTAGCAGTTTCTGATACATTCTGGCCATTCCTGCCACCGCCTGACGGTTCCCCTCGGTCATCACGAAGGAGTTCCAGGCAGCTAAGAAAAGACGGGGTAGCCACGTAGAGATAATCGTGTCATCGATATCGCTGATGATCCCGAATGTTTCGTCGGCCGACACTACCTGCACCGGCGCCATCGTCGTCTTGCATTCTGCACTTTCGAGTGCGATATTGTGCCAGCCTGGCTCTAACCCAGGACGCTTGACATGAAGATCTATGTATCCCGCGTGGTCGGTTCGCGCGTGAATGGTGTGCTCTCCGGCCTCGATGGTGACGGGAAAGTTTGGCACGGGAATCCTGAAAAAGTTTCGCCAACCGCGCTGGTTGAGAAACTGCTCCGCATACATCCCCAAGTGAGACTTGGGTTTCGAGGGCCTTAAAACTACGCGCGCAAGTACGCGAACATGGTCGGCCGTGCCGTATCCGGTGAACGGAACGATCTGGGGTTTCCAATCGTGTTTGCGTAAGTGGCGATTCATGAACTTTGTGAATGCGTCCTGAACGCGAAGCTGCAGACTTCGACGATGTTTCATGATTCCTCACACTACCCGCTCAGCATGGCAAGATAGGCATTGTGGAACCGTTCAGCAGCGATAATTCTGTGCATAAAAGCGATTTGCGAGAGGCAATCGTTGGCCGTGGCTTCTTCCCCTCGCTGATCCTGGAATCGGTCTATTCATCGCTGGGTGACGAGGCGATAGCCGAGTTCTTGGTTCATTACGAGCCGACTTTTGCCCACGATTCCCTGGGGCGGCACATGACTGTTCTGGTGTTAACGCCTTCGCGTCTGCTCTGCTGCCACACGGATGAGGTAGCCGACGAAGCGCGGGGGATCAGCGCCACGAGCTCCGTAGACTCGGTTCCGCTGCGAGATTTAGGGGCGGTAACTCTAACGCGGGTTGTTAATCAGCGGATGCGCCCGGATGCTAGCCAGCATCCTGAGATGTTCGCTCCGCATTTGGTCGAGACCTGGTTGACCCTCGGGTGGCGAACGACTCGTAGAATCGATCTTGAACCGGCGGGCTGTTCGGATCCGGCCTGCGAAGCTGATCATGGCTATACGGGCGTTAGCTCCTCCGAGGACATGGTCATTCGGATGAGCCCGGCAGCTGATGGCCAGGAAGAAGTCGAGCGTCTAGTACACTTCGCTACGCAACTGCAGAGGAGAGTGCGATGAGTTACGCTTTCGTCCGACCAAACTATGGGAGGTCGACTTTAGCTGATGTGCTGCCGGCCATAGCCAGCCACATTGCCCCTGATTGGGCAGATGCGGTGGATGTGCTTGGGCTCCCGCACGTAAAAAGGTACGTCCTCGTGCTTGTCGACGGGCTCGGCTACGAGCTGCTGCATAACAGTAGAGACAGGGTTCCTTACCTGGGTAGCCTGCTGCCTTCGGCTCGAAAGTTAACTTGCGCTTTGCCGAGCACCACCGCCACATCGCTGACTACGCTAGGCACGGGCGTAACCCCGGGCCAACACGGCATTGCGGGTTACACTTTCCGGTTGGCTGGTGAGAACGTCAATCCGCTCATCTGGAACACGGATCTTGAGCCAAAGAAGGTTCAAACACGTAAAACGTGGTTCGAGAAGATGGCCTCTTCCGGGGTGGCGGTGAGCAATGTCTCTATCGACCATTTCGTCGACAGTGGCTTGACCGGTTGCGCCCAGCGCGGGGCAAAATTTTGGGGATACTTTGATGACGAACCCCGCGACGAACGTATCGAGATGGCTGTTTCTGCGGCTGTGGAGGGTCAGCGAAGCTTCGTTTACTTGTATGAGCGGGAGCTTGACCACACCGGGCACGGCTACGGATGCGTTTCGGTGGAGTGGCGTCAGGTTCTAGACCAGATCGATGAATACCTCGAATCGTTGCGGAACGCCCTTCCGTCAGACGTCTGCCTGATGGTGACTGGCGATCACGGGATGGTCGACGTCCCCGAGCGTCATCAAATAGTCATTGAAGACATACCCGGCCTGACAAGCGAAGTGGATATGGTGGCTGGCGAGGGCAGGATGCGTCAGCTCTACACGGATTATCCATCCGATGTAGTTGCTCGCTGGGCCAAGGCGCTGGGCGATAGGGCAGAGGTTTACACCAAACAGGAAGCCATTGAGGACGGCTGGTTTGGCGAGGTGGCGCCTAACGTTAGCGACCGCATCGGCGATGTTTTGGTGGCCGCTAAATACGATTATTCACTTATGACTCTTGCCCAGCCTAGAGAGTTCAACCTAGTGGGACAGCATGGCTCGCTAACTTCTGCTGAGATGATGGTTCCGCTGCTGATCGACGAGGGCTAGCCTGCCTTATCTTGCTTTCGTGCTGCCTTCTCTGCACGCAGCCTGGCCTGCCGCTCGCGGCGTTTTTTAGCGTATATCTCGCGCGCTTCAGGATCGCTCATAACCAGATAGACGAGCCCGCAATCTTGCGGGCCGTTTGCTCCCGGAACGCACAGACTGCAGTAATCGTCCGGGCGCAATGGGCAGCGCGGTTTCGGAGCGAATTTAGCTGGCATGTAGCCAGTATGCTCCCTCAACCTGCGCGGAGCTAACCTGCTGCCCCTTCTGGAGTGCAAATCCACCACTCAAGTATCGAACATTTGATCTAATATTGATTTAGGTTTATCGTACAAATATTCGATTACCTGCCTTGGCTTGAAGTCGTGATTGGGCTTGTTCGGTTCGTGCTGCTTCGCTTGCCAGGCGCCGCAGAATGCTAACGAAGGGAGGTGATTTTAGTGGGGTACATAGATTATTCGAGGGAGCCGAACTCCGATATCGCTTTCGTGGATATGAAAAGCTTTTATGCAAGCGTCGAATGCGTCAAAAGAAATTTGCACCCGCTAAAAACCTCTCTTTGCGTAATGAGCAGGGCGGATAACGCAAATGGTCTTATCCTTGCCAGTTCTCCGGTGTTCAAACAGGTTTTTGGTAAAGACAACGTGGGCAGGGCCAGGGATCTGCCGTTCGACGTTAGAACCCGCAGATTTAACTACGCGAACGCTGCCAGCCAAAATGTTCGGTTGACTAAACAATATGTTCGCTTCGTCGAGGAGTGGGCGCAGCGCACCTTGATAGTTCCGCCTCGGATGGCGCTCTACATAGAAGAAAATCTGAAGATCCAGAACATCTTCCGCAGGTATGCGCCTGAGAACAAGGTGTATCCCTATTCGATCGACGAGGGATTTGTCGATCTAAGCGGTTCTCTGGACTTTTTTGTTGCGGACCACATGTCGAGGGCCGAAAAACTGAACCTGGTGTCTGGCCAGATACAGGCAGATATCCAAAGAGAAACCGGCATTTTCTCGACCATCGGCATGAGCAACTCCAATCCGCTGCTGGCCAAGTTAGCCCTCGACAACGAAGCCAAAAAGACCCCGACGATGAAGATCAACTGGTCGTATCAGGACGTCGAAACCAAGGTCTGGGGTATAAAGAACCTGACTGATTTCTGGGGCATCGGCAACCGCACCGCCAAGCGGCTAAACCGGCTCGGCATCTTTTCTGTCAGGGAGTTGGCCAACTCCAACCCGAACAGGCTCAAAAAGGAGTTCGGGGTTATCGGGGTGCAGCTCTGGTTCCACGCCAATGGGGTCGACGAGAGCAAGCTGAGCCGGCCCTATCAGCCCAAGTCAAAGGGGCTGGGTAACTCGCAGGTACTTCCACGCGACTACCACGCCAAAAGCGAGATCGAGCTGGTGCTGCGCGAGATGGCAGAGCAGGTGGCCGTCAGGCTGCGCAGGGCGCACAAGAAGGCCACTATGGTCGGCATTCACATCGGCTTTTCGCACCGGGAGGAGCTGCCCTCGATCAACGCCAGGATGACCGTGCCGGCCAGTCAGTCGACGCAGGTGCTAGCTAAACACGTCCTCGAGCTGTTTCGCAGCAAGTACGTCTACGGCAGCGTGCGACGGATCGGCGTCAACTATGAGGGTCTGGTCGATGAGGCCTGCGGGGTTTATACGCTTTTCGACGACGTCGAGCGGCTCGACAAAGAGGAACAGCTGGACAGGACGATTGACAAGATCAGGGACAAGTTCTCGTACATCTCGGTGCAAAACGCCAGCTCGTTGCTGGAGGGCTCGCGTGTCAAGGAGCGAAGCACCCTGATCGGCGGCCACTGCGGCGGTCTGGACGGCATCGTATGATTGATCGCTCGTATCTGCCCTTCGAGTCTGCCCGCAGCTACGTGGACAGGGGAATGGCGAAGTGGATGGGCTTCTTCCTCTCAGAACACACCAGCGCGATGTCCAGAATCGGCGACCAGGTGGATTTTTCTCTCAAGATGCCCGATGAAGAGAAGCTTTTCGAGCTCGGCCAGGTTTACCTGAACAAGCTGACCGTGCTCTGCTTCACAACGGCCAGAAAAGAGCCGTTCTGCGGCGAAATCTGCGATCTCAGCCAGCAGATCATGCATTTTCGCAGCGAGGGCAGGGTGTACGCGTTCGGGTTGGCCGATATCTTCAGCCTGAAGCTGGTCGGTGATGAGAATGCGCAGTGAGTTCGAGAAGAACAGCGCCCAGTTCGACTATTTCTCGAAGAACTACGAGGCTTTCGAGGACGATTTCTACGAGGTCGCGAAGGTCACCGTGCCGCTGGCATTTCTGACAGACGACATCCTGAAGATGATGGTGGCCGGCGGTCTTAACTTCTTCAAGCTGAGCCGCGACTACACCAGCGACGGCCGCGACTACTACTTCCTGTTCGAGCGCAGCGCGCAGAACGACAACCCGCAGGTGACGAACTTCAAATACCTGCGCCGCGCGAAGGGGCAGAAGCCGGCTGGCGAGGGCCTTCAGGTTGCGAAATGATCAGCTAAAGGTCGGGCAGGTATAATCCGTAGCCGCGCTCTTCCATCTGGCTTTCGGGGATGAACTCGAGGGCTGCGCCGTTGATGCAATATCGCAAGCCGCCCTCCTCGTAGGGGCCGTCGGCGAAAACGTGGCCGAGGTGAGATTGGGCCTGCGAGCTTTTTACTTCGGTGCGTTCAACGATCAGCGACTTGTCGGAGTGGTAGGTCACTTCCTTGGGTGAAATCGGTTTGGTGAAGCTCGGCCAGCCGCAGCCAGCGTCGTACTGATCTCGGGAGGAAAACAGCGGCACTTTGCTGACGGCGTCGATGTATATTCCGCGTTCGCCAGACTGTGCGTACTCGCTGGTAAAGGGGGCTTCGGTTCCGGCATTCTGGGTGACTTCGAAGGCAAGCTCGGAGAGCTGCTTCTTCGACTCTTCCAGGCCTGGCTTCGGGTAAGAGCCCTCCAGCGGGAGATCGGCCAGGGCCAGGTTGATATGGCAGTAGCCCATCGGGTTTTTATCCAGGTAGTCCTGGTGGTAGTCCTCGGCAATCACAAAGTTTTCGAGAGGTTCGACGACGATAGCGGTCTTCTGCCCGAGCTCTTTCTCGAGCGCGGCGATGGACTTCTCGATTATCGGCAGATCCTCAGGGTCGTTGAAGAAGATTCCGGTGCGATACTGGCGTCCGACATCGTTGCCCTGGCGGTCGACTGAGAGCGGGTCGATGATGCGGAAGAAGTGACGCAAAATCTCCGCGAGCGAGATGCGGTTATCGTCGTAGTCGATCTGCAGAGTCTCGGCGTGATCGGTCAGGGCAAGCTGCTGATAGCTGGTGTCTTTGGTTTTGCCGTTGGCGTAACCGACGAGTGTGTCGAGAATGCCGTCGATCTTCTTGAAATAACCCTGGGCACCCCAAAAGCATCCGGCTGCCAAAAGAATCTGCTTAACCCGTTCCATGCCCATTTCGTCCTCGCTTAGTTTCGTCTCGAAAGCTACATTTTCAAACGTCTATAGGGCGGCAGCTATTCCGCAGATTAGGGCAGGGGCTGATTTGCGTTGACCAACAGTGCAACCGTCTCCACGTGTATCAAGACTACCCTGATGATAACCATACATAAAGAAATGGGTCTGCACGCTCGTTGTATGAGGGAAGCTGGCAAAGGGAATGTCGTATAATGGTGCAAGTTACAGATCGGCGCAAACTAAATCTGTTATGGTTTAAGCGACTTTAAATACTCTTTTTGTTTAGGTGTAATGCGGATACTTTCACGGGCTTTTTCGTTCGTGGTTATCTTTCTAATAATCCAACAGTCAAAGCATGAATTGCCTTTGGAGTTGTTGGTCAAAACAGAGCCAATAGATATCCGTCAAGCACCGCAACAAAAAAATACAGAACCAGCGCTCTTAAAAAAGCTTCAATGTGCTTTTTAGGATTTTGGTAGAGTTCCTTTTGCGGTATTTTTAATAACCTGATCCTCTTTGTATTTCTCCACCATATTAGATCAATAACGATAAGGTCAAAAGCATTTAACATCTCGCCTAAAATCAGCAAATTAATAAAGTTATGCATAAAGTTTGCCTGACGAATGAAGATGCCCAACAATAAAAACAAGATAGCAAATAGTAAAAAATTCGCAATCCACGCGGCGAATCTGCCTGTTTCCTTATATTTTCCCTGATACTCTCGAATCTCTTTGATTTGCTTTTGAACTTCATCAGGATAGGATAGGTAATGTCTTAAGTTTTTTTCGTCCGTGCCGGTGCCAAAAAAACAGAGTCCAAAAAAGGCAGAGCATAAAATGACGGTTTCAATTACAAGCATAGATTTTCAAGGCTCTTCTTTCCCTACGTTCCACCGATGACCTATTATCCATAACAGGCGAGTTGTCTTGAGTTATCCTTCTTATAAATAATAACTCTGAGTTCTCGCATCTCCAATTTTCTCTTCTTCGTCTTTAGATTAAGATTTCAATAATTCAATAATTTCATCCTGCGCCTCTCTGCCTTCTTTAAAAAATCTTAGCAAGGGGTAGCAGTGGCACATTCCTTTGCCTACAATTATTTCATATGGGGCTTTGTATTTGTCCATTGCTTTTTTAAATTCTTCAGCAAAGGCGTAGAGGCATTCATTTTCGCCGTAATAAAAATATGTTTTCGGAAAGTCGGTAAAATCTCCTACCGTTCCGTCTAACATATATTCCGGTAAATCTTCATCGCCTTTTGAAATTTCTCTTGCAGTTTTAAAATATGTAGGTTCAATAATTATGTCTTTATGGTTAAGGGCGTTTACTTTTTCCCAAATCTCTTTATTTTCATTTAGAGTTACATCAGGTATGCTGCCGGGTGAAACTGAAATAATCTTTCCAGGCATTTTAACGGGTCTGCCCAATGCATTGTTGTGCAAAAATATTCCAAGAGCCAAGCAAGCTCCTGACGAAAAGCCCAGGACGCTTATGTTTTCCGCCTTATAAGTTTGGGTCATCAGCCTATAGGTTTCAAAGGAAACTTTATATGTCTTATTTATCTTTACATCTTCCGAGCAAAGGGGATAGAATAAAAACCAAACATCTTTGCCGGTTTGTTCCACTATTCTTTCCGACAAAGAAAAATCTAATTTGTCCGGCGGTGTAATCATTCCTCCGCCAAAGAAATAAAGAACCGCTCCGTTTGCAGGGTTCTTACTTTTTTGATAGGAAAGTAACCTGTATCCCATAATATCTCTGTCGTAGAGATAATAATTCTTTCTCTTTGCCCTCTTCAGTGCCTTATCTATGTTAAATACTTTTTTTGCTTTTTCTCCCTCCGCATACTCAAGCATTTCTTCCTTAGACTTTAAAAACATTTTTTTGACTTCTAAAAGTCTTACTATGCCTGATGCAACTTTATAAGTTAAACTCATTTTCTTTTACTCCATTTCCTTAGGTAAATACTTTTCCAATTCACAAACCTCGTTATAATCATGCGCAAGTAGCCAAGCTCTTAGCTCTGCCGCCATTCCCTCAAGGCAAGCTATTATTTTTTTCCCAAAAAGCAGCCTTGACCCTGTAAGCATATAGGCTCTTGCTTCTTTCGGACTCATAAAGCTTCCTTCTGCCGCATCGAGAAGTTCAACCTTTTCGTAACCCATTTCTATAAGTTTTTGGCAAAACACATCCATATCACCGTAGCTTTTTTGCTCATCAAATCATGAATAGCAAAGGTTCCGCCTGTTATTAATACGCGAAGAGTTTCAAGCAACAGTTTATGTTTGTTTTTTCAGGGAATATTGTGATATATATAATTGCTCACGAATGCATCAAACGATTCATCAGCAAAGGGCAGCTTGTTCGCATCACCCTTGTGAAAAAGCAATATTATTGATCCTTTCGGCTTTTGCATTCTGAACACAGAGTAAATTGCTAAAAGAGGCGTATTCTTTTCCCCAGCGATCCAGTCCTGTCATTTTGCCCTGCGGATTGCGTTTGGCATAAGCTATGGTCAGTGCTCCACTTCCGCAGCCAACGTCAAGCCCCACTCCTCTTTCAGGAAGGATTACATACGCGGCGTTTCCTTCGATAATCCGCTTAGAAAGTTTTCTCTTGCCATCATAGGAAAATGCCTGATGCGTACGAAATAACTTTATCGAAGTTGCGCCAAATATGAGAAATGCTACGAAGGTAATCGTGGTAAGCGTAATGCCCAATATACCGTCAAGCAAAATATAAAATTCGACAGAAAATAACAACAACAGTAGGCTTATTGCAGCCATTGCAATAAGTATGCCTTTAGGTACCCAGTTTTTATAATCCACTTTCATGTTCAATCCTCATGAAGCACATTCGCTTAATGTACACATTTACTATAATGTCACCAAACTTTTAAGAATTATCCATAATTTATTTCAAGAAACAGCCACACTGCCTCTATTTCTTGAAGTTAGCTTCTGCTAACATTATATTTATGGTGTTGCTAATTTTCAATACAATATCTCAAAACTTGCGAAATCTTTTATTGTCTTTCGAGAAATCAAAACCAGATATTTCAGTTAACGCTTTACTGCAAGTACATTCGTATATCTCAGAATTAGGGCTTTTATATCTGTACGCACATCTTGTAATTGTTGAGCTATAAAGGTTATTACAGCCAAATAAAAATAATAATAAGAAAACTATGACGTTTTAAATGGATCGTCTCCAGCATTAGGCAGCTTTACGTTAAGCCCTTGCCGCCTTGCTTGGCTTCACAAGCTAAAATTGCATGAGAACTGCAATTGATCTCGCTACATTTGCGTTCCCGACATCAATGCTAGGACTTCCACATGGTGGGTCATCGGGAACAGGTCGAACGCCCTCAGCTGGCGCAATTCATAACCATTTTGGAAGAAAGTCTTTAGGTCTCTAGCCAAAGCGGCAGGATCGCAGGCTACGTAACAGATCGCTCGGGCACCGAGCATGGCGAGTCTTTTGACGACTTTGGCTCCAGCGCCAGATCTGGGCGGGTCTAATACGATCAGGTCTGTGCGTCGAGGTAGTGCGTTCAGGCTTCGTGCCATGTCGCCGGCGTGGAACTTGGCCTCCGGCACGTTTTGCCTGGCCATCCGGATCGCGGGTTTAGCGATCTCGATTCCGCTCACAATGCATCCTGCATCTGTAAGCGCCCCGGCGAATAATCCGACCCCGCAGTAGAGATCTAGGGCATGTTCGCCTTTACGAGGAGAAAGGAACTTCATTACGGTCTGGCTCAAGACCTCTGCGGCGAGGGGATGTACCTGCCAAAAGCCATCGGCCCTGACCTTGTAGTCGCGTCCCAATACCGTTTGAGAGACAACTTTTGGTCCACTCAAAGCCGAGTTCTTCTCGTCCAGAACGCTAACAGAGCTATCGGCGACGCATACCTGCAATTCCTTTGCGCCTTTAGCGAACTTTTCTAAGCCTGCTTTTGCTTTCGGGTGAGCTATTCGGCATCCACCCTCTGGTAGCTCAACTAAGTTATTGCTTCGCCACTCACGCAGCCCGACCCTGCCGTTTTCGACCAGGTAGCGCATCCTGGTGCGCCATCCCAGCCCAGAGCCAGCAGGATCATCGCCAGGAACATATTCAACTTCAACGGGCCAATTAATGCCTGCAAGTCGATGAAGCTGCTCCGCGATAACTTGCGCTTTTAGCTCCCGCTGTACGGCCAGATCTGCGTGCTGAAAATCACATCCACCACATGCGAACGCCACCGGGCAAGGCGGATCGACGCGGTCAGGCGAAGCCTCGATCACCTTGGCCACGTCGCCCCACCAGAAACGATCCTTGGTGGAATCGGTGATGGATACCTCGACGAGTTCGCCTGGTAGCCCGTGCCTGACAAATACGACTCGGCCGTCTATTCGCGCAACGCATGATCCGCCGTGGGCGATCGCCCCGAGCCTAACCTGGTATGTCACTGTTGCTTGGTGATGCCGATCTGTTCGGGAATCTCCATCTCGATGACGTGTCCCGGCACGTGTGGCGATTCGTCGCGATTCACAACGATGTTCGAGAAGAACTCGTAGAGAAGCTCCGCGGGGCCTTCGAGATTTTTGGCCATTCCAGCTTGTCCCATCAGAACGCCACGCAGCAGCCACCCCGGTCCTTCGGCAAACCAAGTGCGCGAAATGTGGTAGGCGCGTTTGCCGTCCTTGTCTTGAAGCGGAAGCACGCGACGGATCTCAGTTCCGAACGGCCCCTCGGCAAGTGTTACTTCGCCGCCGGACTGTTCGGTGGAACGGATCATGTCGTCCCTGACCTGGCGCATCAGGCTCGATTGGGAGGGAGCGGCAAAAAGTGCGACCTCAATCGCAGACTGGCCACTGTTAACGAGTACCGCCTGAACTGAGTTCGTCTGCTGATTTATCTGTAGCTGCATTCCCATGCCCTCAAAGGGAGTGAAGATCAGCGCGCCAAAATCGAGGCGCTCGACGTCGTCCGCATCCAGATCCACTTCGGAAATATCGAAGGGGCCGTCTTCCCGCCAGTCCTTGCTGGCATCGAGCTTTTCCCAAGGATCTTCGGCAGCGCGTGCCGGAGCCTTCGTGGTCTCTTCGACTTCGTCCTGCTCCGCGCCTTTACGCTTCTTACGGCCAAACATCAATGCTGCTCCTAACGTTCTTACGCGATTAGCCTAGCTTCTCGCCCCATTTTGTGACACCTCCGGTAGAGCCATAGCCGCCCTCGCCGCGTTCGGTGTCGCCTAAGTTATCTGTTATTTCGAAATCAGCCTGCCAAAAACGTTGAATGACAAGTTGTGCGATCTTGTCACCGCGTCGAAGGCTAATCGTTTTTTCGGGGTCGGTGTTGATTAGGCAAACTTTGATTTCTCCGCGATACCCCGAATCTATGGTTCCGGGAGAATTAACGATGCTGAGGCCCTCCCGAGCTGCTAATCCAGAGCGGGGATGGACCAGCCCGACATACCCATCGGGCAGTGCGATAGCGATACCGGTAGGCACCATTTTACGCTCGTGAGGGGCGATCTGGACGTCAACTCGTGCGTACAGATCAGCGCCTGCGTCACCGGGGTGCGCGTAGGTCGGAACTGGCAATTTTGGGTCGAGCAGTTTGAGCTGAACCCTCAAAGGATTATTCACTCTCCCAACGTTACCTTGGTTATGATGGATGGGACCACAACGTATGGATAGGAACCTCGATGGCCAATATTGAGACAAAAGTTGTCGCCACCGCCCTTGGAGCGGTAGCGACCTTTGCGACGCAGAAGTTGATTACTGCTGTTTGGAAGAAGGTAACTGGCAACGAGCCGCCGGATCCCTACGATCTGGAAGCGACTTCTGGCGAGGCGCTCATGTGGGTCGCTTCGACGGCTGTCGGCGCCGCAGTCTCGCAGCTTGCTGTGCAGCGTTTCGTTAAGAATCGCTACGAACTAGTTGGCCAGGCGAGGGCGGCGCGAAGAGCCCAAAACTAAACGCAGTCGACGCAGTAAGACTGGTCTCCGCGTACCTCGGCCAGTTGGCTACTGCTCTTCACTAGGAAGCAGCCAGCGCAGGTGAATTCACCGGCCTGTCGGGGCAGCACCCTGACGGTTAGTTCTTCGTTAGATAGATCGGCTCCGGGAAGCTCGAACGATTCAGCAGCTTCAACTTCGTCTTCGTCTACGTTTCCGGAATTATTGTCGCGTCGTCCCTTCAACTCTTCAATAGAGTCGGTGCGCATTTCCTCGTCGGACTTGCGTGGAGCGTCGTAGTCAGTCGCCATTTCTTCTCCTTAGAGCTAGTTGAATTGAACCTTAACGGTTAGTTCGTGTTGTCAGCGGCTAAGCTATCACTTAGTGGACTTAATACCATGCTCAGGGGACTGATTGTTAATCGCTTAGTGTTAAACCACTTCGGTTACGTCTTTTATTTCCGGGTGCTTTGCGTGAAATGGGTCGAATAACTTCGGCCAGTCGCGCTAAGTTGGCAGGGTATAGATCTAGTGATGCTGTAGAAGCTTTATTTTTCGGAGTTAATTACATGGAAAGCGCACTTAGCCCACGCGATATTCAGGCTCGTCTACGTGGGGGCGAAACGGTGGCTGAGGTGGCCAAGGCCGCAGGCGTCAGCGAGTCGTATATTGACGCCTTTGCTGGGCCAGTTTTAGCCGAGCGCGAGCACGCCGTGTCGCTCGCAGGTGAGTGCCAGGTGCGCAAAAGGGGCGAGCTAAATTCATCCAGAAAGCTAGCAGAAACAGTTAACGCTACTCTCGAGGCAAACGATGTGAATCTCGATGATGTGCATTGGGACGCTTGGCGTGGTGAAGATAAGGCCTGGTTTGTTCAGGTGTCTTGGCCGGCGCTCCAGTTCAGCCCGCAGCCTCTAGACGGTGAGCTCGACGAGTTGGCTTACGACGCTCCACCGCAGAAAGGTGACAATGCAGTCGCTTTGTTCAACTTCGACTTACACGGTCGCTACAGCGTCGCAGCCAATGACAATGCCAGGGTTTTAATTGGTGACTACGAATTGAAGCCCCTGGCGCTTGAGGAAGAAGAGCTGGAATCCGAGCCGACCCTCGATCTGCACGACGAGATGGCCCTCATTCGAGCCACTCAAGAAAATGGTGGCGTCAGGCCGCCTGCGGTTTTGCCTGACGTCGAAGTCGATTATGAAGATCCTGAAGACTATGTTCCGGCCCAGTTCGAGCAGGTAAATGGCGTCTATGACATCGTCCCCAACAACGATAAAGACCTGGACGTTCTTTATGACATGTTGTCAGGCTTCAACGAAGATTCCGTTCGGATTTACACCGGTTTGACTCGTCCTCCTGCCAATGACGAGGACACCGAACCTATCCTTGAAGAGGAATCGGTCACGGATGAGCTTGAAGAGGCTCCTGAAGGGGCGGAGACGAAACTCGAGACTGAATCCAGTGAAGAAGTCCGAGTGGTTGGCGAGCCTGAGAGGCCCATTGAAAAGGCTGCTAAACCCAGTAATCGTAAACTCCGTAAGCCGCAGACCGCCAAGCAGGATCCGTTGGTTGAAGGCGAGGCGCCAAAGAAGCGGAAGAATCGAAAGCGTGCCACTGTGCCAAGCTGGGACGAAATCATCTTCGGGGCGCCTAAAAAAGAAGACTAGAGCTTAGGGCACCCTTTTTGAGCTGACTGTTCAATTGAGATATCTTGACATCAAGATATCTTGGAGGTTTAAGTGGCCAGTCTCGACAGTTTCAAAGCAAAATCTTCCCTAGACGTAGACGGTAAAAAGTACGATTATTATCGACTAGATGCCGTTAAAGGTCAGGTCCGTCTTCCGTATAGCTTGAAAGTTCTTTTGGAGAACCTCCTTCGGCTCGAAGACGGTAAAAACATCAGCGCAGATGACATCTCGGCGCTGGCCAACTGGGACAGCCAGGCGCAGCCCTCCCACGAGATTCAGTTCACACCCGCTCGAGTGGTCATGCAGGACTTCACTGGGGTCCCTTGCGTGGTCGATCTTGCTGCAATGCGCGATGCGATGCAGGAGCTTGGCGGAGACGTCAAGAAAATCAACCCGCTAAGCCCGGCTGAGTTGGTCATTGACCACTCCGTTGTCGCGGACGCGTTCGGCACCGAACAGGCTTTGGCGATCAACACCAAACTCGAATATCAGCGCAATAAAGAACGCTACCAATTCCTGCGCTGGGGCCAAGGCGCATTCGATAACTTCAAAGTTGTTCCGCCCGGCACCGGCATCATCCACCAGGTCAACATCGAGCACCTTGCTAGGGTCGTTTTCTCGAAGGAAACCGATGGTTCTCTTCTCGCTTACCCGGATACATGTGTAGGAACCGATTCGCACACGACGATGGTTAACGGTCTTGGCGTCGTCGGTTGGGGAGTCGGCGGCATTGAGGCCGAGGCAGCGATGCTGGGTCAACCTGTCAGCATGCTTATCCCTCGTGTAGTTGGCTTCAAGCTTACGGGTAAGCTGCCCGCTGCCGCGACTGCAACAGATCTGGTTTTAACCATCACCGAGAAGCTGCGTGAGCACGGCGTCGTCGGCAAGTTCGTGGAGTTCTACGGACCTGGCGTTAGCGAGGTGCCTCTTGCTAACCGCGCGACCATTGGCAATATGAGCCCTGAATACGGCTCGACCATCGCGGTGTTTCCGATCGATCAAGCGACGATCGACTACATGCGTCTGACAGGACGCGATGAGCACCAGATCAATCTTGTTGAAGCCTACGCAAAGGCGCAGGGCATCTGGTTCGATCCAAATGCCGAGCCAGATTATTCCGAATATTTGGAGCTTGACCTTGCGGATGTGCATCCATCGATTGCAGGCCCGAAGCGTCCGCAAGACAGGATCGCGTTGTCGCAAGCCGCTGGGACGTTTGAGGAAACAGTAGGCGACTATGCGACTCAAAACAGCCGCGCCTATGAGGCAACCATCGATGGCGAAAACGTGACTTTGACCAACGGTACGGTAGGCGTTGCCGCAATTACCTCTTGTACTAACACGTCAAACCCTTCCGTTATGGTCGCCGCTGGGTTGCTTGCTAGGAACGCAGTGGCTAAGGGGCTGACTCGTAAGCCGTGGGTTAAGACCACGCTTGCTCCTGGCTCCCAGGTCGTCACCGATTACTTAGAGGATTCTGGTCTTCTCGAACCCCTGGAGGAGCTTGGGTTCGATGTTGTCGGTTACGGCTGCACGACGTGCATTGGTAACTCGGGGCCTCTCATCGATGAAGTCTCGAAGGCCGCCAACGAATCTGACGTGGTGATCACCTCTGTGCTGTCTGGCAACCGAAACTTTGAGGGTCGAATCAACCCGGATGTAAAGATGAACTATCTGGCCAGTCCGCCTCTAGTGGTGGCCTATGCGCTGGTAGGAAACATGGATTTTGACATCACTACGCAGCCTCTCGGCAAGGACCCGAAAGGCAACGATGTGATGCTAAGCGATATCTGGCCTAGCCCTCAGCAGATCGACGAGGTCGTAGGGAAATACATCAACACCAAGATGTATCAAGATTCGTACGAGAACGTTTTTGCCGGTGACGAGCGTTGGCAAAGTTTGCCGACTCCCACAGGCGATAGTTTTGAATGGGACGACGCGTCCACCTATGTGAGAAAGCCGCCATACTTCGAGCAGATGCCGGCCAAACCGCAACCAGTTAGTGACATTAGCGGAGCACGAGTTTTGCTTAAGCTTGGAGACTCCGTAACGACGGATCACATCAGCCCCGCAGGCGCTATTAAGCAGGATTCTCCGGCAGGAAAATATTTATTGGAGCACGGAGTCGAGCGAAAAGACTTCAACTCCTACGGCTCAAGGCGTGGTAATCACGAAGTGATGATTCGCGGGACCTTCGCCAACATCAGGTTGCGCAATCAGCTCGCTCCTGGAACAGAGGGTGGGTTCACCAGGGATTTCACAAGAAAAGATGCCCCAGTGACAACCGTGTATGAGGCTGCAATGAACTATTCGGCGCATAATAAGCCTCTGGTCGTTTTGGCGGGTAAAGAATACGGTTCTGGAAGCTCGCGCGACTGGGCGGCGAAAGGCACGATGCTGCTGGGCGTTAAAGCTGTTCTTGCGGTCAGTTACGAGCGCATTCACCGCAGCAACCTTATCGGCATGGGCGTATTACCGCTTCAATTCCCCGAGGGGCAGAACGCCGATTCACTAGGTTTAAGCGGGGAGGAGATCTTCGAGATCACCGGTGTAAGCAAGCTCAATTCCGGCCAGACTCCAGAAACCGTGAGGGTTTCGGCGACTTCACCGGAAGGGGCAGTAACGGAGTTCGACGCGAAGCTTCGCATCGACACCCCGGCTGAACGTGAGTACTACCTAAATGGTGGAATTATGCAGTACGTACTGCGTTCCCTGTTGAACAAGTAACCAAACAAAATGCGGCCAGCTTTTGTGCTGGCCGCATTTTTGTTTACTTATGAGATTTTGTTTACTTATGACAACGGATGACGGCTGTCGGAGCGCTGCTTAGCCGGACTACTCGGCGGCTGGTGCTTCCCAGCAGCAAACCGGTGAAGCCTCCTCGTCCGCGGCTAGAAACGACGATTAGCTGAGCGTTCTTAGACTCCGCGGCCAACGCGTCGCCTGGATTGGCATTTACCACCTTAGAGGTGACTTTGACGTTCGGGTACTCCTGCGCTAGTTCAGCCACTGTGGACTGAATGAAGGCATGGCTTTCTTCGTTGATCTCGTCTGCATCGACGAGCACGACCATTGTCGCCTCACTTGCAGCCGGTGGTGCGTACCAAGCGTGCATAACGACGAGGGGAGCGCCAAGTTTGTCTGCCTGCTCGAAGGCGTAGCGGACGGTCTGCTTAGCGCGAGAATCGTCATCGATGCCTACCAGGACGGGGCCACCAGGGCGTTCCTTAAAGTCGTGAGGAATGGTGATCACTGTTCCACCAGCGTTAGTCACCACAGAGTCAGCGACGCCACCAAGTGTGAAGATGCTTGCCTGCCCTGAGCCGCGCTTGCCCAAGATAAGGGTTTCGGACTTCTTGGTTATTTCGACCAAAGAACCTGCGACATCCCCCTCTAGCAAAATGCTTGAGACCTCAATGGCGGGCGCAACTTCCCTTGCCTGAAGTTCAGCTTTGTGCAGGCGAGCTAGGTACTTGTCCTTCTGGCGCTCGTTGTAATTGGCCTCGAGCATCGCCTTCCACACGTGAGACTTGCGAGGAAGCATAACTTCCGGCTGTACCATGACGATGGTCAGGCCCGTACCGTGGCTCTTCGCCCATTTGGCGGCCCACTGCGTGGCTAGATAGGAGTTTTCAGATCCATCAATGCCCACCACAGTGCTGTGCACCTTGGAGATATCTGTAGATGTCATTTCTCCTCCTTTTCCTGTTATCTGTTAATTATCTCATCGAAATAACAATTTTATGGCGTTGCCAGAAAGAGAAATTAACTCGACGGCTATTCGGCTAGGAAAGTTAAAATTGCCCGCACTCTTCGGTTCTCTTCGCCTGGCTCCAGGCCTAGCTTGGAAAAGATATTCGACACGTGTTTGGCTACAGCGGCAGCAGAAAGCACCAGCTGCTGGGCGATCTGATTATTCGATAGGCCCTGCGCCATCAGCTCTAGTACCTCAGTCTCGCGCGTTGTCAGAGAGCCAAGCCCCATACGGCTGTTGTTCATCATCACTTGAGCGACTTGCGGGTCGATTACCACGCCACCAGAGATGATTAGGCGAAGCGAACTGATGAAATCGACGACTTCGCTGATGCGATCTTTGAGCAAATAGCCGGTGCCTCCGCTGCTGGCGGGAAGAGCGAAGAGCTGCTGGGCATAACCGGGTGCCACGTACTGGCTGAGCACCATCACCGCCAGCTGTGGATATTTCTCCTTGAACTCGATGGCTACCTCGAGGCCATCGTTGCTCATGTTTGGAGGCATCCTGACATCTGTCACCAAGGCATCCGGTAGGCCGTCATTATCTGCAAGATCAGTTAGCGTCTTGTCCAGCTGCGTTGCGTCGCTTACGTGGGCAATTATTTTGAAACCTTGCCGCTCTAGTAGACCTACCAGACCTTCGCGAAGTAGAGCGGAGTCATCAGCTAAAACAAGAGTTTTGGCTTCACTCATTTTTCTCTCCGTTCTTTTGGGCAAGGTTGATGGTGGGCTGCCAGCGCTCTACTAGCAGCGGTAGCTCGGCAGAGATCCGAGTCGGGCCTCCAGGTGGGCTAGAGATAAGCAGTACGCCACCAAAAGCCGCCAGCCTCTCGCGAAGACCAGCCAATCCATGGCCTTGTTTTAGGTGAGCGCCTCCTGGCCCATCGTCTACTACCGAAATGGACAAACTCTCGCCACTCGTAATTAGCGCGCTGACTGACGCTTCAGGGGCGTACTTCGCCGAGTTCGCAATCGCCTCACTGGCAAAGAAATAAGCAGCTGCCAGCACCCCCTCGGGTAGCTGGGGAAGCGGATTGGGGCAGACCACCCGAACCCTGCCGCCCGATCTGCTAGCAATATCGTTGATGGCAGCAACCAGGCCAAGTTCCAATAAGACCTGCGGGTGAATGCCGCGCACAGTCTCTCGAAGAGAATCCAGCCCCTGCCTGACTGCGTCTTTGGCCTCGGAAATCAGCGAGGCAAGTTGCAGGTCTGCAGATAGCGAAGGCGATAGCTGTGCCTCGCCCAACTTCATAGCCGCAGCAACCAGATACTGCTGAGTGCCGTCATGCAGATTTCGTTCGATGCGTTGCCGTTCAATTTCGTAGGCGTCTACGATTGCCCGTCTAGAGCGAATCAGGTCGGCGATCTTTTTGGCATTTTCGTCCTCATGCGAAACATGTTTCTTGCGCCTACCAAACATCACTTAACAATAATAACTTTGAAACAGTTCAAACTGGGGTAGTGCTGGCACTACCTTTAAAAGGCTAGCTGGCACTGTTCAAAAACTGCCGCTCAGAAACTGGAATATAAGCATGACAAACGACATAGCGCTCGAGACTCGAGACATTACGAAACAATTTGGTCAGGTACATGCTCTAGCAGGCGTTTCGCTTCAGATTGCCAAGGGCGAATCTGTGGCGGTGATGGGGCCTTCGGGATCCGGTAAATCGACCCTGTTGCATTGCCTCAGCGGAGTCCTGGTTCCAGACAGTGGACAGGTTGAATTTTGTGGGACAAACACTTCAGATTTGAGCGACGCCAAGCGCTCTAGGCTTCGCCTAACCCAGTTCGGGTTTGTCTTTCAGGACGGCCAACTTATTCCCGAGCTGCCGGCCCGCGAAAATGTCGCTCTGCCGTTAATGCTTACCGGCACTTCCAGGAGTAAGGCGGTGGCTATGGCCGACCAGACGCTGGCTCGGCTTGGTATCGGCGATCTGATTAATCGACGCCCCGGTGACATGTCTGGTGGCCAGTCCCAGCGTGTGGCAATTGCTAGGGCGTTGGTTGGAAACCCAAAGGTCGTCTTCGCAGACGAACCCTCGGGTGCCCTCGACCAGAATAGCGGCCACGAGATGATGCAGATGCTCACCACTGTCGTAAAGCAGGCAGGCGCGTCGCTGGTGCTAGTCACCCATGATTTGAACGTTGCCCGCTGGTGCTCGAGGCTCATCGAGATTCGTGACGGCCTGATTCACTCCGACCGCACGCTAGACCAGGGGAGCGCGCGATGAATCAAAAGGAACTTACTGGCCCGGTGCATGGCCTGGGCGGCCTGACCGCTCGCCTAGTGCGCGCCCGGCTGGTCCAGCGCGAAGGGGAATCACTGCTTTATCTGGCAGGAATCTTGGCGTACACAGTTACCATTTCGATAGCTCTGATGATCGCAGGCGGTACCTGGATGTTTTATAACCGAGCAAATCACCCCAGAGGGCTGATGGGCGAGGTCGTCGCGATTGATCCGAGTTTTAAGAGCGTGCTCTTTTTCTACTTCGGTCTAGCGATTTTCGCGTGCGCGCTAATCGTTCCGTCCATCATCTCGCTGGCTGCCAAGTCTGCTGTGTTGGGAGCTAAGGGACGCGAAAATCGGCTTGCCTCGCTGAGGCTGCTTGGGCTCTCGTCCGGCGAGGTGACTCGAATGGCCCTGCTCGAGTGCTTCGTTCAGTCGATCATCGGAGCTGCCGCTGGAATCGCTATTTACCTGCTTAGTCTGCAACTTTGGACGAAGCTCAACGTTCAGGCAACACAGATCGAGGCAAAAGAAATGCTGCTGCCGTGGTGGCTTCTGCTGAGCGTCCTCGGCTTCCTAATGCTGATAGCTCTGGCCTCTTCCTGGTGGGGAATGCAGCAAGTCAGGATCTCGCCGCTAGGAGTTGCCAAGAAGTCAAACAAACCTGCTCTTAAGGTTTGGCGAGTTGCGGCATTCTTTGCCTTAATTGCGGGTGCTCTGATAGCCAATCAGGTCTTCGTGCGTAGCGCGGAAACTACCACGTTCATCATCTTGGGCTCGATCGTTTTGGCTGTGGTCTACGGCTTCAACCTGCTCGGCCCGTACCTTTTGCAGATTCTGGCGAGGCTAATTTCTAAGCTTCGCTGGCCCGCCTTGATGGTCGCGGCACGCAGAATTATCGCAGATCCCAAAGCGACTTGGCGCAGAGTTTTTGGCATGGGACTGTTGGCTTTCATAGCTGGCTACGTGTCCAATATGCCGGTTTCGTTTAACTCAGATCAGCATCTTGAGCAGACCATAAAATCTTTCGTCGAACTAAGTCGCTGGGACATAAACAAAGGCGTGATGATTACGCTCGTAATCAGCTTCGTGCTCAATTCGGTGTCGATGCTAGTTAATCAGGCGTCGGACGTTATCGAAAGGGCAGAGCAGTCACGGGCGCTGGCGAAGATCGGTGCGCCCAAGTCTTTCGAGCTTCGAGTCATCTGGCTTGAGACCCTTGGCCCGCTCGCGCTGGCTGTTTTAATGGGTGGATTGCTAGGCACCATGTTTTCCATGCCGATGGTGAACATGTACAACAATGTCACCGGCGAAATGCCAGAAACTAGCTATCTGCAAATGTCGATGCTGATGGCAGCCGGGTTGCTCGTCTCAGCTTTGGCAATTCTTGCCTGCCACCCTCTTTATCGAAGAGTTCTAGCTCAGCAACGTCGTACTAACGACTAACCTTGGTTGGCACCTCAAGCGCCCCGAGCGTAGATGACGATTTGATTACTTCGAGTTCGCCATTGTCTCTCGGGGCGCTACAGTGGAATCTTGTTAGATTCATGCTGCGAAATGACTTGAGGTGACCGAAAGGGGCTGCGCATGGGGGCCAAAAGCGTGGGGAAAAGCGACGTGCTAGACGCTTATTATCCTTTGCTCGCCAAAATCAATGACCCCAAAGATCTGCGTCAACTCGACTACAAGCAGCTTCTCGATCTGGCAGAAGAGATCCGTAAGTTTTTGATCAAAAACGTAAGCGCAACTGGCGGACACCTAGGGCCGAATCTGGGCGTGGTGGAGCTTACGTTGGCAATGCATCTCGTTTTCGAATCACCAAAAGATCCTTTTATCTTCGATACCGGCCATCAGAGCTATGTGCATAAGATCCTGACTGGTCGGGCGAAAGACTTTCCGTGCCTACGACAAAAAGATGGGCTATCCGGTTATCCATCTAGGCAAGAATCTGCGCACGATTGGGTGGAAAATTCTCATGCGTCGACGTCGCTTTCTTGGGCCGAGGGAATAGCGAAGGGCATCAGGCTGCGTGGTGAAAAGAATCGCACAGTTGTAGCTGTTATCGGCGATGGTGCTTTGACCGGTGGAATGGCCTGGGAGGCCCTCGACAATATCGCGGTTGATGAGGATTCGCCGCTAGTGATTATCGTCAACGACAACGGTCGATCTTATTCTCCAACTGTCGGTGGTCTTTCTCGCCAACTATCGGGTTTCAGAACCGACCCGCGTTATGAAGAGACCCTGAACGTTCTACGGAAGACGCTCAAGGGTGCGCCGCTCATTGGTCAGCCCTTATTCGAACTTTTGCACGGCTTGAAGGCTGGCATCAAGGACGTGCTTGCCCCGCAGAGCCTGTTTTCTGACCTCGGCATAAAGTATCTAGGTCCGATAAACGGGCATAACCTAGAAGCCCTCGCGGTGGCATTGCAGCAGGCTAAAAATTATGGTGGCCCGATTATCGTCCACGTGATCACTCAAAAGGGCAAAGGATTTAAAGCTGCGGAGCAGTACTCCGAAGACCTTTTCCACTCAGTTGGAAAAATTGATGATGTAACTGGTAAGAAGCTCGTCGTTGACGATCGAAAATCGTGGACAGATATTTTCTCCGACGAAATCGTCAAAATTGGGCGAGATAAAGAGAATGTCGCTTGCATCACCGCGGCGATGCTTCATCCCGTGGGGCTGGCTAAGTTTGCAGAAGAGTTTCCCGAGCGCACGTTCGATGTCGGAATCGCCGAACAGCATGCCGTGACTTTTGCGGCGGGGCTGGCGGCCACCGGAATCCACTCAGTCGTAGCTTTCTATTCCACGTTTTTGAATAGAGCTTTCGACCAAATTTTGCTGGACGTGGGTATGCACAAGGCCGGTGTTACGTTCGTCTTGGACCGCTCCGGTGTAACTGGCACTGATGGAGCAAGCCATAACGGTATGTGGGATGTGCCGCTGCTTTCGATCGTTCCTGGCTTGAGGCTTGCAGCTCCTCGTGACGAGCAGCGTTTGCGTGCGGCATTGCGTACGGCTGTTGATGTCGACGACGTGCCAACCGTAATCAGGTACTCTAAAGAAAAGCTTTCGCAACCTGTGCCTTCCGTGAAAACCGAGGGTGGCATAGATTTTCTCAAGGTCTCAAACAACCCAAGGGTGTTGATCGTTAGCTATGGTCAGTTTGCTGCTCTGGCGCTCGAAACCGCAAAAAAACTCGAGTCTTTGGGCTTTGCTGCTGATGTCGTCGATCCAGTTTGGGCATTGCCGATCAGTAGCGAGCTCGTCGAACTGTCTGAGAAGTACGAACTGGTAGCAACGCTAGAGGACAACCTTGTGGCTGGTGGCATGGGCGAACAACTCGAGATTTCCTCTAGAAATCCGAACATGTGTCATTTCGGGGTGCCCAGAAAGTACCTTCCACACGCCAGCCGCGGAGAATTGCTTGAGCAGATGGGCCTGACTCCAGAGGCGATCTCGCAGGTCATCTCTAGCCGACTAAGAGCTTAGCCCTGATTGGATTATCTCCAGGATTTCTTGGCGTTGCCATGGCCGAACACCCAAATCAGTTAGCTGCGATTCCATGTCTTCACTGGGCTGCCAGAGCGCTTCACGAAGTGCTGCGGGGGAAACCAGATTCTCGACAGGAAGTTTTAGCGTTTGAGCTTTTTCGATAATTTTTGGCCGGATCCGGTTCCAGCGCTCCGCAGCCTCGGGATTGATCCGTTGCCAATTTCGTGGTTTGGGAATTCCGGTTTTGTGCACCCTGAGTTGCGGTAGGTCGGATTTATCAAGCCCGGCTACCGTGTCCAGCGCATTTTCCCAGGCAGACATGTGCTTCCTAGGCTCACGACGTCTAAATCCCATTACCCTGCGCAATTTCGAGATGGTTGGGACGCTTTCTTCGCTTGCTTGGCTAGCGATTTCGGTTATTGCTTTGTCTATCAAAACTTTGTGCGGCGACTTGTCCAGCTCGCGGGCGATCTTGTCACGTTGCTCGTAAAGCTCACGAACCAGAGCCATCCCACGTCTGGTGTGGACGTCCTGGAGCCCCGAAGTTCGTCTCCAACGCTCATCAGCACATTTCGGTTCGTGATGGTCTGCCCAATAAACCAGATGGGCGAATTCTTGTTTCGCCCATTCTTCCTTGCCTGCATCTTCGAGATCTACGATCATTTTCTTTCGAAGATCGATCAAAAGCTCGACGTCCAAGGCCGCGTATGCGATCCAGTCTTGAGGGATGGGGCGAGTCGACCAGTCGTCAGCGGAATGCTGTTTTTCGAGGTGGAGATCGAAGTAGTGTTCGATCATAGCGGCCAGGTTAACTTTCTCGTATCCGAGTAGTCTGCCCGCCAGTTCGGTGTCGAAGAGGCTTGCCGGACGCATATTCAGCTGCCAGAGGTTAGGCAGATCCTGTGTCGCTGCGTGCAGAATCCACTGGGAATCGCCGATTGCCTCATTCAATTCGCTGAAATCTGCAATTTTGCCGTGCTCGAAACTTATCGGATCTATTAGAAAAATCCCGGCGCCATCTTTTTTTATTTGGACAAGATAGGCCTTGTCTGAATATCTAAAGCTCTGCGCCCTTTCAACGTCGATGGCGATTGGTCCTTCAGCCTCGGATACCTTATCGATCATCCGATTCCAGGATGGCTCGTCGTTAACAATTACCGGCTCTTCTGCCGGCTGGGTCAAAGTCTTCATTTATTCGTTCGCCTGCTTAGGCTTACTACTCCGGGAGCTAGTGGCGGCATGCCGCATGTGAAACACATAAGCTGTTGCCAGGCCTCTAGGTGGGGAATTATTCCCCGGTCATCAATGTCTGCAGTCCATGAGGACCTGATTTCAATCTCTGCTGTGTCCGGCTCTTCAGCTAGGGCACCGAAGCTCCTGCTGGTCACCGCAGTAACTGTTCCGGATGCGGCGTGGAATTCGGCATCTGACTGCCCCAGAGAATCGTTCAGCCAATTCCAACCTACTTCGGTTAGTAACGGATCCATCGCCATCTCGATGTCTACGTCCGCCTGCACAAATGACACGCAACGATAAGTGCCGTCCCAGGCTGGATTGCCGTCGGGGTCGTGAAGAATGACGAGACGAGCAGTGCCGACTTCTTCGCCGAGCCGATCGATGTCAGCCTCGATTGCGACAGAAAACGGCGCAATTCGTTGAGGAGACGGCATCTGCGAAACTTTAATCTCGGGACGCCATTGAAAATTCAGGACTCCACTGCAGACATCATCGAATTGATGCGTCGGCAGTTTCGCGACCGAAGGCTTAACTGACACATCTGAACCCTACGGGGTTCAGGGGCCGTGCTGCGGTAGGCGCGCCTATGCTCAGGCTATCCCAGGTGGAGCTGGGCAATGTTAGAAGGCGCCTGCTTTTGATTCTCGAAGGCCATGTCGAGCATTTTCATGGCTTCGAAAGAATAGCGAGCCATAATCAGATTGCACAGTCGAGGGTCTGGACCGAAAGGCGAACTGATGGCTATCGCTCTGTTGGCTAAAGCATTTTCGTAAAGCGCTTGATAGCAATCGTCAGGAGTTAAGAACAAAGATCCGACGGCAATTGATCTTCTGCCTTGATCGTGAAGTGAGGAAATGGCCGATTTCACGGACGAACCAGTTCCATCACCGCAAGCAAATACCACAGGTAGTTTGTGGTGCGACGACCATTGACGAGCTCGGCGAAGCAGCACCCCTGAGCCACGGGTGTCGCCAAAGCTCGGTGCAGCCAGTACCAGGCCGTCTAACTCCAGGCAGCGGTTTGCCGTCAAGGCGGCTCGCAGCCTCTCATCGACAATGTTGAGGAGCTCAGAGACGGGTCCGATTGGTTTTGCCAGCCCGATCTTCATCTGAGGGAAAGCGGACTTGAGGCTTTCGTGCATGGCAACCACGTCTTCTGTGGCGCTAGCAACGCTGGTGAAATCTAGCGGAACTAGAACAGTCTCTTTAGTGCCGCGACTATCGAGGGCCTTCAGCGTCTGCTTGCCTGTGGGGGATGCCTTGCCGCAAAAAGCTAGATGGATGGAAAGCTCCGGGCGACGAATCTGCATTTCTTTGCGAAGTGCGTGAACAACCTGTTCGGTTGCTATCTCAGCGGGACCATTAGACACCAGAACTAATGCTGGGGCTGTCATGCTGGTCACCTCCCCAAAACTCGAAACCAACTATTTCAAACCTTGATCAGATCATTTCATGATTCGAGATATGGAGACAAACTTTGTTGTTTTGTGGTTGGCAAACCAAAAACAGCTAAGTGAATGGTGGTGAAATTGCCGAGCTTGCAACAAGAATAAATAGGTAGGGTTAGGCGTACACCATGCTTAAAAAAGGAGAGGCCGAATGAGCCGAAAAGCTATTGTCACGATTGTTGCTGCCGTGATCGCGGTGCTGATTATCGGAGTGTTAGCGATATCTTCAAATAGCAATAATGCTGAAAAGAAAACTGGCGCTCAGGCCTCAACAAATTCAGTCCAGTTATCGGACCAGGAGAGATTCCACTTAAACCTTCCCAGGCGCGATGCCTCGGACAGCATGGCTATGGGTGACGTTGATGCTCCGGTGACACTAATCGAGTGGGCAGACTTCCGCTGCCCGTTCTGCTCCCTTTTCGCTGAGCAGACTTTGCCCAAGCTTCAGCACTATTTTGATGAGGGTAAAGTGCGCTTCGAGTTCAGGGATATGCCTGTCTTTGGTGACGACTCAGTGTATGCGGCGATGGCTGCCAGAGCAGCAGGGGAGCAGGGGCTATACCATGAGTATCAACTGACTCTTTATCGGGCGCTGCCAGATAGCGGACACCCGCCGGTCAGCGAGGAGCTGGTTCTTGAAACCGCCCAGAAGGTCGGGGTTCCTGATATGGATAAATTCAAGTCCGATCTGGAAAGCGATGAGCTGAGCGAGCTTATTCAACGCGACTACGCAGAGGCGAAACAGCTTGGGATCTCCTCGGTTCCGATTTTTGTTATCGGCACGCAAGCTTTGGAAGGCGCTCAGCCCTTGGATGCGTTCGAATCAGTAATTGAAGAGGAACTAGCTAAGGCGTCTCAACGGTGAATATCGGATTTGCTGCAGCGTTTTTAGGCGGCATAGCGGCGGTGTTTAGCCCTTGTTCGGCAATGTTGCTTCCTTCGTTCTTTGCGATTGCGTTCGGGGCAAGACTTCGAACCCTACTCGGGCGGGTTGGAATCTTTTATATTGGCTCTCTGCTCACGTTGGTTCCATTAGGGCTCGCTGCTGGAACATTGGGGACATTGCTTGCCGAGCATCGCCAAACTATCTCTTTAGCCGGCGGAATCGTACTCATTGTTATCGGCCTGTGTATTGTCTTTGGCTTTTCGCTGCCCATCCCAGGGCTGCGGGCTAGAGGAGGATCTAGCGCACTATCAGTTTTGGTGTTGGGGATGGTCTACGGGCTGTCTGGAACGTGTACCGGTCCGCTACTAGGTGCCATCTTGACCATGGCTGCAATTTCTTCTTCTCCCCTTTACGGCGCCTTTCTCCTCGCCATATTTGCCGCTGGAATGGCGGTGCCTCTGGCAATCTTGGCGTTGCTTTGGGACAAGGTGGATTTGGCTAGCAAACTGCGTCCACGAGTAATTAAAATCGGGCCTTTTGAAACCACGCTCTGGGCGATCGTCTCGGGTTTGTTGTTTGTGGGCCTGGGTGTTTTGTTCTTGGCTTCGGACGCAACCGGCGCTCTTGGTGGATTGCTCGATGCTGGTGCTCAGCAGCAACTTGAAATTAGCCTCGGAAAGATCGCGTCCTGCGTACCGGATATCGTCGTTCTAATTTTGCTCGTTGTGGTTATCAGCCTGCTGGCCTGGTTGGCCGTAAGCCGAACTTCGAAACAAAGAAATTAGGAAACTTTGCAGCCGTCTAAGAGCTGAGAAATGACCTTTAGCTCCCTGCTGTCCACCGTAAGTGCGTACTTCTGCTTGACGATCACTTGACGTGCTACGTAGTCACAGCGGAAGTCCTTATTCGGTGGCAGCCACCCTGCTGCATCGGCTGAAGCTTTGTCGTCGTTAGCTTCGCCGGAAACTGCCAACAGATTCAACGGGTCGTTAGCAAACTGCAGGCGTTGGTTATCGTTCCAGGCCCATGCGCCAGAGCGCCACGCCTCTGCGAGCGCTACGACGTGGTCGATCTGTACTTCCTCGGACCTGGATTTTGAAAACTCAATCGTTTGATTGGTGTAGGGATCCACTAATTTGCCGGCAATGACCACACAGTTCGATCCTGGACGAAATTCGATGTCACTTAAGTCTCTGATTAAGACGTCGTTTCGTGTGTAGCACCCGTTTCCATCGACGTCTTCCCAGGATTCTCCGAAGCGGATTCGTTCGTAGTCGCCATTTCGATCTGGCTGTTCCACCTTCAAGCTGCCCAACGATTGTTTCGCTTGCGCAACCAATGCAGAGTCGTTTGTTTTCCCGCCTTCGTGCGGGTTCGGAGCCCCGAAAAATGCCCAAGCTGCCACGAGGGCGAAAACTAATGCGGTAACTATCTTGATGGAGCCGGGGACCGACTCCTTCTTACGATCTGCTCGTGACTTCATGCGTTTCATAATATGTGGTTTGTTCAGTTTGAGTTTTTAGGTAAAAGACGTTTAAACTTACAACTCGTGCGATTCAGCATCGCAAATCGGGCGCATAGCTCAGTTGGTTAGAGCATCTGCCTTACAAGCAGAGGGTCCGCGGTTCGAGTCCGTGTGCGCCCACCGATTTAAACCAGATTTTCAGCCTCTGACTAGGCCTTTAATCGTTCCCAAAGATTTCCTGTCAAGTTTTTTGCGGGAATTTAACCCGCATTTATTTATACCGGGTAAAAAATTCTTGCTTTAGAAAGTCATTTTCGTAAATCGTGAGTAGAAACCTATTTTTATTCCAGAGGTCCAAGTTATGAATGAAGCCAGGAAGCCGACCGCAGCGAAAGAAATTTTGCGTCTCGCGGTTCCTACTCTTGGCGCTTTGCTCGTACAACCTGTTTTGCTCCTTGCCGATTCGGCAATCGTGGGCCACTGGTCGACTGATTCACTCGCCGGACTTGGGTTAGCGCAAACAGTTTTATTGACGATAGTCGGGCTCTGCGTTTTTTTGGCTTACTCGACCACTGCGGCCACGGCTAGGGCGCTTGGCGCAGGAAAACTCGCTAACGGTCTAAAGGCTGGAGTAGACGCAATCTGGCTAGCTATTTTCATCGGCATAGCGGTCGCAACTTTGACGGCTTCATTCGGAGGCTGGATACTTGGACTCTTTGCTGCGGAGCCATCGGTTATTTCTGAAGGCACGAAGTATCTTGCGGTCAGCGCGATTGGGTTGCCTGCCATGCTTTCTGTCCAGGCAGCAACTGGCGTGATCAGGGGGCTTCAAGATACGAGGACGCCGCTCCTTGTCTCTTTGCTCGCTGCGGTCGTGAATGTTCCGTTATCTGTAGTTCTAGTTTTTACCGCCGGTTGGGGAGTGGTTGGTGCCGCTGTCGGAACCGTCGTCGCTCAATACCTGATGGCAGTAATACTCGTTTCTATTGTTTGGAAGAAAGCCATTCAACATCAGATCAGTCTGCGCCCAGAAATGAGTGGTGTAGCTAGCGCATGGCGCGGGGGAGTGCCGATTCTGGTCAGAACATTGGCCATGAGAATCGGGATGTTGATGCTTTCTGCGTGCGCAGCGAAACTCGGCACCACGCAGCTTGCAGCGCATCAGATCGTTCTGAACCTGTGGAATTTGCTGGCTAACGGACTCGATGCGGTTGCAATCGCGGCCCAATCTATAACCGGAAAATACTTAGGCGCCGGTGACGTGAAATATGTACGAAGCGCCACCAGGCAGATGACTCGTTGGGGCGTGTTTGGTGGGACGGGTGCAGCCGCATTAGTCCTAGCTTGTTCGTGGCTGTTACCTAAACTTTTTTCACCAGACGTAGACGTTCAGGGTGCTATTAGCGTTACGCTGCTGGTGGTCGTTATCTGTCAGCCACTGGCTGGCTATGTTTACGTGCTGGACGGGGTGTTGATGGGCGCAGGAGATACCGTTTATCTGGCTAAAGTCAGCGCATTCAATCTGCTTTGCTTCATCCCCGCCATCGTTTTGTGGATCTGGTTGGGCCTGCAGGCTAACCCAGGGCTGGTTTGGCTGTGGATCGCCTACGGTGGATGGTATATGGCGCTCAGAGCCGTTACGCTCTGGATTCGCCAGCGCAGCAATAAATGGATTCGAGTGGGCGACTAAAAGCTTTCAATAATTCGGTTTAGTGTCTTGCTGGGACGCATGGCAGAACTTAATTTATCGTGAGCAGGAAGATAATATCCGCCAAGGTCCTCAGTTGAACCTTGCGCCTGTCGAAACTCCGAGACAATCCGTTCGCTGTCCGAAGAGAGTCTTTCTGCTAGTGGCGAAAAAACTCTCGACAACTCTGCGTTTTCGTCTTGTGCGGAGAGTTCGCGTGCCCATCTTTTAGCAAGGTGAAAATGACTTTCTGGGTTGTCGATTTCTCCGACAGTCCTACTCGGTGAGCAATCGTCTTCGAGCAGGCTCTGTATTGCCTTGTCTAGGGTCTCGGCAAGAATATTTGCCTTTTCGTTCCCGTTTGACTCTCCGTACTGCTCTAGGGATGCGCCCAGCGCCATAAATTCGCCAAGCGAGTCCCACCTGAGGTGTCCTTCTGAAACAAACTGCTGGACATGTTTAGGGGCCGAGCCACCAGCACCGGTCTCAAACATTCCGCCGCCGTGCAGCAAAGGGACTATGGAAAGCATCTTCGCAGAAGTGCCCACCTCGATGATCGGGAAAAGGTCGGTGAGGTAGTCCCTCAAAACGTTTCCGGTTACGGCGATTGTGTTTTCTCCGTTACGCAGTCGCTGGAGGGTATATCTCGTCGCCGAGACCGGGTCCAGAATCTTTATTTCGAGGCCGACGGTGTCGTAGTTTGGTAAGAATTCGTTTACCAACTCAATCAGTTTGGCGTCGTGAGACCTATCCTGGTCCAGCCAAAATATGGCTGGCATTCCTGTCGTCCTGGCCCTGTTTACTGCTAGCTTTACCCAATCCTCGACGGCTACGCGCTTGGTTTGGCAGCCACGCCAGATGTCTCCAGCTTTTACAACGTGCTCGAGCAACAGCTCACTGCTGTCGTTAACTACCTGAACCACACCGTCAGCAGGAATTTCGAATGTCTTGTCGTGGCTGCCATACTCCTCCGCAGCCATCGCCATCAAACCAACATTTTGAACGGTGCCGAGTTTTTCGGGCTGGTAAGCGCCAAAATTTCTGCAGTCGTCAAGAACAGTCTGGTAAACACCCGCGTAAGAGCTATCAGGGATGACGGCCAGCGTGTCCTGAAGGTTGCCATCGGAATTCCACATTTTGCCGCCCGCTTTAATCATGGCGGGCAGCGAAGCGTCGATGATCACGTCGCTGGGCACGTGCAAATTCGTGATGCCTCTATCGGAATCGACCATCGCAAGACGTGGCCCGGACTCTAGCGATTCGGCGAAAGCTCGCTTAATCTCTTCGCGTTCAGAAGATTCGAGATTTTCTAAGGAGGCAAGCACCTGAGCCAAACCATCGATCGGACGAGCTCCGGCGTCGGCAAGCTGCTTCGCGTATTCTTCAAAAACTGGCTCAAAGAAGGTTCTTACTGCGTGGCCGAAAATTATCGGATCGCTTACCTTCATCATGGTTGCCTTCAGGTGAATCGAATACAGCAGATCCTGCGATTTTGCCCGGACAACGCACTCTTTAAGGAATTCGTCTAATTTTGCCGAGTTCAGAACTGTGGCATCGAAAATCTCGCCCTTTGCAAGGCGAAGATCGTCCCGTAACGAGACCACGGTTCCGTCACTCTGTTTGAGCTGAACAGTCAGGATTTGATCTCTGTTAGAGACGAATGTTTTTTCGTTATGGGCGAAGTCCTCGTCCTGCATCGTTGCGACATTCGTCAAGCTGTCACTAGCAAAAGGCTTCATCTCGTGGGGATGCTTGCGAACATAATTCTTGATGGCAAGGGGAGCGCGACGATCGGAATTACCCTGTCTAAGCACGGGATTCACCGCTGATCCCTTTACCGAATCGTAGGCTTTCTTTATTCGTTCCTGTTCGTCGCTAACTGGCTCGTCGGGGTAATCGGGCACCGAAAAGCCCTTATCTTGAAGCTCAGCGATTGCTGCCTTTAGCTGGGGAATAGAAGCAGATATGTTCGGCAGTTTAATTATGTTCGCATCGGGGCTGTGTGTAAGCTCGCTAAGTTTGCCCAGTGCGTCCACGACCTGATCTTCGGCTGGTAACCACTCTTTGAGAGCAGCAAGGATGCGTGCGGCTAAAGAAATGTCGCTTACCTCGATATCTACTCCGGCCTTCTTCGTGAAGGCCTCGATAATCGGTAACAGTGAGGCAGTGGCTAGCGCGGGAGCCTCGTCCGTTTTCGTGTAGATGATGGGCATGAAACACTTCCTTTTCAGCCGAAAAGATCAGATCGGATATCTTGACGTTAAGATAACATCTTTTATTAGCTCAGTCGGGAGCGAACCATCGTGGCGACGGTCTTGCCATCTGCGGCGCCAGCAGCCTTTTCGTTTACGGCCTTTACGATGGATCCCATCTGACGCATGGTGGGCTTTTCGCCTAGCTCAGCCTCCGCAGCTGCGACTGCTTCGTCGACCAATTTCGCCAGTTCATCTTCGCTTAGCTGCTTGGGTAGGTAGCGGTGTAAGAACTCTGCTTCAGCAGTTTCCGACTCTGCTAGCTCTGGCCTTCCCGCATCGATATAAGTCTGAGCGGACTCTTCGCGAGCCTTAACCTCTTTAGTCAGAATCTTCAATTCTTCGGCATCGGAAAGTTCGTGCTTTCCAGAGCCCGAAACCTCCGCGTTCAGGAAGGCGGCCAGGGCCATCCGAATAGTCGATTTGGCAAGCTCGTCCTTCGCTTTCATCGCGGCGGTCAGGTCTTTCTTTAGCTGAGTTTTAAGGGTACCCATGTCTTCTCCTTATTGTTTTATTTCTATATTGGCACTAAGCAACGACAATTTTCCTGCTTCGCTTAGTCAGCACGTTGCACTGGTGCAGTAGACTTGTTTGTCGTGGCTATCGCAGATCTTCTTGAAAAGCTTCCAGACCTCGAGCATTCCATGCGCTCTATCGAGGCGGTCGTCGACGTTGAATCAAAGAAAAATCAAATTCACGACCTTGAGAAGCAAGCCGCTGCACCCGATCTTTGGGACGACCAAGAAAACGCACAACAGGTCACTAGCAAGCTGTCGCGGCTTCAATCAGAGGTCGAGAGGGTAGAGAAATTGCGTGGTCGCTTGGAAGACGTCCAGGTGCTCATTGAGTTGGCTTCAGAGGAAGCCGACGAAGAAGCTGCGTCCGAAGCTAGCAAAGAAGTAACCGCCCTGAGCAAAGAAATCGACGCTCTTGAGGTTCGCACACTTTTAAACGGGGAATACGACGAGCGAGATGCACTCGTGACGATTCGTTCCGAAGCCGGAGGCGTAGATGCAGCAGATTTCGCCTCAATGCTGCTTAGGATGTACCAACGCTGGGCCGAACGCAACGGCTACTCGGTCGAGGTCTATGACATCAGCTACGCCGAAGAGGCCGGAATTAAGTCCGCCACATTTGCGGTAAAGGCTCCCTACGCATACGGCACGTTGGGTGTAGAGCAGGGCACTCACAGGCTGGTTAGGATTAGTCCCTTCGATAACCAGGCGCGTCGGCAAACTTCATTCGCGGGTGTCGACGTCCTGCCGGTAGTTGAAGAAACCGACCACATCGACATTCCCGAACAGGACATCAGAATCGATGTCTTCCGCAGTTCCGGGCCCGGCGGCCAGTCGGTTAACACCACCGACTCTGCGGTTAGAATTACTCACCTGCCAACCGGAATAGTTGTTAGCTGCCAAAACGAGAAGAGCCAGATCCAGAACAGGGCTGCCGCTATGCGAGTTCTTCAAGCTCGCCTGTTAGAGCGAGCCCGTCAGGAAAGGGAGGCCGAAATGGCTGCCCTAAAGGGCGATGGTGGCAATTCTTGGGGCTCCCAGATGCGCTCATACGTCACACACCCATATCAAATGGTTAAAGACCACCGCACAAATTACGAGACCGGTAACACCGATGCAGTGTTCGATGGAGAGATCGACGAATTCATTGAGGCTGGGATCCGGTGGCGTCGTCAGCAGGAAAACGCATAAGAATTCCCGCTTAGGCGTGTATGTCGCCAGTTGGTTAAATCGTTAGGTTAGCCTTCAAAAGTGATCACGTTTGAAGATGTCTCCAAGGTCTACCCAGGCCAAACGGAGCCTGCGCTGAGTCGCGTTAGCGCAGAGATAGAAAAAGGCGAGTTTGTTTTCCTTGTTGGGGCTTCTGGATCCGGCAAGTCCACTTTTCTGCGGATGATTATTCGCGAGCACAGGCCAACTTCTGGACGGGTGTTTGTGCTAGGAAAAGACCTCGGCAAGCTTCACCAGTGGAAGGTTCCGGCGTTGCGTCGCCAGATTGGCGCGGTGTTCCAAGACTTCCGTCTGCTTCCGGGGAAAACCGTGGCTGAAAATATTGCTTTCGGTCTTCAGGTTTTGGGCAGGCCACCGGCAGAAATCGATGAGAAGGTTGCCGATACCCTTCAGCTAGTTGGGCTTAGCGGCAAAGACGACCGACTCCCGGAAGAGCTCTCGGGTGGCGAACAGCAACGCACTGCTATCGCGCGAGCGGTGGTAAACGATCCGAAAATCTTGATCGCTGACGAGCCCACTGGCAACCTCGATCCCCAAACGAGCGTTGGTATCATGAAGCTCCTCGATCGAATAAATAGGCGTAACACCACCGTCATCATGGCTACGCACGACTCGACCATCGTCGACCAAATGCGACGTAGGGTTCTCGAACTTGAAGACGGCAAACTCATCCGCGACCAGGCGCGCGGCGTCTACGGCACGGCGTAAGCCAGTTTCGAAAGGAAAATAATGCGTTACACACTCCGCGAAACCTGGTCTGGTCTTAAGAGAAACCTCTCGATGACCATTTCGGTCATAGTAACCATGACCGTTTCATTAACCCTTTTTGGTCTTTCTGTATTGACCTTTGCCGAGGTGGACCGCGTCAAGGGACGCTGGTACGACAAAATTGAGATCTCGGTGTACTTGTGCGCTAAAGACAGTGCGGGCAGCACGGCTGGCGGTAATTGTGAGCCTGGTCAAGACACCTCTCAGGTGCAACGAGACCTGATTCGGGAAAGGCTCGAAGCTAACCCGCAGGTTGAGCAGGTTTTCTATGAGTCGAAGCAGGATGCTTATGACGAATACCGTCGCACCTATGCCGATTCTCCTTTGTTGGATAGCCTAACCGTCGAACAAATGCAGGACTCTTTCCGGTTAAAGCTGGTGGATCCGCAGAATTATCAGGGAGTGGTCGCAGAGGCAGAAAAATTGCCTGGAGTTCAGAATGTGCTCGACATGCACGAGGTCCTGGACCCTGTTTTCAGTGTTTTGAACGGGCTTAAGTGGGGCACACTGGGGATGTCCGGGCTCTTGCTGGTTGCAGCTATGCTCCAAATCGGTAACACGATCACGATGAGTGCGTTCACCAGACGCAAGGAAATCGGGATCATGCGTTTGGTGGGCGCATCGAACTCTTATATCTTGTTGCCGTTCCTGCTTGAGGCGTTGTTTGCAGGCCTCATAGCGATAACTATTTCGGGTATTTCGCTGCTTGCTACCTACTACTTCTTAATTGATCAGAAAGCTAAAGTCTCAATTAAGGCTTTACCCTGGATTACGTGGAGCGACGCCTGGTTGGCCGTCGGATCGGTTGCTTTATTAGGCGTGGTGCTCTCTATTATTCCAACGTTATTCGTAACCCGGCGCTACCTGAAGGTGTGACCGGCATGAAACGTTGGAGTGATAGTAGTGGCGTTAAATCAAAAAGCGCTGAAGTGCATGGTGGGTGCAATCACATTCGCCACGTGCTTCTCTCTGGCAGTGCCCGCCGACGCCGATGAACTTGATGCCAAGAAATATCAGTTGGCTGGGCGTATTAACGAAGCAAACTCGAGCATCAATTACTCCAACGAAAAGCTGGACCAAGCATCGAAGCTGTTAGCTTCGTCCCGCAGCGAACTGGCAGATGCGCAAGCAGTTCTTGCTAAAGCAGAAGCCGATTTGTCTCAAGCAAACGACGCCGAACAGCAACGAGCTAAAGAACTTGGGGCTGCAGAGGCGCAGCTTAATGAGCAGAATGAGAAGATAACCAAGGGCAAGAAAGCTATCGACGAGCAGCGTAATAAGGCTGCTGCCGAGATGCGTACCATGCATCAGCAAAATACTGCGTTGCTAAGCATCGGTATGTTGCTCAGTGAAAACGGCAACACATCGGACATCAACTCTCGAGTCCAGTGGGCACAAACTCTCTACAACAGCAACGTTGGCGAGATTAAGCGACTAACACAGATGCAGCTGGACAACCAGAAGGCGCAAGAAGATAAGGCTGTTGCCGAGAATCAAGCGCGACAGCTTCGTGATAGTGCTGCTCAGCAGGTTGAAACCAAGAAGGCAGCAAGCCTCGCTGCCCAGAACGCGAAGACTAAGGTCAACGAACTCGTGGCCGCCAACGAGCAGGCCGAAGCTAGTGCTAAGCAGGCGGTTAATCAAGCAATCTCTAATCGCGATTCCATGCAGGCTCAGATGAACCAGGTTACTCAGCAGATCAATGCTCGCGACGCTGCAGCTGAGAGAAGAGCCGCCCAAATCGAAGCAGCTCGTCAGGCAGAACAGGCCGCTAAGGCTCAGCAGCAGAGCCAGGCTGCTCGCCCGGCACCAGCGCCCGCACCTAGCAGGAGTGGCAGGCTATTTAAACCCGCTAACGGACCTTACACTTCGCCTTTTGGATGGCGATTCCACCCGATCCTCAAATACAGCATGCTTCATACGGGAACTGATATTGGTGCCCCTTGTGGTGCTCCTATCTATGCCGCAGAATCAGGAGTGGTCGTTAAGTATGTGCCTACCGCATATTCTGGGGGATACGGTAACCGAGTCGTCATTGATCACGGTGTGGTCGGAGGGAACCGCATGACCGCGGCTTATAACCATGCGACTAGTTTCGTAGTTGGGGTAGGTCAGTCAGTCATCAGGGGCCAAGTGATCGGTTATGTGGGCACGACCGGGTATTCGACCGGATGCCACCTTGACTTTGAGCTTTGGGTAAACGGACAGATTACCGACGCAGCTCCTTATCTATAAAACATTGGCATTGCCCCTTGTGGATGGCTAGATGTTCTAGCTAATGCGCAAGGGGCATTAATTTTAATAAGAGAGTCTTTAAGCTTTTTCTTTTATTGATTGTGGGGACCATTTTTCGTTTTCGTTGGTGCCGTAAGCTAGATACTGACATCCAGCTAACACCGCGAGGGAATGATAGTGCCCAGAGAAAAAGGCGAAAAGGTTGTTGCGCGCAATAAAAAGGCCCTGCACGACTACAACATAGGTGAGAAGGTAGAGGCCGGAATGGTCCTTACCGGCACCGAGGTTAAGTCTTTGCGCGCTGGTCGTGCTTCTTTGGCCGACGGGTTCGCAACTGTCGATGGCGGTCAGGTGTGGCTCAGAAATGTTCACATTCCTGAGTACGAATTTGGCACTTTCAATAACCATGCAGCGAAGCGCAAACGCAAACTCCTGCTTCACAAAAAACAAATTCATAGGCTGGAGAGGGCAATTGCCGATTCAGGCAGGACGTTGGTTCCACTTTCCATTTATTTCAAAGATGGTTACGCCAAAGTGGAGATCGCCGTCGGTACGGGCAAGAAAGAGTGGGATAAGCGTCAGACTATCGCCGCTCGAGACATGAAACGTGACGTTGAACGAGAACTTTCCATCAGAAGAAAGCAAGGTCGATGAAGAAAATCGCCAGACTCCTTTCCGTCTCACTGTTAATAATGCTGGGGTGCCTGGGGTTTTCTCCTTCGGCGCATGCTAGCGATGACGTAATCGATTCTTTCACAGGCACTTACAACGTTCGTGAGGACGGTGTTGTGGAAGTTAATGAGACGATCGTATGGCGTTTCGGAAGTGAATCTGGCAGGCATGGAATCAACAGAGATTTCGTAGTACGCGAAGCCTGGGATGATGAAAGCGATGCCGTTTTCAAGTTAGAAAACATGAAGGTGACCAGCCCGGACGCTTCTGCTGAGGTGAGCAAGGAAAAGGTCGATACCGCCAGCCGAGAAGAACAAGTTCGCTATCGGATAGGTAGCCCAGATCGTACGGTATTCACGCCGACCGCAACATATAACTTTTCGTACGAATTACATGGCGCGCTTCGCACCTCAGACGGCGATGAACAACTCTACTGGGATGTCTTGACCTCTTCGGTGCCCACAATCAAAAATCTCCAAATTATGGTTAATGCTCCTCAGGGTGTGCAAAAAGTCGCGTGCTTTTCTGGCCCGGTAAAAAGCGACTCTGAATGTCAGTCTTCTCGTATTGAAGACGGAACTGCTGTTTTCGCACAGTCTCCACAAACCAGCGGAAATATTTTTACTATCGTTGCTGGGTTGAAGCCTGGTGCGGTAAGCAACGTTGAGCCGATTCTTGTGGAGAATAAAGCGATTCAAAAGAAACAGGAGATGCTCCGAGATGCTGGTTTAGCGGCAGCGGGCATGGTGGGCGCTGGAGTTGCTTGTGGATTAGTCGCTAACAGATACGTAAAGCGTCGCAGGGATGAACGGTTCGAGGGCGTCGCACCCGGTAACATTCCGCCTGACCCGGAGAACGCTCCAAAGATTTTAGACGACGGTAAAACCAAGATTCCCGTTTTCTTCACGCCCCCGAAGCTTCCGGTTGCCTACGCTGGGGTTCTCGAAGATGGCGTCTTCAATTCTCGAGAAACTACAGCAACTTTGGTCTCGCTTGCTGTTAGGGGACATATCCAGATCAAAGCAGACGCTAACGATGGCGGTATGACTGTTCGCAAGAGTCAAAGTGAAGATTTGGTTTTGCCATATGAACAACGTCTATTGGATTCCATCTTCAAGTATCATTCTGGCGACGAAGCTAGGCTCGACGACTATGGCGAGCTTGAGTCAGGGCACAATCAATTGAAAAAGGACGTTACAAATGGTCTGCAGAATGAGGGTCTATTCAAACGTCTGAGCTCGAGTTTTTCTGCCGGGTCGATAAATGTGGGTGCTCTTCTTCCTTTGATCGTAGTTTTTACTGGTTTCAGCGGAATCTCCGCGTTGAGCGCGTTGATTAACGGAGCGACTTTGTTCTCTTTGGCTTTGCTGATACCGGTAGTAATCGCAATCATCTGGGCAAGGCGTAAGACAAAGCGCGGAACTAGAACTGCCACAGGCAGGGCGCTTACCGATCAAGTCATAGGTTTCCGCGAATACCTTTCAAAAGCAGAGGCGGATCAACTCCGATTTGAAGAAGGTCAAGACATATTCAGTCAATATCTGCCTTGGGCCATTGTGTTCGGTGTTGCTGACCGTTGGACCAACGTTTGCAAGCAGTTGATCCAGATGGGACGACTACCAGATACGGTTCCTTATTGGTACTATGGGCCAAACTTCTACGACATGATGTATTTGAATTCTTGGTCGAGGATGGCTTCTAGCGTTCAAAAGGCTTCCTCACCTGAGCCCGTCCAAACCGACAGCTCTGGCTTTGGGGGCGGCTCCGGATTCTCTGGTGGGTTCTCCGGTGGTGGCGGCGGTGGATCAAGCATGAGTAGTTGGTAGTTGTCGCCTCGCTTGGTAAAATCAAATATTCGACGGCGCAATGGCGTTAGTTGTTTGAAAACTGAAGAGGGGATTTACCCCAAATGGGGGTGACTGGTTTCGACTGGGGAGAGTAGCTCTAGGAGAAGCGGGCCGAGAAGCCAAGGTCGACTCGTTAACGTTCCTTGGAAAACAATAAGTGCCAACAATCGCACTGACTTCGCTCTCGCTGCCTAATTGTAGTGATCGAAGGGTCAGCCCGGATGTAGCCTTCCGTCCGGTTCCTGGCCTCGTTTAGAAGGCTTGCTGCACGTCTTTTGCTTGAGGCGGCGTGCGGGACTTTTATCAAGCTAGGCTTGGCTGCAACTTGCCGACATGAGTGCAGAAGCCGAGAATCCCGAAAACGTCGGCTGCGCCCGGAGAAAACCTGGACTGCCTTGTCAGGACGCGAGTTCAATTCTCGCCACCTCCACCTGAGTGGGAACTGTCGAACTCTTTTCCATAGATTCGCAGTTCCCGCACTGGAGCCTCGTCTTGGAGAGCTTCTTCTAGCTCTTCAAGATCGAAGGTCTCCAGCGTGTCGTAGTAACGTGTCACGACTACGACCTCATCACCATCAACAAAAATCTTGTCTACGAAATATTCGAAAAGCTGATCTCTTGTTTCTTGTGAGTCAAGAGTGGCTTCGGCGTACTTCTTGTAGAAAGACCCGATGCTGGCCTCATCTTCAAGCAGAGCGGCCTTGACATGCTCTGTTTGGATAGCGCTGTCCAGCTCGCGTTTCTGCTCTTCTAGCGTCTGCATCGCTTCGGCTGTGGTGTCGTTAAAAATGCCCTGGGCGATGGCTTTAGCGAAATTACCGAGTTTGATCTCGCCCTCTTTGCGGCGGGCTTCTAGCGCACGCAGTTTCTCGTCACCACGGGAGTGAGACTCCTTGTAGTAGGCAGCAAGATCAACAGCTAAAGACGCCAGCATCTCGGTATCGTCAAGGAAATCTTCGATTATTCTTGTTACTTTTTCCTCAATCTGTGTTTTACGAACCGGCCTTGTTGAACACTTCTTTTTTCTTTGGTTAGAGCAGTAGTAGTAGTGGTGTTTTTTGCCGGTTTTTGACGTGCCTGACACACCCTGCATCGACGCACCGCATTCACGGCAGTACATGCGACCCGTCAGCCAATAGTCGGGTGCATCATCACCCAAGGCGCTCAGCTGAGTCTTTGTTCTAGCGACACGGCGCTTATTTATCGTCATGCGACGCTGAACCTCCTCGAAGGTCTCGTCATCTACTAGCTGTGGCATACCACCAGGAATCGCCTTTAGTTTGCTGTAGTACTCGCCAATGTAAGCTCTTTTCTTGAGCATCGCGTTCACTGTTTTTGCTGTGAACTTATTGCCTCGTATGGTTCTTACACCCTGGGCATTAAGCCGATCAGCGATAGTAGTCATCCGCACACCGGAGGCGTACTCATCGAAAGCTTGTTTGACGAAAGGTGCTGTTTCCGGATCTGGTATGTAGTGCTTTTCAGCATCTACGGTGTAACCAAAAATCTTTTTGCCGTTATATAAGCCGTGCTCATAATTGTAGTTAATGCCTCGCCTGATGTTCGCTGCTAGTTGAACGGAGTAGTACTGGGCGAATGAGTCATTAATCGCCTCTACAAGAATTGAGTCAGGCGAGTCTGTGGGTGAAATCCCTTCGATATATTTAATTTGCGCACCGACCGCGCGTATCTTTCGCTTAGCCAGCGCCAGCTCAACATAATCGCGAGCCAACCTGTCATTCTTCCAGGCAGCAACATACGCCGGTTTGATTGTTGGCAGCTCTGCCAGTATCTGCTGGTAACCCGGCCTATCAGCAGTCGTGCCACTCATAGCCGCGTCGTAGTACTCCTGAACAACCTCTAAATCCTCAGAATCTGCCCAACGCTTCACCATCTCACGCTGCTGATCAGTGGATGCCTCGTTTTGGCTCGCAGACGAATAGCGGTAGTAGGCAACTACCATATTCCTTTGGACGTGGCGCAGGCAGATGGTTACGAAAAGTTCCTGGTTTTATTGACCCGACCGCGGGAATACGTGAAAGAAAATCGCCTACCTGATTTGGCGTACCGCTGCTTGCTAGAGCGGTACCCGCAGGCAGCTCAGAGTCTTATTGAACGCCCTATAAATTACAACCGAACCCGAGCCGAACTAGACCGTTTGGAGTCCGAGGGAAAGGCTTATGTGTTTTATCCGCAGCATATGGGGGTGGCGAATTTTGAAGATAATCCCGAGAAACTGGAAGAAAGCTTCGCCGCCGGATACGAACAGATGCGAGGGAACTCCTAAAGGTCAAAGAGTTCTTAGGGATGTAATTAGAGCGGGTCTGCCTGACTTAAATCCCGCGATGAACGCCTAAAACTTTCGCATACTAGGATTCCTCCGCGTGGGATTTTGAATGGGATGTAGGGCGAAATTGCAGAATCTGAACACAAGGCTATTATGATAAAGTGAAAGATGGCTGCCGGGTGTTTGCTCGTGACGTAAAGCGGATTTTTGCGGTCCCGCGATCCCTGATTATGGTCATCGGTATCTTGGTCACCCCAGCCCTGTACTCTTGGCTGAATATTTTGGCCTTTTGGAACCCCTACAACGCGACGGAAAACCTACCCATAGCGGTAGTGAACAACGATGTGGGAACGGAATCAGCACTAACTGGTCAGCTAAATGTTGGCAACCTGGTAGTCGACAAATTGTCAGAGAATAAGCAGCTGGGCTGGCAGTTTACTGATCAAGCCACAGCCAATCACAAAATCAGAACCGGGGAAGTTTATGCGACTTTTGTCATCCCTAATACCTTTAGTAAAGATTTAGTTGATATTTTCAGCGGCCAGCTCCATCAGCCGACCATCGAATACAACGTGAATGAAAAGAAAGGCGCCATTGCCCCCAAAATTACCGGTGCGGGAGCAAATGAACTCGATATTCAAATCACCTCAACTTTCCGGGGCAAGGTAGGCGAGGCCATTGCGCAAGCTTTGCGCGACGGTGCCCTAGAGATCGACGCAAATATTGCTGGTGCTGAGGGCAGTGCTTTAGACGCCTTGAGCGGTATTAACCGGGATCTGGTCGATGCGCAAGGCACCTTGGATTCCGCCAGTGCGTCTTTGACGGCTTCCTTACAGACTATGAAAAAAGTCCGGGCTACGCTGGCTACAGCTGACCCGGCATTGGCTGATGTTTCCGCGGCTTTAAGTGATGCGCAAGGAATTTTAGGGACGGTCGTCTCTGATGCTTCCGAGTTTGCTGCTCAGGCGGGACAAGCCAGTATTAACGCCCAAAAAGCACTCAATGAATCCTCGGCGGCGGCGGATTCGGCGGTCTCCAATGCGACAAATAAACTTACCGAAATAGACTCGCAGCTGCAATCCGGAATTAAAAGAGCTAATACCTCGATAGAGAAAATGCGTGAGCAGATTGCGATTTTAGAAAGATTCCCGCAGACACAAAAGCTCGCTGCAAAGTTGAAATCTCAGCTGAACGAGATGCAGGATTTGCTCGACAAGGTCGGGAAAACCGGGGCGGATGCCACCAAGGCTAGCAAGGATTTGCAGGCACTGATGAAATCCTTTAATCAGGCTCTGACGGACGCGCAACACGGCGCCACTGGTCTGCGGGAACAGTCCACTCGAACCGCATCTCAGTTAAACTCCCAGGTGACGCAACTGTCGGCGCAGCTGGGAGCCATCAACTCCGCGGTGAGTACCGCGCGGATTTCCCTTAAAGAAATTTCTACGCTTACCCGCGGAATCGATGACCAGATTGGGGACACCCAAAAGGTGCTTGATCAGGTGCAGGACAACCTGAACCTGCTGTCCGATACGACTAGCGGGGCGCAAACCGATGTGGACACTCTGGCTACCGCGCTCCGGACGGGAACTTTGAAAACAGTCATTGGGCTCGATCCGACCAATATCGGACGCTACTTAACCTCACCAGTAAAATTCGACCAGAAGCCCCTCTTTCCCATCAACTCATATGGTTCGGGAATGGCGGCCATGTTCCTCAATCTGTCCCTGTGGATTGGTGCGCTCATCCTGGTCATAATTTTCCGGGTAGAAGTCGATAAAGAAGGCTTTGACTGGTTGAGTTTGCGCTCGGCTTATCTGGGGCGCTTCATGCTCTCCGGGGTGCTGTCCATAGGGCAGGGGTTAATTGTCAGCGTAGGCAGTTTGCTGCTGGGAGTGAAAGCCGCCAACGCTCCCGCTTTCATTGCTACCTCCATGCTGATCGGCCCGTGTTATTTGGCAATTATCTATGCTTTAGCAGCCGCGTTCAGTCACGTGGGACGAGCCCTGGCAATCTTGCTGGTGGTGTTGCAGATTCCCGGTGCCTCGGGCATCTATCCGATCGAGCTCATGCCCAGATTCTTCCGCCAGCTTTCCCCGATGCTCCCGTTTTCTTACGGCATCGACGCGATCCGAGAAACTATCGGCGGGTTCTATCACGGGCGGTTCTGGCATGTTATGGCGGTTCTATTGCTCATGAGCGTCACCATGTTCCTTCTAGGGTTTGTGGGGAGGCGTCGTTTCGGTTACTTCACCCAGCTGTTCTACGATGATTTGGCTCGCACTGAACTGGTCGTGAATGAAGACGTTCAGCTACAAAGTCGGGGTTACCGCTTGAGTAACATCATTGCGCTGCTGGCGAACCGGAAAGAATTTTCCACCCGTATCCGGCGACGTCAAGAAGAGTTCAATGCCCGCTATCCCGCTTTGATTAAGGGACTGAGTAGCGTGGGGATTTTGGGACTGGTTGTGCTCGGGATGATTTCCTGGCTCACCTCCGCCAGTAAAACCGTGCTCCTGGGATTAGTAGCGGTTTGGGGAGTGGCCATCATGGGGATTCTGGTTGGCGTAGCTGTACTAAAGAGCTCAATCGAACGAGCCGAGGGACTGTCGCATCTGACGGAAGATGAACTTTTCGAGAGCCTAGCTCGCCAGCGAGACGCGAATGCTATAAAAACCGCAAATCGGTCGGAGAACCTGAGCAGCGAACATTACCGCAGTCGCAGTAAACGTCGCCTCATTAGCGCGTCTGTGCGGGTAGACGCTGCGGATGATAGTTCTGAGCAGTCGGCTGGCGAATCCGATGCCTCCGCAACCAGCGAGGAGACGCGATGAACGAAGTACTTTTCATCATCCGAGACGATTTCCGTCAGATTCGCAGCAGCATTATGGTTCGGATTTCCCTGGTCCTGTTGATTGTCTTGCCCATGTTCTTCACCTGGTTCAACGTGTTGGCTACTTGGGATCCCTTCTCAAATTCGGGACGGCTGAAGATTGCTGTGGCTAACACCGACGACGGTTACACCAGCAAAATACTGAACGTCAAAGTAAATGTGGGGAACACGGTACTTAAGGAACTGGCAGTAAACGACCAGTTTGATTGGGTAATAACCAGTAAAGATCAGGCTTTGGAGGGTGCGCGCTCGGGGGAATATTACGCGACAATTGTGTTACCGGCGGATTTTTCAAAGTCCATGTTTACCTTCTATGCCGGCGGAGCAGCCCCGGCAAATATCACGCTGCACACCAATGAAAAGAAGAACCCGCTCTCAGCCAATCTCACCAGGCAAGGCGCCCAGGGAGTCACCGCGCAGATCAACACGGTGTTTTCGCAAACCTTGGCAGAAGCCGCCGTGGCTATCGCTGAGGACGTGTCCTCTTATCTAGAGCATGCTGATACTCAGGCAGCTCTGGATCGGCTGAGCAACCACCTCCAAACCCTCTCTGCAGAACTGAATTCCGGGGCGAACACCGTTAGTTCTCTGTCTACCTTGATAGGTTCGGCGGTGCCACTCGCCACCGGAGCAAAACAGCTGGCTGCAGGGGTGCAGGATTCCTTTGAGGAGGCTGTTGACTCCACATTTGATTCCGGGAAAAAAGGTGCCGGCGGAACAACCAATCCCTTCGCATCCGTATCCTCTAGGCTCGACGATGCTGTGAGACTGGCAGAAGGCAATATCTCCGATCTGCAAAAGCAGTTAGACAAGTTGCTGAATTCGGCCAATAGCACCAGCCAGAGCAGTGCGGCCACAGTCGAAGAGCTGAAAACTTTGTTGGATAAACAAATCGCTGGCTTCCAACAAACACGGGACGCACTCGAGCAGGCACTGGGACCGGACGGGGCGGATTTAGAAGGGAAGGATCCAGCCGTTGACCGATTGCTGTCCGAGCTGGACGCGGCGATAGCTCGCCAACAAACCTTGTCCGAGCGACTGGGCAGTATTGCATCTGACCTACGCAGGGGAGTAACCCTCGATTCTGACCTGAGAAAGAAAGCCCGCCAAGCCATAGCAGACGCGCAACAGGCTATTGCCACCGCTCGATCCAATTTTGAGAAAAACTTACAGCCAAGAATTGAGAGCCTGCGTAAGAACCTGGATTCTGCCGGAAAAAATGTGGAGATTTTCCGCTCCTATCTGCAGGCGGTGCAAACCGATCTGTCGGAAAGTGCGGGCGGGATGATAGCGAGTATGCGTCGGGCTCAAAAGAGCCTGGACAATACCGCGACAAAGATGCGTGAGGGAGCCCGCCGCTTGGATCAGGCTCGGGAACAGATTTCGTCTGCCCAGTCGCAAGGGGACTTGAAAAAAATCGTCACCACGTTAGGAGCTGACCCCAAAGATTTTGCCCTACTAATTTCTTCCCCGATAGCGGTAAAACGCAATGCGGTGTTCCCAGTCGCCACCTTTGGGGTGGGGATGACTCCGCTTTTCACCGTTATCGCTCTATGGGTGGGGGCGCTCCTGGCGGGGGTTTTCCTGCGCACTGATGTTTCTGAGAATGTGGCTAAACGCTATCTGGCCAGCAGGGGAGTCCGGAAAGATCCTGATGCAGTCGCCGGTGCGGATGCGAATGCAGAGGAATTGTCCCGGTCGGAAGGGGCGGAAACGAAGGCAAGTGAAACCGCACCTACTCCCGATGCGAAAACAGCCGCGAAAGCCGCAGAAAAAAAGTCTATATTTACCGGGGCGCAAGAATATCTGGGGCGTTACTTTATGTTCTGGGTAATTGGGATGGCACAATCCACATTGCTGATGGTCGGGCTGATTGTGTTTGTGGAGATTGAACCAGCCCATCCCTTCCTGCTGATTTTGGCAGGCTGGGTTATTTCCACCGTCTTTACCGTTATCGTTTATACGCTGGTGATGGCACTGGCTAATGCGGGTAAAGCCTTAGCAGTGTTGTTACTGGTGGTACAGATTTCTGCCGCTGGTGGAGCTTATCCGTTGGAACTGTTGCCGCAATGGTTCCAAAACATCAGTCCCTGGCTGCCCGCCACCTATGCTATTAATTTGATGCGTTCAGCTATCGCCGGGATTTATGCAGGGGACTTTGCCTATAACCTGGTGATGATCCTGGTGTTTGTGATTCCGAACTTAGTGCTCGGTCTGGTATTACGGCATACGATTGCCGGGCGGATCCACGATATTGCCAAAGAGGTACGAAAAAACGAAAGTCATGTAGCCAGGCGCACACCGGGCACCTCCCACTCCGTCCAGCACGGGAATAAGTTTTTCCTCCTGCCCAAAATCCGAAAAAGACAACGTCTTTTTCGGATTTAACGCCCGCCTAGCCGACTCGGATAAAACTTATTCCCGTGCATAATGGTGGAGTGGGCAAGTTTTACAGGAACCGATCTTTTGTCCCGCTTAATACCTACGCTCCCCGGCACAATCAGCTAGGCAGGTTTTCTTTGGCTTGGCGGGTGCTTTGGTCAAAGTCCTCAACGTTATTGGCAGAGTCTGCCCCCAAGGACGAAGACACCGAAGGAACCTTCTTAAAAGTCAGTGCCGGATCATAGGGCATGGGGCGCTGACCTTTGCGGCGTGCCGCTGAAATAAGAGTTGCCACCCAGGACAGTAGCGTCCAGATTGCCAAAGTAGCTTGTCCATCCTGCTCTTAACTGTCTTAGAAACGTCCAGCTTCGCCACACCACAGGCATCACCAAGAAAATCGAGAGAGTGAAAACCTGTCGGAGCGTGTGTCATAGTGTCACGCACCGTAATAGAAAACGGCGACACCCAATGTTGGTTACGGCTGTAGCGCTTAACACGTACCGGTTTCATAGATATGAGACCACCACCAGCGCTAATGACACGCCGCCTTACATCAACCCATTTTGTGTCGTAGCCGTCCATCGCATACGGCTCTCTAAAGGCTGTTAGATCAGCGTTGAGGTAGTGGCCAGCAAGCGTAAGGTTTACGCCATAGTTTTTGTATAAATACCTCTGGCGCGCAATAGATAGAGAATCATCTTTCAGAGGCTTGCCATCCGTGCCCAGACACCAGTCACCATCCCAATAACCAGATTTAGACACCGCACAATAACGGTCATTCCAGGCCTCGGCACTGAGACTGTCTAAGCCACACAAAAGGGTGACAACAAAAAGGGCGTCTTTTAGCTCTATGCGCTGTCCTATCAGCGGGAAAACAATGATTTCAGCCATTTTTGAGGAGTCGACCAGCAGAGGCGTCGAAAACTGGTAGGACAAAATTTCGCGACGACATTTTGTCGGGTCGTGGTCAGACTCCGAATCATGACCACAAGTACAAACAAACTCCGCGTCGAAGCCAATAAGATGTTGTTCAACACCAGTACCCATTGCGCGTACACTGACAAGAGATGAAAACGCATCGTTGGCACGATCAACACGCTCGACAACTCGCCCAGCAACAAGGTGGGTGTCGGTGGCGATAAGTTCGACACGTGCCCCCTGGTCTCCACTTTTCCCCGTAGGGCGTGATCCAGCGGAAGTTTTGGTTATTATGCGCGTGTTGGTGCCAATCTTAGAAGAATCTTTCCGGCGCCATTTTAAATTGACAATAGAGTCAAAGAGAATTTTGAAACCGCTTTCCATCGTCACAGCCATGTTAGGTAGGTGCGCGTGTGCTTGGCCTGATTTCACGGTTCATCCAAGCACAGTTATCATCTTCGCGGGAGGGAGTGTTAAGTGCTTCGGGGGAGTATAAAAACCCCACTATAGAATCGGCAACTATCACCTCATCGAGATCGTTCTAGATGAGATAGATCAGCCGGGTTTGATGGCAGGATATTTGTTGTAGCCCCATGCGAGCTGGCGGTGTGCAAAGACGTGGAGCTGATGCTTGAAGATCTTCCCCATGGTGGCCGCTCGCGGGCCTAGCCGCAGGCGTGGCCGCAATATCTTCATGTTGTTATTGCCTTCGCGCACTACGAGATCTTTCAGCCGCTCAAGACGTCTGTGTTCGGCGTGGATTTGCAACGGCTACCGCCGCGCATGTTGCTGTTGTGAACTGGTGCTGCAGGGATGTGGATATCCCAGCCAATGCGGAAGGCATGGCTGTGCGTTTAGGCTTCCGTCTGGTTTAATTGTTCGTAAATGTAACGCAGTAGCGGGAGCAGGACTGCCAGTGTGTCTTTAACGCCGCCCGAGGATGACGGACAATTAGCGATAACTGCTCCCCGCGAGGTTCTGGATGTAACTCCAACTACGGCGCGTGAAAGCACAGCAAGAGGCATGTTCTTTAGGCCTTCTTGGCGAATCTGCTCTGCAATTCCGGGAAGTTCAACGTCGCATACCGCCATGGTGGTTTCTGGAACTATGTTGCGTGCAGAAACCCCCGTCGAACCTATAGTGATGATTAAGCGGGCTCCAGCCTCCAGGGCGCGGTCGAACTCGCCGCGTAAAGGAGCTGCCAGATCGTCGATAACGACCTCTCGAACAACGCTGATCCCAGCCTCACGTAATATGGAGACAGCGGTTTGCGCGCCCTTTGGCGGCTTCGTGCCAGACACTACGCGCGAATCCACGGTAACGACGGCGGCCTTAATGTTTGAGAGTTCAGGTTCAGTCATATCGTGCCCCTTTTTTTAATAGCGGAGTTTTATTGAAAAATCACAGCACACTCTTTTGGCCAAGTATTTTCCGTTTTAGCGCAGCAATCCTTTTCTAATTGGATCGTGTAGACCACTCTTTTTCTAATTGTATCGTGTAGGTTTGGTGTTAGGCTCACTTTCGGCAAAGGTGCCAGACTGCAAAATACCGTGTTCATGCGGTTTGTGAGTGGTCTGTAGCCATGCTCCTAAGTTTGCCTTCTAAGCGTCTACAATCTTGCTACTTTCCAATTGGGAGTACGCATATTCCAGTGAGGGGCGAAAATGGCTGACGAAATTAAACAACTGGACGCATCCGGGCGCGTATTAAAAAACTGGAATCCAGAAAATCCAGATCAGTGGAGCTCAAAGATTGCGTGGACAACACTCGTGATCTCCACATATTCGATGGTTCTCGCGTTTAGCGTATGGTTCCTCGTATCGGCGCTCGCTCCAAAACTAAACGAGATTGGATTCCAGCTAACTCCCGCGCAGCTGTACTGGCTCGCCGCAATGCCGGGCCTTTCGGGCGGCCTAATCCGCCTCATCTACACGTTTTTGCCGCCCATGATTGGTACGCGCAAGCTTGTAGGTGTTTCGTCGTTGCTGTTCACTATCCCGATGTTCGGCTGGTTCTTTGCCGTCCAAGACGTCTCTACGCCGTTTTGGTGGCTACTAGTTTTATCGTTCATGTGCGGTATTGGTGGCGGTTCCTTCTCTGGTTACATGCCTTCAACCGGTTACTTCTTCCCGAAGCGCTTGGCTGGCACCGCTCTCAACTTACAAGCGGGTATCGGTAACCTGGGCATGTCCATCATCCAGCTCGCCGCTCCCGCCCTCATGGGCTCGGCGTTGTTCGGAATGACGTGGATCGCGCCGCAAACTGATTCGGCGGATAACCCGATTTGGGTTTCAAATCCCGCAATTTTCTTTGTTCCTTGGGCGATACTCGCTGCAATCTTGTCTTTCGCGATGTTGAAGGACGTGCCCGTAAAAGCAAACATTCGTGAACAGCTAGACATTTTCTCGAACCCGAACACGTGGTACATGACGCTCCTTTATGTAATGACGTTTGGCATTTTTTCGGGTGCATCCGCTCAGTTCGGCCTCCTAATCAATAACAATTACGGTGCTCAATCCGCATTGGGGCTCGCAGTGCAGGGTGCAACATATGCATTCCTCGGCCCGCTGATCGGTTCGTTGGTGCGCGTGGCGTGGGGGCCGCTGTGTGACCGCTTTGGTGGTGGCATTTGGACATTCGTTTCGGGCGTCGGAATGGCTGTGACCCTACTGATTTCGGGATATTTCGTCGTAAATCCCGGATCGAACGCTGATTTTAAAGGCTTCTTGTGGGCCATGTTGATCATGTTCTTCTTTGCCGGTGTCGGTAATGCGGGCACGTTCAAGCAGATGCCGATGATCATGCCCAAACGCCAGGCGGGCGGTGCGATTGGCTTCACAGCAGCAGTGGCAGCGCTTGGCCCATTCCTCGTAGGCGTTTGCCTGTCGATGATGGCGGCCGCAACGTTCTTCTTCGGTGCGGCCATCTACTGCATCATTTGTTCCGCGATTTGTTGGATGCGTTACGCACGCAAAAACGCGCCGTTCCCAGGTTAAACGGCCCCGATTTGGAGGAAATCATGACTGATTCGACTAAGCAGGGCTATCGCGAATCTGCTTCCGGCGTTTTCGCGCTCGGCTCAAGGTTACGCCGCGGTGAAGTTTCAGGTGACGCGCGCCAAATTTTCCTGGAAGGAGGCCGTGACGCGGACTCGTTTTACCGCCAACGTTGGGCCTATGACAAGGTTGTGCGTTCAACACACGGCGTGAACTGCACGGGCTCGTGTTCGTGGAAGATCTATGTGAAGGACGGCGTGATCACTTGGGAGTCACAGGCAGTAGACTACCCGTCTACCGGCCCGGACATGCCCGAGTATGAGCCGCGCGGCTGCCCTCGCGGCGCGGCGTTCTCTTGGTATGAGTATTCGCCAACGCGTATTCGTTACCCGCATATTCGCGGCGTTCTGCTGGACATGTATCGCGAGCAACGTGCTTCGGGTAAGGATCCAGTTGAGGCGTGGGGAGCGATTGTTGAGGACGACGAGAAAGCGAAGGCTTACAAGTCGCAGCGCGGCAAAGGCGGCATGGTTCGCGTGGGATGGGACGAGGTAAACGAGATCCTCGCGGCAGCGCACGTGTACACGATTAAGGAGTACGGTCCGGATCGCATGGCGGGGTTCTCCGTTATTCCCGCAATGTCAATGATTTCGTATGCTGCAGGTTCGCGTTTTTACGAGTTGCTCGGCGGTGTGATGTTGTCGTTCTACGACTGGTATGCAGATCTTCCAGCCGCTTCGCCGCAGGTGTTTGGAGACCAGACGGACGTGCCCGAGGCCGGAGATTGGTTCAACGCGAAGTACCTGATCATGTGGGGCTCAAACATTCCCCTTACTCGCACGCCCGACGCGCACTTCATGACGGAGGCGCGGTACCACGGTCAGAAAGTGGTGGCTATTTCTCCTGACTACGCTGACAATACGAAGTTCGGCGACGAGTGGCTACGCGTAAATCCGGGCACGGATGGTGCTCTCGCGCAGGCGATGGGACACGTGATTCTTTCAGAGTTTCACGTTAAGCGGCAAGAGCCGTTCTTCTTGAATTACATGAAGCGCTACACGGATTCGCCGTTTTTGGTGAAACTGCAACAAACTAAGCAGGGGCTGGTACCAGGGAAGTTCCTAACGGCTTCTGATTTGCCAAACGATATCGCTGGTGATTTGAGCAGTAGGCCGCACCCGGAGCATCGCGCTTTGGTGCTTGACGAGGACGGCACGATTAAGGATCCGGGTGGCACAGTTGCAGATCGTTGGGGTGGTGAGGACGGAAAGTGGAACCTCGCGCTCGACGGTGTGAAACCGGCAATGTCTGCGTTGAACAGAAGCGACGCTGAGGGTGTGGAGATTGTTCTTCCCCGTTTCGACATTCCCGCAGCGCAATCTGAAACTATGGCAATCGGAGCGGGGTTGGTTCGCCGCGGGGTGCCTGCGTTCAAGGTGGGCGAGGACCTTGTAACCACGGTTTATGACCTGCTCCTGGCAGAATATGCGGTGAAGAGGGAGGGCCTGCCTGGGCAGTGGCCAGCAGATTACGAGGATGCCTCAACTCCCGGAACTCCCGCATGGCAGGAAGAACACACGGGTGTTCCCATGAACGCCGTCATCCGCGTTGCCCGAGAGTTCGCGCAAAACGCGATCGACTCCCAGGGGCGATCCATGATCGTGATGGGCGCGGGCACAAACCATTTCTTCCACTCTGACACGATTTACCGCACTTTCCTCGCCCTCACATCCATGTGTGGAACTCAGGGCGTTAATGGCGGGGGCTGGGCGCATTACGTGGGCCAAGAAAAGGTTCGCCCAATTGCAGGCTGGCAGCAGTATGCGATGGGCCTTGACTGGTCGCGTCCTCCTCGCCAAATGATCTCAACCGGATTCTGGTACCTGTTAACGGATCAGTGGCGTTACGACGGCTCTCTTGCGGGTCAAGTTGGCTCGCCGCTCGCGGACTGGAAGGGGCTCACGAACGCGGACACGCTCGTGGAAGCATCACAGCGTGGTTGGATGCCGTCTTACCCGCAGTTTGACAGGTCTTCCATTGAGATTGGTAGAAGCGCGAACGAGGCCGGAATGGCTCCGGGCGAATATGTGGTGCAAGAACTCAAGGCCGGCCGGTTGAACTTTGCGTGTACGGATCCGGATAATCCGCGCAACTTCACGCGGATTCTTGCAAATTGGAGAACGAATCTGCTTGGTTCGTCCGCGAAGGGTGCGGAGTATTTTGCGCGTCACATGATCGGTGCGGATAACGCAGTATCAGCACAGGAGCTTGCCGAGGGTAAGCGTCCGAAGCTGATGAAATGGCGTGATAATCCGGGAATCGGCAAGCTTGACCTCATGTTCACCGCGGATTTCCGCAATACCTCTACAACACTGTTTTCGGATATTGTTTTGCCGGCGGCAACGTGGTACGAGAAGTACGACGTTTCGTCTACGGATATGCATCCGTTCTTGCACTCGTTCAATAAGGCGGTAGAGCCGCCGTGGGAGGCTCGTTCGGACTTTGATCTGTTCAGGGATCTTGCCTATCTCGTATCAGAGATGGCTAAGACGCACCTCAAGACACAAAACGATGTGGTGATGGCTCCAATCGCGCATGATTCGCCTGACGAGCTTGCGCTACCGCATGGCATCGTTGAGCCGTTGGAGGAACGCGAGCTAATTCCGGGCAAGACACTGCCGAAGTTCGTGCCGGTGGAGCGTGATTACACGCAGATCTATGAGAAGTTCACCACGCTTGGCCCGAACGTTGAAAAACTTGGCTTGCCGATAAAGGGCATAACGTTGAAGCCCGATGAGGAAGTAGATGTTCTGCGACGTATGAACGGAACCGCAACGAGCGGGGTTGGCGCGGGGCGTCCTCTCTTGGATACGCCGATCAAGGCCGCAGATGCTGTCATGCAGATGTCGGGAACCACTAACGGGCGTATGGCTGTGCAGGGATTCCGCCAGTATGAGAAGCAGACAGGCCAGGAGCTGGTGCAGCTCGCTTTGGGTGATGAGGAAAAGCGCCTCACGTTCCGTGAGATCACAATCCAGCCGCGCTCTGTGGTTACGTCACCTGAATGGTCAGGTTCGGAGCATGGGGGCAGGCGATATTCGGCGTTCGTTATCAACCTTGAGCATCGTAAACCGTTCCACACCTTCACGGGACGCATGCACTACTACCTTGACCACGACTGGATTATTGACATCGGTGAATCTTTGCCTGTTTACCGTCCGCCGCTTGACCTCGCACGGATTTATGGAGACGCGGTTGTGGGAGAGCTGTCCAAGGACGAGGGCGTCGCCCAGGTTGCTGTGCGTTACTTGACGCCACACAACAAGTGGGCGATCCATTCGCAGTACTACGACAATCTACACATGCTGACGCTTGGACGAGGCGGGCAGACTATCTGGATGTCGCCGGCTGATGCGCACAAGATTGGTGTGAAGGACAACGACTGGATTGAGGCGTACAACCGCAATGGTGCCGTGGCGGCTCGTGCAGTGGTGTCGCACAGGATGCCTGAGGGAACGGTGTATATGCATCATGCTCAAGAGCGTGTTGCGGGAACACCGGTTTCGCAGAAGTCAGGACTCCGCGGTGGTATTCACAACTCGCTTACGCGGATCCTGCTGAAGCCGACTCATATGGCGGGTGGTCACGCGCAGATGACGTACGGGTTTAACTACATTGGCCCAACCGGTAACCAGCGCGATGAAGTAACTCTTATTCGTCGCCGCACTACGGAGGTGGACTTCTAATGAAGGTAATGGCTCAGATCGCAATGGTGATGAACCTCGATAAGTGCATCGGGTGTCACACGTGTTCGGTTACTTGCAAGCAGGCGTGGACCAACCGTGAGGGTATGGAGTACGTCTGGTTCAACAATGTAGAAACGAAACCTGGTGTTGGCTACCCGAAGCAGTGGGAAGACCAGCAGCGTTACAAGGGTGGTTGGGAACGAACGAAGTCGGGTAAGTTAAAGCCAAAGGGCGGAGGCCGGTTGCATAAGCTCGCAACAATTTTCGCTAACCCACACATGCCTGCGCTAGCGGACTACTACGAGCCGTGGACATACGAGTACGAGAAACTTCTTGGCGCTCCAAAGGATTCGAAGCATTTGCCAACGGCTCGGCCGGTCAAGCAGGTTACCGGCGAGAAAATGGACAACCCCAATTGGGGTCCAAACTGGGATGACGACCTTGGCGGCTCGCTAGAAACAATGCATCAGGATCCGATTTTGGAGCAGATGACAACGCAGGTGAAGACGCAGATCGAGGAATCGTTCATGTTCTACCTGCCGCGCATTTGTGAGCACTGCTTGAATCCTACGTGTGTTTCGTCTTGCCCCTCGGGTGCGATGTATAAGCGTAGCGAAGATGGCATTGTATTGGTGGATCAGGATCAGTGCCGCGGCTGGCGTCAGTGCATTTCGGCATGCCCGTACAAGAAGGTTTACTTTAACCACCACACGGGTAAGGCCGAGAAATGCACGCTGTGCTATCCGCGTCTTGAGGCGGGTGAGCCAACGGTTTGTTCAGAAACCTGCGTGGGGCGTCTTCGCTACCTGGGCGTTCTCCTTTATGACGCGGATAGGGTAGGTGAGGCAGCCTCGGTTGAGAATCCGAAGGACCTGTATGAGGCGCAGCGTGGTCTTTTGTTAGATCCGTTCGACCCGGAGGTGTTGGCACAGGCGGAAGCAAATGGTGTTCCGCACTCGTGGATTCGCGCCGCGCAAGAGTCCCCGGTTTGGAAACTAATTAGCGAGTACGAAGTTGCACTACCACTGCACCCGGAATACCGCACGATGCCAATGGTTTGGTACATCCCGCCTCTTTCTCCCGTGGTGGACGCGGTTACTGCGGCCGGTGAAGATGGTGAAGACGCTAAGATCTTGATGACTTCGATCGCTACTATGCGTATCCCGCTGGAATATCTAGCTGGCCTGTTCACGGCGGGCGACACGGCTCCGGTGGAGAAATCGCTTCGCCGCCTCGCTGCGATGCGCACTTACATGCGCGGCCTCCATCTCAATGATGAGCCCGACGAGACGGGGGCGAAGGCTGTTGGAATGACGGGGGCAAAGATGGAGGAAATGTACCGGCTATTGGCGATTGCGAAGTATGGTGACCGTTACGTGATTCCAACTACCTCCGCAGAAACGCCGCGCGGCTTGGCCGAGTTGGGCTGTTCGCTTGACTCTTTGGGCGGGCCGGGCATGGGGGGCGCCGGATGGGCGCAGCCCGGTGGCGGCACGAAGACGTTTGTTCCGTTGGGGGTGCGTCGATGAGTGAACAGCGCGCCGAGGAGGCGTTGAACTCTGTGGAGGCCGGCAATAAGCGCACGGCGCACATGATTGCGTCAGTGTTGTTGGATTATCCTCCGGAGGATTTTCACGAGCAACTGGGTGTTATCCGCCTCGAACTTGGAAACGTTGACGAGCGTGTGGCTGATCGGTTTCAGGAGTTTCTTGATTGGGCGCAGTCCACTGAACTGCGTGAGATTGAGGACCTTTATGTGCGCACGTTTGACCAAAAACGTAAGTGCAACCTGTACCTGTCGTACTATCTAGCGGGCGACACGCGCATGAGGGGCTCAGCTATTTTAGCTTTCAAGCAGGCGTTTGAGGCGATGGGTTGGAAGGTGACTGGGGGAGAGCTCCCAGATTATTTGCCGGCCGTCCTCGAGCTCAGTGCTCGTACGGGTGATGAGCTTGCGGAGCATTTGCTTGCTATCCATCGTGAAGGCCTCGAAGTGCTCCGCTCCGCTCTTGGATCGCTAAATAGCCCTTGGCAAGCGGTGGTTGATGGCCTGGTTATGACTCTACTGCCCTTAGATAAGAAAGCACAGGAGGCCTTTCGTAAACTTGTGCTGCAAGGCCCGCCTTCGGAACTGGTTGGCGTGCAGTCACTTCCATTCCCGATTTTGAGTGAAGGGGCACGCAGATGAGTGCGTTCGAAACTTTCTTTTGGATGGGTTTCCCGTATTTAGCGCTGGTCATGCTGATTGTGGGCCTAGTGTGGCGTTATCGGTATGACAAATTTGGATGGACGTCGCGTTCGTCGCAGTTACAAGAGTCTGCCTTGCTTAGGTGGGCGTCACCGATGTTCCACTTCGGCATACTGTTTGTAGGTCTGGGACACGTGATGGGACTGTTGATTCCGAAGTCGTGGACGGAAGCGCTAGGGGTTTCCAACCATGCTTACCACTTTGTGGCGACGATTGGTGGAGCGGCCGCGGGTGTTATGACGATTGTGGGTCTGATTGGTCTGCTGTATCGGCGTCTTGTTACAAAGTCGGTGCGGTTCGCGACTACGAAGAACGACATTTTCATGTACGTGCTGTTGTGCTTGCCGATTGGGCTAGGGTTTTGGGCGACGTTGCAAAACCAGATCCTGGGCGTGCCAGGTGGTTATGACTATCGGGAGACGATTAGTCCGTGGTTGCGTTCGATTTTGTCTTTCCAACCGCAGCCGGAATTGATCGCTATGGTTCCAACCTCGTTTAAGCTCCACATTATCGCGGGATTTTTGCTGTTCGCGATTTGGCCGTTTACGAGGCTGGTGCATGTTGTTTCGGCGCCGGTGATGTATCCGACGCGTCCCTACGTGGTGTACCGTTCACGGGAAGAATCCATTCAGTCAACGGATGTGCCTCGCGGCTGGGAGCCAGTGCAAACTCGTCCGCAGAATCGAGATTCTCGCTCTCAAGGAGCATAAGAACTACCGATTTAATCGAGGGGATGGCGGCGAGCTGGGATTAGAAGTTTTTCTCTGATAGTTCTTTCACGCCTTCTTTTCCGGCTCGGCCTGACCCGGCAGCCGCTTCAGGTGCGTGTTCTCCTCTCGCAGACGCTGGAGTTTTTTGGCTTCGTTTTTGGTCATCGCCCCATACGTTGACTGTCACCGGTTCAAAGTGGCTTCGCTGATCCCGAGTTCGGTGAGGGTCTGAGCCGTCGTTGATCCAGATTCTTTCATCTCTCGGGCTTATCAAGCTTGCGAACGATCTGTTCGAAAATATGCTTGCTGAACTTTTCCACCATTAATACATCCTTCCCACCAACAGGCAGGCCATCAATGGACAACACTCAAGTCACCTGAACCTAAAAACCCAAGACACCCCAATCTGCTTTTTTGTTTAGCTATATTCCTGTAGCTGTAACCACCTACCTGAGCTAAACGGGCTAGTTTTCTGGATGAAGTAGTGGTACTTCCAAGGGGAATAGATTCAACTAGTACGCTGGACAGGAAGGCCTAATGCTTGACCTTAAGTACAGGCCCGGTTCTTTTGCAACGCTTGCCGGCAGAGCGCTGCTGAAACCAGCTCATATTCTTAGAAAGTTACTGATTGTAACCTTGGCCTGCGCTTTTGGTTTCACGCTATCGAACCCGTCTTTGGCTCAAGCCGAGGATCTACAGATTAGCTCCCAGGCTGACGAACGAAGCGTCAATCCGACGCCAGAAAGCACTCCAGAAGTTGGAACTGATACCCAGGCGGGCGATGGACTAGATCTTGGGCCGGAGATTATCGATCAACCCGTGCGGCAATCAACTTTACCGGCACCGACCATTGGCAAGGTTTTTTATGACGCCACAACTATTTCCGGCGCTAATGTACAACGAGAAAGAGTTGGTGGAAGCATCGTAAGGTCGACTGTATATGTGACCTTAAAAGATAAGAATGGTAACGAAAAAGCCACTGTTTCCGTTACCCCTAGAAGTGGAACTGCTTGGACGGTAGATCTACCTGGCGGCGTTACTGTTGCAGAAGGCGATACCGTCACTGCCTATCAAACAACGTTTTTGAGGATGAAGATCCGGAGTGCCTGCACTTGTTACTCAGCCGCAGACTTATTTAGCTGGTCGTGCTAAAGAATCGTGCCGAGACTAGGGATCTACGAAGAGTCTTACTGCTACCGAAGTTTTCTACCGTAAAATGGTTTTCACTTCAGATGAGCATGAGAGGAGGGCATAGTGTCTGGTATCGCAGTGGCTGCGCCGGTTCTGACGTGGGCTCAACGTCGTAGTGGCCGAGCTGATGACGAGATCAGAAAGAAATTTTCTGATTGGGATAAGTGGCTTAGCTTTGAAAAGAAACCAAGTTTTGCGCAGGTAGAGAAAGTTGCTGACTTCACTCGCGTACCGCTTGGTTATTTCTTTTTGCCTGTGCCCTCGACCGAGAAATTGCCAATTCCTGATTTCCGAGTTGGGCGCTCTGCTCCAATTGAGGCTAGCGAGGATCTTTTCGAGACGATATACCTTAATCAGCGAAGGCAAGCTTGGTATGAGGATTATCTGGCTGATTTCGGTGAGCCTGAGCGCCTCACATTTGTTGGAAGTACGGCAGACTTTAGCGTAGAAAAAGCTGCCTCCACGATTTCCAATGCGCTCGAATATGGTGTAGAAAAGCGTGCGCAATTTAGAAGTATAGATGATGCTCGCCTTTAACTCATTGAGACGTTTGAAGATCTGGGTGGATTAGTTGTTCTGAACTCTATGGTCGCCAACAACACTCATCGGATGCTAGATATCGAGGAGTTCAGGGGTTTTACGCTCCAATCTGAATTTGCTCCCTTGGTTTTCGTCAATGCAAACGACACGAAGAATGGCCAGGTCTTTTCTCTACTACACGAGTTTGCTCACGTTTGGCGTGGAGAAACTGGCGTTAGCCAAGGGGGAGCACCACTTCAAGACAGAGATATTGAGCTTGAGAAGTGGTGTGATGGTGTGGCGGCTGAAATTGCCGTTCCATCTACAGACCTTAAACGAGAGTTTTCTTCTGAACACGAGTTAATAGACGAGTTGGAGAGACTCGCAAAACGATATTTCTGTTCTACCTTGGTGGTTCTATTGCGGCTTCGTGACGTTGGTCTCGTTGATAAAAAAGTTTTTTCTGAGCTGTACAAGCAGGAACAAGCTCGGATCTTGGAGATTCTTGAAAACAAGCCAGCTAAAGGTGCCGGAGGAGATTTTTACAACAACCAGCCTTACAGGATAGGCAGAACGTTAAGCCGGGCAATCGTGAGCGACACGAAGAGTGGAAATACCTCCATGACAGAAGCTCTTCGCCTGCTTTCTTTCAGCAGAATCCAGATGTTTGATAAATACGCTGATCACATAAGGGGTGTCTGATGTATCTCCTAGACGCTAACGTATTTATCGATGCTGCTCGCCGTTATTATCACCCAGATATCGCCCCAACTTTTTGGACGTGGCTGATAGGTGAACACAAGAAAGGGAACCTGGCGTCGATCGCGTCTGTTAAAAAAGAGCTAGACGACGGTGAAAGCTAAGGAGAAAAAGGCTATCTTCAGCAATGGGCTGCAAAGTTGCCCGTCTCGTTCTGGATGAAACCTGACGAGAACACGGCTCCTTCCTTGTCGAAGCTATCATCGTGGGTGATGCACAAGGATCGGCTTTATACAGATGCAGCAAGGAGAGAATTCATGGGCATCGCGGACTATCTGTTAGTAGCTCAAGCGCATAGCAGAAAGTGTCTTGTAGTTACTTCAGAGCAACCGGCGCCCAACTCGAAGAGGAAGATTAAGATTCCGGATGCCTGTGATGCCATGACCGTGAGTTACTTCGGCCCGTTCGATCTCTATCGGAAACTGGGGCTTCGGTTCCATTAGGAAGTAAGACCTAACGAGATGCTGAGCACTTAGATGGGAATATAAGTTTGTCTCACGACTAGTAGGTTCTGAACCTGCTAGTCGTGAGAAAACCGCGTGAATAGATTTAGGGGCGGGCGCGAGAGACTGTGCCCCCCCCGAACTGCCATCCGCTCTACTTGAGCATGTAGAGCACCATTTTTGCCCTGGTCAGGGCTTTTACCGCGTGGGGGAGTCTCGTCGTGAAGTGAACCAGGCCTCCTGGCTTCAATATGACGGTCTTGCCGTCGCCGGTGATTTCTAGTTCGCCTTCTAGGGCTTGCACTATTACGGGCATGGCCGCGGTGTGTTCCGAGAGCTCCTCGTCCTTGTCGAAAGAGAACAGCACGACGTTAACGCCTTCTGCCTGCATAAGCGTCTTTGAGACGGTGGAATTTTCTGCGTATTCGATGCGGTCGGCGAGGTTGTCTATGAAGCCGAGCATGGCCGTCGGGAGGGGTTTGGGGTCACTCATTTCTGGTGTTCTTTCTTCAGTCTTCTTGCGTCTTGGGTTTGCGGGCAACGACCGCGATTCCGGTGAGCTGATCTTTGTATCCTTTGAACGTGGCGCGCATGGTCAAAATACGCTGGCGTAGATCCTTGTCGCGGAGAACATTCTTGATAATGCGCGCTACCCCGAGCAGCCCTTCGTCGGCTAGATTGCGTCGCGGCGATAGCAACGCCATCGGCTCGAAACCAACCCATTCGATGGTAAAGCCAGCGTTTTCAAGCACCTTGCACCATTCGTTTTCTGTTAGCGGGCGGGCGTTGACGCGAATCGTCTGGGCCAACTGCTTACGCAAGTTGTCGGCAAGCTGGGCGTCAATATCGTTGGGGGTGAGCCCAAGCTCGTGGATCGCGTAGCAGCCGCCTGGAGCGAGCAGCCGAAACGCTTCGGCCACGATCTCGTCCTTGCCCTTTTCGCCCTGCATCGTCAGCATGGCTTCGCCAATCACTACGTCAGCCGAGGCGTCTGGCAGGCCGGTGTTCTGGGCTTGCGCGTTAATAACCTTTCCGCCATGCGGGGTGACGACGTCTTGCACGTTTGCGACGGCATCGGGATCTTGGTCGACTCCTACATATGAGGAAACGCCGCGGTCGACTATGAGTTTCGCTGTTCGCCCCAAACCTGGGGCGAATTCCACCACTTTGCGGCCGGAAATATCTGCTTTATCCAGCATGCGCGTGGTGAGCTTCAGGCCACCGGGACGCAAGACCCGTTTCCCGGCGCGCGCTAGCACCCAATGCCCGGCGGCGGTTTTTGTAGAGCGATCACTTTGCGGAATGGAAGGATTCTTTGACACAACAAAATACTATCTGAATTAGCTTAGGTGAACCTAGTTATTCAATTAAAAAACTCGCAACCGGCTAGTTGGGTCAACTTTTTGCCTACGCGGCATGGAGATATTCCGGGCTGCGTTTGCTTTGAGCGCGAATGATCGACGGCAGTAGCCCTTAGACAGTTTTGCAGTCAAAAAGTTTGCTAAAACTAGGTCGAACCAGGTGTTTGCGCCCACCAAACCGTCGTTTGCGTCCACTCAAGGGGTATCTTCAAGAGAACATCTAAACAATAAGCGATTGAATTTGTTTGTGTTGCTAGCGACTAGACCCGTCCGGGGGTCTTTCTATCACGTGTTGACGTGCTTGATGACACCATGCACCTGCTTGACGACACCGTTTACAACACCCGCGAGCTCGAAACCCAGCAGGCCAGGCTAGGGGAGCGGATCGAAGAAACTATCACGCTGATGAACCAGCTCATCACCACCGCAGCATCCACACCCAACGACTCCGACGACTACGACCGCCGCTACCACGAGCTCGAAAACCGACACTACCAACTCGAAGTCGACCATCAACGTATCAGCAAGCAGATTGACGACCTGCGACACCGCAGAGCACAAGCCATAGAAGTCTGCGACTTCCTCGCCACCCAGCCACCCCTCGAATACAGCGACCAAGCATGGAACACCCTCGTCGACCACGCCGAGGTCGACACGGACGGCACCCTCAGAATCGGGCTTAAGGATGCCAATTTCAGAGGATCGGTTGAGAAGCACTCGATGTTCGGTGAGAATGGAATGTAACTTGGCAGTTAACATGGCGATTATTCTAGGTCTCCTTGTCTTGACGGTGACGTCACGTGACTGTGGTTGTGAGCCATGCGTTATTTGTGGGAGGAACTAGGGTGCCTGAGCTCCTTGGACAACACGAATCGATCGCGCGAGACCTGCATGATCGGGTGAAGGCTCTTTCCGGCGGTTGCTATGACGGTCCTACTGTTTTGATGCTTCGGGGGGCATCCGGTGTTGGGAAGACAGCTATCATTCAGCGCCTTTACGAGTTACTTCGCTTGGATAAGGCGGAAAAATCCAAGGACGGATATGGGCAATACTGGCCCGAGCTGACTTCCGCAGATGGTGAAGCGGACCCACTACGAGGCCGCGCGGTTCTTTCCCCTGATTTGGATTCCTTCATTTGGAAGGAAGACACGCTCCCGACGTTTGGTTGGTGGTCATTCAATTGTCAAGACCTGCGGAACAACCAAAAACTCGATGTCGTGGCAACGGGTAAGAAACAGATGGCGACCCACCTGGCCCCCTTGTCGTTGGCGTGGTGGGATGCCTCTGGAGCTCTCGCTCGTGCTGGGAAAGTGCTCTCTGAAGTAGTTCCTCGGGTCCGCAAGGACTTGCAGGCTGATGCAGCCGATACATTGCTTGAGTATTCTCTTGAAGCGTTGAGTATTGGTATTCCGCTTCCAGCTACTCTCACATCATGGCTAGGCGATGTATTTCGTTGGTTTGGCAAGAGACGAAAGAACTCGAAGAGTCTTCACCGAGACGTATATATGGGGGAACAGCACCTCAAGTCGAAGAAGGACGCTGGCGCGGAACTAGCTGAAGCCATTCGATCCTTGACTGCAAAAGGCCTCCCCGGAATTGTCGTCATCGAGGATATGCACCTGATGGGGCCGGAACTTCGTTCGCTTCTGACAGTGCTCAGCGAGCCTGACCTGAAGCGGCCCGTGATGGTGATTGGTACTGCCTGGCCTGAGGGAATGGTCGAGGACGACTTCGAACAATGGCATTCAGACATGCAAGAAAACTCGGACGTTCAAGCGCAACTTATTGATGTGGATGTCCCTTCTCTCAAGGAGGATTCGCTCGTCGAACTCCTATTGCGCTTTGCCCCAGAAACGTCTGCCGACGTTGCGAAACAGGTGGTGGAGAAACTTAATACGCCATTGTTTCTCCTTCTTTGGATTACCGATCCCAACGTTGCGATCGAGATTCGACTATCAGGTCACAAGATTCTTCTTTCCGATGACTTCAAGCTACCAGACAGTGTCGAACGAGTAGTCGAGAGCCGCTGGAAGGCTCTGCCTGAAGGTGTGAGAAACGCGCTGACGGCAGCGGTCGCAGGAAACCCCTTAGATCCAGCTCAGGACATACTTAATCGATTCGTGCCGACAGTCATCGCCGAGGTCATCAACGAGATTTACCAAGAGTCACCGGAAAGCGCTCACGATGCGATTAATAAAGCTCGAAATCCCATCGGATGGTGCAAGGGATCAACAGAGGTAGCCAACTTCGCCGATCCCTTGTTGACCCGACACGTGAGGAAAACCGTTCAAGACCGGTCCACCTTAAAGGAGCATGCACAAAGATTCGCGCAACAAGCTTGCACACATTGGCTTGATGATCAACGTGAGCATCTCGATCTCCCCAGCAGCTCTCAAGTAGACGCAGTGGTGGACTGGTATCTCACCTTCGGCGGGGAGGGGCTACCTCTCACAACAGCGGCGGCGCACATCCACGTTGCGAGACGCAACATAGCGGCATTTGATTTTTCAAAGGCGATCGAGCATTTCAACTTTGCTCTTGGCGCTCTTGGCGGGGACGCTGACGTACGCGATCAGATTTTCGTGTTCAGGCAAATTGCGGATTGTTATTACGCAATGTCTGAGTTTACTGATGCCGAAGCGATCCTTTCGAAGCTTCTACCGTTACAGATTAAATTGGATGGGCAAAGCCATCCTGACACATTGGTGGTCAAGCTCCTCCACGCGAGACTCCTGATGAGGAGTGGAGACCCGCTAGAAGCCAAGCCAGTCCTGATGCACATCACAGCGATGCTCCGAGAAAGGTACTCGGACGAACCAGTTTCAGCGGATGTTGTGGAAGCTGTATACATCCCATTGGTAACGCTAAAGGGAGATGTAGCCTTCGAGAATTGGGCATACGAGGAGGCCATCGAATTTTACGAGGAAGGTATCGGTGCGGCGACAGAGATTTTCGGGGAGGATTCTCCTAAGACTCTCATGCTTCAGATGAAGCGACTTCGCGCGGTGAATGCACGAAATTCCTCTTGCGATGAAGCCTTTGACCAAGGGAAAGCACTTCTAGCAAGAATCCGAGAAGCAGTCGGCGAGGATTCGCCTGCTGCGCTCGAGGTGGAGGCGAATGTGATCTTTTTTGGATATCATGCCAATCAGATTACGGATGTTGAGCAGGCGTTCCGTGACTTGGATGGGAGAATCCCAGAGTCGAGAATTCATGCAACTCTCCGGGCCGATATGTATATCTGGGCGGGAGACATTGCTCTCAACGAGAAGAGGTTCGCCGATGCTCAGCAATGGCTATCTGCCTGCCTTTCCATCGTCCATCGGCACCACGGAGCCTATGATCCACTGGGCCTGCGTGCCGCGTACCAGCTTGGATACGCGTTGCTTCAACTCGAGCAATTCGATGAGGCGCGGTCTGTTGTTGAAACGTTGACAGAGAACGCGCGCATAGCGGTCGGTGCTACAGGAAGCAGCACAGTGCGAGCGGAAGTCCTTCTCTCCTGGATCTACCAAATTCAAGGGCGAGGTGCTAAAGCTATTGAGCGACTTACGAGGGTACGCGCAGCGTTGACTATTGATTCAAGTAACGGGTATACACTTATCGATTTGGTCGATGCACGATTGCGTGAACTAAACAATGAAATGGAATATATTGAGTTCTACCCTCTGGTGCAAAAGAAGAACGGTCGTTTCGGACGCCTGAGCGGAACTGGAGTAGACAGTGACCCACTTTGGTTCATTGAAGGCGGGAGAGAGTTCCCCGAAATCGCCAATCAGGTAGCTGTGATTCGCGATACCGAAAGGATCTTTGACCAAATACCGGAACACTGGGCCTTGTATCTAGGTATCCTCAGCCGTGCCTACATGAATTTGGGGTCATGCTACTGGAGGCTTGGCAACATTGACGAGGCAGACAAAGCGTTCGGAACTGCCGATAAATTCGTGAAGTTGTTCTTCTCGAAGGCAAGGCAGACCGGCGACATACCACCTGACAAAGCAGTGGTAGAAATGGCTTCGAGAATGCTGGCGATCTCTATCAATATGATGGGCATGCTTATTTCCCTCAAGCTCACCTCTGATATCCGTGATGTCTTTGAAACAAACAAAGAGCGAGCAGTTGGCCTCATGGGGCAACTTAGTAATGAAACCCCTGAGAACTTAGGGAATGTCAACGTAGGGTTCCTCGAGCAGATTCTGTCGGGACTCATCTCTAGTTGACATCTGTTGCTAGTCGGCACCGTTTAGAGCTGACAGCCCCGCGTGCCTGGGAAAGGTCGATTGTGCACCCACCCTCGCGCCAACTGCACCCACCTTGTTGCTCCATGCACCCACCCAGAGCCTTGTATCAATATGAACGTCTAAGTAACTCACGACATGTGTGTCGAACACTATGTCGCGAACCCTACCTTCGGCTTTGGCGGCTTCTAAATCGTCAAAGCCGATTTGGTTTGTACCATCGCAGAAAACGCCATCACCACGCGCGACCCTGGTGAATACGACAGCCGCTACAAAAAGCTCGAGAAACGCTACCAACAGGAAGAACAAGAACGTCAGGCAATCAATTACCAGATCGCTGACCTCACTACTCGCCGAGCACAAGCCTCCTTAGTCCGCGACTGTCTAGCCACCCAGCCGCCACTCGAATACAGTGACGAGGCATGGAACATCCTAGTAGAGCAAGCCATCATAGATACTGACAGCTCCATCAGCATCAGCTTCAAAGATCACGCCTGATCCGCAAACTGAACGCAGCCTCGGCCACCGCTGGGCCACCAGCTGGGATGTGGTAGCCTTTAGCAGGCTAGCCGCGAAATTACGCGCCGCGCCGCAGCGGCGTTGTCCCTGTGGCATCTTTTCAGAAAGGGTTTTTGTGCCTGTTACGCCGACCGATCTCGCGCCCTTACGCGCGGCCGCAGCGGGTGTCAAGCTTGTTGTCGTTGATATGGACGAAACGTTCTTGCTCCCCGGGAAAGTGTTTCCCGCATGGGGTAACGAACTGGTTGACCGTCTGCGCGAGCGCGGCATTATTTTCTGCCCAGCCTCGGGGCGCCAGTATAAAACGCTCGCGGATATGTTTTCCGCCCACGTGGAGGGTATGCCGATTATCGCGGAAAACGGTGCGAATGTTCGCCGGGGTGGTATACCCCTAGCGACGACGACGCTCCCTCAGGCCACGAGCACCCGCGTGGTAGAGATTGTGCGGGAGCTCGCGCGCGCGGGCCAGGACGTGGGCACGGTCCTCTGCGGTGAAAAAGCGTATGCCGAGCGCACCGACCGCGCTTTTTTGGACGAAGCTCTTGCTTATTACCACGCCAATGAGATCGTCGCTGATCTCCTGCCTCACACGGAGGGCTTGTACAAAATCGGGGTGCTAAGTTTCTCCGATCCTTTCGTGGAGGTTATCCCGCGCCTGCGCGCCCTCGGCCCAGGAGTCGATGTGGTGCGCAGCGGGGAGCTATGGACGGATGTTAACCCCGCGGCAGCCACGAAGGGCACCGGTCTAGCTGGCCTGCAAGCCAGCCTGGGGATAACCACGGCCCAGACCCTTTGTTTCGGGGACTTCAATAACGATATTCCTATGTTCGAACACGCCGACTTTAGCTTCGCGATGGCTAACGCCCAGCCGGATGTACTGGAGTGCGCCCGCTACGTAGCGCCCTCCAACGCGGATAACGGTGTGCTCACCGTGCTCAACGAGCTCTTCGACCTCGGGTTCTAGCTTTCGCTGGGCTGGCCGCGGGCGGCTCCTCCTCATGCTCTTCGGAGTGAGCTCGTTGAGGGGCTGCGGCCGGCGGTAGTGGCTCGGAATGGGGGGATACCGGATCGGAGCCGTCCGCCATCGCGTTGGACGCAAGCAGGTAGTAGCCCACCCGGGTGTGATCGATACGTCCCCCCTCCGTCTAGCTGTCTGAGGTGTCGCTGGCATGGCTCAGTTAGTCAGATTTCTAGGCTTACGGAAGTCTCAGAGAAGCAAGTGACAAAAAGTATGGTTTCCGCCAAAAAGCGTGCGAGTCGCTAAAAGGTTTACGGTTTCGCAGGCCGGATCTATAACCTAGAGCGGTCGTGGAGTAACTGCCCGAAGCTAGACCTTCTAATTAAGCAGTAAAAGCTCTCACGTTTTTCGTAGACATTTACTACAAATCGCCGTTAATGAATGATTAGAGTACAAAAAATAATTGATTAGGTATAGCAATTTTTACATCTATAAATTATGCGTAATGGAATTATAGCTAATCTGTTTTATTTGGTTAGCTATCTTTATGTAGCTGTAACCATCAACCTGAGCTCAACGGGCTGGTTTTCTGGTTGTAGCGGTGGTACTTTTAGGAGGAATATATGCAACTAGCACACTGGACAGGAAGGTCTCATGTTCGACCTCAAGGACAAGCCCGGTTCTTTTGCAACGCTTGCCGGCAGAGCGCTGCTGAAACCAGCTCGTATTCTTAGAAAATTACTGATCGTAACCTTGGCTTGCGCCTTGGGTTTTACGCTATCGACCCCGTCCCTGGCTCATGCCGAGGATCTACAGATTAGCTCCCAGGGTGACGAACAAAGCGTCAATCCGACGCCAGTGAGCACTCCAGGCGTCAAAACTGATACCCAGGCGGGCGATGGGCTAGAGATAGGGCCGGAGATTATTGGGCAACCCGTGGGTGCAGCTGTAAAAGCACCGACCGTTAATGATCTATTATACGATGCTACAACGATTTCCGGAGCCAATTTAGCAAAAGCTAAAGTTGATAAAAAGACTGTAATAGCAACAGTCCATGTAAGCTTAAAGGATAGTAGTGGGACTGAAAAAGCCAGTCTTTCTGTTACACCTACAACTGGAACAACCTGGAAGGTAGATCTACCTGGGGGCGTTAAAGTTGCAAAAGGCGATACGGTTACTGTCTACCAACAAATAGGTGAAGATAAATCACCGGAGGTAACTAAAACTGCACAACCATCTAAGGCATCTACAGTTACTCTTAAAATGCCGACAGGCGAAATTTGGATAGAGCAAACTTCATCCAATATAGTTAATAAAGATGAACAAACAGAAGCTATTCAAAAGTTGAAAGATGCGAACAGCGGAATAGCAGGGGATATTAAATCTGTTAAGTTTTCCATTGATAGCACTGACCATGCTTATTATGAAGTAACTTATACTGATGGTTCGACATCAGGCAAAGTCGAAGCTACAAATTTAACAATAAAACAAGTTACAGAAACCTCAAGAGCGCCTGAGATTGACAGTATTACAATTGTAGACAATGTAGTTAAGGGAAAACTGGCCGAACCAGGACCTTTTGACGGCATAAAAGTACAATTAGTCGTTAATGTTAATAAGGATAAACAAGGTCAATATACTAATGAAAATAAGTGTACAGTTGATAAAGACTCATCTACGCCAATAGAGGTAAATGTACAAAGCGATGGAAATTTTTCCTATACTTTACAAGCATGGGATAGTTTAACTCTCGACCAAATAGTTGGTGTTTCTGTAAAAGAACCCCATAAATTTGTATCTTGTTCCACAACAACTGTTATACCGGTACCGGTAGAAAAAATAGAAGTTAGAGACCCCAGAAAATTAACTGCTGAAGATAAAAAAGCAATTGATGCTGCTATAAGAAATGCATATACAGTAGGTGGAGAATCTAAATTACCAAACGGAACTGGAGACTTGGATGGAGTTCCGGCAGTTATACAAATTGATGACAGCGGCAATGTTGAGATATTTAGCGGTAATGATGTGGAAGTTACTTATGATAGTAACTACAATCCGGTACCTGTAAAAAATGCAGATGGTTCATATAAGTTAAATGGTGGAGCTAAACCAGTAATAACAATCCCAGCAAAAGATCTGGTGAAAAATATTGCACCTAAATCTCCTGCGATTGCGGTAGATACGGATAAGGGTGAAGTAACTATTACCCCACCGGCTTATAAAGATCCTGGCGATGATACCGACTTGCTGTCTTACACCGTCACCTATAAGGATGCTTCGGGAGCGGAGAAAACCGTCAAAGCAACGCGAGCTTCGGACACCAATAAATGGAGCGGACCGGGTGTTAATGAAGAATCCGGTGTGATCACTCTGAGTATCGGAGACATCGAACTCGCCGGGACCATCAAGGCAACCGCAAAAGATAATGGCGGCCTCGAAGGTGACACCGATAAACTCGATTCAGTTGAGGAAAGCAAGAAGCTCGAAACTGCCACTGTTAGCTACGATGCCAACAAAGGCACCGGAGAAATGGAAGGCAAGACCGTAAATAAGGGCGCTGAATATGAGATTCTAGCCAATGCTTTTACGGCTCCCGCGAACGAGAAATTCAGGACCTGGCAGATTGGCACTGCCGAACACAAAGCAGGAGATAAAATCCGGGTTAAGGAAAACACTTCTATCCAAGCAATCTGGCAGGACATCGAGGTGACGGTTTCCTATAGCCCTAATGGTGGCGGTGGCAGTATGGATTCTGCGACCATGAAGAAAGGCAGTAAATATACCCTGCCTGAAAGCACCTTCACTGCTCCGGATGATACTCAGGAATTTAAAGCCTGGGAGGTCGACGGCAAAGAGGTAGCTGCGGGTACCGAGATCACCGTTGACAAGGACACCGTGGTGAAAGCCATCTGGAAAGACAGCGAAGTTAAGGTTTCGTACAACGCTAATGGTGGCGGTGGCAGTATGGATTCTGCGACCATGAAGAAAGGCAGTAAATATACCCTGCCTGAAAGCACCTTCACTGCTCCGGATGGCACTCAGGAGTTTGATACTTGGGAGGTTAATGGTGAGAAGGTTGCGCCTGGCACCGAGATCACTGTTAATGACAACACGGTTGTGAAGGCTGTTTGGAAGAAGATCCCGGTAAACGTCACTTATGACGCCAACGGTGGTAGTGGCGAAATGAAACCTGCAACCGTGGATAAGGGCGGTAAGTACACGCTGCTAGACAGTGGTTTTACTGCTCCGGATGACACCCAGGAATTCAAGGCTTGGGAGGTCGATGGTCAGGAAGTTGCGCCTGGCACCGAGATCACTGTTAATGACAACACGGTTGTGAAGGCTGTTTGGAAGAAGATCCCGGTAAACATCACTTATGACGCCAACGGCGGTAAGGGCAGCATGGATGGTGCGACTGTTGATAAGGGCGGTAAGTACACGCTGCTAGACAGTGGTTTTACTGCTCCGGATGGCACTCAGGAGTTTGATACTTGGGAGGTTAATGGTGAGAAGGTTGCGCCTGGCACCGAGATCACTGTTAATGACAACACGGTTGTGAAGGCTGTTTGGAAGAAGATCCCGGTAAACGTCACTTATGACGCCAACGGTGGTAGTGGCGAAATGAAACCTGCAACCGTGGATAAGGGCGGTAAGTACACGCTGCTAGACAGTGGTTTTACTGCTCCGGATGACACCCAGGAATTCAAGGCTTGGGAGGTCGATGGTCAGGAAGTTGCGCCAGGCGCCAAGATCACTGTTAATGACAACACGGTTGTGAAGGCTGTTTGGAAGAAGATCCCGGTAAACATCACTTATGACGCCAACGGCGGTAAGGGCAGCATGGATGGTGCGACTGTTGATAAGGGCAGTGAGTACGCGGTGTTGCCTAACGGTTTCACTGCCCCCGATGACACCCAGGAATTCAAGGCTTGGGAGGTCGATGGTCAGGAAGTTGCGCCAGGCGCCAAGATCACTGTTAAAGACAACACAGTCATCAAGGCTATCTGGAAGAAGATCCCGGTTGATAACCCGAATGGTGGAAGCAACAAGAATGGCGATGGCGCCGCTAAAGCGTCTAAAACCCGTAAGTCCAGGAAACTCCCGAAAACTGGAAATGCTGGAATGCCGTATCAAGTTGCAGCGATGATTCTTGCAGCCGGCGGATTAGTAATCGCTGGTAGGAAGAAAATCAAAAAGCACTAAAACTAAAAAGTTAAAGTAGCCGAAACCGCCCATACGAACAGTGAATATGGGCGGTTTCGCTATTTCCATGGAACTTATATATATGGAAGAAAGGAACTGCTTCTGCTCTCTGCAAAGCAAAGTTTCCTAAGGTTCTTGTAGTAGGGCAGTGCTTCGTGAGCTTGACTGAACCGTACTGGGTTTTGTTCCGCTACTTATGCGGGGATTAGTTCACCGACCCGGTGTTGATTAAAGTTTGAGACAATCTCCTCCGGGGCAGAGTAACCTAGCGAATCGTCGAGGCGGGAATTGTCCCACGAGCACACCCAATCCAGGGTTGACCACTCGACCTGTCCGGACGAGTGCCAGGTACGAGAGTAAATCAACTCGGTTATGTATACCCCGTTCACGGTTTCTGCTTGGGCTTTATCGTAGGAATCACCAACAGTTCCGGTCGATGACTTGATAATGGTGGCTGCCAGCCTTTCTCTGTATCTAATGCTTACATACTGGGGCTCTTGGTCAGCGTGATGAATCCGCCCTTCAGATAGCCATTAAGGGTCCGGCATATCGGCTCGCCCCCGAATTGATGCTCAAACTCATCGATATGAGCGATCATCATCGGGCCGGTCGGTCGAGCTCGGCAGCGAAAAAGCCGAAGCTGCCTCCAAAATCTATTTAGCGCGACGCAACTCAGTATTCTCACGTTCAAGATGCCTGATTGCGCCCGTGTTCTTCACGCGTAACACCAGGTGCCTTACCGTTATCGATTTAGACTTGCTTTTATATATTTTAAGGTGGTGAAACCGTGGGTGTTACCAGGCAGATCTGCAATGTTGCGAGCGTTGTCGTGCTTGGAGGCGGAACAGCTAGCCGACTAGGGGGAGTCTCTAAACCCGACTATCGCGTCAAAGGAACCAGACTGATCGACCTCTTATTCAACCAGCTAGACGTAATTGGTTTTTCAGGTCGAGTTATAGCTGTCGTACCAGAATGCGTCGAACTTCCGGATCACGTTACAAAGACGTTGGAAGATCCTCCTCTTGGCGGGCCGTTGGCGGGTATCGGAGCCGCGGTTGAGACACTCCGCGATCTTGAAGACGATAGCCTCGTCGCTTTGGCTACCTGCGATGCTCCAATGGCCACGTTAATTATCCCCGAATTGCTAGGTACTTTGATTAGTCAGAAGAAAAGCGTCGCAGCAGATTTACGGCTAGCGGGTGTTGCACCTATTTCGAGCGATGGCTGGCCCCAATTCGCTCATGGGGTTTATAGCATGGGCGCCTTGCGTTCGATTAAGTACGAGCGAAACCGGTCGATTCATTCTGCTTTCAAAAAGCTAAATGTTTGTCTGGTTCCAGATAGCAGGGGATTGTGCATGGACGTGGATACCCCAGAAGACGCTCGGGCGTTCGCAGATTTACTCACCAAAAGAAAGTGGCGAGTCTTTTAATCCGCTAAATCAGGTCTCGGTTAGCGACGTAACAGATTTTTATCAGGCGAGACCCAGGAAAATCGTGATGAATCTATCAGGGGAGTCCTTCTCCAAAAAGCTGAGAGGCACAACGGAGAAATACTCCCCACTAGTAGATAACTGATTTTCTCAGTCCAACTAATGGGGAGCAGTTCAACTACGAACCCTAAATTCGTTTAGTCGGGGATGACAGCTATCTTCACGCCGATTCGATCGGCGACTGCCTGATAGGCCTCGTGCACCTTGGACAAGGGGAAAGTGTGTGTCACTATCTCGTCGACGTCGATTGCTCCGGACTCGAGCACTTCAATGGCGCGCTTGACGTCCCTGCGTCTTGCGTTAGATCCTCCGGTTACCTGCAGTTCCTTGTAGTGGATCAGGTTCGGCTCCATTTGAGAAGTTGATCCTTTCGGGAAGCCCGCAAAGTAGTTAACCCGTCCGCCGTCTCTTGCCAGCTCCAAAGCATCTTGTGCTAGTTCTGTTGCGCCTATGCAGACGATAACGACATCCGCTCCAGCACCGTTCGTAACTTCTTTAACGCGGCTGTCTAATTCATCCGGGCTAACTCCAACAGCGCCAACCCTATCGGCGACTTCCCGACGGGTCTCTGATCTGTTAGAAACAAACACATAGCTTGCTCCGCTGGATCGCGCTAACTGCGCATGGATAAGCCCGATAGGGCCGGCGCCAAGAATAGCTACTACGTCACCCAAATTAACCTTGAACTGGTCTAAACCATTGAGGCAGCAAGATATAGGTTCCGCCAGGCAAAGCGCTTTCGGATCTAGCTCCTTGTTCGTAGTGATTAGGTTTCCTCTGCGCAGGGCTCTTTCGGGTACAAGCATGTATTCCTGAAGGCCACCGTCAATTGCGTAACCAAAGAGCTCCAAATCCGAGCAGAGGTGCTCCCGGTCTTTCAGACAATTGTCGCAACGACCGCACGAGACGACGATTGAAACCGTGGCTTGTTGACCAACTTTGAGGCCCGGCTGGATCTCCTCTACGCCTTCACCAATTTCTGCTATTCGTCCTGCAATCTCGTGACCAGGAACCACGCCGTAATCTACGCCAGACGTCTTTGCCCCGGTGTAAAGCCGGTAGTCGGTGCCGCACATGGTGTTAGCTTCGATTTTTAGCAGCACCTCGCCTTTACCGGGCTTCGGTTTGTCTTTTTCTACCAGGCGCAGGTCTTCGGGTGCATTCAGCGTTGCTGCACGCATTGAAATATCTCCTACTGGTTATAAAAACTCTGGAACGACACTCATCAGCATCGCGAACGAAGTCGCTCCTGGATCAGCGGTGCCTATCGAAGCCTCCCCATGGTTGTGAGCCCTGCCCTTCTTAGCAACGAACTTCGCCGTTTCTTTAGCCGCTTGTGCCGCTTTTGCGGCTGCAGACCTCCAAACTTCTGGGAGTTCGTCTGCATTGCCTTCCTCAAGCGCATCAGCGAATGGGGAAGCCGCGTCGACGATGGTCTTGTCACCGACTTCTGCTTCACCCATTTCGTGGAAGGAACGGGCCGCAACAATCGCGGCCTGAGCTACATCCTGGAGACTTACCTTTTGGGTATCAGAGAGTTTGCCTGCCGCCTTAGCGATTGCACTGCCCCACAGAGCGCCCGCTGTTCCGCCTGCCCCTTCGGACCAAGCAGCAGCGGCCCGAGCAAGGGTAGTTCTCAAACCAGCGTTAGCCTTGACGCATTCTGCTGCGGCTTTAGCGGCGGCGGTAGTTCCCAAAACCATGCCTTGACCGTGGTCACCGTCTCCGGCAACCGCATCCATTTTGCCAAGTTCTTTTTCGGTCTCTCGTGCTTTCTTCTCGAAGGCAGCGAAGATTTTCGCGGCTATCTCGGATTGTGCTGCAGATTCTGCAGACCCCGGCTCGATCTTCTCAGCGGATTCTTCCTCCACAACTCGTTTTTCGTTAGAAGACTTCAGATTGCCGACTTTGAAAGCAGGCGTGTCGGCAGGTGCTAGCCATAGCTCCTCTAACTCATCGTCTAAGAAACATAGCGTTACCGAAAGACCTGCCATGTCTAGGGACGTAACCTGTTCGTCAACTACAGGAGCGACGATTGTTAGTCCATGCTCTTCGAGCAGGCGTTTGACGGTGCGGTAAAAGACGAACATCTCTTCGTACTTGGTGGCGCCAAGGCCGTTGACTAGAACACCGACGCGACCCTCGTATCCGTTTTCGCGAGCAGGTTCTTCCTTTAAGAGACTGTCGACTAGCATCTTTGCGATTTCGTCTGAACTCATCATCTCGTGACTAGAGATGCCCTGCTCGCCGTGGATTCCCAGCCCAAGTCCAAAAGTCCCTGGCTCCACCTCGAAGAGAGGTTCCTTAGCGCCGGGGAAAGTGCAGCCGGTGAATGCCACGCCAAGGGAACGTATCCTGTCATTGGCGTGCTTTGCGATTTCTTCCACTTCGTCAAGAGATTTGCCCGCAGCCGCTGCGGCTCCCGCGATTTTTACGACGAAAAGATCCCCTGCAATTCCTCTGCGGTCAAGATGTTTATCCGGTGTACCGGAGGCCACGTCGTCAGTGATCGCGAAAATCCTCGCATCTTGGCCTTCTGCCTGCAACTGCTGAGCAGCGTTGCCGAAGTGAAGCACGTCACCTGCATAGTTGCCGAAAAGAATCAGGGTGCCGCCTCCGTTAGAAGCAGCCTTGCAGACGGATTTTGCCTGCGATGCAGAAGGTGAAGAGAAAATATTGCCGCATACGGCACCATGGGCCATACCGGGCCCTACCCACCCGGCGAAGGCGGGGTAGTGCCCAGAGCCTCCGCCAACCACGATGCTGACTTCGTTTTTCGGGCTGGTCGTAGCTCGTACAACGCCACCGTGGACGGGCTGAACATAACTTTCGTAAGCTGCGGCGAATCCCTCTACCGCTTCTTTTGCGAAATCTTCCTCATTGTTTACCAAATAAGTCATTGATCACTCCTGTGTGATATCCGGGATTTAGAGCGAGGCCGCCAGGCCTCGTTGCCTATTTTGGCCCCTAAAAAATTTTACCAATTACCACAATCAAAAAGAGCAAAAATCGATAAGCAAAAGAGGCTCGGCTTGTTTAGCCGAGCCTCATATATTTAATGCTTGCGCTTACGAATCGGAGAGCGAAGACGAAGCCTGTGCTCTTCGCGATACTTAGCCCTCTGCGCCCTTTCTCGCGCATGTCGCCTCTCGATCGCGAGGTTACGGGCAAACTCTTGTTGTTCCTTGTGATCTAGATAGATGACGTCGTTGGAAAGATCCTTAACCGTCGAGATCATCAAACCAATGAGAATCAACAAGAACGGTGAGGCAACCACGATGGTCACGTTCTGAATATTTGATAGCGCCTCATCGCCGCCAGAGATCAGCATGGTCAGGCCAATCAGTGCAGTGGCGACACCCCAGAGGCCGCTGACCCACGGAGTCGCGTTGACGCGTCCATCTTGAGAGATGGAGCCCATAACCGTTGAAGCCGAATCTGCCGAAGTGATGAAGAACATGCCTAGCAGCAGAACCGCCACGATACCGACGATGAAGCCGCCTGGAAGATTGTGGAGAACGTTGAACAAGATCTCTTCAGTGGTTCCTTCGCCATATGCAGACTGGCCGTTCTGCTCCATCCAGATGGCGGTGCCACCGAAGACGACAAACCAAATGGTCGATACACCTGCAGGCACCAAAGTGACGCCTAGCAAGAACTCTCGAATCGAACGGCCGCGGGAAATGCGCGCCAGGAACATGCCAACAAACGGAGACCAAGACATCCACCAAACCCAGTAGAAGATGGTCCAGCCCGACAGCCATTCTCCGGCCGTGCCATCGGCAGAAGCTCCAGTGCGGCTAGCCATCTCGAAGAAGTTCTGGATGTAGGTGTTCAAAGCTGTCGGCAGCAAATTCAGCTGGGCAACAGTCGGACCAACAACGAAAACAAAGATGGCTAGCAGGGAAGCGAGCACCATGTTTCCGTTTGAAATCATTCGGATTCCACGACCGACGCCAGACATAGCCGAAATCAAGAAGGCAATTGTCAAGACGGACACGATTCCGATGATTAGTCCCATTCCTGGGTTATCGACCAACCCTGAGGCCTTGAGTCCAGCACGAATCTGCAGAGCGCCTACACCAAGGGAGCTCGCTGTGCCGAAGATGGTGACGAAGACGGAAAGCGAATCGATTGCTTTGCCTAGAGCTCCGTTTGCGTTTTTCTCTCCAATAAGGGGAGTGAAAGCGGCAGAAATTAGCTGCTTACGTCCTACCCGGTATGTTGAATAAGCAATCGCAAGGGCGATAATCGCATAAATGGACCAGGGATGCAGCGTCCAGTGGAACATGGTCTGAGCCAATGCGGTAGCCACCTCTTTAGGCTGGTGGCCAGGGATGCCGTCGCGATAAAAATTAAGTGGCTCCGCAGCACCGAAGAACATCAGGCCAATGCCCATACCGGCTGCGAACATCATCGCGATCCACGACTTCGTAGTGAATTCTGGTTGTTCGTTAATTGCTCCAAGCCGGATTGCGCCGAATTTAGATAGAGCAATGACGAAGACAAAAATTACGAAGATCGTGCCGAAGAATACGAACGACCAACCTAAGTTGTCTAGCAGCCAAGTGAATGCGACGTCTGCAGTGTGAGAGAAGTTTTCGGGGAAACCTAGACCCCAAACCACAACCGCGATAGTAAGTGCTAGAGCGGGAATGACTACGGGCCAGGAGAGTTTAGCTTCCCCTGATTCTGCGGCAATCTCGATTTCTTCATCAAAGTCTGAAGTGTTGATTTCCTGCTCAACAGATAGCAGCGCTGCAAGCTCCGAAGTTGCAGATGAAGATGCATCTAGCGGCTTGCTTACTGTGTAATCTTTTTCTTCTAAAGACCTTTCACGATTGGAATTAGTTTCGGAATTTTCCTCTGAACTATCCTTTGTCATGTTTCTATCTTCTCGTGCCCAAGCCACTTGCCGCAAAGACCGGTCTAATCAGAGAGCGTTAATTTGCGGTTTGGTTACTGAAAAGTAAGAACATCCCTATTCTCATTGTGCTGAGAAAACCGAATAATCGAAATGATCGACTATCCCTAATCTTTAATTAATTACCTTTTGGATGCGTGCTAAAGCGTAAGCGATATTTTTGGTTTAACAGATAAGCAAATTTGGTTGGTTTGCTGAAAACGGCTTAAACATCGGTGAGTTGCTTGGAGATCTTTGGATATATAGAATTTGCCACGGATCCTAACCCAGTTCGGCTGGGCACCTTTAGGAAATAAGGAGACAACTTGTCAGATCCCATCGCCCAAGAGACCACCTCAGGTATCGATCAGCAGGGCATCGATCTAGTACCGACCAATCTTCGTCACGGAAAAGCAAAAGACCTATTTTTTCTGTGGGCCGGAACCACCACGAATATTTTTACTGTTTCATACGGTGCGCTTCTCGTAATTCTTTTCGGATTGAGCTTCTGGCAGGCGATCATTGCGATCGTTATCGGTAATCTTCTTGCTTACCCACTTTTAGCTCTGGCTTCGCTGCAGGGCCCGAAGACCGGCACCACCAACATGACCATCAGTCGTTCCAGCCTAGGGCCCCGTGGGGCAAGGGTGAACGGCCTGTTCTCCTGGTTAATGCTGCTTGGCTTCGAAGCTGCAGGTTTAGTGCTGGTCTACTACGCAATTGCCGCTTTATTAGGCATCTTTGGCTTTCAGCTTAGCGGGGGATTGCAGGTTGGTTTGATCGTCGTACTCGGTCTCATCCAGATGCTGCTTCCTTTGATTGGCTACAACTTCCTGATGGCAGCCCAAAAATTCGCGACGATCATTTTTGCTTGCGCCTTCGTTATTCTCGCGGTTCTGATCTTGCCCAAGGCAGACATTTCAGCTTCGCAGGGCATAGCAGGATCTGCCTCTGTCATCAGCGCTGTTAGCTTTGTAATCGTTTCTGGTGGACTGAGCTGGGCTTGCTCGGGATCTAACTTCTCTAGATATCTTCCGGCAAATACAAAGCTAACGGCTGTCGGAACTTGGGCCGCACTCGGCGGTTTCGTGCCGTACATGTTGCTCCAGAGCCTAGGCGCAGCAATGGCCACTGTTGCGGTTGGTCCGGAGGTGGATCTCAGCGATCCTCTCGCGGTTCCTGCAATTTTGCCGGCTGGATTCTCCGTTCCATTCTTGCTTTTGGTCGGTTTCGGCTTGATGGTGCAGAACGGGACTAACCTCTATTCGTCTTCGCTGAACCTTCAGACTGCTGGCATTCCCGCTAGGCGTCCGGTCGTAGTGGTTACCGACTCCATTATTTGCATACTCATCACCTGCTTCGCAGTCGCCCAGTCTTCGTTCTACGGACTGCTTAGCGCCTTCGTTGGCTCGTTAAGCATCTGGTTGGCACCTTGGGTAAGTGTCTACTTGGTTGATTGGATTATGCGTCGCGGAAACTACGATCTTGCAGGCCTAATGAATGAGTCGGGCGGGCCGTATTGGGGGCGCGGAGGTGTGAAATTTTCTGGTTTCATCGCCCTAATCGTCGGCATGATCGTGTCTGCGCTGTTTGCCAATACTGGCTATTTCATTGGCCCGATCGCAGCGGCGATGTCGCCTGATAACCCATCTTTTGCAGCCGATCTTGCAATTCCAACAGGTATTCTGACAAGTGGAATCCTCTACTGGGTGCTGAATGCCTCTAACAAAAACAAAAACTTGGGACTCGCGTAGAAAACGCATCCGAAAAGTGCAAGGAGGAGAAAATGCCGAACAGGCAACTACTCGATGTGGCCTACGGTAGGGCACACGCAGAAAAAATTATTAAGAACGGTAAGTTGGTAAACGTTCTGACCGGTGAAATCTATCCGGCGGATGTAGCAATTGCTGATGGCTGTGTAGCCGCAGTTGGCGACGTTTCCGCTCAGCTTGGCCCTGATACCGAAATCATCGATGCCGAAGGACGCTACCTGACCCCGGGCCTTATCGACGGACATCTGCACATCGAATGCTCCAAGCTGTCAGTGACGATGCTTGCCGATATGGTTTCGCGTTACGGAACAACCTCCGTTATCTCAGGACTAGACCAAGTTCTGGTTGCTGCCGGCATCGACGGAGTTAAAGAATTCCTGGCAGAGGCAGAAAAGTCTTCCATGCACGTTTGGTGGGGCGCACCCGCCAAGGCTCCATACACCATTCCGGAATCCAACGTCGGCTTTCCATTTAAGGCGGAGGATCACAAGATCGCTCAGGACATGCCAGAGTGCGTCGGCCTGTGGGAAACGGTCCAAGAGATGGTTGAGGACGGCGATGAAGACGTCCTAGCTGCGATGGATCTTGCCGAAAAGAACCGTCTACACGCATTCGGCTGCGCTCCTCTCGTTGATGCTCGCCGAGTTGCTGGGTATGCGGCTTCCGGAGTTGTGCTTTGTCACGAGTCTTACTCTCCGGAAGAAGAGCTGGAAAAGATGCGTAACGGCATCGACATCATCATTCGTGAGTCCACCGCAGCTCCGATGCTTCGGGACAACATCAAGCTGGTCACCGAGATGGGTGCTCCTAGCGATCGAGTCGGTTTCTGCACTGACGACATCACATCCACCGACGTTCTGACCCGTGGCCATCTGGACTACGTAGTTCGGCTAGCGATCGAGTGTGGCGTAACCCCGATGCAGGCAATTCAGATGGGCTCCATCAACACTGCCCGCATGTACAAGCTCGATCACAAGATCGGTGCTATCGCTCCTGGACGTTTCGCTGATATTCTCTTCGTCGACGATTTGAACGACTTCCGTCCTGCTAAGGTTATGACGGCCGGTCGATTTGTCGCAGAAAACGGAAAGTCTCTCAAGGCTCCTGTTGCTCCTGAGCGCACCCCTGTTGTGGCAGACACATTTAAGTTGAAGGAGATCGATCCCGCTCGAATTAAGGTAACCGCTGAAGGATCGAAGGCTCTCGTTCAGGCCATTGTCCTGAGCAAGGACGTGGCCTTCCGTCGTCCAGGCGCGCAGATCGAACTCGACATCGTAGATGGAGTTGTGCAGCCGGATGTCGAAAAGGACGCCATCATGGTTGCAGTCGCAGAGCGCTACGGAAAAACAGACAATCTCCCCGTTGCGTTCATAAACGGATTCAGCATCAAGAAGGGTGCGATCGCGACATCCAACTCTCCCGATGACAACAACGTGGTGGTTGCCGGAACGAACGCTGAAGACATGGCTTTGGCAATTAACGAGGTCGCCAAGCTAGGCGGCGGACAAGTTGCTGTCGCTGATGGCAAGGTTATCGGGAGCCTTCCGCTTCCGGTGGCCGGAATCGTTGCTGACATTCCAGCTGAAGAAATGTCGAAGGCCGAGCGTGAGTTGGATCGCATCGCCCGTGACGAGCTTGGCAGCGATCTGCCTTCACCATTTGGCCAGCTGCTTTTCCTTTCGATTACTGCCATCCCCGAATGGGCGATTACCGACCTCGGCCTGATCGATTGCGTTAAGTTTGTAGTTGCGGACCCAGTAATCGAAAGCAAGTAGGAGTAATAGTGATTTCATCATTCGTACAGAAGCTTCCGAAGGTTGAGCTTCACCTCCACATCGAGGGCACGCTTGAGCCAGAACTCAAGTTCAAACTCGCTGAACGCAACGGCATCAAGCTCGCTCAATCTACTCCGGACGAGGTTCGTGAGTCTTATGACTTCGATGATCTTGCCTCGTTCCTCGACGCCTATTACGACGGCATGAACGTTCTTCGCACTTGCGAAGACTTCTACGATCTTGCGATGGCATACCTAGCTAAGGCTGCCGAACAGAACGTCCGCTACGTCGAGATTTTCTTTGATCCGCAGGCCCATACCTGTCGTGGCGTTTCATTCGACACGGTCATCAGAGGTCTACACCGTGCTCAGTTGGACGCAGAAAAGAACCTGGGCATCAAGTCGGCTCTTATCATGTGCTTCCTTCGCGATTTCCAGGCGGAATTTGCGATGGCCACTTTGATGCAGGCTCTTGATTACAAAAACTGGATTGTGGGCGTCGGCCTCGATTCTGACGAGACCGGAAATGCTCCCGACAAGTTTGCCGATGTTTTCGCTAGGGCACGTCAGGAAGGCTTCCTGCTGACGATGCACGCCGACGTGGACATTAAGGATTCCATCGAACATATTCGTCAACTGATCGAGGAGATCAAGGTCGACCGCATCGACCACGGCACGAACGTGATCGAAAACCCGGAGTATGTCCAGTACTTAATAGATAACAAGATTGGCCTGACCAGCTGCCCAATCTCAAACACATGGGTTTCCGATGGCTCGAAGATCAAATTGGTCAAAGAGCTAGCAGACAAGGGCGTTAAGGTATGCATCAACTCCGATGATCCCGCCTACTTCGGTGGATACATTGGTGAGAACCTGCAGCTAGTGGCAGACGAGCTTGGCAGCGACGAAGAATTCCTCAAGCTGCTCTGCTTGAACGCGGTTGATATTTCTTGGGCATCTCCTAGCCTTAAGGAAGAGATCCGAGCTGAGATTAAATCCTGCTAAAACAAAATTTCCCCCGAGAGAATTATCTCGGGGGAAATTTTTTATACTCCGCAATCTGGTGGGGGATCTTTTAGTAGATCCTCCTCCCAGGCAGCGTCTAAAACATGTTGAAGGTCTACTGGATCTTCGATTTTCTTCTTAGCAGCAGCGATGATTCGTTCTTGCTGTGCCAAAACCATTTCCTTGATTTGCTTGTCACCAACTTCGTATACCGACTCTAAAACTTGGAGAAGTGAAATCAATACGAGAGGTTCGTGGGAACCGTACCTTCTGATTTCACCGCAAAAATCTTCAAGAATTTCGTCGAATCTTCTCGCTGCTGCCCATACCAATAGCCGATCGTCATCGTCACGCCTGACTTCCGGAAAAATAGGATCTTCAGCTAGGTCCCTAAGAATCGTTGAGCACTGACCAAAAGCGTGAACGGCAGTAGTCGGATCATTAACTCCAGAGCTTAAGGCTCGTACACCAATGTCCAACACCTGCCTCAGTCCGAGGGTGTAATCAGAGCCGGAAATTCTACCGTCATCTAGGTAGATGACTTCGGGTAAATCGGGAGTGTCCTCTCTATCTTCTTCGAACCAATACCTTGCCCAGGACATGCCGATGATGACCATATCTCCGGGACGGCAATCTATAACAATTGTCGCATTGTTTTCCCTTGCCCATTGCGATGCATGATCGACATCTATCGATTGGATATAGCCAAACCCGTTAGATGTCACCGTACGGGCGCGTTCAGGAACATATGGGCGTTCTAAGTTTTCCCTACGTTCCTTCTCTACTTTGTGGGCAACCTGAGCAGATTTATCGATCGAGGTTCGGATTACCGAATCAACCCGAACCATTTCGACAACTCTTGTTACGTACCAGATGAAAGTGACGACGGCGATGAAGATGAGCAGAATTGCTGCCGCGACTGCAAACTGCGGAGGTCTATCGATATCTGACGTGTGAATCGAGCGCAAAGCCGCAACTGAGAAGCAAATGATGAATACATAGACCGATATAATCCCGCGAACTGCGCGAGACTGAATGAAGTCTCTCAGCAGTTGATGTGAGAAATTTCCGCTCGCCACTTGAAGCACAATCAAAGTCATCGAAATCGTCGTGGTTAGGACAGTCAACGCGGTAGAGAAGATCATGCTGATCATGTCGGCCGCAGATGATGCCGAACCCGGCCATAAATATTCTGCAAGGACTCCGTCTTCAGGAAGGTGCAGGGAACCAAGAAAACTACCCAGGCATAATGCCAAGATTCCCATGAATAAAGGCCAAGTCCACAACCTTGAACTGAAGAACTGGCGAACGCGGTTAAAAATGACTCTCATGTCACAACAGTAACTAGAAATGTAACGACGAGGGCTTCTTCATCTGTAGAACCAGTGGATTGCTAGAACGTTGAGATAGCCTTTAGATATGGCAAAAGTGATAAAACCTGGCAGTCTGTTGGTGGCTGACGCATCAACAAATGCAGGTTTTTTCACCCATGCCGTGGTCTTGATAATCGATATCGACGAAACAGGTGCCCTCGGCATTGTTTTGAACAAGGTAAGCAATATTGATCTGAACCGCGTGATTCCACTGTGGCGAGATTTAACAAATCCGCCTCAGTACCTATTTTCTGGGGGCCCCGTATCTCCTGATGGCGCCGTCTGCTTGGCAGTAGCTAACTCAACCGAAACCAGCCCTCTTGGCTGGCGTCGTATCTCAGGCGACTTGGGGCTCTTACAATTAGATACGCCAGTCGAGTTAGTCGAAGGCGCCTACCAGCAACTAAGAATTTTTGCTGGATACTCAGGCTGGGGTCCGGGGCAGTTAGAAGACGAAATCGAAAACGAGATGTGGCAGATAGTTCAGTCGCATCCTGGAGATATTTTCACTGCCAAGCCAGAGGAGCTGTGGAGAAACGTTCTTCGCAGGCAGGGCGGCAGCCTCGGCATCATGGCGAGCTGGACTGCAGACCCTCAGATGAACTAAGGATTCATGTTATCGGTCAAAACTGGCTAGGATTAAGTAGCCGTTTGAAAGAAGTCGAGGCAAGCTCTATCAGTCGTACGGAAGCAGGAAAAATGGGTCAGTTAGGGGAAACGCGACCTGAAGTTTTGATCGTCGACGATGATGCTGCGCTTGCCGAAATGCTCGAATTAGTTTTGCGTCAGGAAGACTTCAGCACTATTTGGTGCGCTGACGGAAGCAAGGCGGTAGCTGATTTTAGAGAGCATTCGCCGCAGATAGTTCTTCTAGACATAATGCTTCCGGGCAAGGATGGCATTGAAGTGTGTAGGGAGATCCGATCCGAAAGCGGTGTCCCTATCATCATGCTTACTGCCCGAAATGAGACCAACGACGTCGTAAGAGGCCTTGAGGCTGGGGCAGATGACTACGTTTCTAAACCCTTCAAAATTAAGGAGCTGCTAGCGAGGATTCGGGCAAGGCTGCGCGATAACTCTGACGCTTCTAGGGACATTCTTCGAATCGGTGACCTTGAAATCAGCACTATGAGTCACACCGTTTTTAGGGGAGAAGAGCAGATTAATCTGACCCCCCTCGAATTCGACTTGCTGGTTGCTTTGGCGAGCAATCCGATGCAGGTGCTTAGTCGTCAGAAACTTCTCGAAGACGTGTGGGGCTATCGAAATGCGGCAGACACCAGGCTAGTCAATGTGCACGTGCAGAGGCTCCGTTCAAAGATCGAGATAGATCCGGAAAATCCAGTGATCGTCTTAACCGTTCGTGGAGTTGGGTACCGGGCCGGTGGGACTTCTCAAACCTGATTTTTCGTTTTTCAGACTGCCTAAAACCACCCTTGGTAGGCTGTGGCAGTCCTCCTTGATGGCCCGAGTAGTCATTTCAACCGTTCTAACGAGTGTTTTTATCAGCGTCATAGCTGGTCTACTCGTCACTGATCAGGTCACGGATGGAGTCCTTGAAGGCAAACGGCAAAACAGCCAGATAGAGGCCGCAGCGGCATTATCAAGAATGCAAAATGAAATCTTGGGAATGGATCTGGCTAGCGACTCTATATTCGAGCGCTTAAGCAGCGTCGCGCAGCAGATCGGTTCTGAACCAAGCCAGTATTCAATCGTCTTGGAAGCCGGCCTGAGCGTATATCTTTTCGGCGGGGTACTGCCCGAAAGTGTTCCGGAGGAGTTGAAAACGGAAGTCTCCAAAGGCGGCACCGGTCAGTGGATTACCTCTACGGAAATCCTTTATGACGACGATACCGGCGTCCCCGGAATTGTGATTGGTAGCAATCTTCAGTCTGCTGATGGTAAGGAATTTCCCGTTTACTTTCTTTTTCCGCTGACAAGAGAGATTCAAACATTAAGCGTTGTGAGGCAGGCACTGTACTCGGTAGGGCTGATTCTCCTCTTCGCACTCGCAGCGACCATGTGGCTAATTTCTAAGAGCATAGCTAGCCCAGTTGTCGAGGCTAGAAATGTCGCCCAACGAATCGCTGATGGAAACCTAAACGAGCGGTTGGAGGTAAGCGGCAGCGATGAAATAGCCGATCTAGGCCGGTCGATGAACTCGATGGCTTCCACGCTTCAAAACCAGATCGCCAGATTAGAGAACCTCTCCACAATGCAGCAGCGATTCGTCTCTGACGTTAGTCACGAGCTCCGCACTCCGTTGACAACACTAAGGATGGGTGTCGACATGCTCTACGAGGGCAGGGATTCTCTAGATGCCCTCCAGCACAGAGCCGTAGAACTGTTACACAGTGAAGTAGAAAGATTCGAAAGGCTGCTTTCGGATTTACTAGAAATTAGTCGTTTCGATGCAGGCGCAGAAGCTCTCTATCTTGAATACGTGAATTTAAGTGAACTTGTCGAGGACGAAATATCAGGTGTCGCCTCTTTGAGCAACGAGTTGGAAACCGAAGTCGAGCTGAACAGCGAAGGAGACTGCGTCGCTCACTGCGACCCGAGGAGAATCCGTCGTATTGTTCGTAACCTTCTTACTAACGCTCTGGAGCACGGAGAGAAGAAGCCAGTGCAAGTTGATTGTTCAGATCTGGGAGATTACGTCCGAGTCACTGTAACAGACCACGGTGTTGGGCTGGATGCCGATCAGCTAAAACAAGTTTTTAACCGTTTTTGGCGGGCTAATCCTTCAAGGGCTAGGACCGTTGGTGGAACCGGATTAGGCCTTTCCATTGCTCAAGCAGATGCCCTGCTTCACGGAGGAAGCCTTGAGGTCTGGGGCAGTCCCGGCAACGGAGCTTCGTTCACGCTCACCCTGCCTAAGCAAGCTCATAATGGCTCTGAAACGGCTGATCCCGGAGGCTCCGATGCGTAAAATAGCCGTCGTTTTAGCTTTAGTTTTTAGTTCTATTATGGTTGGGTGCTCAGCATTGCCAACAAGCGGTCCGGTCGAATACCTGCAAGAAGTAGAACCGCACGAACAAAGACCTAAAATCAATGTTGCCCCGCTGCCTCCGGAACAGGACGCTTCGGCACAGATGATTATCGAGGGTTTTTTAGCAGCGATGGAATCCTCAGCCGATGACTACGCTGTGGCAAAGCAGTATCTGACTCCGGAGGCATCTGATCAGTGGGATCCGGAAGCCAGCGTCCTCGTCTATTCGAAGCAGTCTACTTACGAACAAGGCCCATCGAATTCTATTTCTTTGCGGTTAGAAGAAGTCGGCAACCTAGACGGTTCGGGTTTTTATACATCTAGGAAACCGCACGCAGTAACAATTAATCTGCGTCTGCAGCAGGTTGACGGGCAGCTCAGAATTTCCAACCCTATGCCGGGAATCGTTCTGTCTTCCCAACGGTTCGAACGATCCTTCGCGCCGGTTAAGGCGTATTTTGTGGCTCTTGATGAGAGTTCCGTGGTTCCTCAGCAAGTCTTCCTGCAAGCCGCCCGCTTAAATCTTGATGAGATCGTAAAAACGGTTCTGCGTGGCCCGAATAAGTGGCTAGCACCAGTGGTGAAAAACTACGCCCAGGATGCATCGCTTAGTTCTGAAACCTGGATAGACAATGACAAAATCGCAAGGGTTAGCCTAAAAGGAGTTAGCCAGGATATTTCTCCCGATCAAGCTGAACTTCTCGCAGCTCAATTGCTGGCAGCCTTGACGAACTTTCAACGAATTCAAGGCGTAAAAATTAAAGTTGATGATTTAGATTTACGAATGTCTGGAAGCAAATCTGGAACTCTGTTAGCAAAAGACTGCGGGCTGCTTAAGCCAGTCACGGAAGATGCATACAAAATTGTCGGAGTAGCAACAGAGAAGCCAGTTGAGATCGACGATGGGGGACGGGCTGTCCCGCTTCCACAGTTTGACGGAATTCCAGAACTTCTTGTTTCTCAGGTAGCAGCCAATGATTCCAACATCGCTGCCACATCAAATTCTGACTCCCAGATCTGGCTGAGCAAAGATTCAGGGCAGGCTGAAAAAATCTTCGACGGTGAATCCATTAGCTCTTTACAGTTCACCGGAGACTATCTGTGGTGGCTAGCTGATACAGCTTCAGGAACGAGCATCTTCAGAAGGTCTGGCGACGGCACGATTGACTCCCAAGAGATAATAGCTCTTCGCGGCAGAAAGATTTCCGCTCTATCCGTTTGCCAAAACAATGCTTATGCCGCCTTAGTCGTTAACGACGAATACGGCCAGTTATTCGGTATGGTCCGGATTAACAACGTCGATGGCTTGAAGATCGATGGCTGGCGAGAAGTACCGCTTAACTGGAAAGACGGAAAAATTACGTCGGTTAAAGATGCAGCTTGGGCATCCGGCAACAGGATCGTTTATCTTGGATCTTCTGCTTCTGACGGTAAAACTATTGCTTTTGCCACAGACATGGACGCAGCAATAGTTAGCTCACTTGGGCCGTATAGCGAAGTCGAGGCAGTAAAAATTATCGCTGCACCCGTGGGATCGCTCACATCTACGATGGTTCTCACCAACACCGGCAGGGTTCTAAAATTCGAGGACCAGTATCGCTGGCCCGTCTTTGCCAATGACCTATCAAACATCAGCTACGCCATAGACAAGGCATAAAAAATTGGGCAACGCTCAAAGCGTTGCCCAATTTTTATTTCAGACTACTTACCTGGCTGAACGATCTCGATCAGAACACCCTTGCCCGACTTCGGGTGGATGAAGTTGATCTTGGAGCCACCGGTGCCGATGCGAGGCTCATCGTAGAGCAGACGCATTTCGCGCTCGCGCAGGACCTTCGAAACAGCTTCGATGTCGTCGCAGCGCCAAGCCATGTGGTGCAGGCCGGGACGGTTTTTGGTCAGCCACTTAGCAGTGGTCGCATCTTCACGCGTCGGCGAAATGATCTGAATCTGGGTCATGTGCTCTGTGAGTTCCTTAGCGGGAGCGAGCATGATCTCAAAAACACCCTGCTCGTCGTTTACCTCGCGGTGGAGTTCGTGAAAGCCCAGAACCTCGGTGTAGTGCTTAGCCGCTTCTTCTGCGTCGGGGCAGACGTAAGCGATGTGGTCAATGCAAGTGAACAGATCAGAGTTGTCCATGAAGCATTCCTTTCAAAAATCGATAGCTGTCGCTTTAAAGCCTAGCTGATTAGCCCTCGAGGGCCTCAGAGACTACCTCTTTAGCAGCATCTTGAATCTTACTAAGCTCGTTTTCAGAGACGTAGCTTTCGGCATAAATCTTGTATTTATTTTCGGTACCGGACGGACGTGCGGCAAACCATCCCTCGTCAGTCGTAACCTTGATTCCGCCGATCGGTGCGTCGTTACCCGGAGCGTTCGTGTAGACGTTGGTAATTTTCTTTCCAGCCAGTTCAGTAGCTTTGATGTCCTCAGGAGACAGCGCTTTGAGTCGGGCTTTCTCCTCGCGGCTAGCGTCGCTGTCAATCCGCTGGTAGACATATTCGCCGAATTCTTCGGCAAGTTCCGCATAACGCTGGCTTGGGGTCTTACCGGTCACCGCCGTGATCTCACTTGCGAGGAGATCAAGGATGATTCCGTCCTTGTCGGTCGTCCAAGTGCTGCCGTTCATCTCTAGGAACGATGCACCCGCTGATTCTTCGCCTCCGAAGCCGAGCTCGCCTGAAATCAGACCTGGCACGAACCATTTGAAACCGACAGGAACCTCTACGAGGGTTCGTCCGAGTTCCTTCGCGACGTTGTCGATCATCGAGCTGGACACCAACGTCTTACCGATCTTGGTGTCAGCAGGCCAACCCGGACGGTGCCCGAACAGGTATTCGATGGCCACCGCTAGGTAGTGGTTCGGGTTCATCAAACCCGCATCTGGAGTTACTATGCCGTGCCGATCGGCATCAGCGTCGTTTCCTGTAGCGATGTCATATTTGTCGCGCTGGTGAACTAGGGACGCCATCGAGTTCGGAGAGCTGCAGTCCATTCGGATCTTGCCGTCTGTGTCCAATGTCATGAAATACCAGGTTGGGTCGATAACCCGGTTCACAACGGTAAGGTTCGGCAGCAGATTCTCGGAGATGTACTCCCAGTATTGAGCGGAGGCTCCGCCCATCGGGTCGGCGCCGATGCGAAGTCCGGAGGACTTGATCTTATCGATGTCGACGACCAAGGAGAGTTCCTCGCAGTACTTGCTGCGATAGTCGAAGCGGTTTACTTTGTTTGCCGCCTTTTCATAAGGAATACGCTTGACCTTTTTGAAGTCAGGCACCAGCTCGTTGGCGCGATCTGCTATCCAACTAGTTGCGTCGGTATCTGCCGGGCCACCATTCGGCGGATTGTATTTGAAACCACCATCGCGAGGCGGGTTGTGCGAGGGGGTAACAACTATGCCGTCTGCCTGAGGACCACCTGTGTGCTCACGGTTGTAGCGAATGATCGCGCGAGAAAGCGCCGGGGTAGGCGTGTACTCGTCCTCCTTCTCAGCGAAGACTTCGATTCCTGCAGCTACTAGAACCTCAATAGCGGTCTTCCAAGCGGGTAATGAAAGGCCGTGAGTGTCCTTGGCAATGAAGAGCGGGCCGGTGACGCCCTGCGAGGCGCGATATTCGATGATCGCAGCCGTGATTGCCGTGATATGGGCTTCGTTGAAAGCCCCGTCAAACGCCGAACCGCGGTGTCCGGAAGTGCCGAAAACTACCGCCTGGTCGGGGTTAGAAACATCTGGAACTAGATCGTAATATGCAGCAAGAAGTGCATCTACATCAATTAAATCGCTTTTTTCAGCCGGTTTGCCGGCACGTGGATGAGCCATAACTATTATCTTGCCTCCAACTAGGAATAATTTCTCTCGGTTGCATAGTTTCGTCAGCAGGCGTTTCTCGAATAATTGGTTATCGAGAAATAGATGACAAAATAGACAATATGACCGATAAGAACTTTTCGCGGCCAGGAGCCGTTGATTTATCAAATATTGCTGGGGCCACCCCCGAAGCCGAGGGATCCAGCTATGCGATGAACGTCACAGAGGCGGAGTTTGAATGGGCGGCCGGCGAGTCAGTTCGGTATCCGGTCATAATGATCTTTCATTCTCCACGAGACACCGCGGGCTCTGGGGTAGTTAACGTTCTAACTAAGCTGGCAAATGAGGCTGCAGGTAAATGGCTTCTCGCAAAAGTAGACGTTGACAAGTACCCGCAAATTGCCCAGGCGATGCGAATCCAAGCTGTTCCGACCGTCGTAGCGCTGCTAGGTGGTCAGGCGATGCCGCTCTTCCAGGGCACCCGGGACGAGAAGGATATAGCTGCTTTAATGAAGCAGGTCGAGCAGGCGGCAGTTGCAAGCGGAATTACGGGAAGGGCCAAGCCAGCTGCAGGACAGCAGACTGATGATGAGCCTCAGACCGATCCTCGATTCAAAGCCGCCGATGAGGCGCTTGCGAAGGGTGATTACGAGGCAGCCCTAAAAGAATTCGACAAGCTGATCGAGGCAAATCCAAGGGACGCCGAAGCGAAAGCCGGTAAGGCCCAAACTGGCCTGCTAGCCAGAACCGCCGATGTGGACCCGGAGTGTATCGAGAAGGCTGATGCTGACCCCCAGGATATTGGTTTGGCCTTCGTCGCTGCCGATGTCGAATTGGCAACGGGGCAGGCCGGCAAAGCTTTCGATCGCCTGCTTGGCCTGATCAAAACCAATTATGGCGATGATCGGGAGAAGATCCGTGTACGGTTGCTCGAGTTGTTTGAGACTTTGCCGCCAAATAACGAGGATCTTAAGAAGGCCCGTCGAGAGTTGAGCTTGGCTCTCTTCTAGCTTTCGACGTCAAAGTCTCGGGTAACGGGATTCCACTCTGTGATCGAGTAGTACTCCATGACGCCTTCTGTCTGCATGGGATCTTTCCCGATCATTTCCTCGCAATCCTTTTCATCGGAAGCTTTGAAGATAAGCAGGGCGCTGGCAGCCGCGTCGATAAGCGGGCCACCGCCTAGCAGCTTTCCCTGATCTCGTAGGCTCGCAAGGTATTTCCTGTGAGCGGGACGCGTCGCGGCCACGTCTGCATCGCTGCGGTAGGTGTACTCAACTGCGTAATATTTCATGCACATAAAAATACCCTCTACCTGCCGGTATAGACACATAAAAAGGAGAGCGCCCCTTCTGGGACCCTCTCCTTAACGATTAGTTTCTTGAATTATTAGTTAGAATTTAGTTCAGCCTCCGGAGTATTAGCTCTTGTGAGACGCCCTTGAACTGCATCGATGATCAATCCGATGATCAATGCGACGAGCGTGAAGGGAGCCCATTCCATGTGCTGTGGTCCGCCCGGAAGCGAATTGAGGAAATGGCCGAGTCCCTCGAAAACAGGGAGATTCGTAGTCCACAAGGCATCAAAGAAAGCGATGAACGCAGCGGTCCAAGCCGACAAGCGGTAGGTCCAGTGGAACGACCCTGGAATTAACCAGTCGATCACAGCAAGGACGATCAAGCAGATGGCTGCCGGATAAATGAACTGGTTTAACGGCGCCACGATTTTCAGAATCATGGTTAAGCCCAGGTTGGAGAGCACAAGGGCAATTGCGATGTGGATGATGAGCATCGTCTTCCTTGGAACCTTCGGGTACATCGTCTTGAAGTAGGAGGTGGAAGCTCCGATTAGGCCCACTGCCGTTGTAAGGCAAGCAAAGAACGCGATGATGCCGAAGATTATCTGGCCACTGCGTCCAAACATCAGCGAAGCCGCATAGGCCAATCCGGATGCACCATTGTCGAACTCTTTGCCGGTAATCCTAGTGCCGATTGCGGTCAGGCCTAGGTAAACGATAGCCAGGCAAACACCTGCGATGATGCCCGATATGGCAGTAGCGCGGAACAGCTTCTTTTTAGTGTCGAATCCGTTACGGCGAAGCGAAGTGATAATCACGATTCCGAACACGAGAGCGGCAAGCGCGTCCATCGTGAAATATCCTTGCAGCAAGCCAGTCAGCATTGGCGAATCGACGTAGGTTGGGTCCGGTTCGAGAGGTGCCGAAGCGAGTCTGAGAACGCAATTGATGATCAGGATTATGAGGAAGACAAGCAAGATGGGTGTCAACCAAGCTCCGATGTTTTCAACTACTCGATTTTCGTTAAACGTTAGCCAGAAGCAAAGACCAAAGAAAATTACGCTGTAGATGAGGAGGCCAAGCTGCTGGTGATCGCCTATCAGTGGTGCGATCCCGATCTCGAAGCTAACCGCAGCCACACGCGGAACCGCATATAAGACGCCTGTCGAAAGAAAAATCGCGATCAACAAAATTTTGCCCGGAATCCGACCAATACGATCGGCGATGCCCCCGACTTTGTCTGGCTCCCTAGCCGAGCCAATAATACCGAAGACAGGAAGTAGCACACCTGTCAGTAGAAAACCGGCGATGGCTGGCAATACGTTCGTGCCTGATTGGTAGCCAATCATTACCGGGAAAATTAAATTGCCTGCTCCGAAAAACATGGCAAATAACGCAAGGCCAGTAACGGCGATTACGTAAGGTTTTGAATTTCGCATTAAAACTTCCTCATCAGATAGCCCTATTGGCCGTATCCCATGGGTTCTATCAGAAAAAAAGTCCTTCAGAATCGAAGGTTCTAACCCTGAGACGACATATAAAACAGCAAAGTTAAAGCGGCCCGCTGTTCGGCAGGCCGCTTTAACTAAACGATCTAGCCTTCGTACTTGAGCAACACAGCGCCAAGCGGAGGAACAGTGATATTAGTATGAGCCCAGTCGCCTTCATTATCGCCGGCAACCGCTTCAATGGGATCGAGGTTCAGATATTCATTCAGGCCATCGAATTTCTCGGAATCAGTATTCAAAATTTCCACCCACTTACCCGAATAAGGCATCCAAATTGGGTAGCCAACGTAAGGATTAGGGGAGAAATTGATGATGCACGCGATGTGCTGGCCATCTGAACTGTGACGCAGATAGCTAATCATGTTTCGCTGATTGTCATCAGCATTGATCCAAGTGAAACCTTCTGGCTGTGAATCGAGCTCATACAGAGCTGGGTTTTCCGCCTGAAGATGGTTCAAAGTCCGAATAAGTTGTCGGTTGCCGTTGTGTCCCCAAAGACCGTCAACCCACCATTCGAGACTGTCTGATTCGTTCCACTCAGATCGCTGAGCGAACTCTTGGCCCATGAATAGCAACTGCTTACCTGGGAAGCTCCACATGTAGGTGTAGAAAGCCTTAAGCGTGGCGAACTTCTGCCAGTCGTCGTTCGGAATCTTGTTGATCATCGAACCTTTGCCGTGCACGACTTCGTCGTGGCTGATGGGCAGGATGAAGTTCTCCGAATATTGGTAGACCATAGCGAAGGTAAGGTCGTTGTGGTGCCATTGACGATAGATAGGATCTTCGTTCAAGTAGCGCAGGGTGTCATTCATCCAGCCCATATTCCACTTGAAACCGAAACCTAAGCCGCCCCAATCAACGGGCTTGGTGACTCCGTCGAAGCTGGTGGATTCCTCAGCAATCATGACTACGCCTGGCTCGCGTTCATAAAGATGCTTGTTTACGTAGCGAAGCAGATCGATAGCCTCGAGGTTCTCACGTCCGCCGTGAATATTTGGTACCCATTCGCCTTCTGGTCTGGAGTAGTCCAGGTAAAGCATGGATGCAACTGCGTCTACTCGCAAAGCATCCGCATGGAACTCTTGGACCCAATAGAGAGCATTCGAAACTAGGAAAGACTTGACCTCGTTGCGGCCGTAGTTGAATACGTACGTGCCCCAATCCAGCTGTTCGCCTTGGCGAGGATCGGAGTGCTCGTAGAGAGCGGTGCCATCGAAGCGGCCAAGAGCCCAGTCATCTTTGGGGAAATGCCCTGGAACCCAATCGATGATTACGCCGATTCCTGCCTCATGAAGCTTTTCAATCAGATAACGGAAGTCGTCCGGGTTGCCGAGTCTGGAGTCCGGAGCATAGTAGCCGGTTACCTGATAACCCCAGCTAGGAGTGAAGGGGTGGCTCATCGGAGGCATCAATTCAACATGAGTGAAGCCCTGCCACTTAACGTACTCAGGCAACTGATGGGCTAGTTCGCGGTACGAAAGGCTTTTGCGCCAACTGCCAAGATGCAACTCGTAAACAGACATCTGAGACTTGTAGATGTCTGTTCCGGCGCGCTTCTCAAGCCATTCGTCTTCAGCAGATCCCCACTTGTAGTTACTTTCCCAAACGATGGATGCGTTGCTTGGGGGAGTCTGTGCGAACCGCGCGTACGGGTCTACCTTCTCCTGCCAAGTGCCATCTGCGTGTTGGATTTTGTACTTGTAAAGCGTGCCCTCGAGAACGTTTTCCTTCCACAAACCCCAAACGCCGGAACCAGGGATCAGTTCCATGTCGTCACCCTGCCACCAGTTAAAGTCGCCCATAACCTGAACGCGCTTGGCGTTCGGAGCCCAGACCGCAAAACGCGTGCCGCGAAGCTCACCACGTTCGTCGTCGTGGACCGTGACGACGTGAGAACCAAGCCTACGCCAGGCTTCTGTGTCGCCACCGCTGTGGAATCCTTCAAGATCCCAGCCTGTCAGGTTGCCAAACTTGTCATGCATTGGCGTGTCCTTCCAATTAGTGAATAGTCCGCTGCACGACCAGGATGTGAGCGGGGTTTGCAGGGTCGAGAGCCACGAAATTCTTCCGTCCCCAAACGAAGTTTCGGCCGCTGAGCTCATCGTGCACGCCGATTAGCTCGTAGTTTCCTAGTGGTAACGCCCTATCCGGAATTGATACTTCTCCGGAAACTGCTTCGTTTTCGTTAAGGCTGACTACAACGATTATCTCGCTGTCGCCGTCCTTCTTGATGAATGCGAAGATGTCATCGTTATTCGTTTCAAGCAGTTCGACTTGCCGCAGCTGCTGAAGAGCAGGATGTTTCCTGCGGATCTCGTTCAATTGGAGCATCAACCCATTTAGATTCGGCTCAGCCTCGTAATCCCTCGGGCGGTATTCGTATTTCTCGGAGTGGTCGTAGACCTCCATCTCCGGGCGGTACGGCTTGTGTTCGAAGAGTTCGTAACCGGAGTAAACGCCCCAAGACGGGGACATCGTCGCAGCTAGAATCATGCGAAGCGCGAAAGCTGCTGGCTTTCCAGAACGTACCTGCCATGGGTTGATGTCCGGTGTGTTCACGAACATGTTAGGCCGCATGAAGTCGGCCGTCTCATGTGCGACCTCCATCAAGTAGGAGCCGAGTTCCTTCTTGGAAGTGCGCCAGGTGAAGTATGTGTAGCTCTGCTGGAAACCGACCTTGCCAAGATTGCCCATCACTACTGGGCGGCTGAAAGCTTCCGCTAGGAATACAATCTCGGGATTCTTCTTGTTGACCTCTGCGATCAGCTTTTCCCAGAAAAGAAGAGGCTTGGTGTGCGGGTTATCGACGCGAAATATCGTCACGCCGTGGTCGATCCAGAATCGGACTAGCCGTAATACTTCCTTGAAGATCCCTTCGGGATCATTGTCAAAGTTGATCGGATAGATATCCTGATATTTCTTGGGTGGGTTTTCTGCGTATGCGATAGTGCCATCGGGACGGATGGTGAACCACTCCGGGTGTTCTTTAACCCATGGGTGGTCCGGAGAGCATTGCAAGGCGAAGTCTAGTGCGACCTCAAGGCCAAGAGACTTTGCTTTATCGGTGAACGAATCGAAATCCTCGATGGTTCCCAAATCAGGGTGAATAGCGTCGTGCCCGCCTGCAGGAGAGCCGATTGCCCAAGGCGAACCGGGATCTTCTTCAGTGGCATCTAGAGAGTTGTTAGGGCCCTTCTTGAAAGTGGACCCAACCGGATGAATCGGGGTGATATAAGCGACATCGAACTTCAGTTCTGCGATGCGCTCGAGCATTTTTTCAGATTCTTTCAGAGTCCCCGAGTGCCATTTACAGGACTCGTCCTGGTAGGCGCCCTGCGAACGAGGGAAAAACTCGTACCAGCTTCCGTACAGCGCCCTCTTGCGCTCGACACGAATCGGGAACTTCTGTGTTGGCGTTGCAAACTGGCGAGGAGCGTAGAGACTCATCGCCTCGTCGATCTCTTTGCCATCAACCAAGCGGGCAAGTTCTTTGTGATCGTTTTCAGGCTTTAACTTTGCCGCTACCTCGGCGATAAGCTGCGCTGCTTTATCGTCGCCGGCACTCTTAGCGTTCTTTATGGCTGGCTTAAAAAGTTCTTGACCCTCCAAACACACCAGCTCGACATCCTGGTCGATCGGAAGTTTGATTTCCGCATTGTGGTGCCAGGTGTGCCAGGCGTCGCCGTAGCCCTCGATGTAAAAATTCCATTCGCCCATTTCATCTAGGCGAACCCAAGCCTCGAAAATGTCTAGTCCTTCAGGCCATACCTGGGGGAGTGGCTGGCGGATCTGCTTTCCGCTTGGTGCGATGAGGATCACATCAGCGGCGACCTCATCGTGTCCTTCTCGAATGATACGAGCCCTAATGGGGATAGCTTCGTTAACTGTCGCCTTAGAGGGGTAAGCGCCGTGCTCAATAACGGGCTCTACCTGACCAACTGGAATACGGCCGAATCCAATGTTTTTGTTCACGTAACAAACGGTATCCGAGAGTTGAACCTAAAGTGAACAATTGCCAGTGTTAGCTGGATGAAATTATTCTTGTAGCGCTTAGAAAGCGCCGATTTAGGCGCATTGTTGCTTGTCGTCTACAGAAACTTTCATATAAACGACAGTCCTTGCAGGCATAACGAAAATCTCACCTGAAGAGAACTCTTTCTCGGCGAACTCTTCATCCAATCCTGTGTGCAGTTCGATACTGAATTTTTTCCCCCACGAATCGTCCGGAAGAGTTACTTCGAGTGGTTCAGTGCCATTGTAATACCAAATCAGTTCGGCATTATCAGCATCGGACATGTACATGCCGAGAATCTTGCGGCTCTTGTCGTGCCAGTCGTCCATGTTCATCTCGGTCCCTGATTCAGTTAGCCAAGCCAACTCGTATCTACCAAGACCTCGTCCTTCGCTGTCTTTGATTTCGTCGTGACCAAGGAACCTTTGGTTACGGATTAAACCAGAATCAGCTCGGATTTGAGCTAGCTTAGCCATCAGATCACGAATGTGCGCCCACTCTGGGTCGCTTTCCCAATTGACCCATCCGATAGGTGAATCTTGGCAATACGCATTGTTGTTGCCCATCTGCGTACGTCCGAATTCGTCGCCAGCGGTAACCATTGGAACGCCTCGAGAGAGCATTAGCGTGGCGAGCATATTACGGACTTGGCGAGTGCGAAGCTCGTTGATTTCTGGAATGTCTGTTTCGCCCTCGACCCCATAGTTGCACGAACGGTTGTCGTTGGAACCGTCATGATTCTTCTCGCCGTTGCGCTTATTGTGCTTGTTGTTGTAAGTCGTCAGATCGCGCATCGTGAAGCCATCGTGGGCCGTCACGAAGTTGATCGAGGAGCTCGAAGGTCTACCGTTTTGGTTGAAAATATCGGATGATCCGGAAAGCCTGGTGGCAAGCTGTCCGACGCCGTTGTTATAGCCCCGCCAATAATCGCGGATCTGCGAACGGTATTGATCATTCCACTCGCTCCAGCGGCTTCCCCAAGCTCCAATCTGGTAACCGTCAGGGCCGACGTCCCACGGCTCTGCGATCATTTTTATATCACTCAGGATCGGATCCGAATCGATGATTTGCTTGAATGGGTGGGCTAAGTCCACATTGTGGTGCTTGTCTCGGATCAGTTCCGGAGCAAGATCGAATCTAAAACCGTCAACGCCCATTTCCTGGACCCAATAGCGCATCGAGGAAATGATCAGCTCTAATACGTCATCGTGCGAAGTGTTGATCGAATTTCCGCACCCCGTGACGTCGTAGTCGCTGCGAAGATCAGGGGTGAGCCGGTAGTAGCCCTGATGATCGATCCCGCGATAGCAAAGTGCTGGACCGTCGATGCCGCCCTCGCCAGTGTGGTTGTAGACAACGTCGATAATCACTTCGATGTCAGCGTCGTGAAGAGCTGAGACCATTGCTTTGAATTCGCTGACCTGCTCGCCGAGAGAGCCAACAGAGCAGTACCCGGAGTGCGGCGCGAAAAAGCCGATTGGGTTGTAGCCCCAGTAGTTGACTAAACCGCGTCGAATCAGGAACGGCTCGCTGATGAAATGGTGGACGGGAAGTAGCTCAACTGCTGTTACCCCGATGCTCTTTAAGTAGTCGGTCACGGCGGGGTAGGCGAGCCCTGCGTAGCTACCTCGTAAATGCTCTGGAACGGCAGGGTGTAGCTTTGTAAATCCCTTGACATGTAATTCGTAAATTACTGAATCGCTGAGAGCCTTTCGGTTTTTGATCGGCCTAGCCGGCTTTGTGGGTTCGACCACTACAGATAGAGGCACGTAAGCAGCCGAATCTTTTACGTCGGGTACGTAATAAGACTCTTTAGCGTGATCGAAAATTGGTCCTGAATAATCGATCCCTGCAGTGATGGCCTTAGCCAACGGATCTAAAAGTAGCTTATGGGGGTTAGATCTCATTCCCTTGTCGGGGGCCCATTGCCCATGGACTTTGAAACCGTATCGTTGTTTAGCTTTAACTCCAGGTATGAAGATATTCCAGCTTCCGTCGCTGGGCTGCATTTCGAAAATGCGCTGGCTGCCGTCTTCATCGACTAGCGCCAGTTCCACTTTTTCAGCACGCGGAGCCCACAACCCGAAAGAGCAGCCATCGTCAGTCAGGTTTGCTCCCAGGCTGGTGTCGCGCTCTGCAGTTGAAAACGGGAACATAAAACTCCTGGTTAGTGACGCTTAGAGCGTTGGTGCTGAATAGTAGTAAAACGTTTGCTTCGGGGGTTAGAAAAGCAAAAATTTTAAAATCAAACAAGCTATTTTAACCATTAACTAGGGCTAAAACATATTGTGAAAGCAACAGGTCCGAGGAAACCCTAAAAGGAGGGAATATTCATAGATGGACGGCGCTTTTCTTGATCACGCCGCAAGTTCACCCCTTAGGCCGGTAGCGCTTGAGGCAATGGTCGGATGTGCGGGTTTGAGCAATCCTGCTTCGCTTCATCGAAAAGGTCGGCTAGCAAGGGCAAGTCTTGAAGACGCCAGGGAAAAGATTGCTAATTTGTTCGGTGCTAAGCCAGACGAGGTTATCTTCACCTCTGGAGGAAGCGAATCAGACACCATCGCAGTTCTTGGCGCATCAGCGATGCAGGAGACTAGTCGCCCCGAGCTTGTAATAAGCCCTATTGAGCATCAGGCGGTAGAAAAATCTTCGGAAGTGCTGGGCGCTAGGTTGCGGAAGGCACGAGTCAATTCCGAAGGCGTCGTGGATCTCGAATCTTTGCAGCTGAACGAAAAGACTGGTCTTGTCAGCGTGATGTGGGCGAACAACGAGGTCGGGTCGATACAGCCAATCGACCAGATTGTCGCTTCTGCGAAAGAGGCCGGATCTTTAGTCCATTGTGACGCGGTTCAAGCGGCAGGACACTTTCCCATTGACTTCGATAAGAGCGGTATCGATTTATTAAGTATTTCAGCCCACAAAATGGGCGGTCCTGTGGGCATTGGAGCTTTAATTATCAAGCGTGGTCTGAATCTACCACCGTGGGGACTAGGCGGAAGACAAGAAGGCGGCATTCGTTCTGGTACTCAACCAGTCGCACTGGCCAACGGTTTTGCGGCGGCAGCATCAGAAGCAGTAAATGCCATCGACGGAGAATTTGAAAGGATCTCCAACCTCAGGAATCAGATTATCGAAAAGGTCAACTCCACACCAGGAACTCGCGATAATGGAGACGGCTCTAATCCGTACGTAATCAATATTGGTGTTGACGGAGCCTCTGCCGATGACCTCCTCTTTTTATTCGACCAACGTGGAATCTGCATCTCCACTGGTTCGGCATGCCGAGCTGGCGTACACGGGCCCAGCGAGGTGCTATTAGCAATGGGACAGAACGCCCAGGAGGCGAGTCAAGCTATCCGTATCAGCATGGGGTGGTCCACTACAGAAGAAGAAGTGCGTTTCTTCGTAGCCGCGTTTCGGGAAGTGGTGGAAACCGCAAGATCAGTGCAGTGGTGATTTAACTCGTAGTGCATACACTGGCATGGTGCGAGTTTTATCTGCGATGTCCGGAGGCGTCGATTCCGCTGTTGCAACTGCGAGGCTGATAGATGCTGGCCACGAAGTCACCGGCGTGCATCTAGCTCTGTCAAGAACGGCCCTTGCCCAGCAAATTGGCGCCAGAGGATGCTGTTCTCTTGCTGACTCTAATGATGCGCGCAGAGTGGCAGATAAATTGGGCATTCCCTTTTACGTTTGGGACTTTTCCGAAAGGTTCGCAGACGAAGTAATTACTGACTTCCTGGACGAGTACTCCCAGGGCAGGACCCCAAATCCTTGCCTTAGGTGCAATGAGAAGATCAAATTTGCGGCGTTACTGGAACGGGGAAGAGCTCTAGGTTTTGATGCTGTGGCAACTGGTCACTACGCCCAAGTTAAAAAGGTGAACGACCATTACGAGCTTTGGCGTGCGGCAGATTCGGCAAAAGATCAGTCGTACGTGTTGGGTGTTCTAGACCAAGACCAGCTCGCGCATTCGCTCTTTCCGCTGGGTGGATCGGTAAAGAGTGATGTTAGAGCCGAGGCAGCAGAGCTTGGATTTTCTGTTGCAAATAAGCCAGACTCGGTTGATATCTGCTTTATTCCTACGGGCGATACCGCTGGCTTTTTAACAGAAAAACTCGGCCCAAAACCCGGCGAAATAGTAGATACAGCAGGCAACACAATCGGTCATCATGATGGAGCATATAGGTTCACGATTGGTCAGCGTAAAGGTCTGAATCTTGGTGTCCCTGCTCCGGATGGTAAGCCTCGTTATGTAGTTGGTATCGATCCGAACCAGTCCAAGGTCGTCGTCGGCAGCAGGGCTGAGCTAGGCGTGAGGTGCTTTGAGGGCATCAGGCCGAAGTGGACGCAGGGCCCTGTACACGAAGCTTGGCACGGTCTGGTGCAGGTTCGAGCTCACGGCCGACCAGTCGAAGCGCAAATCGATTTCGATGGGGAAAACGTCATCGTCAAGTTGGACGAAGATCTGACCGCCTTGGCGCCAGGTCAATACGCCGTTCTCTACGATGGCGACCGAGTCGTCGGTAGCACCATCGTCGCTAACACCAACTCCGTCGCAGAGGTTTAATAAAAATGAAGGGTTTTAGCGACTTAAATATAAACGGGAACACCCCCGTCAGAGTCCAGCCTGAAAGCGATGAGTGGGGGCCAAAACGTGTCCCGTCGGTTAGTCAGAAGAAACGGGCCAGGGCTCTAGTTTTTGTTGCGACGATTATCTCGGCGACCGCTGTCGGCCTCGCGATGAAATTTTTCTTCGACATCCTCATGCTTGGTTGACCACTAAAACCATGCGCTTAGCGCTCCTGCAAGCAGAAAAGCCTCTATGAGGTTTCTCGCGATGTACCCCAGCGTCATCATGCTGGAAAAAATAACAGCGTTTGCTTTAGTCGCACCCGCAATCAGGGTGGTCGGATAGTTAGGTGGGATGCTGAGAGCTCCAGAACAGAAAATGACCACGGGCCCCAGCTTCTTGTGAGTGATTAACGACTCAGCTTTGGCTACTAGCCAGAGCCACCTTTTTCGCCATTTGCCTGGTCCGCTCGGCTTGGAAGGTACATTCCTTTTTCTGAGCCAGGGGATCTTTTTGCCTTGCCTAACTAATTGAAACAGAACGGCCTTTCCGATGCCTTGTCCCAGACCGAGACCTATCCCCAAAGGAAAAGGATCTATTAGGTCAGTGGCCAAGGTCGCAGCAATGAATGTTTCCGCGTTAAAAACGGGGATCATGGATGCGAGGAGCCCGAACGCGAACGCACTAAAAAACTGCGCTGCTAGAAGATGCATTCGAACTTCCGTTCTGCCATGAGCCGAGCAAATTATTTTCTTTGTCTGGCACCGCCGGACTTTTCCAGGGTCGCTTTCTGATACAGATGTTATCTTTGCTTAGGTCTAGGATTAACAAGGTTGATGCATTTATAGATAAGGAGTCTTGCGGTGGCGCTAACCGTTCAGGACGTAGCTCGACTGGCCGATCTTGCCAGAATCGAGTTAACCGATGATGAGCTAGAGCGTTTCGTACCTCAGCTCGACGTGATTCTTGAATCAGTTGCCAGCGTCTCGGACGTGGCTGATAGGGACATCGTTCCGACGTCCCATCCAATCAAAATGGAGAATGTCTTCCGCGACGATGTAGTTAAGCAAAGCTGGTCTCCGGAAAGCATGTTGGCAGGAGCCCCTGCTGTCGAAGATGGCCAATTCGAGGTGCCAAGGATCTTGGGTGAGGGAGCCTGATGAGCGAACTAATTAGGCAAAGCGCTGCCGAACTAGTCAAGAAGCTTGAGTCCGAAGAGGTCTCTAGCGAGGAACTTACCAAGCAGAGCCTGGCGCAGATGGATGCGGTCGAAGATAAGGTTCACGCCTTTCTATCTGTAGACCAGGAAAGGGCGCTTGAGCAGGCAAGACAAATAGACGCTAGGCGGAAGTCAGGGGAGAAGCTTTCCCCGCTAGCTGGAATCCCTGTGGCCGTTAAGGACCTCTTCTGCTACCAGGGAATGCCTACCACTGCTGCTTCTAAGATCCTCGATGGGTGGGTGCCCCCGTACGACTCAACCGTAGTCAAGCGTTTGCTAGACGCCGGAATGGTGATTTTGGGCAAGACCAACTTGGACGAATTTGCGATGGGTAGCTCGACCGAGACGTCCGCTTTTGGTCCCACCCATAATCCGTGGGATTTGGAAAGAATACCCGGCGGCTCTGGTGGCGGTTCTGCTGCCGCTGTTGCTGCTTATGAAGCCCCGCTTGCTGTGGGCACAGATACGGGCGGTTCTATCCGCTCCCCAGCATCGGTCACCGGCACGGTTGGCATGAAGCCAACATATGGTTCGGTGTCTCGCTACGGCGTGATTGCGATGGCTTCTTCTCTGGATCAGCCTGGCCCCTGTTCTAGAACTGTCGAAGACGCTGCTTTGCTTCATTCAGTGATGGCAGGGCACGACCCCATGGACTCGACTTCTATCAATAAACCGGTTCCGGACGTTGTTTCTGCTGCCCGCAAGAAGGACATTAAAGGTCTGAAGATTGGAGTGGTTAAGGAACTTGACGGGGAAGGCTACGAGGCGGGCGTTAAGACCCGTTTCTCTGAGGCGGTAGATGTCCTAACTGATTTAGGTGCAGAGGTCGTCGAGATCAGCTGCCCGAGTTTCAAATACGCACTCGCTGCCTACTACCTGATCATGCCTGCTGAAGTCTCCAGCAACATGGCTCGATACGACGGCATACGTTACGGCCTACGCGTGAGCGAATCTGGTATGAACGTAGAGCAAACTATGCGCGAGACGCGCGCCAAGGGGCTTGGCGAAGAAGTTAAGCGTCGTGTCATCATCGGTACGTACGCTTTGTCCAGTGGCTACTACGATGCCTATTACGGGTCTGCCCAGAAGGTGCGAACACTTATTAAGCAGGACTTCGAGGCTGCTTTTCAGAAATGCGATGTGTTGATTTCTCCGACAACGCCGTTTACTGCATTCAAGATCGGCGAGAAGATCGACGATCCGATGAGTATGTATCTTTCTGATCTCTGCACCATTCCTGCCAACTTGGCGGGCTTGCCTGCTGGTTCGATTCCCGTCGGATTGTCGCCTGATAACGGCATGCCCGTAGGCCTGCAGGTAATCGCGCCTGCGTTGCGCGATGAACTCTGCTATCAGGTCGGTGGCGCACTAGAAGCCGCCCTCGTGGATCGCTGGGGTGGACTTCTTCTTTCGCAAGCTCCAGAGCTGACAGATAAGCAGGTGATCGCATGATCGACGAACTGATGGATTTTGATGAGGCGATGGAGCGTTTCGACCCCGTTTTGGGCCTTGAGGTGCACGTTGAGCTATCGACAAAGACAAAAATGTGGTGTGGCTGCGTAAACGGTCCCGGTGAGCCGAATACTCATACGTGTCCCGTGTGCCTAGGTCTGCCTGGTTCGCTTCCGGTTGTGAACGGTAAAGCAGTCGAATCCGCAATTCGGATCGGACTTTCCCTGAACTGTGAGATTGCCGAGTGGTGTCGTTTCGCGCGAAAGAACTACTTCTACCCGGATATGTCGAAGGACTATCAGGTCAGCCAGTATGACGAGCCGATCTGCTATGAGGGGCATGTAGAGATTGAACTTGGCGGCGAGACCTACCAGATTCCCGTTGAGCGAGCTCACATGGAAGAAGACGCGGGCAAGCTAACGCACGTTGGTGGAACCGGCAGAATCCAGGGCTCTCAGTACTCTTTAGTTGATTACAACCGAGCAGGTGTTCCTCTGGTAGAAATCGTCACCAAGCCGATCTACGGCACCGGGGCGAAGGCTCCCGAAGTTGCTGCGGCGTATATGGAGTTCCTGCGCGATCAGATGCGTGCACTGGGTGTATCGGATGCTCGCATGGAGCGTGGCAATCTTCGCTGCGATGCTAACGTCTCGCTGATGCCTAAGGGCTCTACTGAGCTTGGTACGCGAACCGAGACAAAGAACGTGAACTCTCTTCGCTCTGTAGAGGCAGCATTGCGCTACGAAATTTGTCGTCAGGCTGCAGTTCTTGCTGGTGGCGGCAAGGTCAAGCAGGAGACTCGAATGTGGAACGAAGAGGGCTACACAACTGCTGGTCGTTCTAAAGAGCATGCTGAGGATTATCGCTACTTCCCGGAACCTGACCTGGTTCCGGTTGCTGCAAGTCGCGAATGGGTAGAGAAACTTAGAAGCGAGCTGCCAGAACCTCCGGCTAAGCGTAGGGCAAGGCTTCAGTCCGAGTACGGGTTCACCGATTTAGAGATGCGTGACGTTTTAGCCATCGAGGGTGCGCTCGACTTAATTGAAGAGACTGTAGATGCAGGTGCCGATCCGGCTTCTTCGCGAAAGTGGTGGGTCTCTGAACTAGCTAGGCGAGCAAATGAGGCGGGACGCCCGCTCGATGAAGTTGGCATGAACCCGACTCAAGTGGCTGAGCTCCAAAAGCTAGTTGATGAAGGAACACTTACAGATAAGCTGGCTCGTCAAGTTATTGATGGGGTAGTGGCCGGGGAAGGTGATCCTTCAGAAGTCGTAAAGGCTAGAGGCCTTGCAGTAGTTAGCGATGACGGGGCTTTGAGCGCTGCCGTCGACGAGGCTATCGCAGCTAACCCCGAAACCGCTGAGGCAATCAGGGGTGGTCGCGTCAAGGCCGCGGGTGCTCTAATCGGTGCAGTGATGAAAGCTATGAGGGGCCAGGCAGATGCCGGCAAGGTTCGAGAGTTGATATTAAATAAGCTCAGCTGATAGGAGATTTACTTTAAGGGGCTGCCTCCAGGCAAAGTTGCCAAGAATTTTATGGAACTTGTCTGCCGCGCAGCCCTTTTTGACGCTCTATGAAGCCAAATTTTTTCGGGGTAGCTCTTTTCGAGAACTGAGCGTAAAATACCTGGTCAGAGCTCTTATGGCAGATCTAATATTTTTAGACAACAACTCCAAGGGGTTAAAAAAGGGGTTAAAGAAATTTCCCCTAGGGTCAAAATAGTTAACCCTATCCAGTTTATAAATCCTGTATATAATAATAGATGTTCAGCAGGTGCTTCCTCTGAAATCCCCCCCCCAACACCCCCACATCCGGTCTCCATCGGAAGAGCAATCTTCCAAAGAGAGCGGAAACAGAGAAAGACCGATAGTGAAGTTCAGAATAGCTATTGCTGCATGGTGCGCGGCAATGATGATGCTGACGGCAGGTAACGCGATTGCTTCGCCGGCCGCGTCAGAGCCTGATGCCTCATCAACTTCGTCACCCAGCACAGGGCCCATTTCGACTGATCCAGAGGAACCCGTAGAGGCCTCTGAAAGTGGCGACGGCATGTCCGCTTCTGAAACTAGCAATATCAATTCCGAGTTGCAGGTTGCTGAAGAAACAGAGCCTCCAGCTCTCAAAAGCGGGGTTGAAAGGTCTGTCGCAGGTTTATACGCTGCGTCGCCTGCAGCGTCGGCATCTGGAGCTGGCCACAAAATGAACCCTTGTGGGGATGGTTTTTACTCCATGAGCAGCGGCGCTGGTGAAATTAATTTGATTAAAACATCAGGCGGGTATGAGCATATCGGTAGAGTTCAATGGCTGAACGATAAGAATGGTGGTCCGTTACCTGGTGAAAAGAAATTCGGCTATGACGCGCTAGCTATTGCAGCAGACGGGTCGATGTGGCATATCGAGATTGATGGTCTTACCACTCCCGGTGCGAATCCTCCGACCGTTATTCGGCACGGCATGTTAAGTGACTCTACTAAGGATGGTTACCAAACCATAAAACAGTACAGACTCACTAACCCCAGCATGCCGATCAAGGGTGGCACCATGACTCCCGATGGTAAATACATTATGGTTGGCGACGCGGGCACTGCAGCAAATGCTTTCAGCGGTACAGGATCTTTGCTTCGGCTCTTTTTATTCGATCCAGCCACTGAAAATTTATCCATGCTCGGAGATATCGCGGATAAAAACCTCAGCACTTCGAAATTTTCCGATCTAGCTTTCGATAAGCAGGGGAATCTTTACCTGCTTTCCGCGGCGGCCGAGGGGCGTAAGCACAGCGATGGCGTTAATTTGCCTCCTAAGAAAACGCTAGTTCATATATTCAGAATCAACGCGCAGGATCTCCAGTCAGCCCAGAAAAAAGCTGTAGTTAAGAAGCTGGTCGAAGGCAAAAACGCAACTAACGACTTAAAAGCTCAAAACCTTAAGCTTCAAGAACTCAAATCCACTCAGCTGCGAGATATCGTTTTGAATACCCCCAGTTTCGAAATTGGTGGGCTCGCTTTTGGCGGTAACGGCGAGTTCTACCTGGGCGGTTTATATTCAGGACAGAATGTTGCTGCTGAAAGGCCAATTTCTAGCGTCTACCAGGTAAATATTTCTTCCGGCGAATTTATGAACGGCGGGAAACCTATATTTCAAGCACCTCGTGCCGCAAATAAGCCAGACGGTAGACCGGATTACAACGGTAAGTGGGCTGACCAACAAATAGTGGACCTCGAGGGGTGTCCCGCAAATATCCCGACGATTACGGTAAATAAGAACATTGTTGAAAGGGTTCACTCTTCAGATCAATTCGAGGTCACTGTTAGGGAGAAAATTCCAACCCAATCAATTTTAGGTGGGACTGGTCAGTCTACTGTCGTCACTACCGGTAGCGGGACTGGTCCACAGCCGAATTCTTTAGCATTACTCCGCCAGACCGGAAGCCCTTACATTCTTGAAGAACGCATGGCTGACGGTTCCAAATCAAAGCTAGATGACTATAAATCTAATTGGTCATGCGTAAGCGAAGACGGCGTAAGTATTCCAGTTAAAGCATCTAGCTTGAACAGTGGAGTTCTTCAGACGGAGGTCACTCCTGCAGTCGGTGGCATGGTTACCTGTACGGTGACCAACTCTCCTAAGACCACGTCGGTTAGCGTTCTTAAATACGACGGATATTGGTTTGAAGACGATAAATACAAAGAAGAGATTGTTCCTGGCGCTAAATTTAACATTTGCCAAGATCAGAACGCGAATGGAAAATGTGATTCTACCGAGCCCTTACTCGGTGAAAAGGTTTCAACAAACGAGGCAATAACTTGGAATAACCTTTTTGTTGGTAAGAAATATGTCTTATATGAGGTTGAGGCTCCTCAGGGGTACATTCGGGCAGCTAATTTAGCTTTCGATGCGACAAGTGGGGAACTCATAAAAATCGTTCCCAACAAGCGCATGACCGGCACAGTTACTTGGCAGAAAAAGGCTGCGGGGAGCGAGAAGCTTCTTAAAGGATCGGTCTGGACGCTAAGTTCCGGAGACCAGAAAGTAGCGGATATCTCAGACTGTGTCGAGAAAGATGCCGCCAAATGTGGGTCGGGTCGCTGGGCTGACAAAGATCCAGAGGCAGGAAAGTTCAAGATTGAGGGTCTCCAGTGGGCTGATTACAAGCTGTCAGAAAAATCTGCTCCGCTTGGCTACGTAATAACGGACAAAATTTATGAATTCGGCTTTAACAAAGACAACGTCTCAGTTCCGATGGATCTCGGTGCGATAGAGAACGAAATGCGAGAAGGCCCGATCATGCCGATGGCTGGTGGCTGGGCCGAACAATTCTTCCGGATTGCCGGAATAACAGTTTTAGCAGGTGCAGCGGCTGCTTGCTGCGTGCTTGCTGTAAGGCGACGAAAGTCGGGTGTCAAAGCGGGTTAACTGTCGCCCCCTCCTTTGCAAAAACAGCAAAACCAAACTGACACCAAAGTTGCAACTATTGAAGGGAATCAAAATGCAGCTAAAGAAAAGAATGCGGGCCGTAGTGGCCGTGTTCGCCGCATCGATGATCGGGGCCATGGGTCTTGGTTTCGGCGCCAGCGCGAACGCAGCAACGGGCAACCCGGATCTAACCAAAAAGGGTTCGATAACCGTTCACAAGTACGAGAACCCTGCCTGGGGCAAAACAGCAGATGGCCGAGAAATCACCGATAAACCGGCTAACGCTGGCAAAGCTCTTGATGGCGTCGAGTTCAAGATCCAGCCTGTTAACGGCCTTGATCTGAACAAGGCTGAGGACTGGGCTTACATCAAGGACTTGGCTTACAACAATGGAAATGTAACCTCTGGCTCCAAGAACTTCACTCTTGGGACTGAGAAGAGCCAAAAAACTGACAACAAAGGTGTAACTAAGTTTGATGATCTCGCTGCCGGCGTATACCTGGTAACCGAGGGCAACACCGGAACGCACAACGTAACCAAGAAGGCTCAGCCGTTCTTCGTTTCCATTCCGCTACCTACCGATAATGAATGGCTTTACGACGTTCACGCCTACCCGAAGAACACCGTTTCCGATAAGGGTAAGAAAATTCTTGACGATTCTAAGGCCTTCAAGGTCGGCGATAACACCGATTGGAACATCAGCTACACTGTGCCTGCAATCGGGGCTAAGGAAACTTACACTAAGCTCGGCATTGATGACTCGCTGAATGCTTACCTGAAGTACGTCTCTGCAGAGGTAACCCTCGGAGATGAGAAGCTCGTAGAAAACACCGATTACACTGTCACGGTTTCTAACAACACTAAAGCTGATAACGACACTTCACTTACCCAGAAGGTTGAGCTGCGTTTGAACGAGACTGGTCTTGCTAAAGTTGCTGCAAAGAAGGTTCTTAACGTAAAGCTGACCACCAAGATCACTGGCTTGCCTGCTGATGGCGCCATCAAAAACTCGTTCTTGCCGATTGTTAATGATTTGACCCCGACGCCGGGCGTTACCCCTGGTGATGAACCTACGCCGACTCCTGGTGACCGTCCCGTAAAGGTTGGCGACCTATGGCTCCAGAAGAAGGATGGCGCAAACAAGCAGGCTCTTGAAGGCGCCGAGTTCACGGTTTATGGCAGCACCGATTGCTCCGGAGATGCTATCGACACCAAGGCCTCCGATTCCACCGGTAAGGTCTACTTCGAGGGCCTCGTGCTCGGCAAGAAGCCAAACACCGAGCCCGCTGAGTCGAATACCGAAAAGGTTTTCTCTATCAAGGAAACTAAGGCTCCTGCCGGCTACGTACTCAATACTGAGTGCAAGACGGTGACAGTCAAGGCTGGTAAGGCCGCTGAGGCTCAGCTCAGCATCGACAACACCAAGCAGACCGGCCCTAACCTGCCGCTTACCGGCGGAACTGGCCAGATGCTGCTGACCCTGGGTGGCGTCGCGGTTCTCGCGGCTGCTGGTGGTCTGACCGTCAAGCAGGTTCGTCGTAGCCGTCAGTCCGCCTAATTGGTGAACTGAATTCCTAGACGCAACATCTAAAATCGTGGAGAGGTGGGTGATCCCACCTCTCCACGTTAGGTTTTATATGAAGAATCTTCTCACTCCATATCTGATCGGTTTGCTCGCCATACTAGGCATGAGCTTGCTGGTATACCCGCATGCGGCTGCATGGAAGTCGCAATTCGATCAGTCCAAAATAGTCGGCGCATATTCCGAGCAGATCGACACGGTCAAGCCAGAACGAGAGGCGCAGTTGAAAGCGGCACACGACTACAACGACGCTTTCAATGCTGGCGCTGTCCTCGGAGTCAATCAACGCAAAGCGACAGGCACAGGCGAGCTATCTTCCGCCGATGGCATTTGGGCCTACGAAGACATCCTGAAAGCCGATGAACATGGCCTAATGGCGCGAATCAAGATTCCAAAGATCGACGTGGATCTTCCCGTCTTTCACGGCACCTCTGACGAGGTCCTTGATAAGGGCGCCGGACACCTCGAGGGCACCAGCCTTCCAGTTGGCGGAAACGATACTCACGCGGTGATCACAGCCCATAGAGGTCTCGCAAACGCCAGAATGTTTACCGATCTGGACAAGATAGAAGTGGGAGATCACTTCGTTATCGAGGTGTTCGGGCAAGTACTCACTTATCAGGTAAAACAGACGAAGGTCGTCGCTCCTGAGGAAACGGACACGCTCAAGGTTGCTCCAGGAGAAGACCTAATTACTTTGGTAACTTGCACACCTCTCGGTATTAACTCGCACCGAATTCTTGTAACTGGACAGCGCGTAATTCCGACCCCTCAAGAAGACATCGATGATGCTGGAAAAGCTTCTGAACTGCCCAGGTTCCCGTGGTTCGCCGTCGCTTATGGAGTTGGTGTCTTAACAGTTATCTGTGTGTTGGGCGTGCTTACTTTTCGTGTGGTCAAGAAGAAGCGCTCCACCAATGAGGCGGATGCGTAGAAACCGCAAAAGCTCAAAGCCTAAATGCCCATATTGTGGTTTGAAATCTTGAACCGTGGCCGTGACTAAGCTCTTCTGACAGAAAAGAGATAATAAGGCATGACTTTGTCCGAATCAGTTGTGTCACGATTAAAGTTCGACTCTCATGGCCTAATTCCTGCAGTTGCTCAAAATGCCACTAGCGGCAGAGTGCTGATGGTGGCATGGATGAATCTTGAGTCGCTCGAAATCACACTTCGAACCCGACAGGCAACTTACTGGTCGAGAAGCAGGCAAGAGTTGTGGCGTAAGGGCGCGACTAGCGGACACACACAAAAGGTGCGAAGCATAGAGATAGATTGCGACGGAGACACCCTACTGCTGCACATCGACCAGACCGGAGCTGCTTGTCATACCGGGGAGCTAAGCTGTTTCGACACAGGCGGATACCTTTTAGAGGAGAATTGATGACGGTTTTAGACAAAATCATTGAGGGCGTCCGCGCGGACATGGCCGAACGCGCAGAGAAGGTTTCCATTGCTGACCTCGAAGTACTAATCGAGAAGGCTCCAGAACCTATTTCTCCGATACCGGCCTTTAGATCTAATGAACTGTCCGTTATTTCTGAAGTTAAACGTTCCAGCCCTTCCAAGGGTGCTCTTGCCGATATTCCTGAACCGGCGGTGTTGGCTTCCGCATATGAGGCGGGGGGAGCCAGCGCGATCTCGGTTCTGACGGAAAAACACAAGTTCAATGGTTCGCTGGCAGACCTTGACGCAGTTCGAACAGCAGTTAATATTCCGGTGCTTCGAAAAGACTTTGTCGTCGACGAATATATGCTCTACGAGGCCCGCGCCCACGGCGCCGATCTTGCCTTGCTTATCGTTGCTGCTCTTGACGATAAAGAATTAAACCGTCTCTACAAACTTGCGCTAAATCTCGGTTTGACCCCTCTCGTCGAGGTTCATACTGAAGACGAGGCACGCAGAGCCCGAGATCTCGGAGCAGAGGTCGTGGGCGTTAATAACCGTAACCTAAAGACGCTGGACGTCGATCTCGAGCAGTTCTCACGACTGGTGGGATCACTTGATGATCAGGCAATAAAGGTAGCCGAATCTGGGATTTTGAGCCCCAAAGATGCTGCAAGAGTAGCGTCTGAAGGTGCCGACGTTATTTTGGTCGGTGAGGCGCTAGTTAAGAATTCAAAACCATCTGAGGCCGTCGCGGCCATGATCCAGGAGGCAAAACGATGATTGAGAGAAGAAAAGGCACAGGCCTGCCCGATGAGCATGGTCACTTCGATCGATACGGTGGGCAGTTCGTTCCGGAAGCTCTTCATGCTGCTTTGGATGAACTAGAAAAAGTCTTCACCTCCTGCCAAGAGGATCCCGAATTCCAGGCCGAACTGCGCGAGCTTCAGCAAAATTATGCAAATAGGCCATCTCTGCTCACAGAGGCCAAGCGATACGGTAAAGAGTTCTGCGGTGGCGCACAGATTCTTCTTAAACGTGAGGATCTCAACCACACCGGCAGCCACAAGATCAACAACGTTCTCGGCCAGGGGCTCTTGACTAAGCGCATGGGGAAGACCAGGGTTATAGCAGAAACGGGCGCTGGCCAGCATGGCGTAGCAACCGCAACAATCGCAGCCCTTTTTGGTTTCGAGTGCCGCGTCTACATGGGTAAGGTCGACACCGAGCGCCAGGCACTTAACGTTGCCAGGATGCAGCTTCTCGGTGCAGAAGTGGTCTCAGTGGAAGCCGGGTCCATGACGCTGAAAGACGCTATGAACGAAGCCATGCGTGACTGGGTGACGAACGTTGATAGCACTCACTACCTGATCGGTTCGGCTGCCGGCCCGCATCCTTTCCCGATGCTCGTTCGCGAATACCAGCGAGTGATCAGCGCCGAGTCCCGTGCTCAGATGCTCGAGCAGTACGGCAGGCTCCCAGATGCCGTTTGCGCTTGCGTTGGCGGTGGTTCAAACTCCATCGGTTCCTTCTACGACTACATCGATGACCCCGAGGTCGCTCTGTATGGCTTCGAGGCAGGTGGCGACGGCGTTGACACCGGTAAACACGCTTCCTCCATCAGCGGAGGTTCCGTGGGAGTTCTGCACGGTGCGCGAACCTACGTATTACAGAACGAGGATGGCCAGACCATCGAGTCGCATTCCATCTCTGCGGGTCTCGACTATCCGGGCGTGGGACCAGAGCACTCTTGGCTGGCCGATCACCATCGCGCTAACTACGAACCGGTTACCGATGAGGAGGCTATGAACGCCTTCCGAGATCTTTCCCAGACTGAGGGCATCATGCCTGCCATCGAATCCGCTCACGCACTCGCAGGCGCTCGCCGTCTGGCGCTGCGCATGCTCGAGGAAAAGCCAGATCGTAGGCCTTGCATTTTGGTCACCATCTCTGGCCGTGGTGACAAGGACGTTTACACTGCAATGAAGTATTTCGGAATTAAGGGTGTGGCAGACCACACCACTGGGAGGCTGTCATGAGCGATCGTTTAGGGATCATGGGCAAGGTGTTGATGGAGGCTAAGGCCGATAATCGCACCGCGCTGATCGGATATCTTCCCATAGGCTACCCCAGCGTTGAGGGTTCGCTAGACGCGATGCGGACCGTAGCCGAGCACGCTGACATCATTGAAATCGGAATGCCATATTCCGATCCGATGATGGACGGATTGGCAATTCAGTACGCCACCACTAAGGCACTGGCATCTGGGGTTCGCACTACCGACATATTTAAGGCCACCGAAGCGGTTCGTTCTGCGGGTAAGACTCCTGCAGTGATGATCTATTGGAACCTAGTAGAGCGCTACGGTGTGAAGGCTTTTGCGCGCGACCTAGCTAACGCTGGCGGAGCAGGGCTTATCACTCCTGATCTGATCCCGGATGAAGCCGACGAATGGGTCGAGGCTTCTGACGAATATGGCTTGGATCGAGTTTTCCTGATCGCGCCTAGCTCCACAGATGAGCGAATCGCGATGACCATGGACGCCTGCCGCGGATGGGTCTACGCTACCAGCGTCATGGGTGTTACTGGGGCTCGGACTGAGACCTCCAGCGCGGCGCCTGTAATCGTCGAACGTGCACGCAAGATTCGCAACGATCTGCCTGTCTGCGTTGGTCTTGGAATCTCCAATGGCAAGCAAGCGCACGAAACCGGCAAATACGCGGATGCAGCGATTGTCGGATCAGCCCTAGTTAAATGCCTGATCGATGCAGAGGGTAGTGACCAGCCGCTGGGAAAGCTTCCTGAGGTGGCAGCAGACCTTGGTGAAGGCGTAAAAAACTAGTTGGATAAGTAGAGCATCGGAGGGCAAAATTGGTGCTGTGATTTTATTGCAGATACCTAGCCCTCCGATCTCCAGCTTCAGCATTGGGCCGCTTACAATCCACTTCTATGCTTTGTGCCTGATCGCAGGCATGGTTGTAGCCGGATGGATAGCTCAGCGTAGATTCGTCGAAAGAGGCGGAGACGCTGATAAATTCCAGAATCTCCTTCTGGTAGCAATAATATTCGGCATATTCGGTGCTCGCCTGTACCACGTGATAACGGACCATCAACTTTATTTCGGTCCAGGAAGGAACCCCTGGGACGCCTTCAAAATTTGGAACGGTGGTTTAGGCATTTGGGGCGGAATCGCTCTGGGGGCTTTAGGTGCATGGATCATGGCTAGGCGGTACAAAATAAACTTTCCAACCTTAGCCGACTGCATTGCGCCAACTCTGTTAATTGGTCAGGGCATAGGTCGTCTCGGAAATTGGTTTAACCAAGAACTCTTCGGCAGACCCACAGATCTTCCGTGGGGTTTGCAGATTGATCGTGCCCATCGCCCGGATGGCTTTGAACAGTTCGAGACGTTCCATCCGACTTTCCTCTACGAAATGATATGGAACTTCGCCGGTGCTGCTTTCCTTCTATGGGCCGAAAGAAGATTCAAGATCGGCAGAGGCAGGCTGTGTGTGCTTTACGTCTGCTGGTATTCGTTCGGCAGATTCTTCATTGAAGCCTTGAGGATAGATCCGGCCAACCATATTGGTGGATTGAGAGTAAACAATTACACATCGCTCATCATGTTCAGCGTTTCGGTGGTAGGTTTCGTAGTCCTGTCGAAGTTGCGCCCGGGGCAGGAGACCAAGCCGTTCGCCGGTAGCAACAAGTAATCTTCGATGTAGAGTCGACAGCAAGATAAGGAAGGGTTCGAATATGGCTAGCGGGTTCGTACACCTGCATAATCACACCGACTTCTCGATGCTTGACGGCGCGGCACGCATCGACGATTTGATGGCTGCTGCAAGCCAGCAAGGAATGAAAGCCCTAGCCATTACTGATCATGGAAACATGTTCGGTGCATTCGATTTCTTTAAAGCTGGGCAGAAGCACGATGTTAAGCCGATCATCGGTCTAGAGGCTTATGTCACTCCTGCGGGCCTTCCAAGGCAGCAGCGCAAGAGGGTCAGATTCGGCGACGGAACCGGCGATGATGTAGCTGCTAAGGGCGCCTATACGCACATGACTATCTGGAGCGAGACCCGTGCTGGCATGCACAATCTTTTCCGAATTGCTAGCTGGTCTTCGCTGGACGGATATTTTTATAAGCCACGTGCTGATGACGCCTTGCTAGAGGAATACCACGAAGGGCTGATCGCGACGACAGGATGTCCTTCGGGAGAAGTCCAGACGCTTCTTCGTCTCGGAATGTTTGATGATGCAGTTAAGGCGGCTGCCCGATTCCAAGATATCTTCGGCAAAGAAAATTACTTTGTAGAACTGATGGATCACGGTTTGGATATCGAGACCAAAGTTCGCGGAGATCTGCTTCGAGTAGCTAAGAAAATCGGAGCCCCGCTCGTCGCCAGTAATGACCTGCACTACGTGCACTCGGAAGACGCCAGAAGCCAAGATATTCTGCTTTGCGTTTCCTCTGGATCCAGGATCAATACGCCTGGCCGGTTCAAATTTGACGGTACGGGGTATTACCTGAAGACCGCTGAAGAGATGCGAACTCTCTTCAGCAATTATCCTGAGGCATGCGACAACACATTGGCCATAGCTGAACGCTGCCAGACCCATTTCGACGAGGGCTCCGGAACGTTTATGCCCGTCTTCGATTGCCCGGAGGGCGAGACCGAGGAGAGCTGGTTCATCAAAAAGGCAGACGAGGGCTTGGCAAAACGCTATGGAGATCCGCTGCCGAAAGAGATTCAGGAGCGCGCCGACTACGAGAAGGAAGTTATCCTAACAAAGGGATACCCCGGATATTTCTTGATCGTTTCTGACTACGTTACTTGGGCTAAACGCAATGGAATTCGAGTAGGTCCTGGTCGTGGATCCGGTGCAGGTTCAATCATCGCCTATGCGATGGAGATCACCGAGTTGGACCCGCTTCGTTACGGTCTTCTGTTCGAGAGATTCTTGAACCCTGAGCGTCCTTCGCTTCCCGATTTCGATATCGACTTTGACGAGCGCCAACGTGGCAAGGTGATTGATTATGTCACCGAGAAGTACGGCAAAGATCACGTTGCCCAGATCGTCACTTACGGCACTATTAAAGCCAAACAGGCGGTGAAAGACTCAGCCCGTGTGCTGGATAAGCCATATAGCGTTGGTGAGAAGATCACTAAGGCAATGCCTCCCGCGGTCATGGGCAAGGACGTACCGCTCAATCAGATTTTCAATTCAGAACACAAGCGCTACGCAGAGGGCGTTGAGTTTCGAGATCTTTATAAATCTGATCCAGAAGTCCAAGAGGTGGTCGATACCGCAAAGGGCATCGAAGGCCTAAAACGCCAGTGGGGTGTGCACGCCTGCGGCGTAATCGTTAGCTCAGTGCCTCTAACGGGCGTCATTCCGATCATGAAGCGTGAGCAGGACGGCGCTATCATCACACAGTTCGATTACCCGAGTGCTGAGTCTCTCGGCCTGGTGAAGATGGACTTCCTTGGTCTACGAAACCTCACGATTATGGATGATGCCTTGCGCAATATTAAGCGCAATAAGGGCATCGACGTCGACATCGATTCGATTGAACTCGATGATCAAAAAACGTTCGAGCTGCTGCAGCGCGGTGACACTCTAGGAGTGTTCCAGCTTGATGGTGGACCGATGCGCGCATTACTGCGTTCAATGCAGCCGGACAAGTTCGAGGACATCTCGGCGGTTTCTGCGCTTTATCGACCTGGGCCGATGGGTGCTGATTCTCACAACAAATACGCACGACGCAAGACCGGGCGCGAAAAAATTGAACCGATTCACCCTGAACTTGCCGATGCTCTAGAGGATATTCTTTCTGAAACTTACGGTCTGATTGTTTATCAAGAGCAGGTCATGATGATCGCTCAGAAACTAGCAGGCTATACGCTTGGCGCGGCAGACAAGCTGCGCCGCGTAATGGGTAAGAAAAAGAAGAAAGAACTGGACGCACAATACGACGTGTTCAAGCAAGGAATGCTTGATCGTGGTTATTCGGCGGAGTCCTTCCAGACGATTTGGGACATTCTCGTCCCATTCTCCGACTACGCGTTTAACAAATCTCACTCTGCAGCATATGGTCTTGTTAGCTATCAGACAGCGTGGCTTAAGGCCAACTATCCGGTTGAGTACATGGCGGCTTTGCTGCAGTCAGTGAAAGATGATAAATCGAAATCGGCAATCTATCTTGCCGAATGCCGCCGCATGAATATTCAGGTTTTGCCGCCTGACGTCAACGAGTCCGAAGATATGTTTACCCCTGTCGGTGACGACATCCGCTTTGGCCTAGGAGCAGTTCGTAACGTTGGTGCCCAAGTTGTTGAGGGAATCATCGAGGCAAGAAACGAGCACGGCCCAGCTAACGACTTCTATGAATTCCTGGACAGCGTGCCACTGTCTGTGTGTAACAAGCGAATGTTGGAATCTTTGATTAAGTCTGGAGCATTCGACTCTATGGGGCATAAGCGCAGGGCCTTAATGGAGGTATTCGAAGAGGCAGTTGATCAAGTTGCTGACATCAAGCGCAACGAGGAGAACGGGCAAGACAGTCTGCTAGGTGGGCTTCTCTCCACGGAGTCGGAAGAAACTTCCGAAAGAGAGCTACCTGATGTTCCAGAGTGGGACAAGAGGGTCAAGCTTGGATTCGAAAGGGAGATGCTTGGTCTCTATGTTTCGGATCACCCCCTAAATGGTATGGAGAATATTCTTGCCGCTAATCGTCAGATTTCTCTTGCGGATCTGGAAGAAAACGCCACTGACGGTTCCACTCAGGTGATCTGCGGGCTCATCACAACGGTCGCTCGTCGTCAGACGAAGGCGGGCGCTCCCTGGGCAACTTTAACCATCGAAGATCTAGATGCCTCCGTCACAGTTTTGGTGTTCCCCAAGGTATACGAGCAGGCCGCAATGTCATTGGCCACGGACGTGCTAGTTCGAGTACGAGGCAGGGTGTCTGTGCGAGATGATGTAGCCGAGATACAAGCAAACGAGATCACTGTCCTCAACGCCGCCGCCGAGGAAGAAGCCGGGCCGATCCATCTTGAGGTGCCAGCGTCAAGGTGCACACCCGTGGTGCTCGATAATCTCCACGACGTGCTCAGCGCACATCCCGGTTCCACCGAAGTTCAACTGAAAATAACCAGTTCTGTACGCAACAAGATTTATCAGCTCGCCGATAGCCTTAGAGTCACGCCATCTCAACCGTTGATGGCCGACTTGAAAGCTCTGTTAGGCCCTGCTGCCGTGACGGCGAGGAACTAAATGAACGAGATCGACACGGGAAGAGTGCTGGCCGATTTTCAGCGAGCCAGGCTAAAAAGATCCTTGCTCCTTAGAGGTCTGCTTTTCGCAGCGATATGCATGGTGCTAGGTGCTGTATGCGGAATTATTTGGAATTTGCTGGTGACACCACCCGCTTTCGTTATCGCACAAGACGGATCAGCGATCCTAACTGAAGCTGCGGCTGGCAAGATCTTCAAGTCCGATCTTGTAAACGTATTTATCGGATTGATCGTTGGCGGGGCGATAGGAACAATCTCTTGGGCATTTTTTCGCGTGCGGGGATTGCTGTCGATAATTGCGGCATTATTCGGAGCGCTCTGTTCAGGCTTACTTTGCTGGGTAGTTGGATTTTTGCTCGGTCCCAGGGATTTCTCCTATCGAGTAGCGGAGGCTGCCATTGGTGTTGAGGTGCCCGTCGACTTCACGTTACGCAGTCCCTCCATCCTGGCGGTCTGGGTTTTTGGCGCTTTGCTAGCGGTAGTGCTTTTTAGCGCCTTTGAAAACTCTCCTGAATCGACAAGGGCTAAGCGTTCAGAGTAGTCGTCTTTCGGGCAGAAAAAGCTTATCTTTGCCCTTTGCCGTAAGATTCAGACATGCTAACCACTGTCGATTTACGTGAGACTGATCTTGACGATTACACAGACGCAGTTCCGCGAGCAGAATTTAATGTAGAACGAGCCGTGGATGCGGTTCGCCCGATCTGCGAAGCTGTGAAGGCTGAGGGCATTGAGGCCCTGAAGCGTTTCAGCGAGAAGTTCGATCATGTGGTTCCTGAGCATTTCAGGGTTCCTAAACACGCCTTGGACAATGCCCTTAAGAATCTAGATCCGAACCTTCGAGCGGCTATCGAAGAAGCGATCAGAAGGCGTAGGGAAGTCTGCAGGCAAGCAGAGCTAGAGGAAGGGCCGAAAACTGTCGCTCTCGATGACGGTGCGGTCGTAACCGACAAGCTGATTCCTGTTCGCAGGGTTGGGCTGTATGTTCCTGGCGGGCTTGCTCCGCTTGCCTCCAGCGTTCTTATGAATGTCGTGCCCGCTCAGGTCGCAGGCGTTGGATCTCTAGCAGTCGCGACACCTCCACAGAGTGAGTTTGGGGGGCTTCCGCATCCGACGACGCTCGCCGTGTGCGCGCTATTAGGGGTCGAAGAGGTTTATGCGGTCGGCGGGGCACAAGCCGTCGCGATGTTCGCTTACGGTGTTTCTGGACTATGCCCCAGAGCAGATTTGGTCACTGGGCCAGGTAACATCTTCGTTGTCGCGGCAAAACGCTACCTAAGGGGCAGAGTAGGGATTGACTCAGAGGCCGGGCCTACGGAGATTGGGATACTAGCTGATTCAAGTGCAAATCCTGCGTTCGTCGCGGCTGATCTAATCAGCCAGGCAGAACACGATCCTATGGCTGCATCCGTGTTGGTTACTGATTCCGAAGAGCTGGCTGCTGCCGTAAAGAATGAGGTTGCAAGGCAGGTGGATCGTCTTGAGACGCGAGATCGTCTCAAAGAAGCGTTATCGGGTCAGCAGTCTGCGATTGTTTTGGTCCGTGATATCGAACAAGGCTTAGACGTCGTAAACGATTATGGTGCAGAGCACCTGGAGATCCAGACCGCCGACTCTCAAGAAGTCGCGGATCGAGTTTCCAATGCGGGAGCTATTTTCGTCGGCTCTTACTCACCTGTGCCGCTCGGTGATTACTCAGCAGGATCCACCCACGTATTACCGACTGGGGGAGCAGCGAGGTACTCTTCGGGGCTGAATGTTCGTAGCTTCATGCGTTCCGTGCACTTGATCAATTACGATCGAGCAGCACTAGCGAGAATCGGAGTTGGAATCCAAGATTTTGCGCACGCTGAGAGGCTGCCCGGACACGCATACGCTATCGCCGTACGAACGCAGGAGGATAAATAAAAATGTCCGATCGTCTTGATTCTTTGCCGCTTCGTCCAGAACTAGTTGGTGAGGTGCCGTACGGTGCGCCACAGCTTGATGTCGAAGTGCAGCTAAACACTAACGAAAACCCGTATCCGCCTAGCCCGAGAGTGCGCAGGCAGATGGCAGATGCCGCTGAGAAGGTGGCTCGGAATATCGACCGGTATCCCGATAGAGAGGCGACTGAGCTTCGACAGGAGCTAGCTAACTATCTTGGCTTCCAGCTGATGAAGGACAACATTTGGGTCGCTAACGGCAGCAATGAGATCATGGTTCAGCTGCTTGGCGCTTTCGGTGGCCCAGGTAGAACCGTTCTAACGTTTTCGCCGACTTATTCGATGTACCCAGAGTATGCGCGCAATACTCACACGAATTTCGTGGCGGTTCCTAGGCGTGAGGACTTCGGTCTTGACAGCGAGGATGTCCTCAAAGCGGCTCGTGAAAATAATGCTGATGTCTTGATCATCACCACGCCAAATAACCCGACTGGCACTATCACTCCAGTTAAGACCATCGAGGAAATCTGCGAGGGTTTCGACGGAATGGTGATCGTCGACGAAGCTTATCTAGAGTTTGCTGCAGAACCCCTCGATTCGGCGATCACACTTTTGCCTAAATATCCTAGGCTTGTTGTTGTTCGCACCATGAGTAAGGCATTCGCGCTTGCAGGTGGCCGTCTTGGCTATTTGGCGGCTAGCTCAGCAGTCGTCGACGCATGCCGAATCATACGTCTTCCTTACCACCTCTCGAGCATGTCCCAGGCAATTGCTCTCGTAGCTCTAAAAAACGCTGACGAGATGCTCAACAAGGTGGGAGAGCTTCGAGAAACGATTCAGCGGACGCAGCAGTGGCTGAAGTCTAAGGGGCTGCGTGTAGTGCCCAGCCAGTCCAACTTTTGCCTGTTCGGCAGGTTTGAAGATCGTCACGATGCATGGCAGAAGCTTGTTGATCGAGGCGTGTTGATAAGAGAAGTAGGCCCGGATGGCTACCTGCGCGTTAACGCAGGAACTCCTGAAGAAATGTCAAAATTTCAGGAGGCGCTCTCCGAGGTGCTTGATGAAGTCAAGGTACTGAAAGGCTAGAAGTGGCAGAAAAACAGGAAAGAATAGGCGAGGTTTCTAGGTCAACTAGCGAAAGCCAAGTTAGCGTCAAGCTAAATCTGGACGGAACTGGTCGCTCGAACATCTCAACTGGAGTCGGTTTCTACGACCACATGTTGACTGCATTGTCTAAGCACTCCTTGATCGACATGGATATTTCGACAAAAGGAGATATCCACATCGATGGCCACCACACAATCGAGGACACCGCTATTGCGATCGGTCAGGCTCTCAGACAAGCGCTAGGAGACAAGAGAGGAATTCGTCGTTTCGGCGACGCAATGGTCCCGCTGGATGAAGCGTTAGCACAGTGCGTAGTGGATGTAGCAGGTCGAGCATACGCGAGCCTTTCCGGGGAACCGGAAAGCCAAATCAACGCTCGTATCGGTGGACTCGAACCTCACTACATAGGGTCCATGACTTACCACGTTTTCGAGGCGATCGCTTTCAACGCCGGAATCTGCATCCACTTGAGGCTTCTTGCCGGCCGCGATTCTCACCACATCGTTGAGGCTGAGTTCAAGGCGTTCGCACGTGCGCTAAGGGCAGCGGTCGAATACGACGATAGGGTCACAGGCGTTCCATCCACTAAGGGACTCCTTTGAGCCGAAAAGTCGGAGTTTTAGATTACGGATCAGGCAATCTAGCTTCAGCTTGCAGAGCGCTCAGCAACGCGGGTGCTGACGTTACGTGCTCCTCAAAAAGTTCTGAATTAGCTGGGCTGGATGCGCTTGTTGTGCCTGGCGTTGGCTCGTTCGATGTCTGCATGCGTGGCATCAAATCACTTGGTGGAGATGAGCTGATTGCTTCGTTCGCCGATGATCAGAAGCCTGTCCTAGGGATCTGCGTCGGTCACCAGGTGCTATTTTCTGAAGGCGTCGAGAACAGCGGATGCCCCGGTTTAGGGTTGTACCCAGGCGTAGTTGAGAAGCTAGACGCGACGAGGCTGCCACACGTCGGCTGGAACGATCTCCTCTTTGAAAGCTCCTCAGAAATGTTCGGGTGTCTGGAAGGGCAAAAATGCTATTTCGTGCATAGTTTTGCCGCACATCGATACAGCAACGGAGCATTATCTACGCCAGTGGGCGCTGAAGTAATCTACGCTTGCCACGGCGATGACGAGTTCATCGCGGGCGTTCAATATGGAACAGTAACCAGCACGCAATTTCATCCGGAGAAATCTGGACAGGCCGGGGCAACCCTACTGAAAAATTGGGTCATAAGATAATCTCTTTAGTATGAGCGAAAACGTGAATCCTGAAGTTAAGAAGCTAGAACTTCTTCCTGCAGTTGACGTCCAGGACGGCGGCGCCGTACAGCTCGTGCAGGGCATTGCTGGCACCGAGCGTACTTTCGGCGACCCGTTGGAGGCGGCGAAGCGCTGGCAGGATGCTGGCGCCGAATGGATTCACTTGGTTGACCTCGACGCAGCTTTCGGCAGGGGCTCTAACGCAGAGATACTTTCGAACATCGTTTCGCAGATGGGCATCAAAGTCGAGATGTCTGGTGGTATTCGCGATGACGAATCTCTGGAGCGTGCGCTGGAGGCCGGAGCCACCCGCGTTAACGTGAGCACAGCTGCTCTAGAGAACCCGCAGTGGTGTGAGAAGATCATCACGAAATATCCTGAACAGGTGGCTATCGGCCTCGACGTTCGTGGCACGAAATTGGCTGCTCGCGGCTGGACTCGCGAAGGCGGCGATCTTTTTGAGACGATCTCGAAAATGGACGATGCCGGATGTGTGCGCTACGTAGTAACTGACGTGGCAAGCGACGGCATGTTGACTGGTCCAAATCTAGAATTGCTTGGTGCGGTTTGTGCCCACACCGATGCTAAAGTGGTCGCAAGCGGTGGAATCTCTGACCTGCAGCAGATTCGCCAGCTTTCTGGCCTGGTTCCTATCGGAGTGGAGGGTGCTATCATCGGCACCGCTTTGTACCTAGGCAATTTCACTTTGGAAGATGCTTTAGTCGCTGCGGCTAATCCAAGGGGATGATTTTCTAAATGGCCTTAACTTGGGCTGAGGCTTTCGTCGAGCCGAGTCTGGACTGGCAGTTCCTGTCCGAAGGGGATCTGGAAGCCGTGGCAGAGCTTCGGGTGGCCATCGAATATTTCGATGATCCAGTTGAGCACCGGAGCCTGGAGCAGATGCGTCGTGACTTTCATGCTCCGCATAGCCATCCGCAACAGCATAGTGTTGTTGGTCGCGACAAAGCCGGAACGATAGTCGCTTACGCGTGGAACCACCCGTCGCGCTCTGATCTAGACGATCTTGAGGTCTGGCTCGAAATAGGGGTTCATCCTGGCTGGCGACACAGAAAAATCGGCGAGCGTCTAGTCGACTGGTCGATTGAGCGAGCAAAGATGTGGTTCGAATACATCAAGGCTCGAAGAGAACAGTCCAACGAAACGGTGAATAGTCTCAAGATCACCATGGTCGTCGATGAGGGTTCTCGTATTCAAGAAGATCTTGTCCAAAATGGCACGTTGAAGCCGCAAAGATGGTTTTTCGACATGCATCGGCAGATCCACGATGCCAACGATTACCCTAAGGTGCAGCTGCCTGAAGGATTTCGGATTGAATGCTTTTCGAAAGAATTGAGCGAATCAGTTCGTAACGCTCATAATCTGGCTTTCAGCACGCGCGAGGGCACTAAGGATATCAGCCAAGAAGATTGGTACGCCCTTGTTAACCGACCGGAATGTAGAAAAGATTGGTCTTGGGTGGTTGTGCATGAACCTACTGGTCAGATAGCCGGATATATCATTAATTCTCAGTTGCGTGAGGAAGACCACGATGTCCGCGAAGGCTGGACTGATATGCTCGGCGTTGTTCCGGAGTTTAGAAGCCAGGGGATAGGTGCGAATCTTCTGTGCAGTTCAATAAAATCATTCGCTGAAAATGGTGCCAATTTTGCTGGAATTGGTGTTGACACAGAAAATGCCGGAGGCAGCGCTGACCTCTTTAGCTCGTTGGGATACGTCTCTGCGGACCGCGTAGTCTTGTACGGCGCGAGTTTTAGGGACTAACCCGTTATTATTAACTGTCGTTTTAGATAGAGAAAGGGGCCAGGAATGTCTGGACACTCTAAGTGGGCAACCACGAAACACAAGAAAGCAGCCATCGACGCTAAGCGCGGCAAACTTTTCGCCAAGCTGATTAAGAACGTCGAAGTTGCTGCTCGAGTTGGTGGCGGTGATCCTGGCGGAAACCCGGCTCTATACGATGCTATCCAGAAGGCTAAGAAGAGCTCTGTTCCGAACGATAACATCGATCGTGCAGTAAAGCGCGGCTCCGGTGAGGGCGCTGACGCAGTCAGCTACGAAGAGGTTATTTACGAAGCTTACGGCCCTGAAGGCGTGGCGATCCTTATTGAGTGCCTTACCGATAACCGCAATCGTTCTATCTCTGACGTGCGTGTTGCAGTTACCCGTAATGGTGGCACAATCGCTGACGGAGGTTCCGTCCAGCGCCTGTTCGAGCGCAAAGGCGTCGTTACGGTAGCGAAGAACCAGGAATATGAGGAAGGCCGGAAGACCCTGACTCGAACCGTCAGTGAAGATGATCTTCTTGAGGCAACTATCGAGGCTAACGCTGAAGACATCGTTGACGAGGACGAGGTTTTCGAGCTGATCAGTGCACCTACCGATGTAGTTGAAGTCCGCAAGGCTGTCCAGGCCGCTGGTTTCGACTACGACTCCGCTGAGACTCGATTCGTAGCCACCTACGATCAGATGCTCACCAGCGTCGAAGACGCGGAGAAGCTCAATCGCATTTTGGACGCTTTGGAAGACTGCGACGATGTGCAAGAGGTCTACCACAACGCTGCTATGTCTGACGAGGTCCGTGAAGCTCTGGAGTCCGACGACTAGCGATGAGAGTTTTAGGCGTTGACCCTGGGCTGACGCGCTGCGGCGTTGGTGTTGTAGAAGCGCAGCCAGGTCAACGCCCTAGTCTTGTTGCTGTTGGTGTTATCCGGACTAGCCCCAATACAGATCTTTCGAAGAGACTTTTAAAGATAAATAACGACCTGCAGAGTTGGGTCAAGCAAACTAAGCCCGATCAGATTGCTATCGAAAGGGTATTTGCTCAGCACAATTTGCACACGGTAGTACCAACGGCACAAGCGGCTGGCATAGCAATGCTAATCGCAGCTCAAGAGGGGGTACCCGCCACCTACCACACCCCCAGCGAAGTCAAGGCAGCGGTAAGCGGATCTGGCACCGCCAATAAAGCTCAGGTGGCGAATATGGTCACAAAAATTTTAGGCCTGAGCGCCCCACCAAAACCAGCAGATGCTGCTGACGCCGTGGCTTTAGCTATCTGCCATATTTGGAGGGGCGAAACTACAAACAGGCTTACCCGGGCTATGCGTTCTTAGTTCTCGAGATAACATTGTATTCGAACTAATGTACGGGTTTAAAGGAGATAGATGATAGCGCGGTTAAGCGGCGAGGTCGTTGAAAGAACTTCTTCATTCGTGGTTATCGATGTTGGGGGAGTCGGATACCAAGTTTTCGTCACCCCGTCTACCTCCGCTAAGCAGCGGCTGGGCAAAGAAGCGACTTTGCATACGGCCATGGTCGTTAGAGAAGACGCGATCATCCTCTATGGTTTCGCGGAGCGCCTCGAACGAGAGACTTTCGATCTGGTCCAGACTGCCTCTGGAGTTGGGGCGAAAACTGCTTTGGCAATGTTGGCCACGCTCGGTCCGGAAAAAATCGTTTCTGCGATTTTGAATGAGGACGAGAAAGCAATCACTTCGGTCCCCGGGATCGGCCGTAAAGGCGCACAACGAATAATTCTTGAGCTTAAGGACAAGGTTTCAAAACTTGGCGTGGAACCTTCTGACGTTAATGCAGATGGGCCAATAGGCTGGAAAGAACAGGTCACTGCTGGTTTAGTCGGGCTGGGGTATTCAGCAAGCGTCGCTGAAGATGCCTGCAATCAGATTAGTGGTTTGGCGACGGTAGAAACGTCTGTGGCGGATTTGCTCAAAGCAGCGCTGCGAACTCTCGCGAAATAGGAATTTTTGATGAATTTGCCAGGTCAGATCGATCCCGAGTCGCTTGGAATTAGCGACGAGCAGAAGGCGGCAGCGGTAAATCCTGCGGCTGATTCCGACGATAAGGTCGTTGACGGTGCCCTTCGTCCTTCGTCGTTAGCTGAGTTCACCGGACAGCCAAGAGTGGCAGATCAGCTCGGTTTGATGCTTGCTGCGGCAAAGCACCGCAATGCGGCCCCCGATCACGTGTTGCTCTCAGGGCCTCCAGGATTGGGAAAGACTACGTTGGCGATGATCATTGCCAACGAGCTATCAGCTCCGATACGAATTACATCCGGTCCAGCTATACAGCATCCTGGGGACCTTGCGGCAATACTTTCTAGTCTCGTTTCGGGCGAGATTCTCTTCATGGACGAGATACATCGAATGAGTCGTCCTGCGGCAGAAATGCTATATCTAGCAATGGAGGACTTCCGAGTAGACGTGGTGGTTGGAAAGGGGCCAGGCGCGACTGCTATTCCTCTCGAGATACCGCCCTTCACACTCGTCGGCGCAACAACTCGTTCCGGGCTGCTGCCAGGTCCATTGCGCGATCGTTTCGGATTCACCGCTCAACTAGATTTCTACGAGTCAGCTGACCTCACGAGCATCGTCTTGAGGTCAGCCCAGAAGCTAGAGATCGATCTTGGGAAGGAACCTGCGGTAGAGATCGCCCGGAGATCTAGGGGAACGCCGCGTATTGCCAACCGACTGCTGCGCAGGGTTAGGGACTACGCCCAAGTAAAGAATGGCGGAAAGATCACTAAAGATATCGCGGTTGCCACTCTTGAACTCTATGAAGTGGATTCCCTGGGGCTGGACAAGCTAGATCGACAAGTTCTCGACGCTGTTTGCTGCAAGTTTGGCGGTGGGCCAGTAGGACTATCCACGCTGGCAATTGCGGTGGGAGAAGAGACGGATACCGTGTCGGAGGTGGCTGAGCCATTTTTGGTTCGGCTAGGTTTTCTCATGAGGACGCCTAGGGGACGTGTAGCGACCGAAGAAGGCTGGGCGCATTTGGGGCTGAAGCCACCCAGCGAGCCTAATTTGTTCGACTAGTTGCTAGTTTGTTAGTTCAAATAAGCAGATTTAACTGAATAAGGATAGACTTCCAAGGGTTTAAAAATTGATTGGTTAGGTGAGTATGTCTCTTCTTCTAATTTTGGCTGTCGGTATCGGCTTTATGTGGCTCATGAGCCGTCCGCAGCGCAAAGCAATGAAGGAACAACAGCAGCAGCTTGCAGCGGTGCAGCCGGGTGACCGAGTGCTGCTTCAGTCCGGTGTTTATTGCACCGTCCGAGAGGTCGGCGATCGGCAGCTCATCGTCGAATACGCTCCTGGTGTGGACGTTCCGGTTCTAAAACACGTCATGGTTCGCAAGGTCAACGATGGTGAAGAAGAATTCCAGTTTGACGATCAGCTCGAATCAGTAAACGACTTCGAATTTGATCCTGCAATCGACTCTGAATTGACTACCGGCTCTGAGGAATTCTCTTTTGGAGAATCTGAGGACACCCCTGGAAACAATCCGGTTATCGATTCTGAAACTGTCGAGATAACTGAAACTGAGGAGAAGTAACTTGTCTCGCTCGACACCAGCCGCCAAGGCAGAAAGAAAAATTGGCGGTTTCTTATTTGCACTTGTTGTGCTGGTAGCGCTCATGGCGCTTCTGCAGACTTGGACGCCACGATTAGGTCTTGACCTTCGTGGCGGTACGACGATTCAGCTGACCGCTGCAGACGCAGGCGGAGGAACGGTAGATCCTAAGTCTCTCGAAGTAGCAGCCAATATTATTTCTCAGCGTGTCGACGGTCTCGGTGTCGGTGAAAGCTCCGTAACTATTCAGGGCGATAAGCAGATTGAGGTCTCCGTTCCCAATATGAATGGCGACGAGCTTATCGATTTGGTAGGTTCGACGGCCCGGCTGAACTTCCGTGCTGTACTTGCTGCATCTCAAGCTGAATCGATCGAATCAACTGATTCGGCAGGCTCGTCTAAGAACAGTAATTCTGCCTCTAAGAGCAGTGAAGGAGCTCAGCCTAGGATGGCTCCCCAGCTGCCTGCACAGCCGCCTGAATCGTTCACTCCGCGTCCGACTGAACCCGCAGCGGAACTCGCTCCGATTGAGAAACGTCTTGCTTATGAGCCGAGTGAGCAGGATATGTCAGAATTCCAGGCTTTCAAGTGCGGGATGGACTTCCCCGATGTCGTCGATCAGCCGTTGATTGCGTGTGACGAAGAAGGTCAGACTAAATACCTGCTCGGTCCGATGCTGGTTAGCGGTGAGGATCTCACCGATGCTAAGGCAGGCATTCCGCGAGGGCAGCTAAACTGGATCGTTTCTTTGAGCCTCAATCCGGACGGCGCTGCTGATTTCGCTCAGACCTCTAAGCAGCTGTACCAGCAGCGGTCACCGCGTAATCAGTTCGCAATTGTTCTTGACTCCAAAGTTGTCAGCGCTCCTCGAATCGAAAGCGTTATTTCAGACGGAAACGCCCAGATCAGCGGAGAGAACATCAACGAAACCTCTGCGAACTCTTTGGCAAGCACGTTGCGCTATGGTGCTCTTCCTATCGATCTAGAGGTTTCTAGCGTCGACACCATCTCACCGACCTTGGGTGGTGAGCAGCTTACTGCCGGCATTATTGCGGGCTGCATCGGTCTCGGTCTCGTTTTGCTTTATGCATTTAGCTATTACCGAGGCCTGGTGCTAGTTGTTCTCGGCTCTCTGGTTGCTGTGTCTTTGATGACGTACTCCGTCATGGTGCTGCTGGGTGATATCGTCGGTTTCGCTTTGAACCTTCCTGGTGTGGCAGGTTTCATCGTCGGTATCGGTATGACAGCGGACTCCTTCATTGTTTACTTTGAAAGAATCCGAGACGAAGTTCGTTCGGGCAGACCGCTTAGAACCGCAATCGAAACTGGCTGGCAAAAAGCTAGGAATGCCATTTTGATGGCTGACGGCGTTCAGCTTCTGGCCGCAGTGGTTCTTTACTTCCTGTCGATCGGTAGCGTCAAGGGATTCGCCTTCACGCTCGGTATCACCACCGGTCTTGATTTGTTCCTGATCGTATTCTTTACGCACCCGCTTCTCTCGATTTTCGGCCGCACCAAGTTCTTTGGTCAGGGCCACAAGTGGTCTGGCTTCTCCGCCGAGCACATGGGAGTTTCGCGTAAGACGTTGCTTGGGCGGCGACGCAGCTCCCGTCTAGCTAAGGAGGCTGCAAATGCTAACTGAGGAAAAGGAAGAGGTCGTGACCAAGGTTCCCGAGAACGAATCCTTCGTTAAACGACTTTACCGAAGCGATTTCAACATTAACTTTGTTGGTAAGCGCAAGATATGGTTCGCGTTCTCTGCGGTACTGATCCTTATCTGTTTTGCAAGCTTCTTGTTTAGGGGCTTCAACTGGGGCATCGAGTTTAAGGGTGGCTCCGTATTCCAGGCACCGACGACGGTTACAAACCAGACAGTTGGCGACTTCTCTAACGCTGTTGCTAATTCTGGAGTTTCGGAACTGGGCAGCCAGGTGAGCACCCTGAGCGGCAGCGGCGTACGTGTCCAGACACGCAGCCTGAGTACAGAAGAAGTAGTGCAGGTCCGTGAGGCGATCGCAAACCAGGCAGGTTGTGAGGCAGACGATGTTGCCTACACGTTGATTGGCCCTTCTTGGGGACAACAGATTACTAATCAAGCTCTTGGTGCGCTCGGCGTTTTCATCGTTTTAGTTTTCGGACTGATCTGGATCTATTTCCGCGATTGGCGCACGTCTCTCGGTGCGATTGTTTCTTTGATCCACGACGTTATATTGACGATGGGTGTCTTCTCGCTATTCGGGTTTACGATTACCCCGTCGACCTTAATCGGCGTTCTGACGATTCTTGGATACTCGCTATATGACACGGTTATTGTTTATGACAAGGTAGCCGAGAACACTAAGGGTATCCTGAAGCAGGATCGCACCTATTCTGAGCAGACCAACCTCGCGGTGAACCAGGTTTTGACGCGTTCGATCAACACTACGATTATCGTCGTATTGCCGGTCGTTGCTCTTTTGATTGCTGGCCTAGTTGTTCTGAACGGCGAAGGCCCCCTTGCAGATCTAGGTCTTTCTCTGTTCGTTGGCCTAGTTGCCGGCGCATATTCTTCACTGTTTATCGCGGCGCCAATCACCTGCATGCTTCGCGAACGCGATCCCGAAATAGCAAAGCACACCAAGAAGGTGCTGCGCGATCGAGAAGCGGCATCCAATAAGGCAGCTAGAAACGAAGAAAAGCCAGATAAGAAACAGGTCAAGTTTTCTGAGCCTGCAGCGAGCGGACCAGCCGGTTACGCTCTAAGCGAGGACACTCTTGAGAATGTGGAAAGATCTGAGGGCGCTTCTGGACGACCCCAACCGGCTCGTCGTCCTAGGAGCGAGAGGAAAAAACACTAATGACTAGCAATCCGCAATTCGTAGCTTCCCTGATCAGGGACGTCAAAGATTTTCCAAAGCCGGGTGTTTTGTTTAAGGACATCACGCCCGTCATTGGGGACCCTAAAGGATTGAAAGCCAGCATTGAAGCAATGCTGGAGAAAGTCCCTGACGGGGTAAATGCGGTTTGCGGAATTGAGACCCGCGGCTTCCTTTTCGGGGTGCCGATCGCACTTGAACTCGGCGTCGGATTCGTTCCGATCCGTAAACCTGGCAAACTCCCATCTGATGTTTATCAGGAAAGTTTTGATCTGGAATACGGCTCTAGTGTGCTAAACATCCACCAAGATGCTCTAGAGAAGGGGCAGAGGGTGCTGCTAATTGACGACTTACTAGCAACAGGCGGCACCCTGAGCGCAGCAGCTAAATTGATCGATCGTTTCGACGCCCAATTAGCTCAGATTCAGGTTCTCGTCGAGCTATGTGGTCTTGGTGGCCGGGAAAACCTAGCAAAGGTCACTTCGGCGCCATTCAGTGCGGTAGTCACGGACAAGGGCAGCGAATAGAGATAAAATAGCCTCTTATAGCAAGTCAGGGAGGCGAATAAGCGATGAACGACAAGGCTGATTCGCAGGACCAAACGAGTGTTTATGGTCCCTACGGGCAGGGCGGCGCGCCAGGAGCGCCTACGTCGTCGACATTAGAACGCGTAAGCACAGGCCCAGAGCAACCGCGGACTCGCATGCGCAGCCGGTGGTCGTTCCTAGGTGGGAACAAGTCTCCGCAGTCTGCGGTCCTTGACCCGCTTTTCGCTGTTGTCAGAGCTAACCATCCTCAGGCAAGCCTGGATAAGATTACTCGTGCCTACCGCACTGCCGAGCATTATCACCAGGGTCAGAAACGCAAGTCTGGCGATCCCTACATCACCCACCCGCTTGCAGTGGCCACGATTCTTGCTGAGCTGGGAATGACAGAGGCTACGCTTTGCGCAGCACTTCTGCACGACACTGTTGAAGACACCAGCTATACCCTGGCACAGCTAACCGCAGACTTCGGAGAAGAAATTGCTAATCTTGTCGATGGAGTAACGAAACTCGACAAGGTTCAATACGGCGAATCTGCAAAAGCTGAGACTTTGCGCAAGATGATCATTGCGATGAGCCATGACATCCGCGTTTTAGTCATCAAGCTTGCCGACAGGCTGCACAACATGCGCACTATCGGCTTTTTGCGCCCTGACAAGGCTCAGAGAATTGCAAAAGAGACAATTGAGATATTCGCTCCACTCGCTCACCGATTAGGCATGAACGCGATTAAGTGGGAACTGGAAGATCTATCTTTTTCTACTCTGCAGCCGAAGGTCTACGAAGAACTCGTCAGGATGGTTGCTCAAGCAGCTCCGCAGCGAGAAAAACAGCTCAGGGAAGTTATCACTGTAGTAAAGAGCGACCTAGAAAAAGCCGGGATAAAAGCTACGGTCTATGGCAGACCTAAGCATTACTACTCGATTTATCAAAAAATGGTTGTGCGAGGCAGGGACTTCGACGATATCTATGACTTGGTAGGCATTCGAATTCTTGTCGATAAAGTTCGCGACTGCTACGCGGCTTTGGGCGTAATGCATACCCGATGGAACCCGCTACCTGGTAGGTTCAAAGACTATATCGCGATGCCGAAGTACAACATGTACCAGTCGCTCCACACCACGGTTTTGGGTACTGGCGGACGTCCGGTTGAGTTCCAAATCAGAACCCACGAGATGCATAAACGTGCCGAATACGGTGTTGCCGCCCACTGGAAATACAAGGCTAATCCAAACGCCACAAGTGCTGCTGACGAAACAACCAGCAAACTGTCTTGGGTCCGTCAGCTATCCGAGTGGCAGGCCGAGACAAAGGACCCAGGGGAGTTCCTCGACGCACTTCGCTATGAGATCAACGCCACCGAAGTTTATGTATTTACTCCTCGGGGTGACGTCGTAGCGCTTCCTCAAGATTCGACTCCAGTGGATTTGGCATACGCTATCCACACTGAGGTTGGACACCATTGCATCGGGGCTAGGGTAAACGGCAGACTTGTTCCGCTTGAATCAAAGCTGAACAACGGAGACCAAGTTGAGATCCTGACTAGTAAGGCCGACGACGCTGGGCCAAGCCGAGATTGGCTAAATTTTGTTGCTAGCTCCAGGGCTAAAAGCAAGATTAAGTCTTTCTTCACCAAGTCTCGTAGGGACGAGGCCATCGAGATCGGAAAAGATCTGCTTGCCAAGCAGATTCGCAAGGCAAGCCTTCCGCTGCAACGTCTCCTGACCGTCGAATATCTGACCTCGGTGGCGGATACTTTCAAAGTTCCTGACGTAAACGGTCTTTACGCCGCAATTGGTGAGAACAATATCAGTGCTCAGTCTGTCGTCCAGCGGCTCATCGAGATCGAGGGCGGAATCGAAGACACCGCCGATGAAGCGATGGAAGATCAACTGGCAGGCGTGACCACAAAGCACGTAAAGCGTTCCAGCGCTAACGGTGTGATGGTCGAAGGCGATCCTGATCTTTGGGTAAAACTGGCAAAGTGCTGCACTCCGGTTCCAGGCGACGAGATCATCGGATTTATCACCCGCGAACGAGGTGTATCGGTTCACCGAAAGAATTGCACTAATGCAGCCGATCTACTGAATCAGCCCGACAGGATCGTCGCGGTAGATTGGGCTCCGACTAGCTATACCTCTGGATTCTTGGTTACCATCCAGATTGAGTGCCTCGACCGCTCGGGCCTGTTGAGCGACGTGACTCGACTCGTTTCCGATCAGGGCGGTTCAATCACCGCGGCGAATGTCCACACCTCGAAGAATCGGACGGCGAAGATTCGTCTTACCTTCGAGGGCTCTGACTCCGATCATCTGGCGCATCTTGTGGAAACCCTCCGGAAGGTTTCCGGCGTATACGACGTATACCGAGTTAAACAATAAAAAATTATCGCCTGTCAATCGACAGGCGATAATTTTTGTTTGAGTTTAGGCAGAGAACTCGTCAAGCGTCTTCTGGGCTTGTTCTAGCCAGCTTGAGTAAATAGCAATCTGGTCGCGAAGCTTAGCTGCCTTCTTATCGCCCTTTGCTTCCGCTTCTTCGGCCTGCCTTGTCAGCTTTTGAATCTGCTCGGTGAACGTAGCAACAGTGTCTTCAGCGCGCTGTCTCGCTTCGGGATCAGTGCGCTTCCATTCGGCCTCTTCAACCTGCTTGATAGCCTGTTCGATCGCGTTTACCCTGCGGTCGAGCGGACGCATGGCGTCGCGAGGTACTCGGCCAATTTCGTTGTATTTTTCCAGGAACTCGGCGAATGACGCCTTGGCGGCCTTGATCTCCTTAACAGGAAGAATCTTTGCCTCGTACTCGTCGAGCAGCTTTTCCTTAGCCTTCTGGTTGCCTTCATATTCCTCGTCTTGGGCAGCAAAAGCAGCCGTCCTTGCATCGAAGAACTTGTCTTGTAGCCCACGGAATTCGCTCCAAAGCTTTTCTTCGTCTTCTCGGCGAGCGGAACCGGCAGCTTTCCAGCGGCTCATGAGATCACGGAATTCTCCAGCAGTGGGGCCCCAATCAGTCGAATCTGCGATCTTTTTCGCCTCTTCGATTATTCCTAGCTTGATCACCCGGGCGCGATCGCGGCGCTCATTCTGCTGGGACTGGTAGGCCTTACGTCCCTTTGTGTACTTGCTACGGGCAGCGCTGAAGCGCGCCCAAAGATCGTCGTCGGTCTTGCGGTCAATCCTAGGTAGTTTCTTCCACTTATCGACTAGAGACTGGAACTTAGACATGCCTCGACGCCAGTCGCCAGAATCGGCAATCTTTTCAGCGTCAGCAATCATTTTTTCTTTGAGTTCTTTAGTCTCTTCGTTCTGCTGGAGCCGCTGTTGCTTACGCTCTTGTGCATTCTCTTCGATGATCGGCACAAGCGCATCTAGCCTCGCGATCAGGCCGTTCAGGTCGCCTACTGCATTGGCGGCCACGACGTTTGCCCTAGCTGCAGAGACAGACTTCTGAGCGTCTCTGGCGAGCGTGCCTGATTTAACTCTTTGCTCCAGTAACTGAACCTCGGTTTCTAGAGACCTAAAGCGCTTAACAAAGAAAGCCAGCGCCTTTTCGGGATCTGCACCGGGTATTTGACCTACTTCGCGTTCTCCATCCGTGGTCTTAACAAATACTTTTCCATCGTTATCCACTCGGCCGAACGCTTCAGGCCTAGACGTATCACTCATGACATCTATTTTGCACGATAGACTTGGTTTTGTGTTCATTGCCACATTTCCTGCCGGTATCTGGCAGACGAATTGCTATTTAATTGCTAAAGACGAGACGAGCCCAGTGGTGGTCATCGACCCCGGTGTGGATGCTGCCGATGTCGTCAGGAAGACCTTGGCAGAAAGAAATATGAAAATAGGCGCGGTCATCGCCACCCACGGACACATCGACCACATTGCAAGTGCTGCGCTTCTCGCAAACGAGGCAAAAGTTGCCATGTGGATGCATCCCGGTGACGATTTTATGCTTACTGACCCGGTTGCGGGCCTGGGGGAGAGTTCAAGAGGGTTGCTCACTGAGCTAGGCCTACTGAGCTTGGACGAACCAGAATTGCGCGAGGAATTTTCCGATGGCCAGGAGCTGTCTACTTGCGGGCTGGATTTCAAAATTCACCATTTCCCAGGGCATTCTCCGGGCTGCGTTAATCTAGTTACCGAAACTGAGCAGGCGCCTTTGGTGTTCACCGGCGACGTTTTATTCAACGGATCAATTGGCCGGACTGATCTGCCAGGTAGCGATCCGAACCAGATGCGCAATAGTCTTAAGCGGCTGGTTGAAAAACTGCCTAGCGATGCGATGCTCGCACCCGGTCACGGGCCGACTTCGACCATGCAAGAGGAATTAGCCAACAACGCGTTCTTGACTGGGCGCGCAGGATTCTAAAGAGATAAGAGGAGAAAGTAGTGGCTCGTCCTAAGCCTCTGTCAGGCTTCCCGGAGTTTTTGCCAGCGCAGCGTCTGGTTGAGCAGCGTGTTATTGACGTGTTGCGTCAGACGTTCGAGCTGCACGGATTTGCGAACATCGAGACGCGAGCAGTTGAAACGCTGGAATCTCTAAACCGTAAAGGTGAAATTACCAAAGAGGTCTATACGGTTCGTCGCCTTCACGCCGAAGGCAATCAGCCCGATGAGCTCGGTCTTCACTTTGATCTGACTGTTCCTCTAGCAAGGTACGTGGTTGAACACGCTGGACATTTGCAATTCCCGTTTAGGCGCTACCAGATCCAGAAAGTTTGGCGTGGCGAGCGTCCCCAAGAGGGACGATATCGTGAGTTTCGCCAGGCGGATATTGACATCGTCGGAAATGGCGCCCTATCCGCCCACCACGATGTTGAGGCAATGCTAGTGATGCTAGAGGCGTTCGAGGCTCTGCACGAGAAGATCGGAATTCCGCAGGTGCGGATACACGTTAACAACAGGAAGCTTTCTGAAGGTTTTTACCGTGGTTTAGGCATCGAGGAAACCGACCAAGTGCTTCAGCGCGTCGATAAATACGACAAGATCGGCGCAGATGCAGTTAAAGAACTTCTTGTTGACGAGCTAAGCCTCTCTGAGGAGGTAGCGCAGAAGTGTGTTGAGCTCGCTGGGATAAGCAGCACCGATTCAAGTTTCGTTTCGCATGTTCGCGCTTTGGGCGTCGAGAACGAGATGTTGGATGAGGGCCTCAAAGAACTTGAGGATGTAGTAGTCGCAGCCAACCGTATCGCTGCGGGACGCGTGGTCGCCGACCTGAAGATCGCTCGAGGTCTTGACTACTACACAGGCACTGTTTACGAGACCGAACTGGTCGGTCACGAAAAAATGGGTTCTGTCTGCTCGGGCGGCAGGTACGACGCTCTCGCCAGCGATGGTAAAACCACTTATCCAGGAGTTGGAATCTCCATGGGCGTGACTCGTTTGCTCGGACCTATCCTCTCGCGTGGAGAACTGATTGGTAGCAGAAGCGTCCCGAGCGCAGTACTGGTTGCGGTAACAAACGAGGAGGAGCGGGCGGAAGCCACAGACGTAGCAACTGCTCTTCGTCACCGCGGCATCCCATGCGAGGTCGCCCCGAACGCGGCTAAGTTCGGCAAGCAGATTCGGCACGCTGATCGAAGGGGAATTCCTTTTGTCTGGTTCGGCGGTTTGAACGGCGAAGTTAAGGACATCAGGTCGGGTGACCAGCATCCGGCTAGTGCTTCGGAGTGGATGCCGGAAGAGAGCGACATCTACCCCCAAGTTGTCTCTAACTAGTTTTGAACGACATCTAGATCTAAACTGACCAAGCTAGCCCGTACTGTCTATACGGGCCTATCTTTGAAAGGGAAATATGATTCGCACACATGACGCCGGCACGCTCACCAAGGCAGACATCGGTAAAACCGTGACTTTGGCCGGATGGGTGAACGCCCGCCGAGATCATGGTGGCGTTGTTTTCATCGATCTTCGCGATGCCACAGGTATTGCCCAGTTGGTGTTTCGCGAAGACCTGGTGGAAAAACTCGGTGCTCACAAGCTGCGCAACGAGTTCTGCATCGAGGCCACTGGCGAGGTGCAGCTTCGTGACGAGGAAACCATCAACCCGAAGATGCCGACCGGCGAGATCGAAATTGGTGTGGCAACACTAAAGGTGCTGAGCACGTCTGATCCTCTGCCGTTCCCCATTGACGAGAGGGTTAACGTAGGCGAAGACGCGAGGTTCCGCTATCGTTACCTAGATCTTCGTCGCCCAAAGCCCGCTGCGGCTATTCGCATGCGTTCTAAAGTTAACCAGGCGGCTCGCCGGGTTCTGGAGCAGCATGATTTCGTCGAAATCGAAACTCCGACTCTTACGCGTTCCACCCCAGAAGGTGCCCGCGACTTCCTAGTTCCCGCACGTTTGGTTCCAGGATCTTGGTATGCGCTTCCACAGAGCCCGCAGCTGTTCAAGCAGCTGTTGATGGTCGCTGGCATGGAACGCTATTACCAGATCGCGCGCTGCTACCGAGACGAGGACTTCCGAGCAGATCGCCAGCCTGAGTTCACTCAGCTCGATATCGAGATGAGCTTCGTAAACCAGGAAGACGTCATGGCGTTAGCCGAGCAGCTGGTCAGCGAGATTTGGCAGCTGATCGACTACAACATTCCGACCCCGCTGCCTCGTATCAGCTTCGAGGACGCCATGAATAAGTATGGCTCCGACAAGCCAGATCTTCGTTACGATCTGCCGCTGGTTGATCTGACCGAATTCTTCGCTAACACACCGTTCAGGGTCTTCCAGAATCCCTACGTAGGCGCGATCGTCATGCCGGGAGGCGCATCCCAGCCGCGTCGTACGTTCGATGCTTGGCAGGATTGGGCACGCCAGCGTGGCGCCAAGGGCCTTGCATACGTCACCATCGACGGTGAAGGCAATCTCGGCGGTCCGGTAGCAAAGAACATCTCGGAAGAAGAACGCAATGGCCTGGCAGAAGCCACCTCGGCTAAGCCAGGAGACTGCATCTTCTTTGCCGCGGGTGAGAAGACAGCTTCTCAGATGCTTCTGGGGGCGGCTCGCCAGGAGATAGCGAAACGTTGCGATCTAATCGACGACAACCAGTGGAGCTTCTGCTGGGTTGTCGATGCTCCGCTGTTTAAACCGGCATCCGAGGCTAAGGCCGAGGGAGACGTGGCGGTTGGTGAAGGCGCATGGACTGCTGTCCACCACGCTTTCACTTCACCCAAGCCGGAGTACCTGGATAACTTCGAGGAAGATCCAGCTAACGCTCTGTCTGACGCATACGACATCGTTTGCAATGGCAACGAGATCGGTGGTGGATCAATTCGTATCCACCGCAAGGATATCCAGGAACGTGTCTTCAAGGTCATGGGCATCGGCGAAGAAGAGGCTCAGGCAAAGTTCGGGTTCCTTCTGGACGCTTTCTCCTACGGCGCTCCGCCGCACGGTGGAATCGCTTTTGGCTGGGACCGCATCGTTTCCCTGCTGACGCACTCCGAGTCTATCCGCGAGGTCATTGCATTCCCGAAGACCGGAAACGGCTTCGACCCGCTTACCGGCGCACCTGCTCCAATTACAAAGCTGCAGCGTCGTGAGACGGGCGTCGACTTCAAGCCGAAGAAGGACGACAAGAAAGAAAAGGCTGAAGAAGCCAAATAATATTTGAGTTAGGGCCGTCTTTTGGGCGGCCCTAATTTTTTCTCATTCTGGTCTCTTCACCGGCGATTTACTTTTTGTTTCTCTGCGCTTGCTAGATTCGCATGTATGAAGACGAATTGGATAGATCTTGCTGGCGTTGTGAATATGAGGGACCTAGGTGGTCGCACAACAGAAGATGGGCGAGTTTTCCGGTCCGGTGTGGTTTTGCGCTCTGACAATCTGGGCGCTTTGAGCGACGATGCTCAAAATACTCTGTTAAGCGATTACAGCTTGAGCGACGTAATCGATTTACGCACTAACCGTGAATTGCAAATCGACCCCGCCTGGCCTTTTGGCGAGTTGGTTAAGCGCCATCATCTAAGTCTTTATCCCGAGGACGATCCATCAGATCCGCTACCGCCCTGGGCGGGCGAAATTGGCGGAGAAGCTATAGCTCCGAGCGATCACGCCCATCGAACTGCAAATCACTATCTTGGTTACTTCAAGTGGCGTCCTGAAAATCTGGTTGAGGCGCTTCGAACAGTAATTTCTGCTAACGGTGCAACGATCATTAACTGCGCTGCGGGTAAGGATCGGACCGGCACGACGTGTGCAGTCCTGTTGAAGGCCGTTGGCATCCCGGACGATCAGGTGATCGAAGAATACGCAGAATCTAATGCCAAAGTTCCTGCGATTCTTGAGCGGTTAGGTCAGGCAGCCGCAGCAGGTTCTGCTGAGATGGACGCAAGAGTATCGTCCCAGTCCACGCCCGCGAAAGCAATGGAGTTGCTACTCGGCCTGATCGAAGAAAAGATTGGTGGACTGAACAATTGGCTTGATCGAAATGGCTGGACGCAGACTGATCAGAACAATTTGGAAGAAAAAGTATTGGGCTAGAACCTTTTGATTCGGGTGAAAGCTTATTTAATTAAGAAGCAGTGGAATTCGTTTCGATTATATGTTTGACGCGAAACTTCTTGCTTACAAGCTAGCCTGGATGTCGTGAGCGAAGATCTTTTCGGAAATATAACGTCTGACCCTATCGAGTCGACGGTGAATTCGCTGTCGGACGGGGATAATGCTCAGGCCCCGCTTGCAGTGCGCATGCGTCCCAGGATCCTCGATGAAATCGTCGGTCAGAAACACCTGTTGGCTCCGGGTTCACCGCTGCGCAGGCTGGTCGAAGGCACAGGAGCTATGTCTGTGTTCCTATGGGGGCCTCCTGGTGTTGGAAAGACAACGATCGCTTCTGTGGTTGCCAACGCTACTAAGGGCAGGTTTGTGGAGATATCTGCAGTTAGTGCTGGAGTAAAGCAGGTCCGCTCTGAAATAGAGACCGCAAAGCGTGAACTAGCCAGGGGAAATTCGACGGTTCTCTTCGTAGATGAGGTGCATAGATTTAATAAGGCGCAGCAAGACGTCTTGCTGCCCGCGGTGGAGAATCGGCTAGTCACACTCATTGCTGCCACCACAGAAAATCCAAGTTTCTCGATTATTTCTCCGCTGCTGTCAAGATCTTTGCTTCTGACACTAGAACCGCTTACAGCTGAGGATATCGGAGTTCTTCTGGACCGAGCACTCGCAGATGATCGAGGCTTAAAAGGCAAGTTCGAACTCGATGCGCAGGCCCGAGATTCGATTCTGCAGTTGGCAGGTGGCGACGCTAGGCGCTCCCTTACCTACCTAGAGGAGGCGGCAAGGGCAGCGGAAGCTAAAGGGCAAACCATCATTGACGCTGAGGTTCTAGAACAATCTGTTGACAGGGCCGCGGTGCGCTACGACCGCGATGGCGATCAGCACTACGACGTCATCAGCGCGTTTATTAAGTCGGTTAGGGGCTCTGACGTAGACGCTGCTCTGCACTACTTAGCGCGGATGACAGAAGCAGGGGAGGACCCACGATTCATCGCCCGCCGTCTGGTCATACTTGCTAGCGAGGATATCGGGATGGCGGCCCCTTCGGTTTTGCAGACCTGTGTTGCCGCTGCTCAAGCCGTTCAGCTTATCGGTATGCCGGAAGCCAGGCTAAATCTGGCTCAGGCAACAATCGCAGCAGCTACTGCGCCGAAATCGAACTCTGTGATAACCGCCATCGATTCTGCCCAGGCTGATGTCAGAGCCGGAAAGATCGGTCAGGTACCTGCTCATCTACGAGACGCCCATTACGCGACTGCGAAGAACTACGGTCATGGCAAAGGCTATAAATACGCTCACGATTTTCCCCACAATGTTGCGCGACAGCAGTATCTACCTGATGAACTACGCGATGTTGAATATTACAAACCAAGCGCGAATGGCAATGAGGCTCAAATTTCAGAAAGACTAAACACTCTCCGGGGATTACTTGGAAAAAAGTAGGGGTCGTCGACCTTTCGATCGACACCCCCCCAAAAAAAGGCCTAATCGGTTATGCCTGTTCGAATTTCATGCGCTTCTTTAGCCAATCGATCCGCCTTTTCCTTAGCGGCTCGCAAACCGTCTGATTCTTGAGGCGTCTTGAGTAACTTACGTTCTGCAGGCATCCCTAGCCGGAGCTGCCTGGTCCTTTCGATTTCTGCGTCCAAAGTCGCTCCGAGGAGCAGCGCAATGTTCGTCACCCAGAAGAGCAGTAGGGCAATAATAACTCCGGCAAACGTGCCGTAAGTCTTGTTGTAGTTTCCGAAATTGGCCAGGTAGAAACCGTATCCTGCAACAGAAACTAATGCGACGATTACAGCGGTTGCGGAACCTGCCGTAAGTGGATGGAATTTTCCGCGTTTCAGGTTTGGCCCGAAGTGATAGAGCACTGAGACCATCGCGATCAGCACTGCAAGCAAAATGGGCCACTTGACGATGTTCCAAACGAGAATTGCTGTGTCGCCTAACCCGATGAATCTTCCGACAGCCCCCGCAATATGTCCTGATAGGACTAAAGCAAGCAGAGCGATAACCAAGGTGAACACGAGGACTATCGTTATTACGAACTGCAAGATTTTCAGTTTGATACTGTTTCGTCCTTCTTCGATTCGATACACCTTGTTCAGTGCTCTAGAAAAAGCAGCAACGTAACCACTAGCCGACCAAAGAGCCACCAAAATACCGACGATTAACGCGATTGGTGCGCCCGGCGAATCTAGGAACCCCTCGACGATGCCTTTTATCATTCCGACCGCCTGCTCATCTTGCATCGAATTCTCGATCATTGAGAATATGGCCGGCATCACCTTGTCGGACTGTCCGATGAGTTGCAATATCGATACAAGTGCAAGGAGAGCAGGGAAGATCGTCTGCACGGTGAAGTAAGTAAGGGTTGCAGCTACGTCAGTGGTCTGATTTTCGCTAAAGCGAGCTAGCGTAGCTTTAAGAGCGAATTTCCTGTCCTTCGCGTTAAGGCTAGGACGGGGTGAATCTATCTGTTTGGTAGTGGTCACTGTTACAGCCTACATAAGCGGTTGTGTTTATTTATTGCTTTAAGCGCTAGGCTTAGCGAGTTAAGAAGTGCTTTTTATGCTCTGAGGACAAAGAGGGAAGGTAAATGAAAGCAGCAGAAATTGGCCGCAGGTATCTAGATTTTTTTGCGGCCCGAGCACACACCGTAGTGCCAAGCGCATCGTTGCTGTACAACGATCCCACGCTGTTATTCGTTAACGCAGGTATGGTCCCGTTCAAGCACTACCTGGTTGGCGAGGAGCCTTCCCCCTGGCCACGAGCCACCAGCATCCAGAAGTGCGTGCGCACTCTGGACATCGATGATGTGGGTAAGACCACCAGGCATGGCACTTTCTTCCAGATGCTTGGTAACTTCAGCTTCGGCGATTACTTCAAGAAAGAAGCTATAGAGTGGGCCTGGGAGCTCGTAACCAGCAGCCAAGACGATGGTGGTTTCGGTTTTTCTCCAGATCAGATCTGGGTAACTGTTCTTGGCCCAGGGCTGCATCCGTCGTACCCTAAGGGAGATATCGAAGCCAAGGAAACCTGGCTGAAAATGGGGGTTCCTGAGGAGCGCATCCAATTCCGCGGGTTGAAAGACAATTATTGGACGATGGGCGTTCCCGGTCCTGGTGGCCCATGCTCCGAAATCTACGTAGACCGCGGTCCTGCTTACGGCAAGGACGGCGGCCCTGAGGCCGATGAGGATCGATTCCTTGAGATCTGGAACTTGGTCTTTGAGACCGAGGTGCTCTCTGAAGTTCGAGCAAAGGACGATTTCGATGTACAGGCCCCTTTGAAGAGTAAAAACATCGATACTGGTGCTGGCCTAGAGCGCATCGCGTATTTGCTTCAGGGCAAGAACAACATGTACGAGATCGATGAGATCTTCCCTGTGATTGAGCGCGCATCGGAACTTACTGGCAAGAAATACGGTGCCGATAATGGCGACGATGTTCAGCTGCGAGTCATTGCCGACCACGTGCGAAGCGCTCTGATGCTGATGACCGATGGCGTTACTCCCGGTAACGAGGCTCGTGGGTACGTTCTTCGTCGCCTGTTGCGTCGTTCGATCAGGTCGATGAGGCTGCTGGGCAACGATTCGGAGTCTCTTGTCGAGCTTCTCGACGTTAGCCGCAATCAGATGAATGTCTCCTACCCAGACATCAATGAACAGTGGCCGCGCGTCAAGGAAATCGCTGCGAATGAGGAATCCACCTTCCACCGCACTTTGGCATCGGGCACGACTCTTTTCGAGAACGCCGTTATCGATACTAAGAAGGCAGGAAGCAAGAAGCTTTCCGGAGACAAAGCCTTCCAGCTGCACGATACTTTCGGGTTCCCGATCGATTTGACGCTCGAAATGGCTGCCGAGCAAGGCTTGGAAGTCGATCAAGAGCAGTTCACTAAGCTGATGGCAGATCAGAAAGCTAGGGCTAAAGCTGACGCCAGGGCTAAGAAGGGCGCTGCGGCCTCTATTGACGCATACCAGCAGCTACGCGCTGATGGCGAGACACCGTTCCGTGGCTACACAGATTTGAGCCTACCGACTACTGTTCGCGGTCTCATCCAGAATGGACAGGTTGTTTCGTCCGCTAAGGGTGGCAACGTGGTGGAGATCGTTCTAGACGAAACTCCGTTCTATGCCGAGTCTGGCGGCCAGGACTCTGACGCAGGTGTAATTAAGACGGCTGCCGGAGACCTAGAGGTGCTGGATGTGCAGCGTCCTGTTCCAGGCCTGATCGTCCACAAGGTGCAACTTGACAGCGACCTTGCGCTTGGCGAGGAGATCTTCGCTGAGGTAGATGCGGCTCACCGCCTCGGTAGCTGTCAGGCGCACAGTGCTACCCACATCGTGCATGCCGCACTGCGTGAATTGGTTGGGCCAACTGCTACCCAGGCTGGCTCTTACAATAAGCCCGGTTACTTGCGGTTTGACTTCTCAAGCCAGAAGGGACTTTCCGACCAGCTTCGTAAAGAGATCGAAGAACGCTGCAATGTAGCGATTCACGATAACCTGCAGGTCAGCGTTCAGCAGATGAAGCTTGCTGACGCTAAGAAGCTAGGCGCGATGAGCCTTTTCGGTGAAAAGTATCCTGATGTGGTCCGAATGGTCGAGATGGGCGGGCCTTGGAGCCGCGAGCTTTGCGGCGGAACGCACGTTTCCTCAAGCGCAGAGATTGGCCTTATCGACCTGGTAGGAGAGCAGTCGATCGGCTCGGGCACCAGAAGGGTGGAAGCCCTTGTTAGCATGGATGCGTTCAGCCACTTGGCTGCAGAACGTGCGCTCGTTAACCAGCTGACTGATGTTCTTAAGGTTTCGCCTGAGCAAATGCCAGAACGCATCAGTTCGTTAATCGAGGAACTAAAGAACGCCCAAAAGCAGATCGCATCGCTGAAGGCCGCGCAGCTTTCAGCCAATATCGCTGGCTATCTGGAACAGGCAAATGATATCGACGGCGTCAGTGTCGTAACCCAGACAGTCACAGATGTGGACGCAGGAGAGCTGAGAAATCTCGCTTCCGACGTTCGTGATCGGATCAAAGGCGCTGGAGTTGTAGCCCTGATCGGCCTAGGCGAAAAGGTTTCTGTAGTCGTTGCGACGAACGAAGAAGCACGCGATCGTGGTCTAAAGGCTGGCGATCTGGTCAAGGTCGCTGCGGGAGAACTTGGCGGCAAAGGTGGCGGTAAGCCCGATATGGCTCAAGGAGGCGGATCTAATCCTGCTGGCGCTGAAAAAGCCTTGGAGCAAGTAATTGCTGCCACTGGCAGGTCCCTCTCATAAATGATCAGAAAAGGCGTGCGACTGGCAATCGACTGGGGCAAAGCCCGAGTCGGGGTCGCCTCGTGCGATCGGGACTGTCTTCTCTGCTATCCGGTGGAGACAGTCCCGAATAGCGCGAAAGATCCTGAACCTGCGCTGCGAAGAATCGATGAGTTAGTAAGCGAATACGATCCATTTGAGTTAATTCTTGGCTGGCCTATCGATCTCAGGGGCAAAAACGGTTTAGCAGTTCAGCACATGACAAAAGTTGCAGCTATGCTGTCACAGAGATTGTCAATTCCAATTCGGGTAGTGGACGAACGGTTGTCTACTGCCACGGTTGCGAAACAGTTTGAAGAAATTGGCCGTAATACTAAGAAACGCAGAGCAGTAATCGACCAAGCTGCTGCTGTGTCGATTTTGGAGCAGGCCTTAGAGAAGGAAAGACAAACTGGTCTTCCGGCTGGCAAACTATTTCGTATTGATGACCCAGACGGGAGTTAGCTTTGAAAGACCATGCACCAAAGCGCGGGTACAGCGAAGGCCCTGGTTTTTTCGAGCATGCGCTGGAAAAAACTGCTGAGATGCCAAAAGAAAAAAGAGAAATCCGAAAGCGCAAAAGCAGGCTGAAAAGCATCATTGCTGTGTTTGTGTCTTTGGTGATCATCTTCGGTGGTGGATATTTCGTTTACGCAAAAGTAATGAATTATTGGCGTGCAAACACTGCTGTCGACTATCCGGGTCCTGGCAGCGGTGAGGTCATCATTTCTGTGGAGGAAGGATGGACGGCAACCGACATAGGCGCTGAGCTAGCCGATAAAGACGTGGTCGCTTCTCAAAAGGCTTTCGTGAAGGCGGCAAAGGCCGAGCCGCTGTCCAGTAGCATTCAGGTCGGAAGCTACAAGATGAAGTTGCAGATGACAGCCGATGATGCTTTGTCCATCCTGATTGACCCGAATAATCGACTTCGTAACAACATCACTTTCCGAGAGGGACTACGTAATTCTCAAGTAGCGTCTCTGATTTCTGCGAGCACGGGCATATCCACTGACGAAGTTTCTTCGGCGATGGAAAGTGGCGAGATCGGATTGCCGTCCTACGCATCGGGGTCAGAAGGATACCTATTCCCAGAAACCTACGAGTTCGATCAGAGCCCTTCGGCGAAACAGATTTTGTCCCAAATGACGACTCACTTTAAGAATGTCGCGGGAGAACTCGAGCTGGTGCCCAAAGCTGAAAAGCTCGGTTACACGCCTCAAGAGATCGTGACGATCGCCAGCATAATTGAAAAAGAGATCAGGCATCCCGAGCAGGCTCCGGACGTCGCTCAGGTGATCTACAACCGCCTGAAGGCAGGCATGAAGCTACGAATGGACTCGACGGTTCACTATGCCGTTGGGGACAGCGGCGAGACTGTCATGACGACTGATGAGCAGCGTCAAATTGATTCCCCATACAACACGTATAAATACGAAGGTCTTCCGCCTGGGCCAATCTGTAATCCAGGAAAAACTGCCCTGGCTGCTGCGTTAAACCCTAGTAAGGGGGATTACATGTTTTTCGTCACAGTGAACATCGAGACGGGAGAGACCCGCTTCGCTGCGACCGAGGAAGAACACAGCGAAAACGTAAAGATGTTCCAGCAGTATTGCAGGGAGCACGATGGCTGCTGAGCCTAGCCACCGGGAAAAAGTTCTCGAGACTTTAATTGATGCAGCTGACAATATCCTTAGGTCCAGCCAAAAGCTGACCGCAGCTGAGGTTAGCTCTTCTGCTTGTATCGCCAGGAACTCCATCTACAGGTACGTTGATTCGGTTGATGACCTACGCGGATTGGTACTGGCCAGATACGTTCCGGCTTGGGAGAAGGCTATTGTCGAGGCTTTGAAAGAAATCGATGATCCTATTGATCGGTTGGTGGTTTGGCTCGACACAAACCTCTGCCAGGCGAAACTAACTGGGCATAACTGGTTGATGAATATTTCTCACATGGCTAAGAACAGCAACGCGACTAAGGACGTTGCTCGCTTCGCTCACAGAGTGCTGTGGGGCGAACTGGACGGTTGCTGGAAAGCGATTGTAAAAGACGAAGCGGATGCTCGGCGCTGGTCGTTTCTAACTTTAGGGCTTCTTCAGAACGCTTTCGGACAGGTCGAAAGAGAATATGACTTCGACCGGCTCCGAGAGCTGGTAAGACGATCTGGAAGAGCATTGGCGCAGGCTGCTCAGCGAGATCAAATATAAAAAGCTTGCTTTCTCGGCCATAATGGAACCCATGTTCCGTTACATAACCGCTGGTGAGTCTCATGGTAAAGCGCTTGTCGCGACGATAGAGGGGATCCCAGCCCACGTAAAAGTTACTTCGGAAGACATCTCTGACGCGTTAGCCAGACGACGTCTGGGCGCCGGTCGTGGAGCTCGCATGAAGTTTGAGGCGGACGAGGTAACGATTCTCGCCGGTGTGCGTCACGGAAAAACCATCGGGACTCCGATCTCGATCATGATCAGTAACACTGAATGGCCTAAATGGCAGCAGGTTATGGCTCCGGATCCTGTAGGAGAAGAGGCTCTTTCTAAACTTGCTCGGAACGCCCCGCTGACTAAGCCTCGTCCAGGCCACGCAGATTTAGCCGGAATGCAGAAGTACGATTTTTCTGAGGCGCGTCCAGTACTGGAACGCGCTAGTGCACGAGAAACTGCGGCGAAGGTAGCAATCGGAAGAGTTGCGCAAAATTTTTTGGCTCAGGCTTTCGGCATCACCGTGCTCAGCCACGTCGTAGGGTTGGGCGGCGTAGAAGCTAACTACGACAGGTTCCCGAGAATGGCTGACCTGCCCCAAATCGATGCCGATCCGGTAAGGTCCTTCGACCCGCACGCCAGCAAGAAGATGCAGAAAAAAATCGAAGAGTACCATAAGGCGGGAGACACCTTAGGCGGTGTGATAGAGGTACTTGCATGGGGTCTTCCTCCGGGTCTTGGCAGCTATTCGCAAGCAGACAGAAAATTGGATGCTAAACTCGCCGGCGCTCTAATGGGAATTCAAGCGATCAAGGCGGTGGAGATCGGGGACGGTTTTGATCTGGCCCGTGTGCCTGGTAGCCAAGCTCATGACGAGATCCTGCGAGATGCTAACGGAGCAATAATTCGCCGCACCCAGCATTCTGGTGGAACTGAAGGTGGCATGAGTAACGGTGAGGTGCTGCGGGTTCGTGCAGCTATGAAGCCAATCGCCACTGTCCCGCGCGCATTAACCACGATCGATGTCGCCACAGGTGAGGAGGCCAAGGCCCATCACCAGCGTTCGGACGTCTGTGCAGTTCCAGCAGCTGGTGTAGTCGCTGAAGCCGCAGTCGCCCTAGTCATCGCTGAGTTGGCGATAGAAAAGTTCGGTGGAGATAGTCTCGTGGAGACCAAGCGCAATTTCCACTCCTACCTTCGCCAAATAGCAGATCGTAAACTTTCGATCCATGAGTTCTAGGTTCCCGATTATTCTCGTTGGTCTTCCTGGAGCTGGGAAGACCACGGTAGGGCGTCTGCTAGCGAAGCGGTTGAACGTTGATTTTCTTGATATCGATGAGAAAATCGAGCAAGACACCGGCAAGACGATCTCGAAGATTTTTGCTGAAAACGGCGAGAAGCATTTCAGAGATCTAGAGGTCGATACGATCTGTGCACTTTTGAATAGCAAGTCCGTCCTTTCACCTGGAGGTGGAGCAGTGACCAATCCCGCTATTCGAAAAATATTTAAGAACTACCCGGTTGTTTGGTTGAAAGTCTCCTCAACCTGTGCGGCAGGCCGTGTCGGTATTGCAGATTCAAGGCCCCTGCTTACAGGAGATCCGTTGGCTAAATTGGAAAAGCTTTATGCAGAAAGGCGCCCTTTTTACGAAGAGGTGTCGAGGTGGCAGGTCTCTACCGATGGTTTGGCCGCCGAAGAAGTCGTAGACGAAATCATTCGAAATTTCGAGGAAGCGTGAAATGATCCAGGTCGCTGCCGATAATCCGTATCAAGTGCATGTCAGTCATGGTGCCCGCCGCCAAGTAGCGAATTACCTGGGTGATGCGAATCGTGTTGCCATATTTCATACTGCTTCTGTAGAGAATTATGCCCTGGAGGTCGCCAAGAGCCTAGACGTCGATACCTACTCGATCGAAGTCAATGACGGCGAACATGCCAAGAATGTGCAGACGCTGGATCAATGTTGGCAAACGCTGGCTTCGCATGGGCTCACCAGGAACGATGTCGTCATCGGCGTCGGAGGTGGAGCCCTTACCGACCTGGCCGGGTTCGTGGCCGCAACGTATCTCAGGGGAGTCGGTTACATCAGCGTCCCAACCACAGTACTTAGTATGGTTGACGCCGCGGTTGGAGGAAAAACTGGCATTGATTTGCCTCAGGGGAAGAACCTCGTAGGTGCTTTCTATGAGCCGAGGACGGTCGTTGCCGATTTAGATTTCCTCGCTTCTCTTCCTGCCCGAGAGGTAACTTCGGGGCTCGCCGAAGTGGTTAAAGCAGGGTTCGTGAGGGATTCGAAAATACTCGATCTGATCGAAGAAGATCCGCAGGACGCCAAAAAAGTCGGGTCTGATCGACTGAAAGAACTAATCACACGAGGAATCTCCTTCAAAGCAGAGGTGGTGAGCGCTGATTTGCGCGAGAGAACCTCGTCGAAGGGCAATATTGGCAGAGAACTGCTCAACTATGGTCACACGATGGGCCATGCGATTGAGCGTTTCGAGAATTTCAAGATGCGCCACGGCGAAGCAGTGGCACTCGGCATGGTGTTCGCAGCTGAACTTTCTCATAGAATTGCCGGATTGTCAGCTGAAGACCTGAAAATTCACCGAGAGCTGATTGGTGCATTGGGGCTAGAGACTGCGTATTCGGCTGCGCCTTACGACGAATTAAGGCTGCTGATGAGTCTGGACAAGAAGTCTAGGGGTAAGACCTTGCGCTTCATTGGTTTGGAGTCGCTAGGCACTCCGACTCTGATAGAAAATCCTGATGAGGAAATCCTCAGGCAATGCTACGAGTCTTTGCGAGGCTAAAATGTACGTCCCAGCTCATTTTAAAATGCCAGCCGACAAGGCTCGTGAGTTCGTCAACTCCCGATTAGCCGGAGACCTCGTGACGACTGGCCCAGACGGTCTCGAAGCAACCTTTTTACCCTTCAGCGTTACGTGGCACGACGAGTCATGCACGCTCAAAGCCCATTTATCTAAGGTGAACAAGCAGTGGAGCCATGAAGGACAGGCGCTGGTTATTTTCAACGGTCCTGATCTATACATACCGCCCAGGTGGACTCCTCAATCTGGCTCTGAACAGGATCTTCTCCGACGACCGCAGGTAGTGCCGACCTGGAATTACATCACCGTTCATATGCGTGGGGAACTGCTTGCGCACGAAGACCCAGAATGGATCAAACAGTCGCTTTTCGAGCTCTCCCAACAGCATGACCCTTCATGGGATTTCTCATCCATCAGCTCGCATAAACTGGCCAAAATGACTCGAGCGCTAGTTGGTGTTGAAATACGCGTTTCAGAGGTAATTGGAAAAGCCAAGATGAGCCAAAACAGATCTGCCTCCGACATCTTGAACCTTGCCGACGCTATTGCCCAAGCCGGGCACGGTGAAGAAACCCAGAAATATTTACGAGAGGTCAGCTTGCCACACGCAAAGGCAAGAGAGCAGGCCGTTTTGGATGCGAAGGATAAACGCTGAGTGCGAAACCTGCGTTCATCTGACGAGTAAAGCGCGGTTGGCTACCTAGATTGGTAAATTAAAGGAGCTAGTCAACTAGAATTCTCAGCAGCTGTATATAACGCTTAAAATCAAGCGATTGGTTGTAGCTAACGCCAATCGCTAGAATACAGGGTTGGGTTCAAGCGCCCGGGTAAATAAATAATTGATCTGAAAGGCATCCAAGTGGCCACGACTAATGACATCAAAAACGGCACGATCCTCGACCTCGATGGCGAGCTTTGGCAGGTGCTTTGGTTCCAGCACCACAAGCCCGGCAAGGGTAACACGGTTGTACGTACCAAGATCCGTAACGTTGTTAACGGCAAGGTGGTAGATCGAACCTTCCCCGCAGATACCAAGATTGATATGGCTTACGTGGACCGTCAGGACATGCAGTACCTGTACGAGGATGCCACCGGATTCGTGTTTATGGATACCGATACTTACGAACAGTTGATCGTTCCCGAGGCCCTGGTCGGAGACGCCAAGGACTTCTTGCTTGACGGAATGATGGTCAACGTCGCCACCAACGAGGGCAACCCACTGTACATTGAACTTCCCGCCAACGTCGAAATGGAAGTTACCTACACTGAGCCTGGCCTGCAGGGCGATCGTTCTACCGGTGGCACTAAGCCTGCTACTTTGCAGACCGGCCGTGAAATTCAGGTTCCGCTGTTCATCACAACGGGTGAGCGCATCAAGGTGAACACCTCCACCGGCGAGTACCAGGGCCGCGTTAACTAATGTCTGAAATCCCGCCCGTGCCTGGTGCGGTCAAAATCTCTTCGGAGGACATGGCTGAACGCCATCACAGTGCCCGCACCAAGGCTCGTAAAGCCGCGTTAGACATTTTTTATCAGTCTGAGCTTCGCCAGACTGATCCTCTAGAGGTGCTAGTCGACGAGTCATGCCGCGTGCCTGAGCGCATGAGACCGTTCACGAAAGAGATCGTGCACGGCGTCATGGATAATCTCGATGCTATTCACGATCGAATCGACGAATGCGTTTCTGGCGATTGGACGCTGGAACGGATGCCGGCTATCGATCGTTGCCTAGCGAGAATCGCCATTTGGGAAATCGACCACACAGAGACGCCCGACAAGATAGTTATCAGCGAAGCCGTAGAGCTCGCCGATGAATTTTCCACAGATAATTCAGTCAAATTCCTAAACGGACTATTGGCGAAGGCCGTTAGAACCAAGCGTTAACGCTTGAGGGAAAGGACCCAGCGATGAATTTTAATCGTCAACCAGCAATATTGGTTTTAGAAGACGGGCGGGTCTTTCACGGCCGACGTTTTGGTGCGACAGGCGAAACCTACGGCGAGGGAGTTTTTTCGACTGGGATGTCTGGCTACCAAGAGACACTGACCGACCCGAGCTATTTCCGTCAAATTGTCGTGGCTACCGCGCCGCACATTGGTAATACCGGATGGAATGATCAGGATGACGAATCCAACCGTATCTGGGTTGCCGGTTATGTGGTCAGGGACCCAGCTCGAGTGGTTAGCAACTGGCGTGCCGATAGAAGCCTGGAAGATGAGCTCATTAACCAGGGAATTGTCGGCATCTGCGATCTGGACACTCGCGCACTCACGATCCACCTGCGTGAATCTGGAGCAATGAGAATGGCTATTAGCTCGGAGGACACCGACGAGAAAAAGCTGCTTGAAAAAGTCCGACACCAGCCACGAATGGCTGGGGCCAACCTGGTTCAGGAAGTAACAGCAAGCCTGCCATACGTAGTTCCGGCGATGGGTGAAAAGAAGTTTGTTGTCGCTGCTTTAGACCTAGGAATTAAGGCAAACACTCCGCGCGAGATGGCCAAGAGGGGGATCGAAACGCATATCTTCCCTGCTGGAACGGAGTGGGAAGAGATCTTCAAAGTTAACCCGGATGGGTTCTTTATCTCGAATGGGCCAGGGGATCCTGCTACGGCCGACCAAGAAGTAGAGCTCACCAAGAGGGTACTAGAAGAGGGCTTGCCGCTATTCGGCATTTGCTTCGGAAACCAGATTCTTGGCCGAGCGCTTGGATTCGATACCTACAAACTTAAATATGGCCACCGCGGAATCAACCAGCCGGTTCTCGAGCGTGAGACCGGTCGAATTGATATCACCGCACACAACCATGGCTTCGCGTTGGATGTCCCTCTCGATAAAACAACCAAGACAGAGTTTGGCGAGGTCAAAGTCAGCCACATCTGCTTGAACGATGACGTGGTCGAGGGATTGGAGCTACACAAGGATGGAAAGCTTCGAGCTTTCTCCGTTCAATATCATCCAGAAGCAGCGGCTGGTCCGCACGACGCAGAGCACCTGTTCGATCGATTTGTGAGGTTAATGCAGAATGCCTAAACGCACAGACATTAAATCAATTCTTGTTATCGGTTCGGGCCCGATCGTGATCGGACAGGCAGCTGAATTCGATTACTCAGGCACTCAAGCCTGCCGCGTGCTCAGGGAAGAGGGATACCGGGTAATCCTCGTTAACTCCAACCCTGCAACGATTATGACCGACCCGGAGCTAGCGGACGCGACTTATGTCGAGCCGATCACACCGGAAGCGGTTGCCAAAGTAATCGAGAAGGAACGTCCCGATGCGCTGTTGGCTACGCTTGGGGGCCAGACAGCGCTTAACACGGCAGTCGAGCTAGATAAACGCGGTGTCTTGGCTGAATACGGTGTAGAGCTAATCGGCGCAAACGTTGAGGCAATCACTCGGGGCGAGAACCGTGAAGCATTCAGGGAGGTTGTGGAGAACCTACCCGAGTTCGAGTTCGGTAAAGCTGAATCGGCTCGAAGTGTTGTTTGCCACACAATGGACGAGATCCGCGACGCGGCAGAGCAGCTAGGTTTCCCCGTCGTTCTGAGGCCTTCTTACACCATGGGTGGCGTAGGTTCCGGTTTCGCGCACAATGCTGAAGAGCTAGAACAGATGGCGAAGATCGGTCTCGATGCGAGCCCCGTCACTGAGGTGTTGGTTGAGGAATCGATTCAGGGTTGGAAAGAATTCGAGCTTGAATTGATGCGCGATAGCGCCGATAACGTGGTTATTATCTGCTCGATTGAGAATTTTGATCCAATGGGCGTGCACACTGGCGACTCGATCACTGTTGCACCCGCTATGACCTTGACGGATCGCGAGTACCAGTTGATGCGCGACGCGGGCATCGCGATCATTCGCGCGGTCGGTGTAGACACCGGTGGCTGCAACATCCAGTTCGCGATTGACCCCAAGACCGGTCGAATGATCGTCATCGAGATGAACCCTCGAGTGTCCAGGTCATCGGCTTTGGCATCTAAGGCGACCGGGTTCCCGATCGCTAAGATCGCGGCGAAGGTTGCGGTTGGCTATACGCTGAACGAGATCACTAACGACATCACCCAGCAAACCCCAGCAAGCTTCGAGCCGACTCTCGACTATGTGGTTGTAAAGGTTCCTCGTTTCGCCTTCGAGAAATTCCCGAGCGCAGACGATACCTTGACGACACATATGAAGTCGGTCGGTGAGGCCATGGCTATTGGCCGAAACTTCACGGAGGCATTGGGTAAGGCATTGAGGTCGCTAGAGGATAGCGACGCACCCTTCGACTTCAGCGCAGATCCCGGAAATAAGTCCGAACTGCTTAAGAAGGTATCTCGTCCTTACGATGGCAGGTGCGCCGACCTAGTGCGGGCGCTCCGAGCAGGAGCCAGCGTCGAAGAACTACACGAAGCAACCAAGATCGATTCCTGGTTCTTGGATCAGCTCCTTCTTATCGTTGAGGTCGCAGGCCAGGTCAGGCAGGCAAAGGAACTCACCCCCGAACTGCTTCGCGAGGCTAAGCGTCACGGGCTATCTGACGTGCAAATAGCAGAACTAAGAAATATCTCCGAACAAGCTGTTCAGCAGATTCGATGGGGACTTGGCATCCATCCGGTCTACAAGACTGTCGATACATGCGCCGCAGAATTCTCCGCGCGAACCCCGTACCATTACTCAACATTCGACGAGGTCAGCGAGGTTCAGAAGCGAGACCGTCCTGCAGTCATCATCCTCGGCTCTGGGCCTAACCGAATTGGGCAGGGCATCGAGTTCGATTACTCATGTGTGCACGCAGCTATGGCGATCTCTGCCGCTGGCTATGAATCGATCATGGTCAACTGCAACCCCGAGACCGTATCCACCGACTACGACACCTCCGATCGTCTCTACTTCGAGCCTCTGACGCTTGAAGACGTCCTGGAGATCTACTATGCCGAGCAGCAGGCAGGACCGATTGCCGGCGTCATCGTCCAGCTCGGTGGACAGACACCACTCAAGCTGGCTAAGGATCTTGCCGAAGCAGGCTTGCCGATCATCGGTACCAGCCCTGAGGCTATCGATCTTGCAGAAGAGCGCGGAGCTTTCGGTGAAGTCCTCACGAACGCGGGTTTGCACAGCCCTAAGCATGGCATGGCTCACAGCTTCGAGGACGCCAAGGAGATCGCAAACGAGATTGGATATCCGGTTCTTGTTCGTCCTAGCTATGTATTGGGCGGGCGCGGCATGGAGATCGTCTACAACGATGAAGCGCTGAAGTACTACATCGAAAATTCTGCTCAGATTAGCCCCGACCTGCCAGTTCTAGTGGACAGGTTCCTGGATGACGCGATCGAAATCGACGTCGACGCACTTTATGACGGCAAAGAACTTTATCTCGGTGGCGTGATGGAACACATCGAGGAGGCAGGTGTCCACTCCGGCGATTCCTCTTGTACTTTGCCCGCCGCTACGCTTGGGCGTTCGGTGATCGAAGAGATTCGTCACGCTACTGAAGAGATCGCCAAGGGCGTAGGCGTTAGGGGACTGGTCAACATTCAGTACGCCTTGGTATCCGACATGCTTTATGTGATTGAAGCTAACCCTCGTGCCTCACGTACTGTCCCATTTGTTTCTAAGGCGACTAATACTCAGCTGGCTAAAGCCGCAACGTTGATTATGCTCGGTAAGTCCATCGCCGATCTTCGCAAGGAAGGCTGGCTGAGGCCAGAACACGACGGCGCGTTTACCTGGCGTGGAATGCCGATTTCGGTTAAAGAAGCAGTTCTGCCCTTTAGCCGTTTCCAGACGCCTGAGGGGAGAACTGTAGATAGTATCCTCGGCCCTGAGATGCGTTCCACCGGCGAGGTCATGGGCCTCGATACCTCTTATGGAGTCGCCTACGCCAAATCACAGTCGGCCATTTACGGCTCCATGCCAACAAGCGGTAAGGTCTTCGTCTCGGTAGCTAACCGAGATAAGAGGAACATCATTTTCCCGGTCAAAATACTCGCTGACATGGGCTTCGAGGTGCTGGCAACAGAAGGCACCGCATCGATGCTCGACTTGCACGGAATATCTGTCACTCAGGTGCGCAAACACTCTCAGGGCATCGGACCTAACGGCGAACCAACCATCACCGATCTCATCAAAGACGGCGAAATCGCTCTCATCTTCAATACGCCAACCGGCGAAACTAGCGGCGGCTCTCCACGAGCTGATGGTTATTTGATTCGTACTGCCGCAATCTTGGCTCAGGTTCCGATTATCACCACTGTCCAGGGATTGGAAGCAGCAGTTCAAGGAATTGTCGCCGAAAAGGCGGGCAACATCTCAGTCTGCTCTTTGCAAGATTGGGCTAAGAAATCCGGCTCGGCCTGGAAGATCAATAGCTAGGAGTTTCAATGTTTGATGAGCTACGTGCCAGGTTCCTGCTGAACGGATACAAGCACGTTTTGCGCGGAATTCTCTTCAAATCCTACAAAGGAAACCCAGAGGTAATCCACGAGCAGATGATTAGGGCCCTTGGCGATCTGCCAGAAGGGGTTTTAGATCTTTGCGCGCAGGTAATCGGGCCTAGGCGTAATCCCGTCACAGTAGCGGGCGTTGAGTTTCCAGGCAGGGTAGGCGTTGCTGCTGGCTTGGACAAGGATGCTCGAGCGGTTAGGGCTTGGGCGAAACTAGGTTTCGGTTTCGCCGAGTTGGGAACGGTAACGCCTCGCCCGCAGCCTGGAAATAATAAACCAAGGTTGTTCCGGTTGATTCCATCCGAGGGAATTATCAATCGGATGGGTTTCAATAACCGAGGCGCCGAGGCAATGGCACGTAGACTCTCTGCGGCCGGAATCAGACGAGGTAACCAAAAAGTCGGTCTGCCTCTAGGCATCTCTATCGGAAAAAACAAGGTAACTCCGCTAGAAGAAGCTACCGACGACTACCTAACCGCTCTGTCCATTCTTGCAGATTACGCCGACTACGTTGCTATTAACGTATCCAGCCCGAACACTCCTGGACTGCGAAATCTTCAAGACGACAAATCTCTTGGCAAACTGATTTCCGCCCTGGTTGAACAGGCCGAGAATCTAAATCAAGACGACCCGCTTCCGATCTTCGTGAAGTTGGCTCCTGATCTGAGCGATAATCAACTGGCTTCGATAATCAGCATTTGTGAAGAGGCCGGAGCCTCAGGAATCATCGCCACCAATACGACGATTACTCGCGGTGATCTGAACCAGCACGATGTCCATTTAGCCAACCAAGCCGGGGGTCTTTCTGGAGCTCCGCTGACTAAGATTTCGTTGCAAATGGTCGAAAAGATCACTAGCAGAACCGAGCTTCCTGTCATGGGTGTTGGCGGCATCATGACTCCGAAAGATGCGCAATCAATGTTTGACGTGGGCGCTCAACTTGTTCAGATCTACACAGGCTTCATTTTCAACGGGCCTGCCCTAGTATCCGGAATTAATACGCTAACCCAGCCGTAGGAGTTATCTTGGCACCTTATATCGACCGACTAGAGAAAATTTGTCGCGAGCGTGCACATCTTTGCGTCGGACTCGACCCACATAAAAATCTCGTTGAAAAGTGGGGCCTTGATTACGACGTTAAGGGTGCCGAAAAGATGGCCCGCGACACCGTAGCTGCTCTTTCCGAGACTGTCGGTGTTTTCAAGCCGCAGTCAGCGTTTTTCGAATGCTTTGGCCCTGAGGGGACTATGGCACTCAAACGGGTGCTAGAGGACATTAGGCAAGCTGGTGCGTTGAGCATTCTCGATGTGAAACGAGGAGACATCGGGTCAACCATGGCTGCCTATGCAAACGCCTATCTTTCAGCAGATGCTCCGCTTGCCGCAGACGCGATTACTCTTAGCCCATACTGTGGCTTCGAGGCACTACGTCCGGCTCTGGACTTAGCAAAAGAAAATGATCGCGGAGTCTACGTTCTATGTCGCACTTCTAACCCCGAGGGCGAGAGATTGCAGCGCGCGCAGGTGGAGGCAGGAGCTACCGTTTCTGACGATATCGCTGCCGCAGCTCACGCTGAAAACATTGCAGCGGGCACTAACTACGTCGGCCTAGTAATTGGGGCAACGAAGGATAGCAACGTTTCTCTGGGCGATTTCGCTGGCTCCATTCTTGCCCCGGGCATCGGAGCACAGGGTGGAAAGATCTCTGAACTAGACCGGCTGTTTGGGAAAGCAGTAAATAAGGTTTTGCCTAGTTCTTCGCGCGGGATTCTCTCCGCCGGCCCCGATGCGGACAAGCTCCGAGCTGCAGTATTAGAAGCCTGAAACAACAATTAATAAACCAGGAAGATTTCAAACATGTCAATGTTCACTAGCGTGGAACAAGCACCGGTAGACGCCATTCTGGGCTTAAACGAAGCATTCAGGAATGACGACAATCCGAACAAGGTTAACCTTGGTGTGGGCGTGTACCACGACGAAGAAGGACGACTTCCGCTCTTAGATTGCGTACGCCAAGTCGAACGACAGATGGTTAAGGAGGCTAACCCGCGAAACTATCTGCCGATCACCGGTATCCCCGAATACAACGAAAGCGTTAAGCGTTTAGTATTCGGTGAGGACTCGTCCCTGATCAGTGACGGTCGTGTTGTTACCGTACAGGGGCTTGGCGGAACTGGAGCCATCAAGATCGGAGCAGATTTTTTGCACCGTCTTACCCCAAGGGTAAAGGTTCTTATCTCTTCGCCGACTTGGCCGAACCACAGGGGAATATTCTCGCGTGCCGGCTTCCAGGTCGAAACCTATAGGTACTACGACGAAATTAACCGGCAGGTTGATTTCGCGGGCATGTGCGCCGATCTGAAGGCCGCAGCAAGCGGAACCATCGTTGTCTTGCACGCGTGCTGCCACAATCCGACTGGATACGATTTAACGCACGCTCAGTGGGACAAGATTGCTTCGATTATCTCAGAACGTCATTTAGTCCCATTCGTAGATATGGCATACCAGGGATTCGCCGATGGCACGGAAGAGGATGCTTATGTGCCTCGCACATTCGCAGCCAAGCTGCCCAATGTCTTCATCGCTAACTCGTTCAGCAAGTCCTTTTCTCTATACGGAGAACGAGTTGGCGCCTTGTCGATAATCTGCGACGACTCTGAGCAGGCCAAGAAGGTTGAATCTCAGGTAAAGATCGTGATCAGGACGAACTTTTCAAATCCTCCGACGCACGGCGCCATGATGGTCAGCAGAGTACTGGGCGATCATGATCTTTACGATAGCTGGCAGATTGAGCTAGGTCAGATGCGTGACAGGATCAAACAGATGAGGACTGCCTTACTTAGGGGACTTGAAAACGCAGGTGTGGAACAAAACATGGACCACATAGTAAGACAGGCCGGTATGTTTAGCTTCCTAGGTCTGACTAGGGAACAGATGCAATTGCTAAGAAAGAAATTCGGTATTTACGGCACAGATACAAGCAGAATTTGTGTTGCGAGCCTAAACACATCGAATATCGACTATGTTTCAAAATCAATTGCTTCGATACTCAAAAAATAGGAGTTCCGACCGAATTGAGATTACAGTTAGTACCTAGGGGATAGTTGATAATCTCGTCAATTGTCCAAGAGGTTTGGCTTTAATCTTGTTCAATGGAGAGGATAAAGTGGCCGTTCCGAACTTAACTGATGAGCAGTTGCAAGCTGCACGCGCTGCTGCGACGAGAGCGCGTAGGGCTAGAGCGGAGCTCAAGAGGAAGCTCCGCGATGGTGAAATTAACCTGAGCGAGGCTCTCGGAGTATGCAAAAATGATGACAGCCTAGCGCACATTAGGGTAATCGATTTGCTTAAATCTTTACCGCGCGTTGGCCCAGTTACTGCCGCTAAAGCAATGGATCGACATGCAATTGCGGAAAATCGAAGGGTCAGAGGTTTAGGCCCTAACCAGATTGCGAGTTTGTCAAAAGAATTCGGATAAAGTGCCTAGTCAGTTCGTGTTTAATTATTTTGACGTGGCGTATTTATAAACATGTCTAAAGTTTTTGTTATTTGCGGTCCTGCTGGTGTCGGTAAAGGAACCGTTGTATCAAATTTAATGGCTAGGTATCCCGATCTCTTTTTATCAATTTCAATGACTACACGGCCTCCTCGTACCGGGGAGACCAACGGGATTCATTACCACTTCGTGGATGATAAAAAATTCGATGAGCTAGTAAATAACGATGGGCTACTTGAGTGGGCTCGCGTCCATAAGAAGTATCGTTATGGAACTCCACGTGGACCTGTCGAAAAAGCGGTGGCTGACGGAAACATCGCCCTGTTAGAGATTGATCTGCAGGGTGCTCGCCAAGTTCGTAAGACAATGCCTGACGCGTTCCAAATTTTTTTGGCTCCGCCTAGCTGGGACGAACTTGTGAGCAGACTAGCCGGTAGGGGCACTGAATCTGCAGAGGAACAAGCGAGACGACTCCAGAGCGCGAAGACCGAATTGGCCGCGGCAGATGAATTTGACGCTGTTGTTGTCAATGATGAAATCGACCGTACAGTTGATCAACTGGTAGAGTTAATGGGGCTGCCTACAGCAGCTGATTACTAAACCCTAGATTTCTAAAAGAGGCTTGTGTTGAGCACTGACATTCCTGAAGGCATCACTAATCCGCCGGTTGACGATCTGCTTGAGCGTGTCGACTCTAAGTATCGTCTGGTTCTTTTTGCGGCTAAACGTGCTCGCCAGATCAACGCTTACTACTCTCAGCTAGGCGAAGGTCTTCTCGAAAACGTTGGCCCGCTTGTCGAGACTTATCCGCAGGAAAAACCCCTGTCGATCGGTTTGCGCGAGATTCAAGCTGGTCAGCTCGAGTATGAGGAAATTGATCCTCTCGCCGCAGCAGCGTCTCAGGACGATTCTGTAAATCCGGAATTCAATTTCGAGGATCCTTTCGGCGATATCGATCCCGCTTAAGCGTTAGAGGTACTCAAAATGCGTGTGGTGCTTGGCGTCACCGGATGTATCGCTGCTTACAAATCAACCGAGATCGTTAGACGGCTCCGTGAGAGGGGCGCTGACGTCACGGTTGTCGCCACAGAGGCGGCTCTAAAATTTGTCGGCGAGACTACCTGGGAAGCTCTATCTGGAAACGCCGTCTACTCCGGCGTCTTTAAAGACGTACCCGGTGTGGCTCATGTCCGGCTCGGCACTAGTGCGGATCTAGTCATCGTTGCACCTGCTACTGCAGATTTCTTGTCGAGGGCTGCAAGCGGTAGGGCGGATGACATGTTGACTTCGATTCTCCTCACTACTCAAGCACCCGTTTTGCTGTGCCCAGCGATGCATACTCAGATGTGGGAGCACCCGGCAACAGTAGAGAACGTAAAAACTCTGCGTTCTAGGGGAGTAGTGGTTAAGGAACCAGCCAGTGGTCGTTTGACCGGTAGGGACTCAGGCGCTGGGCGTTTCCCAGATCCTAATGAGATCGTCGAGGCGGCCGCTCTTTTTCTTGAGCATCCGGACGCAGCTCGAAGTGCTGCTGAACAAGATCTCGTGGGGAAGAGGATTTTGGTCAGCGCTGGAGGAACCCAAGAACCGATTGATCCAGTTCGCTACATAGGAAACCGAAGCAGCGGAAAAATGGGCTACGCGATCGCGAAGGCAGCTAGGCTTCGGGGCGCAGAAACAACTCTGGTTTCGGCAAATACGAGTTTGCCTGATCCGGCCGCAACTACTGTGGAGAATGTAGTCACCACCGGCGATATGAACGCAAAAATGCAGTCGCTTCTGCCCTCGAATGATATTGCGATCATGGCGGCCGCTCCTGCAGATTTTTCTGTGGTTGAAGCCAGCTCAAAAAAGATTAAAAAAGATGGCGATCAGGGGATCAGCCTCAGCCTCCAGCAGACCGAAGATATCCTTGCTGGATTGGTGGAAGCTAAAGAACCTGAGCAATTGGTCGTTGGTTTTGCTGCTGAGACAGCTTCTAATCATGATGAATTACTAGAGCTGGGTAAGGCGAAACTTCAGCGAAAAGGCGCTGATCTCTTGGTCTTGAACAACGTTTCTGATGGAAATGTGTTCGGCAAGGACTCAAACGAGGTAATAATTATTAATTCTGAAGGTGTGCTCGCAGAAAGTCAGGGCGAAAAAATGTCAGTGGCTTGGGCGATCATAGAAGCTATAAAGAAACACACCGAAAATAACTAGGAGAACTGGATGCGAACCTTCACTTCGGAATCTGTTACCGAAGGCCATCCTGACAAGGTAGCTGATTCAATTGCTGATGCCGTGTTGGACGGCATGCTCTTAGAAGATGCGAACACTAGGGCAGCTATTGAAGTGATGGTTGCTAATGGAGTGGTTGTTGTCGCTGGAGAAGCCAGCACCGAAGCCTACGTTGACATCGCTCAGCTAGTCAGGGAGCGGTTACTGAAGATCGGCTATGACTCTGCTCTGAAAGGTATAGATGGCGCATCTTGTGGCGTCATGGTTTCGTTGAATAAGCAGTCTCCGGACATCGCCCAGGGCGTTGACGACTCTTGGGAGATCAGAAACGGCCTCGCGGTTGATGATCTCGATCGCCAAGGTGCTGGCGACCAGGGGATGATGTTCGGTTACGCATGCGACGAGACTCCTGAGCTAATGCCGCTGCCAATTATGCTTGCCCATAGACTGGCGTACCGGCTGACTGAAGTTCGTAAGAATGGCGAGCTCGACTATCTTCGTCCCGATGGTAAAACGCAGGTAAGCATCGATTACGTGGACGGCTTCCCCACGAACGTGAACACGGTAGTGGTTTCGACACAGCACTCTCCGGATGTAGATCTTGAAAAAGTTCTAGCTCCAGAGATTGAGCGTTACGTCATTCGCCCAGTTTTGGAAGAAAATGGTTTTGGTGGCAAGGCCCCTCTTCTACTGATTAACCCGACTGGACGTTTCGTTACAGGTGGCCCGGCGGGTGACGCGGGACTTACGGGCAGGAAGATCATCGTCGACACGTACGGCGGAATGGCTCGTCATGGCGGTGGCGCTTTCAGCGGTAAGGACCCCTCTAAGGTAGATCGCTCTGCAGCTTATGCTGCTCGTTGGGTGGCTAAGAATGTTGTTAGTTCCGGTCTTGCTTCAAAGTGCGAAGTCCAGTTGAGCTACGCCATCGGTAAGGCTCGTCTGACCAGCGTCTATGTAGATACTTTTGGCACGAGTTCTGTCCCTGAAGAGCAGATTGCCTCAGCGGTTAACGAGCTTTTTGATCTGCGTCCTGCTGCGATCGTTGAGAATCTCGCAATGAGGTCGCCGATCTACTCTAATTTCACTTGCTACGGTCACTTCGGTGTGAAGCGCCCAGGTATGGCTTGGGAGGAGACCGGCCTAGCTGACAAGCTTGCCAATATGGTTAGAGGCTAAATGAGCATTGCCAGGGTTTTAGTTGACGTTTCGCTGCCTCATTTGGATCGGCTTTTCGACTATTCGGTTCCAAATAAATACGAGGAGTCAGTCAAACCTGGCGTTCGTGTCAGAGTCAGATTTTCGGGCCGCCTTGTCGATGGCTATGTCATTGAACTCGCCGATAAGGCGGCTCCTGGAATAAAACCAGCTCCGCTAAGCACAATTGTTTCCTCGGAGCAGGTCTTAAGCCCCGAACAATATGAGCTAGCTAGGGCAGTAGCAGTTCATTACGGAGGTGTGCTAGCAGACGTAATTCGTCTTGCAGTTGTGCCAAGGCACGCAACGACTGAAAAGGCTGCACAAAGGCAATGGCCGGCACCAAAAACGAACGGGATCCCTTCCGGTGGGCTGTTAGAGATGCCGGCAGGAGCAGAATTTTTGCAGAGACTTCGGGAAGGCAACCGTCTTCGAGCTCACTGGCTGGCCTCGCCGGTTTTTAGGCCAGAAAATGACTGGATCACTGGTTTTATCCAGGCGATTGCCGCGACTCTAGAAACGGGCCGTGGAGTCATAGTTGTCGTTCCCGATGCTAAAGATGTTGAACGGCTCAGGCAGCGGATGGCCAAAATTGTCGGTACAGGCGCAATCGCGCAGCTTCATTCGAATCTTGGTAAATCTGCTAGGTACCGAAATTATCTTGCTGTTTCTAGGGGACAGGCGAAGATAGTCATAGGCACTCGAGCGTGCGTCTATGCGCCGATGCACGATCTAGGGTTGATATGTCTTTGGGACGATGGCGATGATTTGCTTAGAGAGCAAAGAGCGCCGTACCCTCACGCCAGAGATGTCGCTGCGCTTCGAGCTAACTTGGAAAATTGCGCACTGCTTTTTGCCTCGCATGCTCGTACAGCCGAGATGCAGGCGTGGCTGAATCGTGGCTGGCTCATAGGGATAGAACGAGACCCAGGTGCCACTAGAAAAATTTCACCGGCTGTGCGAGCCGCAGTCGATTCTGACATTGCCTTAGAGCGGGACCCTGCTGCTCGATTGGCGAGGATCCCACTGAGAGCGGTGGAGACTATAAGGATCGGTTTGACTAGTGGGCCAGTGCTAGTACAAGTTGCGAGAGCTGGTTACCTGCCTACGCTCATTTGCGATAACTGTCGTCAGATGGTCCGCTGCTTCAAGTGCAATGGTCCGGTTGGTATGAAAGTTTCGCCTAACGCCGGTAGGCAGCTTGTTTGTAGCTGGTGTGCCACATTGATTCTCGGCTGGAAGTGCCCTAATTGTCATTCCACTAGGCTGAGGGCTCCTGCCGCTGGGTCAGCGCGTACCGCTGAGGAGTTGGGCAGAGCTTTTCCCGGACATCGAATTATTTCTAGCTCTGGCAATCGAATCATCGAAAGCGTGGATGAAAATCCGTCGATAGTTGTTGCTACGCCAGGGGCAGAACCGGTAGCGGAATTTGGTTATTCAGCCGCCGTCCTTCTGGACGGCGACCGAATGCTTTCTAGACCAGATCTACGAGCCGGAGAGGAAACTTTAAGAAGATGGCTCAACGCGGTATCACTAGTCAGGCAGGCAGCCGACGGTGGCACTGTCTGCGTCGTAGGGGAAAACAGCGATAGGGCGGTGCAGTCGCTCGTTCAGTTGGACCCCGCGAAGTTTGCAGTTCGCGAATTCCGAGATCGAGTCGAGGCTGGTTTCCCGCCGGCTAAAAAGATGGTTCGTATACAAGGTTCTAACGAAGCGGTCTCTGATTTCGCTAAGCATCTGCCCGTTAGCGGAGAAACTGTAATGCTGGGGCCTGTACCGCTGCAGCAAGAAAAGCTATCTGATGAGCAACTATCTAGTTTGCTAATCAGCGCACCGCTCACAGCGGCTGGAGAGTTAGTCAAAAATGTCAAAGCCACCGCTGCGGCAAGATCAGCGAAGAAGCAGCCTGCGGTGCGAGTAGAAGTTGATCCTGAAGACCTTTAGCTCTGATGCTTGTCGGGGCTATATTGGCTGAAAAGTATTCACTCGAATGTAACCTTTTATTAATATTTGTATAACATGAAATTGTGCTCACCGATCACGTGCTTCTGCTGCTGGTAATTGTTACCGCTCTAGGCTTCGATTTCACTAATGGCTTCCACGACACAGCCAACGCGATGGCCACCTCGATCGCCACTAAAGCGTTACGGCCAAAGCAGGCAATCACACTTTGCGCGGTTTTAAACTTGATCGGAGCGTTCCTTTCAGTGGAGGTGGCATTGACGGTCACTAACGCTGTAATTAACATTCAAAATCCTGACGGAACACCGCGTGCTGATCTAACCGGAGACAATGGGACCGCGTTGCTGCTGATCCTTTTAGCCGGTTTGGTGGGGGGCGTCGTATGGAATATTTTCACTTGGCTACGAGGCCTACCATCTAGCTCTTCTCACGCTCTGTTCGGCGGTCTAGTTGGAGCCGCAGTAGCAGGTTTAGGATTCGGAGGAGTCAAGTGGATTGGTGAGAACGGAACCATCGATGGCGTCATTGGCAAGGTCGTTGTCCCGGGTCTTATTTCTCCATTAGTAGCAATTATCATCACCTCAATCAGCGTGAGGTTGGTCTTCAAGGTTGTAGAGGGCGCGGCTAAGCGATACGTGGATGCGGGGTTCAGGTGGGCTCAGATCGGCAGCGCGGCGCTTGTTTCTCTTTCGCACGGCACAAACGACGCCCAAAAGACGATGGGCGTCATCACGCTTGCATTGATCGGTTCGGGAGCCTGGCATCAGACGGACGCCATACCGATTTGGGTAAAGATCCTTTGTGCTCTCGCTATAGCAAGCGGCACCTACGTAGGCGGCTGGCGAATTATTCGCACTCTTGGTAAGGGTTTGGTTGAGATTACCCCTGCTCAAGGATTCTCTGCTGAATGCGCATCCGCTGCGGTAATTTTGGCCTCGAGTCACTGGGGCTTCGCGCTTTCCACGACTCACGTAGCAACTGGTTCAATTTTGGGCTCTGGAGTTGGAAGGCCAGGTGCAAAAGTTAGATGGTCGCTTGCCGCGAGAATGTTTGTCGCATGGGCAACCACCCTTCCGTGCGCCGCACTTATCGGTGCTTTCGCTTGGTACATAGGTTACTTCGTTGGTGCTGTTACGGGCGGCATTCTGATATTTCTGATCATGGTTGGCCTAGCTTTTGGAATGTACAAACTTTCGCACGCAACAAGGGTCGACCCGAGCAACGTAAATGACGAGTGGTCTGATAATCGCAACATTGAGCCAAACGATGAAATCGATTTTGCAGATGAAAACGATGTTTTCGCTAAGCGAACCTCGGCAGGTGAACAGAAATGATTGTTGAGTTTTCTGATAAACATCGTTCGAGAATTCGCCCTCGTCCTAATAGTTGGCCTGGTCCTTGGTGCAGGCCTACCAGTTCTATATTCGGTTGGTATCCGACTGCTTGCCTGGGGAGCCGGGGCAGAGCGCGGCGACACCCCTGAGCATCCTGGGCCTAAACACAAAGCAGGACGGGTTCTCGCCTACATTATTTTTACTGTGGTAGGTCTGACCGTACTGCTAGGAATTAGCGTCATCGTCCTATCCGGATTTGGCCTCAAACTAGGTTTTTGACCGCTTAGGTAGGGGATCCAATTCACTATTTGCCTCGGCTAGGACTATCGTTGAATTGGTGAGGATAGTTTTTGCTGGCACCCCGTCGGTGGCCGTCCCAAGTTTAGCTGCGCTGGCTAAGGCCGGCCACGAAATAGCGGCAGTTGTCACTCGTCCAGATGCCACGACAGGCCGTGGGAAGAAGCTCACCGCCTCTCCCGTTGCCGAGATGGCGGAAGAAATGGGCGTAGACGTCATTAAGATCGACCGTTCAAGTCCAGAGTTTGTTGAAAAATTGCGTGCACTCAAACCGGATGTTTGCCCGGTTGTTGCTTTTGGCGCGTTACTGCCTCAAGAGGTTTTAGACATCCCCAAATACGGGTGGATCAATCTGCACTTTTCTAAGCTCCCAGCTTGGAGGGGGGCGGCTCCTGTACAGAGAGCTTTGATGGCAGGAGAAACAGAAATTGGGGCAACAACATTCAGGCTAGTTAAGCAGCTAGACGCAGGCCCGGTTTATCGTCAAATATCGCATCACGTTGGTCCGCTGGATGTCGCCGGCGACGTGCTTAAGGCACTTTCTATCAGTGGAGCAAGCCTTATGGTCCGGACTATCGATGAAATCGCCGCAGGAAAGGAACCAAAGCCTCAGCCGCCGGGGGAAACGTCCTACGCAAAGAAGATCAGCTCTTCTGAAGTGAGAATCGATTGGAAGCGGCCTGCAGCTGAAATCTGCAATATAGTCCGCGGAGCTAGCCCTGCCCCCGGAGCTTGGTGCCAGCTGAATGGCGCTCGTTTTAAGATTCTACTGGCTAGCCCCGATGAGGCACCTGTCCAGCTTGAGCCAGGACAGATGTTTGCTGACCGAAAGCATCTTTGGGTGGGCGCTAAGGATGGCGAGTTGGAGTTGTTGAAGGTGCAGGCTGCCGGCAAGAAGCCGATGAGCGGCGCTGACTGGGCTCGTGGTATACCCAAGGATGAACTGGAAAATGTCAGGCTCGTATAAATCTCGACACCGTCGGATAGATTTGCCTCGGCGTGTCGCCTACGAGGTTCTCGAGGAGATTAACGCAGACGGTGCTTACGCAAACCTGGCCTTAAACAAAAGGCTTTCGAGCAGTGGGCTAAGCGGCAAGGATGCGGCGTTCGTCACCGAGTTGGTGGCTGGCACTTGTCGTATGCAAGGCACGTACGACGAGATAATCGAGTTCGTAAGCGGTAGAGATCTTTACGATCTGCAGCCCGAAGTGGTCGATATCCTTCGCCTAGCTTGTCACCAGGCGTTCAAGATGCGCACGCCATCGCACGCTACAGTCGCAACTTCCGTCGACCTAGCAGGCATCGTTGTTGGTGAGCGAGTTACTGGCTTAGTCAACGCAATTGTTCGTAAGCTTTGTCGAGTCTCCTTTGCTGAGGTCGTAGCAGAAATATCCCAGGACTTTGATGATCTTGATTCGCTAGGTTTCAAACACGCTCATCCAAGATGGATTGTAGATTCGCTACTTTCGGCATTGGGCGAAGAGCCAGACCTTGAGGAGCTAGAGAATTGGCTTGAGGCCGATAACGAGCCAACTATTCCCATGCTTGTAGCTAGGCCAGGTTTGTGCGAAAGGGAAGATCTTTCTGGCGCCAGCCCCGCTAGGTATTCTCCTTGGGCGGCAAGCAGACCGGGTAACCCTAGCGAGCTTTCTCTCGTAAGAAGCGGCAAGGCTGCGGTGCAAGACGAAGGTAGTCAATTAGTTGTTCTTGCCGCCTCCCGAGCAGCTAACGCTTCGGGAGTCTGGCTAGATATGTGCTCAGGACCAGGTGGTAAATCCGCCTTGCTTAGGGGCTTGGCGCCTAAAACGCTGGTTTCAGCAGAATTACACGAGCATCGCGCTGGCCTAGTTCGCTCTGCGTTGCGGGCGTACAAAGACCGTTGGCAAGTAATCGTCGCAGACGGGCGTTATCCGTCATGGAAACCTGCTGCCTTCTCTTTAGTCTTAGCCGATGTTCCTTGCACGGGCCTTGGCGCATTACGCAGAAGACCCGAGGCACGCTGGAGACGCACAAGGGAAGATCTGGCGGAGCTGGCCCCTCTTCAGAAACAATTACTCGAAACCGCTCTTAGCTCAGTATCTCCGGGCGGGGTAGTGGCGTACGTAACCTGCTCTCCACATCCGCAGGAGACCGTAGAAATAGTCCGCAACCTTCCCGAAGGCTACGAGCTTCTCGATGCTCCAGATTTATTACCAGAGGTTCCCGAAGCTAAAAGCAGGCTGAATTCCAAATGCATCCAGCTCTTCCCGCACATTCACGGAACGGATGCTATGTTCGCTGCACTGATCCGTAGGCTAGACGAAGAGTCGTAACCAGCTTGGTGTGTTTGCATAGAATTGAAAATCATGGCGTTGAAATTTGGTTTTGACGATCTCGACTCGTTGGGGTTGCGCTCTCCTGCGCTCATCGCTGCATTTAGTGGCTGGAACGATGCAGCGGAGGCAGCTAGCGACGTTCTCAATCATTTATCTGAGACCTACAAGGATACTTCCACGATTTGTCAGATTGACGGCGAGGATTTCTACGATTACCAAGTTAACCGCCCTAAGGTCGTGCGTGGTCCGGAAGGTGCCGCAACGATTTGGCCCGAAACAACTTTTCAGCTTGTTCGTACCCGGTTCAGGGATTTAATTCTTCTCGGTGGGCCGGAGCCAAACTTCAAATGGAAAACGTTCCTGAAGCAAGTGATGGAGAAAGTCGAGAGCTTGCATCCAAGCCAGGCAGTCATACTGGGAGCCATGCTCACGGATTCGCCGCATTCAAGGCCGTTGCCTGTTCGCGTCTACAGTGATGACGCGGCTCTGCGAGATCGTCTTCGCTGTGAGGAGCCTACCTATGAGGGCCCAACGGGTATCCCAGGCATTTTACGTAGTAGCTTGCAGGCGGCTGGTATCCCAACCGTTTCGATGTGGGTATCCGTTCCGCATTATGTCGCTACGTCACCGAACCCAAAAGCGACTTTGGCTTTGATTCGCAAGATTTCTGACGCGCTAGACATTTGTCTAGACGAAGCTGAGTTGCCTAAAAAAGCAGTCCAATGGGAAAGAAACGTTGAGATTGCCGCCGGCAGCGACCCAGACATTAGGGAATACGTGGATCGCTTGGAAGATCTTAAAGATACTGAAGACCTCAAAGAAAACACCGGCGACGAAATCGCCGATGAACTAGAACGGTTTTTGCGCCACCGCGACCAAAACGGCCACGGTGGCGACTAAAAGAATTACTTAACTGCTTCTTCTGCCTTCTGGCGCAGGTCGTTTACCATCTTGTCTGGGTCGTCTGCCTTGTAGACGGCGGATCCAGCTACGAAGGTATCTGCGCCCGCTTCAGCGCAACGCTCGATCGTTTCGAGCGAAACTCCGCCGTCGACCTGGATCCAGATTTCTTTACCTGCTGCCTCTACCAACTTTCGAGTTCGGCGAATCTTGGGGAGAACCAGATCTAAGAACTTTTGGCCTCCGAATCCTGGTTCAACTGTCATGAGCAGGATCATGTCTAGTTCATTGATCATGTCGGCATACGGTTCGATGGGAGTGGCGGGCTTCAACGCCATCGAAACTCGGGCTCCCTCTTTTCTGATTTCCCGAGCCAACCTAATCGGGGCGTTTGAAGCCTCAACGTGAAAAGTGACTGATTCACAGCCCGCCTCAGCGAAAGCCGGAGCCCAGGTGTCCGGATTATCAATCATTAGGTGAATATCCATGGGCAGGTCGGTGTGATCCCTCAGCGCCTCAACCACTGGCAGCCCCAGGGTCATGTTAGGAACGAAGTGGTTATCCATCACGTCAACGTGAACGCCATCAGCGCTAGGAATGCGGGCAACCTCGCCGGCAATGTTAGCTAGATCTGCATTTAGAATGCTGGGTGTAATACGCATGTGTTAACTCTAATGCCAAACGCATTAGTAAGCCGCTTGGGCGGCCAACTAGTCTAGTTGGCGTGCGTTTATCTGATGTTTTATTCAGCAAAGTTCTGCTAGCCGATGGAGCGATGGGGACGATGCTGCAAGCTGCAGACATCAAACCTGAGGATTTTGAAGGACTCGAGGGCTGCAATGAGGTGCTTAACCGCACCCGACCCGATGTAGTTAAGGACATTCATCGTGCCTATTTCGAGGCAGGAAGCGATCTGGTTGAGACCAACTCTTTCGGCACGAACTTGGCTGCACTCGCCGAATATGGAATCGAAGACCAGATAGACGATCTGGCATTTCGTGCGGCGAAACTAGCCAGAGAAACAGCTGACGAATTTTCGACGGAGCAGTGGCCGAGATTCGTTTTGGGTAGTGTCGGGCCTGGCACTAAGTTGCCCACGCTTGGACAAATCGATTTCACTGATATGCGTGACGCTTATTACACGCAGATATCTGCGATGATTCGAGGCGGTATCGACGCGGTCCAGATCGAGACCGCGCAGGATCTTCTTCAGGCTAAGGCAGCTGTCATCGCAGCTAAACGCGCAAGGTCGGACGCAAACATTGACCTCCCAATTTTTGTTTCCGTAACAGTCGAGACCACTGGAACTATGCTTCTTGGATCTGAGATTGGTGCCGCACTATGCGCTCTCGAACCGCTTGGCGTCGACATTCTCGGATTGAACTGTGCTACTGGGCCCACAGAGATGAGGGAATATCTTCGCTACCTATCTAGAAACTCGAAGATGGGTGTTTCTGCAATGCCTAACGCGGGTCTTCCACAGTTGACATCACAAGGAGCGGTATACGATCTTACTCCCGATCAGCTTTCGAAAGCCCTTAGCGAATTTATTGCCGAAGACGGTTTGTGCCTGGTCGGTGGATGCTGCGGCACCACACCCGAGCACATTCGAATGGTTCGTGAGGCCATTGGTGATAACCACCCGTTAAAAGACCGAGTAGTAAAGAAAATAAACTCGGTTTCATCTCTTTACTCTGACGTTCCGCTTAAGCAGGATACTAGCTACCTCACAATTGGCGAGCGTACGAATGCCAACGGTTCGAAGGCGTTTAGAGAGGCGATGCTGGAGGGCAATTGGGACGAGTGCCTAGACATCGCCAGGGGACAGCTGCGTCAGGGGGCGCACGTTCTTGACCTGTGCGTCGACTACGTGGGTCGCGATGGATCGCAAGATATGTCTTACGGTGCAGCCAAATTCGCCACGTCCGTCACACTGCCGTTGATGCTGGACTCCACCGAGCCCGCAGTAATTGAAGCGGGGCTGAATAAACTTGCTGGACGATGCATCGTAAACTCTGTTAACTACGAAGACGGCGATGGCCCGGATTCTCGTTTTAACAAAATGATGAAGCTGGTCAGCGAACACGGTTCGGCCGTGGTTGCGCTGACCATTGATGAAACCGGTCAGGCGAGAACCGCAGACCATAAGGTCGAGGTTGCAGAGCGACTGATTAAAGATCTGACGGAAAACTGGGGGATGGATGAGGGAGATATCCTTGTCGACTGCCTTACATTCCCGATTGCGACAGGTGCCGACGAAACCCGTCGCGATGGCATCGAAACCATCGAGGCCATTCGGCGGCTAAAAGAATCTCATCCGCGAGTAGGCACTACTCTTGGCCTTTCAAACATCAGTTTCGGTCTGAACCCCGCTGCCCGAGTCGTGCTGAATAGTGTGTTTTTAGATGAATGCGTCAAGGCAGGGCTGGATTCTGCGATCGTTTCCGTCGCAAAAATTATGCCGTTAGATCAGATCGAGCCGCGTCAGGTCGAAGTGGCATTAGACCTCATATATGACCGACGCAAAGATGGTTACGATCCTCTAAGCGAGATGCTGACGCTATTCGAGAACGTCTCTAAGGCAGACGTTAAAGCTGAGCGTGAAGCAAAGCTGAGCTCCATGCCGCTGAACGAACGGCTTGGGCAGAGAATCATCGATGGCAACGATATGGGTCTCGAGGATGACCTCGACCTTGCCATGAAAGAAAAAGAACCCATTGAAATCATCAATGAGGACCTTCTTTCGGGGATGAAAACCGTTGGTGAATTATTCGGCGCGGGAAAGATGCAGCTTCCATTCGTTCTAGCGGCAGCTGAAACCATGAAGAGAGCTGTAGCGTATCTTGAACCGCACATGACATCGGACGAGCAGGCGACCTCGAAAGGAACGCTTGTACTAGCAACGGTTAAAGGCGATGTACACGACATTGGTAAGAACCTTGTTGACATCATCGTGAGCAATAACGGATACACCGTAGTCAATCTAGGCATTAAGCAACCTATTTCCTCAATCGTCGAGGCTGCTGAAAAGCACCACGCAGATGCAATCGGCATGAGCGGATTGCTCGTTAAGTCGACAATGGTGATGCGAGACAATCTAGAAGAGTTGAATGTTAGAGGACTTTCTAAGTATCCGGTGATTCTTGGTGGAGCAGCGCTGACTCGAACGTTCGTTGACGAAGATCTGACCGCTTTGTACAAGGGCACCGTTAAGTACGCCAAGGACGCGTTTGAGGGTCTGACTCTGATGAACACCATCATGGACATCAAGGCTGGAAAACCTGGTGCGGAGCTGCCCGAGCCTAGGAAACGGCGAGTGAAAAAGGTAGCTAAGAAGAATACCGAGCATTCAACCGAACGCTCAGAGGTAGCCCGCGGCGTCCCTGTCCCTGAACCTCCGTTCTATGGCAATCGTGTTCTAAAAGGGATGACGCTTTCAGACGTTGCCGAATGGCTTGACGAGAAGGCAACGCTCATGGGCCGCTGGGGCCTGCGAGGAACCAAAGACGGGATGACCTATGAGCAGCTAGCTCAGAGTGAGGGGCGGCCTCGGCTCAGGGGACTTTTGGAAACTCTGCAGTCAGAAAAGCTTCTCGACTTCGGCGTCGTATACGGCTATTACCCGTGTTTTTCAGAGGGCGAAGATCTGATCGTTTGCGATCCAGATACCAAGAATGAACTTTTCACTTGGACATTTCCTCGCCAAAACGGTAATCGCAGATTGTGCATTCCGGATTTCTTTCGCGATAGGCAAGAAGCTGAAGAGCAAGGTCTAGACGTAATCGGTCTTCAGATAGTTACCATCGGAAGCAAGGTCAGCGAAAAGACGGCCGAGATGTACGCAAAAAATGAGTACCGCGCATATCTGGAGATGCACGGACTTTCCTGTCAGCTTGCAGAAGCACTTGCCGAATGGACTCACCATCGGATCCGTCAGGAACTAGGAATTGCTGGTGAGGACGGGGAAATCGAAGCCCAGGTAGCTAAGCAGGCTTACCAGGGAAGCCGATATAGCTTCGGCTATGGCGCATGCCCAGATTTGCATATGCGAAGGCAAATCGTCGATGCGCTAGACGCCGAACGAATTGGTGTTCACCTATCTGAGGAGTACCAGCTGGATCCTGAACAATCCACAGATGCATTTGTTGTGCACCACAAAGAGGCTAAGTATTTCTCCACTATGAAGGACTGATCGGAGGTTCTGACAGCCGTTTGTCCCACTTGCCCGGACGTGAAAACCTCCGTCAGGGCTTGCGACTAAGCTTTGATCACGATGGATACGAAAGAATTATCTGAACCGAGCTTCGCGGAAATTTCGCCGACCGTAATTGTCGGCGCCGGTTTAATCGGAGCTTCGATAGGTTGCGCTTTGATGTCGAGGGGTGTGAAGGTTCACCTCCGTGATTCCTCAACGGCTAATGCGCAGATCGCTGCAGCTCGCGGTGCAGGAGTTTTGGAGAGACCGGTTCAAGATGAAGTTCGACTGGTCGTGGTGGCTACACCCCCACAGGACGTTTCAGAGGTTGTTCGTATCTCTCTTAAAGAATTCCCAAATGCCGTAGTGACGGATGTAGCGTCCATCAAAAAGCAAATTGAAAAAGAGCTTGATGGCAGCACAGACCAAGAGCGTTACATCGGCTCGCATCCAATGGCAGGATCCGCTCATACTGGACCGCTAACCGCAACGTCCGATCTTTTTGAAGATCGGACGTGGGTAGTCACGGCTTCCTATGGCAACCCCGATTGGGTAGTGAGACGCGCTTTCATGCTTGGCACCGCTGCAGGCGCACGCACGGTTACTCGCAGCGCGACGGAACACGATCGTGCGGTTGCCGAAATCAGTCATGTTCCTCAAATAATGAGTTCTTTGACAGCGGCTCGCCTCACGGACGTTCCCTCAGAAGATTTGCAATTGGCGGGCCAGGGAGTCAGAGATGTAACGCGGATCGCTGGTTCGGACCCAGAACTTTGGTCACAAATTATCGCTGCCAATACAGAAGAGATTCGCAATCAGTTGATTAAGGTGCAAAAAGACCTGTCGAGGCTAATCGAGAATCTGGACGATCCTCGGATCGTCACAGACTTGCTTTCACGTGGACGTCAGGGCAGGAAGGCTCTTCCTGCTAGGGCTGGCAAGTCTCCTGACCAGTTGGTCACTGTCACGGCAGAGATTCCTGATAAGCCTGGTGCAATGGCTAACATGTTTAGAGTTGCTGAAGAGGCCGGAGTGAACATCGAAGACATTTCGATGGAGCACGATGTACACAGGAACTTTGGTTTCTTAAGGATCCAGGTAGCAATCGAGCAAGCCGATATCTTACGCTCTGCTCTGCGCCAGCATTGGGAAGAAGGCAGACTCTCTTATGACTAATTTGGTTATTGCCATGGATGGGCCAAGCGGCTCGGGAAAATCTTCAACTTCTAAAGGCGTAGCCGAAAAACTAGGGCTTGATTACTTGGACACCGGTTCGATGTACCGTGCGTTCACTCTGTACGGTCTCGAAAATAACGTCGAAGCTGATGATGAAAAGCAGGTTCAGGAGGCTATTGAGAAAATCGTTCTCGAGCTCATCACTGATCCGAAAGATTTCAGAGTTCGGCTAAACGGTAAAGACGTGACGGCTAAGCTCCATTCACCCGATATTTCGGGGTCAGTTTCAAAATATGCCCGCATCCAGCCCATTCGCGACTTTTTGACTGCCCAGATGCGTGAGACCATCAAGAACTCCGGCAGGATTGTAGTGGAGGGTAGGGACATTACGACTGTCGTGGCTCCCGATGCTCAGTTGCGTGTTCTTCTTGTCGCGGATCCGCAGAAACGGGTGGCTAGGCGTGCGGCCCAGGTTGCTGAGGCAGCTGATCTAGAGACCGTCACTGAGCAGGTGATTGGGCGCGACGAAGCTGACTCGAAGGTGAATGAGTTTATAAAACCGGCACCTGGCGTTGAGCTTCTAGACAATTCTGACCTCAGCCTCCAAGAAGTAATCGAAAAGGTTATTTCTCTGGTTCCCGGAGATTTGCTCTAAATTTCTTTGTTCAGCTTTGGACATGTCGGCTAGCCTGAATAGGTGAGTGAAAATGTTCCTAGCCGTCCGGTAGTTGCTGTCGTTGGTCGCCCTAACGTCGGCAAATCGACTCTTGTCAACCGAATTCTTGGCAGGCGCGAAGCTGTGGTCCAAGATACCCCGGGTGTTACTCGTGACAGGGTCAGCTACGACGCTAACTGGAACGGCCGTGATTTCATATTGGTTGATACCGGTGGCTGGGCCCAGGACGCAACAGGAATGGCTGCCCGCATCTCTGAGCAAGCGGAAATCGCTATTTCGCTTGCCGATGCAGTTCTTTTTGTCGTGGATGCCACGGTCGGCATCACCGATGACGACGAAGCAGTCGTAAAAATTCTTCGCAGGTCGAAAAAGCCAGTTGTATTGGCAGCGAACAAGGTTGATGACTCCAGGGGAGAGGCGGATGCACTTTCACTATGGAATCTTGGTTTGGGGCAGCCATGGCCAGTGAGCGCTTTCCACGGCAGGGGTAGCGGCGACTTACTTGATGCACTTGTAGAGATACTTCCAGAACAGAGCGAGCATGAAGAAGAAATTGGCGGGCCTCGCAGGGTAGCCATCGTAGGTAAACCAAATGTCGGTAAGAGTTCGCTGTTGAACAAACTTGCTGGGCAGCATCGCTCTGTCGTGAGTGACGTATCCGGAACGACCGTAGACCCCGTTGACGAACTAGTAGATATCGACGGCACCCCATACCGTTTAATCGATACGGCTGGTATTCGCAAACGCGTTAAAGAGGCTTCCGGGAGCGAGTATTACGCCTTTCTTAGGACGCAAGCAGCCATCGAACGTGCGGAATGCTGCATTGTGGTTATTGACGGCAGCCAGCCCGTGACTGAGCAAGATCTTAAGATCTTGTCCAGCGTCGAGGAATCTGGCCGTTCTCTAGTTCTTGCCTTCAACAAATGGGACATTACTGATGAGGAGCGACGCTTCTATTTAGATCGGGAAATCGAGCGCGACCTGAATGCGTGGTCATGGGCTCCCCAGGTCAACATCTCTGCTCTAACAGGTAGGGGGGTGCAGCGACTCAGCAAGGCAATCGAAAAGTCTCTTGAGGGCTGGGACACTCGCGTATCGACTGGTCAACTCAATTCTTTCCTAGGTCGAGTTGTTGCCGCTCATCCTCACCCTGTTCGTGGTGGAAAGCAACCGAGAATCCTTTTCGCGACACAGCCAATGAGCCGACCGCCTTCGTTTGTTTTGTTTACCACCGGAGACATGGACGCGAGCTATGTTCGCTTCATGGAGCGCAGGCTAAGAGAAGAATTTGGCTTTGAGGGGAGCCCTGTACCCATCAGCGTGCGGCCTAGAGCGAAGCGTAAGTAGTTCGCTTTGTAAAAAGCGTATTGGATACGCTATTCTTCTCTATTGGGTCACAAACGACCCGGCGGGCTGTGGCGCAGCTTGGTAGCGCACTTGACTGGGGGTCAAGGGGTCGCAGGTTCAAATCCTGTCAGCCCGACAAGGCATAATGCCTAGTCAGAGGCGGTTTTGAAACCTCTAATTCATCTTTTGAAACGTTAGAGAAACTAGATTCTCTAAATTTTTTGTGCTGGCGATTTTTTGCAGCTGTATAGTTCGCTGGCTTTAGAAGGCACTCGGAAATAGGAAACGAGCGCGTTAAACTTATTGCTTAACCTGGAACTTCAGATTAATTTGTTGGTGATTTAGGCAATGACAAAAATCGTTGATTTCGGGCGTCTTTGGAAAGAAGACCTTGCGGCAGACAAAAATCGTAGAGTCGCCGAGCCCGATGATCTTCGTTTCTGGGCAAAAAACTCGTCAAGCTACAATCAGCGCGCAGGCAATCCTGCTGAGCATGTAAACACTCTTGCGTATCTTCGAACCGTCATTAAACCGGGAACTAGCGTCTTAGACATCGGCACAGGTACGGGGAGGATAGCTCTCGACCTTGCAGAACACGGTTGTAAAGTTACGGCGCTTGATGCATCTATTGACATGCTTGAAGTAGCTGAGGCCGAAGCTAAACAACGAGGACTGAAAATAGAATTCGTACATTCTTCTTGGCCGATAAGGCTAGAAAAGAGTTTTGAATACACCGTAGCCTCGTGGTCGCTATATAGGCAGAGGGATCTTTTAGGGGCTTTAAGAGCGATGGTCGAGCAGACCAGAAGCATCGCTTTCGCTATTGACACCACGGGCGCACCGAACGTTTTGGACGAAGCTATCGCTATCTCTCAAGGCAAAGAGCCCGAACCTACTCAGGCTAGAACTCTGCTGTTAGCCGGCGGATTTGCCCAATTAGGAATTCCAGTGGGAATCGAACTAATTACCGAAAAGCGAAAGGTTACAGCCAATCAGCTAGCAACGCTTTTGAAAGATTCCCAGAAACTTCTATCTGATCGAGCAAAAGAATACCTGGATAGAAATGCGCAGATTACACAAGAAGGCTGGCTATACCCAAGGACTAGGGGAGTGGTATACGCAAAAATACCAAGACGAAACTAGGCACTTTGAACTAATTCTTCCGGCCTCAAGCGTCCACGCCTAGAAAAGTCAACAAAATAAGTGCGGCGTTCAAAGCTACGATCAAAAACACAATCACATTCATCGCCCACTTGGTTCCGTTGCTATCTGCGGTCGTGCCCATAAGTTCTTTGTTCCGCGTGTAAGCAGCAAGAGGAATGATAGCTAGCGGGATGCCGAAGGAGAGCGCGACTTGGGAAATAACCAATGCCCAGGTCGGGTTTGGGTATAGCCAAAGAATAAGTAACGCAGGTATCAGAGTGACAATGCGTCGAAGAAAAATCGGAACCCTGACGTGAAGGAGCCCGTCCATGATCTCGGAACCCGCGTAGGAGCCAACTGATGTGGAGGCGAGTCCGGAAGCAAGAAGACCGATCGCGAAAATCACTCCAATAACGGGGCCGAGAGTTGATTCAATTGCGTGATGCGCACCCTCAATCGAGTCGGTGCCAGTCTGGCCATAAAGCGCCGATGCCGCTAATAGCAGCAATGCGATGTTAACCGCCCCGGCTATTATCAGCGCATAAACAACGTCATGGCGACTAGCTCGGAGAAGATGAGGCAAGTCTTGCTTTGCACGTCTCGAAAAACGATGGTTAACCAGAGATGAGTGTAGATAAATCGCGTGCGGCATCACGGTGGCTCCCAGCATGGACGCCGCAATCAAAACCGTTTCAGTGCCCTGGAATCTAGGCACGAGACCGCCGATCATGCCCACCGGATCCGGAGGCTTAATAAAAAGTCCAGCAACAAAACCAAGTGTGATTATCGCCAATAAAGCGATAACTATCGCCTCGAATTGGCGCTGGCGTTTTTCGTTTTGAAAGATAAGGAGCGTAAGAGATACTCCGCCTACGATGGCACCGCCCACGAGAAGTGGAAGATCAAATAGTAGCTGGAGGGCTATCGCTCCTCCGATGACTTCAGCCAGATCGGTGGCGGCAGCAATTATTTCTGCCTGAATCCAAAACGAGATCCTGCTTTTCTTAGACAGTCTCTGCCCCAACAGCTGGGGGAGCGACATGCCAGTAACCAACCCAAGCTTCGCGCTTTGATATTGAATCAAAACAGCCATAGCGTTTGCCAATACCAAAACCCACACCAATAGGTATGCGTATCTGGCTCCAGCAGTAATATTTGCTGCAACATTTCCAGGATCGACGTATGCGACCGCTGCCACAAAGGCAGGGCCCAACATTGGGCCCACGCTCTTCTTGACAGCGGTCTTTGCGTCCGGGGAGACGTCTTCCATTAGTAGCCTCATAGATTTAGTTAGATGATTCAAAAAATAAAGTTCGGCAAATCGAAAGTATAAGACCATAGTCTTTTTATTCAAGAATCACTATTTAAATCTGAAGCTATTTGGCTCCGGCTATCCTTATTAGTTTGGCGAGCTCCTCACTCCAAAAGACAGTCGGTGCCATAGCTATCGACGCCCAGAGCCACTTGTTCGAGAAGAATCCAACCAGTCGCACTGATCCAACGCGCCTCTGCTTCTTCGCTGGATAATCCTTACTCAAGATTGATATTGAACTCTGCGGCAAGATCAACCATGCTGAAAAGTGTCGGTTGAGCATATCAACCCTAAGGGATCAAAAAGTAGGAACGCCGAAAAGAACTTCCCAATCAGGATCGTTGGAAAACTTTAGTTTTTTAGCTTTCGTCTTGTCTTTATCTCATAAGAGACCAGAAGTATCAGGAGCCATACTGGTCCGACGATCACCGCCATCCGATAACCCTCCGACATCGCCATCAGAACAACGATCAGGCCGAGGAATGCCAGTACGCCAAACGTAGTAAACAGTCCACCCGGCAGCTTGAACGTCAGCTTGCTGGCCGCCTCTGGGCCAATCCGCTTGCGAAACTTAGCCTGGGTAATCATGATCATCGACCAGTTAATGATGCCTGCGATCACCGCCACTGACATCATGTACTTGAACGCGAACTCTGGCCACTGGAATACCACGACCACCGCGATAACGGTGATCAGCGAGGACGTCAGCACGCCGGCCCAGGGAACACCATTGCGCGATAGCTTCGTCAGATACTTAGGCGCGTTGCCCTGCGAAGCCAGCGAGTAAAGCATCCTGCCATTGGAGTAGAGACCGGAGTTGTAGACGCTGAGCACCGCAGTGATGACCACGAAGTTGAGGATGTGCGCGGCCCCGCCGATACCGACGTTGTCGAAGATCTGCACGAACGGGCTCATCTTGCCGTCGATGGTTCGCCAGGGGATGACCGCCATGATGATCGTGATGGCACCGATGTAGAAAATCAGGATCCTCCAGATCACGCCGTTGATGGCCTTTGGCAGCGAACGCTTGGGGTCAACCGCCTCGCCGGCGGTAATGCCGATCAGCTCCAGACCGCCGAATGAGAACATGACCGGGGGCAGCGCAGCGATGAGTCCGACAAGGCCAAACGGGGCAAACCCGCCGTCTGCAATCAGGTTGCTGAACGATGGGGGAGAAAGCTCCGGGTTGTTAGTGATGCCAAAAATAATCACGATCAAGCCGAGCACGATCATGCCGACAACGGCGATCACTTTGATGATCGCGAACCAGAACTCGAACTCACCGTAGGCACGAACGCCGATCAAGTTCGCGGTGGTAATCGCGACGATAAAGAACGCAGCCGAGGCCCAGTGCGGCACCTGGGGAAGCCAGTAGTTGATGTACAGGCCGACCACACTGAGCTCGGCCATCGCGACCGCGATGTAATTGAACCAGTAGTTCCAGCCCGAGACGAAACCGGCTCGCTGGCTCCAGTTTTGATAGGCGTAGTGGCTGAATGCACCCGAGTTCGGATCATCAACCGACATCTCGCCCATCGCACGGACTACCAGGTAGATCGCAGCGCCGCACAGCAGATAGGCGATCAGAACTACAGGGCCAGCTAGTTGAATCGAGTCAGCAGAGCCGTAGAAAAGTCCTGTTCCGATCGCACCGCCTAGGGCGATCATTTGAATATGTCGATTTTTTAATCCTCGCTTTAGCGCAGACGGACTTTCTTTTTGCACAAGATCTCCAAAGTTAGACGTAATAGGTGGATTAGAAAATTTCACCTACGCCATCGAAACGGGTCAAAGCTCGTCAAAACCGATGCATTAATCAGCATTCGGGTAATCCCTTTTCATCGTCTTCGTAAGTCTTGCCAAAGTAGTGGTCCTTCTTGAGTGCATCCTCGCTCAGGTAAATATCAGCTTGCTCTTCTGTGATCAGGCCAAGTTCTATGGCAATCTCACGAACTGTTTTACCATTTTGAGCAGCAGTCTTACCGATCAAGTCTCCGTTTGCGTGCCCAATAACCTCGTTTAGATAGGTGACGATGCCAATTGAGCTCATCACTTGGTCGTAAGCATGCTTTTTGTTGGCAGTAATGCCCTCAATGCATTTTTTGCCGAGTGCGTCTACGGCACGGGTCAGGAGACTGAGAGACTCGAACAGCGATTGTGCTATCACCGGCTCCATGACGTTGAGTTGAAGCTGGCCCGCCTCAGCGGCAATGGTGACAGTCACATCGTTGCCAATTACTTTGAAACAAACCTGATTGACCACTTCGGGAATGACAGGGTTAACTTTAGCGGGCATAATCGAAGAACCTGCTGCTCGCTCGGGCAAGTTTATCTCGTTTATGCCGGCCCGTGGACCGCTCGATAGCAACCTCAAATCGGAGCAGATCTTAGAAAGCTTCGTAGCGAAACGTTTGATGGCTGAGTGCATCAATACGTAGGAACCTGTGTCGGAGGTTGCTTCGATTAGATCGGGAGCGCTGGTAACTGGAAGACCGGTTACCTCTGCTAGTTTCTCAGCGGCTTTTTCCGCGAAACCCACAGGGGTATTAAGCCCTGTACCAATGGCGGTACCTCCGAGGTTCACGCTGAGCATGTTGTTTGCGCAGCGACGAACGATGTCGCTTTCCACTCGAAGGTTGCTTGCGAACCCGTGGAATTCCTGGCCTAGGGTCATGGGCACTGCGTCCTGAAGCTGGGTACGTCCCATCTTCAAAACATCTTTGAACTCATCTGCCTTCTCGAGAATCAAAACATTTAACTTATCGATTTCTTCCGCAAGTTGTTGGGCTAGAGCATAGGCAGCAAGTTTAAGTCCAGTCGGGTATGCATCATTTGTGGACTGCGACTTATTGACATGGTCGTTGGGGTTAATGACGTCGTAACGGCCCTTCTCGAAACCAGCCCTCTCAAGGGCGAGGTTAGCGATGACCTCGTTGGTGTTCATGTTGGTGGAAGTTCCGGCACCACCCTGGAACAAGTCGCTAGGGAACTGATCCATGGCCTTTCCGGTTTCGAGAATTTCGTCGCAGGCGCTAATTATCGCTTGAGCGATGTCGTGGGGGAGGACCTTTAGTTCCTCGTTGGCCATAGCGCAAGCTTTTTTAACCTGTACCATGCCTCTGACGAACTCGGGAACATCGGAAATGGTTCTCCCAGAAATCTGATAGTTCTCGATTGCTCGGACCGTGTGTACTCCGTAGTAAGCATCCGCAGGTACTTCAATTGTGCCCAGCAGATCAGTTTCGCTACGAGTATCAGCCATTTTCGACTCCCTAATCAGAAAAAGCTTCATCCATCATGGTAACCAGCCGCGAAACAAGATAATAACTATCTCAATGGGCAAGTAATCAATTAATTTTGCTTACCCACAAATAGTTAGCAGCTTTTTCACTCAACTCGACTTTCCTGCCGTCCTTGAATAGCAGATCGAATGAACCGCTGTAAGGGTTAGTCTCTAAAAGCTCGAAGCTTGATAGAACATCTATCCCGTTTGAATCCAGGTATCTGAGCAGTCCGGGATCGAAGTCGCTGATTCTCTCGACCCGGTACGAACCTGTCTTGGCTTCACAAAGGGGTAATGCGTCAGGCTTATTTATCTTTCCAGTCGAAGACGGAATCGGATCACCATGGGGATCGCGCGTCGGGTGACCAAGCTTTTCGTCCATTTTCTCTATTAAGAAGTCACTAACCGCGTGTTCCAGTTTCTCGGCTTCGGCATCTACCTGATCCCACTGATATCCGAGCTCTTCAACTAGGTACAGCTCTAATATTCTGTGTCTGCGAACCATAGCAAGGGCGTTCTTGGTTCCTTCATTAGTAAGCTCAATCGCCCCGTACGGATTGTGCGCTACGAGCCCAGCCTCCGCCAGTTTTTTTATCGCATCTGAAGCTGTAGATTTCGCTACCGCGACTCTTCTAGACAGCGCAGTCAGCGTTACTGGCTTGTCAGTCCACTCTTGAAGCGACCAAATGGCTTTTAGATAATCTTGAGTCGCTACAGTTAACTCCGAAACTGACATGGCAATAGCCTACCAAGCGTTTTAGAGTGCCTATCTCCTTTAGCAGGAGAAGATCTTCTTCAATCGAGCCACGGTTTTCTAAACCAGTTTTTCAAGAAGCGCAAACGTCTTTTCATCGAAGGCGACGAAGAGTATTTCTTCAACATTAGTTTCGGTGTCGTGGCAGGTGTCGACGGCACATCTTGCCGCGTCTTCTTTAGGCCAACCGTAGACACCTGCGCTAATTAGCGGGAAGGCTATCGTGGCAACTGCTAGTTCGTCCGCAATGTTCAATGAACGCTTGTAGCAAGATTCTAGTAGCTCTCGATCGGTCTGACCTGCTCGATAATTTGGGCCAACTGTGTGGATGACCCACTGGCAAGGCAGCTTACCTGCGACCGTATATCCTGCGTCTCCGGTTGCGAGTCCGTTGGGGAATCGAGCTATGCAGTCTTTGAGAATTTCCGGACCGCCAGCGCGATGAATTGCTCCATCGACGCCGCCTCCGCCGCGCATCGTATTGTTCGCGGCGTTCACGATTGCATCGACATGCTGTTTGGTTATATCCCCTAGGACAACTTTCAGCTTGGCCATAGCCAAAACGGTAGTAGCTTTCGGCGATTCAAGAGTGTTAGACATCTAATTTTTTTGTATTGCCGTTACGCTCGAAAACATGACTAGTCCTGCGTCTTCCACAGAAGAGCAAGATAACAAGCATTTTGCTCGACGCTGGCTCGCCTTAGGCGTGCTCAGCTTGGCTCTTTTTATGGCGAGCCTGGACAACACGATCCTCAATGTTGCTTTGCCAACGCTAGCTAAAGAGCTTAAGGCAAGCACAGGGCAGCTTCAATGGACGGTTGATTCTTACCAAGTCACTTTTGCCGGACTTTTGCTCGTGGCAGGAGCATTCGTAGATCGCTGGGGCAGGACTAAGACGTTCTTAACGGGTGCCGGTGTTTTCGGTTTATTTTCATTGCTCGCAGGCTTAGCCCCCAACGTTGAGCTGCTAATCGTATTCAGGGCACTAATGGGCATAGGCGCAGCGCTTCTTACTCCTTCCACCCTGGCGTTGGTATCTGCGATATTTCACGAGCCGAAAGAACGTACTCTCGCATTCGCTATTTGGTCTGGCGCAAACGCTGCCGGGGGAGCCGCTGGTCCACTGCTATCCGGCATTCTTTTAGAACATTTCTCTTGGGGCTCCATTTTCTTTATCAACGTTCCTGTGGCCTTGATAATCGTGATCGCCGGGCCATTCGTGCTGCAGCATTTCAAACCTGATAGCAGCTTGAAGGGGATAGACATCGTTGGCGCCTTACTGTCGACTATCGCTCTTGCGCTTGTTTGCTGGACTGTTATTTCCGCGCCAGGATTTGGGCTGTTGTCCGCTCCGATCATTATTTCTGCAGTTTTAGGATTAGCTTTGATGATCGGCTTCGTTTCTTGGGAGGCTAACTTCTCGGAACCGATTCTGGATCTATCTTTGTTCAAAAATCGAAGGTTTTCCGTCGCGGTTTCGGTCGCTGGCCTTGTCACAGGTGGGGGATCAGCGGCGCTTTTCATCCTGACTCAATACCTGCAATTCAACTTGGCATACGATCCTCTTGAATCGGGAATCAGGATCTTGCCCGTAGCAGTGGCTCTAGGAATCGGAGTGTTCTCAGCGCCGAAACTAATTTCATCGCTGAAGCTGAAAAACACTGTTTTAATTGGTCTGGTATTTGTAGCGTCCGGTTTCTTCTGGATGAGCTTCGTCACCGTTGAATCCACTTATTCACACATGCTGATCGGTGCGCTAGCGTTCGGTATCGGTGCTGGATTGCTCAACCCTGCAGCAACCCAGGCCGTTATGGACGCTCTACCGCAATGGGCATCGGGCGTTGGTTCTGCGACCAACAGTTCGCTGATGCAGGTTGGTAGCGCGATGGGCGTCGCTTTCGGTGGCGCACTGCTTTCAACCAGGTATCAAAACACCGTGGCGAACAGTTCTATCTTTGAGCAACTTGGCGAATGGAAACAAGCCGTGCTGGACTCATACGCCGGTGCCGTCAACGCAGCAGATCATTTCACTGGTCCGCTTGGGGAGAAAATAATTTACCTCGCCAAAGCAGGATTCGTTGAAGGCATGAGCTGGGCGCTAATCGGTTGTGGAGCTGCGGTGACGGTTTCTGCCATAGCAGTAGCTGTCTTGTACCCTTCAGATAAGAAATCAAAAGAAATTAGTGACGATGCTGAGTGAAGAAAAACAAAAACTAAATGACCGGCTTCGGATATCTGGTGTCCAGAAGGTAAAGCTGTTCGATGCCGATAACCCACTAATTTTGGAGGGTGGGGAACGGCTGAATGAAGTTGAGATCGCTTACGAAACCTATGGCGAACTGAACGAAAACCGAGACAACGCCGTATATATTTGCCACGCATTGACGGGTGAAGCTCACGCTGCGGGTTGGCAAGATGGCGACAAGCATGCGGGCTGGTGGAATACCCTGATAGGCCCTGGTAAAGCGATCGACACAGATCGCTGGTTTGTCATCTGTTCCAATCTTTTGGGCGGATGCCAGGGCAGCACTGGCCCAAGTTCTATCAACCCAGATACCGGAAATCCCTGGGGGCTCGATTTCCCGCTACTAGACATGCGGGACTTCGTTAAGGCCCACAGGGCATTGCTGAAACATCTGGGCATCGAACGTCTCCACGCTGCGGTAGGCGGGTCTCTCGGCGGAATGCAGGTATTGGCTTGGGCGCTGGATTATCCCGAAGAAATGAGCAACGCCGTGCTCGCTGCCACGTCCAGCAGACTCACAGCTCAAAACATCGCTTTTTCTGCCGTAGGCCGCGAAGCGATTATGCGCGACGAAAATTTCGACGACGGGGAGTTTGTTTCGCACGGTAAGAATCCAGATGTTGGCCTTGCCATCGCTAGGATGATGGCGCACATCACCTACACTTCGGAAGTAGGATTCCAAGAAAAGTTCGGCAGGCGTCCTCAGTTCGAAGACCGCGAGCCAGGGTTCGGGATCGACTTTGCCGTCGAAAGCTACCTGGATTACCAGGGCACTTCGTTTCTGACTCGTTTTGATGCGCTCAGCTATCTATATCTGACTCGCGTAATGGATTATTTCGATCCCTTCAGCGATTCGAAGGCGACCAAAAAATTGCACGCTAGCCCAGTAAATTTCTTGGTTCTAAGCTTCAGCACAGACTGGCGTTTCAGCACGCAACAGAGCCTGCGGATAGTTCAAAAATTGCTAGGCGCGCAGGTCCCCGTAAACTTCCGAGAAATCGCTTCGCCCTGGGGCCACGATTCATTCTTGCTTGATATCAAGCCTTATTTGAGCACCGTCAAGGCTTTCGTAGAGGCTGATCACGGCTCCACATCACAGTGGGAAGATAGGAATCGAGGTGCAAAATGTCGCGCGTGAGGAACGATCTCTACCAGGTCGCTAACCGGATTCCGCTCGGGTCCCACGTCCTCGACCTGGGCTGCGGGGAAGGGGAATTACTGCGTTGGCTATTCACGAATAGGGCCTGCAGCGGTACTGGCGTCGAGCACGAGCCCGGCTCCGTACTTAAGGCGATGGAATCTGGGGTTCCGGTGCTGGACCTCGATATTGATACGCAGCTGGATCTGTTTGCCCCGGATTCATACGACTATGTGGTCTTAAGCCGAACTCTGCAGGCGATACGTAGACCTGATATCGCACTGAAGCAGATGCGAAAGATCGCTCCTCGTTTGATCGTCACCATGCCTAATTTCGGTTTTTGGCGTAACCGCACAAGGCTGCTGAGTGGTCACATGCCTCAGTCTAAGGATCTTCCGTTCAATTGGTACGAAACCCCTAACCTTCACCACTCAACTTTGGTGGACATGCCGCCTCTATTCGAAGTGGCCCAGTTGAGAGTAGCAGGGCGAGTACCACTTGCAGAAAGCGGAAAGATTCTTCCCTTAGGTAGCGTTTTCCCGAATCTGCGTGCTGGCTCTGCGATATACGTTCTCGAGCGAATCGGCTCTTGATCGTGAGAACCTTGAGAGTGCTCGTAACTGCCTTATTTGGGTTTTGTTTCGGGCTAATCGCAAGTCTTGGTTTCGTCCCATTCGGCATCTGGCCGATGACGATAGCCGGGCTCGCCGCTTTCATGGTTTTTACTATTCGTTGTTCTGGCCGCATGAGCGCTCTAGCAGGCTATTCCTTCGGGATAGGCCTATTCGGTGTGACGGTTTCTTACGTATCTGTCATGGGTATATGGATAGGCGTGGCGCTCGTGGCGGTGCTAAGCCTCTACACAGCGATTTACGGCATAGTCCAAAACAAGATTCAACGCTTTAAAATATGGCCACTGCTGGTGCCGGCAGCTTGGGTCGCGATGGAATTCTGCTGGTCGCGCTTCCCGCTCGGTGGATTCGGCTGGGTTCGATTAGCTTTCACCTCGCCTGATCAACCCATTGGCGGTCTTCTCTGGCTGCTAGCTGCCTCAGGGATCGGCTATCTGATCGCTTTTTGCGCCTCTTGTCTGGCTGCGATGGTTTCTAAGCTAGTCCTGGGGAAGCACCGGTCTGTCCTTTGGCTTATTCCGGTATCAGCTATCTTCGTTGCTGGTGTGATAGGCCAAACGTTCATTCCCTCTAAGGACGGGGAACAGCAGGTATCTGTAGGGATGGTCCAGGGCGACGTAGCTGGTTCTGCTGGCCCAAGGGCTCTTGGATACGCAAGATCCGTAACCAACAATCATTTTTCCGAGACCGTTTTGTTGCTGGCGAAAGCACGTTCCGAGAACATCCCAATAGATTTTATTTTGTGGCCTGAGAACTCTTCTGACCACGATCCAACAGTCGACGTTAAAACCGAACAGATGGTTCAAAAGACCATCGAGCTGGGTCAGAGTCCTCTTTTCATGGGTGCCGTGATGGAGGGCCCCGGAGAAGACGAGAGGCAAACCACGAGCCTCTGGTATGACGCTGACGGGGCCATAATCGGCAGGCATGACAAGAGAAACGCTGTTCCATTCGGCGAGTACACGCCGTTTAAAGACTTGGTGTTCAAGTTGGTTCCGATGGCCAAAATGGTTGGTAGACAAACTGTCGAAGGCTCCCAGCCAGGAGTCCTAGACGTTTTAATAAACGAAAAACCGCTAAAAGTCGGAACGATCATTTGTTTCGAGCTCGCATTCGATGACACCATCTACGATCTAGCAAAAAAAGACGCACAGCTGATTGTCGTTCAATCGAACAATTCGACATACACAGGCACTTTTCAGCCAAAGCAGCAGTTTCAAATAACCAGGGTTAGGGCAATGGAACTGGCACAGCCAATCGTCGTGTCTACGACCAGTTCGTTCTCTGGACATATAGACGAGCATGGCCGGGTCATCGATCGAACCGAAGAGGCGACATCAGCTTCAAGAATTTATAAGGTTCCGATTGGAACGGTGAAGACTCCTGCGGTTTACGTAGGAAAAGTAGTCGATTACCTATGCCTAACTGTGACTTTGCTGTCTATTGGGGCAACAGTGGTAAAAAGGCGTCCTCGTCATACTAAAATCAACTTTCATGACTGACTGTGCCGATGAATTAAAAAGCGTATTGGTTATTATCCCTACCTACAATGAGGCCGAAAATATCGAGGCCATCATAGCTAGGCTCCGTTCAGCTGTGCCGAGTGCGCATGCCCTCATCGCTGATGACAATTCTCCCGATGGCACAGGCCAGATCGCTGATCGGCTAGCCTCCGAGGACGAGAATGTCCACGTAATGCACAGGAAATCCAAAGACGGATTAAGTGCTGCCTACATCGCTGGTTTTAAGTGGGCTCTGGGGCACGACTACGACGTGATCGTCGAAATGGATGCCGACGGCTCACACCAGCCAGAGCTGCTTCCGAACATTCTGGAAGCGCTCAAAGACGCAGACATGGTCAAAGGTTCGCGGTGGGTTAAGGGCGGCTCCACTTTCCAGACAAAGTCCAGGGAATTCCTTAGTCGGGCTGCAAATATTTGGGTCCAGATGGCCATGGATCTGCCAGTCAGAGACTCTACAGGTGGATACAACGCCTTCAGGTCAAGCATCCTGCGCAAAATCGATTTGGACTCGATTGAGTCCAAGGGCTATACCTTCCAGGTCGACATGACTCGTCGCGTTATAGCTGCTGGGGGCAAGGTGGCGGAGGTGCCTATCTATTTCCCCGATCGCGAATTTGGAGACTCCAAGATGAGCGGAAACATCATCCTAGAGGCACTAGTAAAAACCGCTGGTTGGGGCGCTAAACGCCGCTGGAATCAGCTAACTGATCTATTTAACAAATAAAATGAGTACAAATATTGGCCACAGTTCAGGTTTGAACCTGTGGCCAATATTTTTAGTAGTGAAATTCGTTTCGGACCGCTTCAAGACGTTCTTGGAGCAGTTCTTCTAGCTCAGGGATGCTTCTGCGTTCCCGTAGCATGTCCCAGTGAGTACGAACAGGTTTTGTCTTCTTCTCTTCGGGTTTAGTGCCATCCGTGCGTAACGCAATTTCGCCGCAGCGGGGGCATTCCCATTCTGCGGGGAGGTCGGCCTCTACTGAAAAAGTAATCTCAAATTCGTGGTCGTTCTTGCATATAAAACCAAGCACCTGTCGGCTGGCGAACTCAACGCCCTCTTCGTCTTCGAAACTCTTAGCGCCCAAACCCATTCCGCGTAATGCGCGATCTGACATCCGTCCTGCCTCCTAATAAAAATATCCGTCAAGTCATTTAACGCCGTAGAACGGCTTTTTCTTCCATATCTTGCCTAAGCGCGCCAAACGCCCTTTTCAATTGCGATTTGTTTCAACAAATCTGGCCTATCAGAAATAATTCCATTAACGCCTAAATCAATCAGCTTCCTAATCATATCTGCATCGTTGATCGTCCAGACGTGGACCATCTTGTTAGCCCTCTTGGCTGTTTCTACGAGCCTCTTGCTTGTGACCGTTATGTCCATTCCGGCCACGTGCTGGCTTACAGGAACCTGGAAAGCCTCTCCCTTAAAGCTTAGGAGCTTAGGCAAAATAGGCACGAAGCCGTTCCAGACAACAGCCAGCGTGCTAAACGAAGTCGCCACGTCAGGCATCAGCCTCTTGAACCTGTTGAGTCTTCGCTGGCTGAACGAAGCAACGCATACTCGGTTTCGGGCATTGTGCTTCTTAAGGGTCTCCGCTAGCGGCCAAATTGCTTGGGGAGCCTTTATGTCAATGTTGAACCTTGTCTTTGGGAAAGCCTCTAGAACTTCATCTAGGGTCGGAATCTGGTCGATTCCCGCTATCTTTGCCTTTCTCACTTCTCTGAATGGAAGCTTTGCGACAAACCCATGCCGGTCAGTGACGCGATCAAGACGATCATCGTGAAAAGCGATAAGTTTCCCATCTCTGGTGGCATGAACATCGGTTTCCAGATATTTAAAACCTAGTTCTACTGCGGCGTTGAAGGCGAACAGAGAATTCTCTCTATCTTTATCAGCGGGATCCACATATCCACCCCGATGCGCCATAGCTACAAAGGATTCAAAGAATGCCATGTAAACAACTTTAGCCGCAGCTACCGTATGTAACCTCGTCATCTACAGGCAGCTAAAATTTAGTCATGATCCTCTCCGTCCAATCGCTTGTTTCATACGGACACGCAGGCAATTCATCCGCAGTGTTCCCGTTACAGCGGCTCGGATTTGAGGTGATTCAGATCCCAACAGTGGTTTTTTCTAATGACACCTCTTACCCAAGCGTCCATGGCATGGTTCTAGATGCCGCCCAAATCACTGACATAGTTTCGGGACTCGACGAGATAGGTGTTTTAGCATCGGTGAACGCAGTTTTGTCTGGTTACCTTGGAACAGCGGAGATGGGTAATGCCGTATTAGAAACGATAGAAAAAGTACACAGGTATAACCCGAAAGCATTTCTTTGCGTTGACCCTGTGATGGGGGATCTAGACACAGGTTTCTATTGCAAGTCCGAGGTCAAAGACTTTTTCTGCCGGAATGTAGAAAAGTTCAATGTCCTGACTCCAAATTTATTTGAGCTTGGCACCATGACGAACACCAAACCGCAGTCTGTATCCGAAGTGGTTAATGCAGCTAGATCTCTTCTGGCGCTCGGGCCAGAGGCGGTCGTAGTAACTTCTGCTGGCGGAACTAAAGACGCAAGAATGATCGCGGTAGATGCGAGCGGCCAGTGGATGGTTAGCACTCCCAAGCTAGACAGAAAGTTTTCTGGTTGTGGGGACGTAACTACTGCGATTCTTTTAGCACGATTGCAAAACGGCGACGATCTATCTGCAGCGCTTTCCCATACCGCTTCAGCTGTATATGGGATACTCCGGAACACTTCGGGGCGACAGTTGGCTTTGGTTCAGGCTCAGAACGAAATAGTGGCCCCGAGCTTACGCTTCGAGGCCACTGCGATTTAGTGATTACTCATGGAAGATCTCGACTTCAGCGCCCAGGGCGTTCAGCCTGTGCGGCAGGTCTTCGTAGCCGCGGTTGATCACGTAAACATCTCTTAGTGTCGACGTGCCGCTAGCCGCGAGCATGGCAATCATGATGCAGACTGCTGGACGCAGGGCTGGCGGGCAGAACATGTCTCGCGAACGCCAACGCGTGGGCCCTGTAACGCTCAGCCTGTGTGTGTCTAGGAGGTGAACGTTTGCGCCAAGCTTCGCCAACTCGAGCAAGTGAATTGAGCGAGTCTCGTATACCCAGTCGTGAATCAACGTGCTACCGTTTGCCATCGCCGCAATCACGGTGAAGAACGGCAGATTATCGATATTCAGCCCTGGGAATGGCATCGGATGAATCTTATCCACCGCGGCAGTTAGCTCGCTAGGGTGCACCGTAATGTCGACGAGCCGCGTGTAGCCATTTCCTGAGAAATACTCGGGGCTAATCGTGTACTTCTGGTTCATCGCTTCTAGAACAGCGAGCTCGATCTCCAGAAATTCGATCGGCGCCCTGGTGACGGTGATCTCGGATTTAGTAACTATGCCGGCCGTGATGAGGCTCATCGCTTCAATCGGATCTTCGGAAATGACGTATTCGACGTTTTTGTTTATCTCGTCAACGCCGGTTACGTGAAGAGTCGTAGACCCGATGCCTTCGATTTTTACGCCGACCATCTGCAGAAATACGCACAAGTCCTGAACCATATAGTTAGGAGATGCGTTGCGGATTGTGGTCACACCCGGAGTCATAGCGGCAGCCATGAGCGCATTTTCTGTTACGGTATCTCCGCGTTCAGTCAGAACGATGCTACGAGACTTGTTATTAACCGGTTTAACGCTTGCCCTGTAGGCGCCCTCAGTCGCAACAATATCCAGCCCTAATGCCCGCAGCGCTTGCATGTGAGGCTGGACCGTTCTGTTGCCCAGGTTGCAACCACCCGCATAGGGGAGCTTGAATTCCTTAGCGAAATGCATCAGCGGGCCCATGAACATGATGATGCTGCGGGTCCTTCGAGCAGCTTCTTCATTCATGTTGTCAAGATCTAAGACATCCGGACGCTTGATGGTCAGATCCCTACGATCTTCGGACCACTGTGCATCGACGCCAATGCTGTCTAGCACCTCAAGGAGACGATTGACTTCCTCGATGTGTGCTATGCCGCGCAGAACGGTTGTTCCTTTATTCAGCAAGCTTGCGCACAGCAAGGAGACCGCAGCGTTCTTGGAGGAACGAACCATGATCTCGCCAGAGAGATTTCGCTGACCGGTAATCCTGAAGTTCATAGTGCCGCGATCACCGGAAACAATTATTTGGGATTCCAATGCATTCGCGATCCGATTTATCAAATCTAGAGACAGGTTCTGGTGACCAGACTCGATGCGATGAATTGCAGACTGGCTGGTACCTAGAACCTTGGAAAGTTGAGACTGGGTCAGGCCGCGCTGTTTACGAGCGTCCCGAATCAGACGTCCGACGTTGGCCGGAGATGCTTCACCCGAAAAGTCGTTAGTCATTGTGCCAGTTTAACTCATATAAGATATTTAACAACTCCCTCTGTCATCAGCGGTCATTTGTTCTAGAGTTGATTCCATGAGCTCTCACTACGATGTAGTTGTGCTAGGCGCCGGCCCAGGTGGCTATGTAGCAGCAATCCGCGCCGCGCAGCTAGGCAAGAAGACCGCAATTATCGAAAAGCAGTGGTGGGGCGGTGTCTGCCTCAACGTCGGGTGCATTCCCACAAAATCACTGCTCCGTAACGCAGAAATCTATAACATTCTGCGCACTAAGAAGGACGTTTTCGGAATCAACGGCGACGTAACCATGGATTACGGCGTTGCTTTCGATCGCAGTCGGTCTGTTTCTGAACGGATGACCAACGGCATTCACTTCTTGATGAAGAAGAACAAGATCACTGAAATCCACGGAACTGGTGTTTTCTCCGACGCGAAAACGATCAATGTTACGGCCAAAGACGGATCGACGCAGACCGTTACTGCAGACAACGTGATCATTGCAGCAGGCGCAACCGCGAAGATGCTTCCCGGCACCAGCAAATCCCAGAACGTCTTTACCTTCGAAGAGTTGATCCTCGCTAGGGAACTTCCCGACTCGATCATCATCGGTGGTTCTGGTGCAATTGGCACCGAGTTCGCCTATGTTCTGGCCAACTACGGAGTGGACGTGACTATCGTCGAGTTTCTCGATCGCATGGTTCCGACCGAAGATAAAGAAGTATCCGCGGAGCTGCTTAAGGCTTACAAGAAGCTAGGCATTAAGGTTCTGACCAGCACCGCGGTAAAGACTGTAGAGGACATGGGATCTGGTGTCCGAGTAACTGTAGAACCCGCTGGAGGTGGCGAGCCGCAGGTGCTCGAGGCAGATAAGATGCTGCAGGCTATGGGCTTCGCTCCTCGCACCCAGGGCTACGGCCTTGAGAACACTGGTGTAAAGCTAACCGAACGTGGCGCAATCGATATCGACGAATACTGCCGTACGAACGTCGACGGGGTCTTCGCGATCGGTGACGTGACTGCAAAGATCATGCTCGCGCACACTGCGGAAGCGCAGGGCGTCGTCGCTGCCGAAACTATCGCCGGTCACGACACCATGCCGGTTAATTACGCCATGATTCCGAGGGCAACCTACTGTCAGCCGCAGATCGGCACGTTCGGTTACTCAGAGGAGCAGGCTAAAGAACTCGGCTACGACGTCAAGGTGTCTAAATTCCCGTTCAGCGCCAACGGCAAGGCATGGGGCCTGGGGGAGGCTACTGGTTTCGTCAAGGTGATCGCAGATGGCACCTACAACGAAATTCTGGGTCTGACGATGATCGGACCCGACGTCACCGAACTTCTTCCAGAATTCCAGCTAGCTCAGCAGTGGGATCTGACTACCGCAGAGATTGCGCGCGTGGTCCACGCTCACCCGACTCTTTCCGAAGCCATGAAGGAAGCCGCGGAGGGCATCGAAGGACACATGATCAACCTCTAAGCTGGTCAAATTAAAGTCTGGCTCGAGAATTCTCGAGCCAGACTTTTATTTTTCGTAGTCCATCCATTCGAAACCCTGTTTTTCGAGCATGGCTTTACCCGCCGAGAGCTCCGCAATCTTGGTTTCAAGTTTTTCGTAAGTTCCAGAGGGATAACAGATGGTCAGGATTGCACCGGAGGCACCATATTGGGTTTGCCGCAAAGTGAAGTTGTTTCTCAGATCTGTTTCGAGTCTTCCTGCATCCTCGTAAGGAACGGTCAAACTGACGATGCCTAGTTTCGCCCGCTTCACCAATTTCGCAGAATCAAGCGCTCTTGCGGTGGAATCCGAATAAGCCTGGATGAGCCCACCCGCGCCCAATTTGATTCCACCAAAATATCTCACGACCGCCACTGCCACATCGGATAGCTCCGTCTTCCCCTCACTAGTTTGACGATGAGTTATCGCTTCTAAGATGGGCGTTCCTGCGGTTCCGGATGGTTCTCCGTCATCGCTGAATCGCTGGGTTCGCCTATCTGCTCCGATCACGAAAGCATGGCAAACGTGCCTGGCCTGTGGATGCTCGTTGCGGATATTAGAGAGGAATTGCCTGGCGTCTTCTTCGTCTTCTACTCGAGCCACAAAACCAATGAATCGAGAACGTTTTATCTCAATCTCGACTGGCCGATGTTTCATCTTTGCCGGAACTACGTAGGCGTCCATTAAAAAAATCTAACAAAAAATAATGGTGGTTAGCCCCAGCTGGGGCTAACCACCAAAATATTAGCTATCACAAATTAGCAAGCAGGTACCACGGTGCCTTGGTACTTGTCCTTGATCCAATTTTGGGTGTCAGTGCTGCAGAGCAGATCCTTGAGCTTGAGGAGTTTCTCGTTGTCCTTGTCCTTGGTGCGAACGACGAGAATGTTTGCATAAGGGTTGCCCTCGACCTTTTCGGTCGCGATGGTGCCATTTACGGGATCTAGGCCATTGATCAGCGCGAAGTTAGAGTTGATAATGGCTGCGTCAAGATCGCCAAGCGAACGGGCAACCTGCGGAGCCTCGAGCTCTACGATTTCGATGTTCTTGGGGTTGGAAGTGATGTCGATCGGAGTTGCGTTCAGGTCCTCCGGATCCTTCAACTCGATTACGCCCTCGTTAACCAGAAGCTTTAGTGCGCGCGCCTCGTTTGTGGGATCGTTCGGTACGCCAACCTTAGCGCCTTCCGGTAGATCTTTAAGGCTCTTGACCTTCTGCGAGTAGGCGCCCAGCGGCTCTAAGTGCACGGCTGCAAGCGAGGTCAGATCGTAGCCCTTCTTTTTCGAGTCCTCATCTAGGTAGGGCTTGTGCTGGAAGTAGTTAGCATCGATAGAACCGTCGGACAAAGCAGCATTAGGCTGAACGTAGTCGTTGAACTCCTTGATTTGGATGTCCAGCCCCGCGTCCTTTGCCTGGGTGTCGATGATGTGCTGGAGAATTTCTCCGTGCGGGGTAGGAGTGGCGCCGACAACCAGAGCGGTTAGGCCTTCGGCGTTAGTGGGGAATTCTTTTTCTTCTGCGTCGCCAGAAGAGGAGCATCCCGCTAATGCAAGAGCGAGTACCGAACCTGCTGCAATTAGTTTGTTGATTTTCATTTCGAGTTCCTTTCAAAAATAAGTCTAAGAAGATATAAAACTTCATGGCCAGCCCATGGAAGAGGGTTGGTAAGGGCCGGGGATCAGCGTCAGCGGTGGGCTAGTGCGCGGGCGCATCGATCGCCGACCCACTGCATGCCCATGGTAAGCACGAGCAAAATTACTACCGCGATATAGGTGATCGTCCATTCGTTTCTCTGGTAGCCATAGCGCATGGCGATGTCACCGAGACCGCCGCCACCGATTGCGCCGGCCATCGCGGAGTAGCTAATCAAAGACACATACAGAACCGTCACATTGCTGACCAGGCTGGGCAATGCTTCAGGCAGCAAAACATGCCAGATCAACTGCCACAATGATGCCCCCATGACTTCGCCCGCGTCGATCTTGCCTTTGGCTACCTCACGTAGCGAAGTTTCAAAAAGCCTGGCGACGAACGGGGCAGCTGCAATAGTCAAAGGAACTATGGCTGCGATGGGTCCAATAGAAGTTCCAGTCAGCAGTTTTGTTAACGGCGTGACGATGACCAGCATGATGATGAATGGAAGAGAACGCCCCATATCAATTATTGCGCCGAGCACCTTGTTAACGGCAGGATTAGGCCGAAGAGACCCGGGAGCAGTCAGGTAAGCACCGACACCGAGGGGGAGTCCGAGCAAAGTCGCTAAAACTAGCGACGGCAAGACCATGACCAAGGTGTCTAATGTTCCTTGGCCGAGAAGGCTAAGCATTTGTTCGCCGGTCATGCTAGACCTCCTTTAGTCACGATCTTTCCAGCTCGGATCTCGCTGACCTGATCAGCCACCTTCGTTATGACTTCCATCTGGTGGGAAATTAAGATCGTGGTTAGCGAATACTCGTCGGTCAAGTCACGAATCAATTTGATTATTGAGTCTGTCGTCGCAGGGTCGAGCGCGCTGGTCGCTTCGTCGCTGATTAGGACGCTTGGCCTGGAAACTACGGCGCGAGCAATTGCCACACGCTGTTGCTGGCCACCTGATAAATGGGCCGGATGAACTTTCGCCTTATCTGCAAGCCCAACTCGCTCAAGCATCTCCATCGCCTTGGCACGGCGTTCTTCCTTAGCAACGCCAGACAGCTGGAGTGGCAGTTCGACGTTTCCGAGAGCACTGCGAGAGTCGAGCAAATTGAAGGACTGAAAGATAACCCCGATACGACGACGAGCGTCTCTAAGTTTGGCACCATGAAGCGAGGTCATAACGATGCCGTCAACAGTTATTGTTCCGGAAGTTGGCTTGGTAAGAAGAGTTAGGCAGCGGCCCAGCGTGCTCTTACCTGCACCAGAAGGGCCAATGATGCCCATGACATTGCCGTGATCGACGGTAAGAGAGATGTTGTCTAGCGCTGTTACGGGTTCTTCGTCACGGCTAGCTGCCGGGTAAACCTTTGTAAGATTAGATATTTCAATCACTTTGAACTCTTTGTTGATAGGACCTACGAAGCATGGCTACACGTGCGGCATGACGCTATCGAGAGATAGCCCATCCCGCGCTGAGCATTCGCCGCATCGATCCTCCAAAGAATTCTTTAAAACGCTACGGCTGAGAATACACGTATCAGCCAGAAAATTCGACTCTCATGTTTTACGCAACGATTCTTTGAGAGCTGATTTTCTGGCCGACGGTTATTCTATCCTGCTCTGACTAGGTCATCCCAAGCCGCTAGTGCAGCAGTGGCTCCCGAAGATTGGGCGACAACAATCTGCTTGTATGCAGTATCTGCACAATCACCAGCAGCATATATGCCGGGGATGGAAGTCCTGCCACAGCCGTCCGTAACGATCTCTTTTTTACTGTTCAGCTCACACGTTTCTGCAAGCCATGAGGTGTTTGGCAGCAGACCGATTTGGATGAAAACGCCAGAGACGTCGATCCTCTTCGGTTCGCCGGTAGAACGGTCTGTATACACGAGACCGGTAACCTGGTGGCCGTCACCAGCGATTTCCTTAGTGGCAGCATTCGTAACAACGAATGTGTTGGGCAGAGCATTTAGCTTTTCGAGAAGAACCTCGTCTGCTCGGCATTCTGGCATGAACTCGACGACCGTGACGTGGCTCGCATATACAGCGATATCGATAGCGGCCTCGATCCCAGAGTTTCCTCCTCCAACTACCGCGACCGGTTTGCCCTTGAATAGGGGAGCGTCGCAATGAGGGCAGAAAGTAACCCCTTTATTGCGGTACTCCTCTTCTCCTGGCACATTCAGCAGACGCCAATTAGCGCCAGTGGCAAGGATCACCTGCTTTACCGAAAGCTTCGCTTCTCCCACCTCGACTGTGTGATTGCCTCCGCCGGTGGTTGCTGGAACTAATCCTGTAGCAGTCTGCGAGTTGATAATTTCGATCGGGTAGGAAGCGACGTGCGCCTGCAGTTCTCGAGCCAGCTTCGGGCCTTCAGTGTACGGCTGAGAAATGTAGTTCTCGATTGCCATAGTGTCGTTAACCTGACCGCCAAATCGGTCGCCGATTATGCCGGTCCTGAGCCCTTTACGAGCCGCATAGATTGCAGCAGACGCACCCGCTGGCCCCTGGCCCACAACGAGAACATCGAAGGGCTCCAAAGAAGAGAGCTTCTCAGCGGCAATTGTCGAATCGTTCTCATCCAATTTCGCCAAGAAATCCTCAATTGTCGCCCGTCCAGAACTGAATAGCTCACCATCAAGATAGATGGCAGGAACTGAGAGGATCTTGAGCTCATCAATCTCGTCTTGGAATAAAGACCCCTCAACTGCAGTGTGCTTGATCCGAGGGTTAATGATGCTCATGGTGTTCAGAGCTTGAACCACCGTCGGGCAATTCTGACAACTCAACGACATGTAAGTCACGAATTTGAAGTCGCCGGGCAAGTTTTTAACCCGTTCGATAACTTCTGGATCTTCTTTAATTGGGTTTCCACCCACTTGTAGAAGAGCCAGAACGAACGAGCTGAACTCGTGTCCCATCGGTATGCCGGCAAAGGTGACGGCGATTTCGGAGTTGACACGCCTAATCTGAAACCCAGGCTTGCGCTGATTAGCTTCGTCATCACGGCGAACGGAAATTTTATTCGACAGCGAGGCTACATCTTCAAGAAGTAGCTCGAGCTCTGCCGAGGCTTCCCTTTCGTCCAAGGAAACGACAAATTCAACGTCGTGAACTATCCGGGGGACGAGAGCCGAAAGTTGCGCCGAGAGGTTTTTGTCTAGAAGTTTTTTGGTCATCTTCTAGATCTTGCCGACCAGATCGATGCCCGGGGTCAGAGTGTCTTCGCCTTGCTCCCACTTGGCCGGGCAGACTTCGCCCGGATGCGTGTAAACGTACTGAGCAGCCTTAACCTTGCGCAGTAGTTCGGAAGCGCTACGGCCAATGCCCTCGGCAGTCTGTTCGATGTACTGGATGACTCCGTTCGGGTCCACCAGGAACGTAGCACGGTCTGCCTGGCCCTGGCCTTCGCGCATGACCTGGAAATTATTGGTCAGTACGCCGTTGGAATCGCCAAGCATGAAGTACCGCACCTTGCCGACCTCTTCAGAGTCGTCATGCCAAGCCTTGTGCACGAAGTGCGAGTCGGTGGAAACGGAGTAGATCTCAACACCGAGCTTTTTGAACTCGTCATAGTGGTCCGCCAAATCGCCAAGCTCGGTGGGGCAGACGAATGTGAAATCACCGGGGTAGAAGAAGAAAATTGACCATTTTCCGGCAAGATCATCGGAGGAAACCTCGCAGAAATCACCAGCGTGGTAGGCCTGCGCCGTGAACGGCACTATTTCAGTATTTATCAGAGACATGGTTAGACCCTTCTTTGTCGATGACTCATCCGGTCTAAGAGACTAGTTGCTGTTTTGAAATTTTCAAGTCAGAGCACGGGCTTATTGATCCGAAAAAGTGATATTGAAAATGAATCTAATTAACGTGTTGATTATTTATATTCTGGCTTTTAGAATTTTAAAAAACGAAAAGGAAAATAAATAAATGGGTCATCATAATCATTCTCATTCCGTACCCAAAGGGCACGTAGGAAGCAAATACAGAACTCGATTGGCGATAACATTTTCTCTGGTCGTTTCTTTCATGATTGTCGAATTTGTATTCGGATTTTTATCTGGGTCTTTAGCTCTAATTTCCGACGCCGGACACATGAGCGCAGATTCAATCACCCTCGGAGTTGCTTTGTTAGCAACAGTCATCGCCACTAGAACAGATAAAACGGGGCGGAAAACTTACGGCTCATTCAGGGCTGAGGTTTTTGCATCCGGGTTCACGGTTTTAGTGATGCTAGCCGTCTCTGTTTACGTTGTGGTGGAAGCCATTCAGCGCATCGGGCATCCCGCAGAAATTGCCACTGGCCAGATGATGGTGGTCGGCGTTCTCGGCCTGGCTATTAATGTGATTTCAATTTTCATTTTACATTCCGGTTCTAAAGAATCCTTGAATGTCAAAGGCGCCTATTTGGAAGTAATTTCTGACGCAGCAGGAAGCGTCGGAGTGATTCTTGCTGGAGTATTAATTAAGCTCACTGGAAACGGACTATGGGATGTTATTGTCGCCTTGGCGATAGGAATTTTCGTTGCCGCCAGAGCGCTAATTCTTGGGAAACACGTCTTGGCTGTTCTAGGCCAGCAGGCGCCGGAAGACATCGCAATCGAATCCGTGATTAGTGATCTCGAGACAGTCCCCGGTGTCGAAGGAGTACACGACCTGCACGTTTGGACTCTAACCAGCGGAATGAACGTGGCGACCGCACACCTCTTGATTGATGGTTCCGCTGACCCCCAAGACAGTCTCGAGATGGCGCAAAAGGTACTTCAGTCTAAACACTCAATCGAGCACGCAACTTTGCAGACCGAGACTTCACCTACTGAGTACTGCCACTTGTCTTGGTAATCAGAAGGATTATTGGGCCGAGGATAGCAATCGCCTCGGCCCGTTAATCTTTTGTCGGCATAAAAAGTATTCATGCTTCGCAGTATGATTGCGGCCAAATATTCTCGGAAGAGGGTAGTGATGAAAGCGGACGTAGTTCTCAAATCCCTATGCGAAAATTCCTCGCTGGAGTATGACCTTCCCTCAGCCAGGGCAAATTGGATGTCCGTTGGGGAGCTACTGAAAAATTGGGAGCAGATTTTAAGTGCTTACCAGAATTACTTGGGCACTCGAACGATTGAACCAGCCGCAGCCTGCGCAGCACAGCACTATTCCGGACGCTGGGTTCCGGTGATTCTCGCTCTTTGGTGGAAAACTGGCAAGATTCTTGACTGCTCTCACGGCATATGGTTCGCAGATATAGACGAAAGGGGAGCAACGCTATCGGTTCGTTGCTCCAAACCCAGATTCATTAGTTTCGGCGACGAGGGGGAGTTGCTCTCAACCCTCGTAGAGCATCTTCGCGACATCGCAAATTTCTCGCTAACCCAATCCAGGCTGATTAGCGACGTCGTGTGGGGCTCTATGGCGGCATCACTAGCAGGCGGTTTGTCAACAATTGTTCGGAGCCATAAAGTTCAAGATCGGGATTTTGCGATCGATAAAGCCATCCGGTTGCTAAGGACAAAATCCCCGCTGACATATGGCAAGCATGGCTGGCTTATCGATCCCTACGTCGTCGAAGGTTCTGATGGAAAGCGATTGGCGTTCCTCAGAACAACTTGTTGCCTAATCCATCTGGGGCACTACCGGTGCGAACAATGCCCTAATCGCCCCGAAGCCGAAAGAGCCGAATCCAGCAAGAAATACGAGCTGCAGGCTTCTAGAACCATTCCTATCAAATAGCGAAAAACGAAACTTTTATGAGTTCTGCCTACCGAACAGTTAATATATGCAAATAGGCAAGGGAACCAAGCGAGAATCTTGGACGAGCCGGTCACTGTGAAGTGTTATTTTCGCGTTCAGAAATAACTAGAAATAACCGAAGTCAGAATGCTTGCCTAACCATTTCGATGCTTCCGAGTCAGGCGAACAGTTTTCATTTTCTCAGTAGCCCAGCTTGGAACCTACAGGAGAGAATGATGAAGTTCGGAAAGACCAAAATCGTAGGTCTTGTAAGTGCCGCTCTAGCCGCTTCGATGATGTTGGTTGGCTGCTCTGGCAACGCGACCAATGAAAAGCCTCAGGCGTCAGCCACCGCAGCGACTGCCGCAAATGGCCATTACCCGGTAGAAGTAACCACGTATAACTACGCTGGCGACGAGGTGAAAACCACATACGAAAAGGCACCGGAGAAGGTCCTTGCCGTATACCAGGGCAGCATCGAGACCATGATCGCACTCGGCCTTGAAGATCATGTCGTAGCCGCGTACGGCCTGGATAACGAGGTCAAACCGGAGTGGAAGGCGGGCTTCGAGAAGATCAATTACAAGGAAGAACCGTTCGCTCCCGACAAGGAGACCGTCACCGTAATGCAGCCGGACATGATCTTGTCGTGGGGCTCGCTGTTTGGCGAGAAGAACCTGGGCGATGTCGATGGCTGGCACGCCAAGGGCACCAACACCTACATCAACACGAACACTAGGGCAGGGGATCACCCTCGCACATTGGAGAACGAATACACTGACATCCTGAACATTGGAAAGATCTTCAACGTCGAAGACAAGGCGCAGAAGCTGGTCGACGAAATGAAGTCGGAGATAGAGAAGACCGCTGCCGCCCAGAGCGGCGAGGCCAAGTCGGTGATGATTCTGGAGCCGATCAAAGGTGAGATCACCAATTACGGTACGACCAGCCTGGCTGGCGACATGGTGACGAAACTCGGCGGAAAGCTGGCTAATCCTGACGCCAAGAAGGTCGGCAAGGAAGACATTGTAAGCGCTAACCCAGAGGTTATTTTCGTCGTTTACATGGCCTACGCTGGCGATGACCCCGAGACGGTCAAGAAGACCCAGCTCGAGCTGATCACCGAGGACCCGGCGCTGGCCAACGTCGAAGCAGTCAAGAACGGCAACGTTCACCTGATCATGCTCGGCGACATGTACGCGGCAGGTCCGCGCACACTCGATGGCATCAAGACCATCGCCGCCGGTCTGCAGAAGTAGGGGATAGGGATGGCAGGTAGTCCTCGGAGCACCAAGAGCCTGGTATCGAAGATTTCTTTCACCACGGTATTCGTGGCCTTGCTGGTAGCTGTTCCGTTGTCGCTTATGGCGGCGGTCACCTTCGGCACGGTGAACATTTCCTTCTCCGACGTCTACCTGCACATCCTGTCCGGGCCTACCGCGAACGACGCTCTCAGTGATGTCGTCTGGCAGATTCGTCTGCCACGCCTGATCCTTGCGACGTTCGTTGGCATGGCTCTCGCGACGTGCGGCGTTGTCATGCAAGCGATAGTCAAAAACCCGCTTGCAGACCCTTACATTCTTGGCATTTCATCGGGCGGAACTCTTGGCGCTACGTTCGCCACATTGCTCGGCTTCGGGGCGGTTTTCGGCTCGAATGCGATCGGCGTGATGGCGTTCTTCGGGGCGCTGGGCTCGTCGTTCCTGGTCCTTTTCCTGTCCCGACTCGGCGGCAAAACCACTGCGGTTAAGCTGCTGTTGTCAGGTTTGGCCGTCGGCGCGTTGTGCGGCGCGGTCTCTAACTTCGTAATATTCCTGAGCAACGATGCAAACGCGACAAAACAGCTCGTGCACTGGGGGATGGGATCGCTCGCAGGTGCGCAGTGGGTGACCAACCTGGTAATCGGCGTGGTGATCCTGCTGGGCACACTATTTTTCTGGACGCAGTCGCGCAGGCTGAACCTGATGCTTTTGGGCGATGATACCGCGATCACATTGGGAACCGACCTCAGACGCTGGCGAATCGGCTACATAGTGGTGACGTCGCTGATGATCGGTTTTTCGGTGTTTACAGCCGGCATGATCGGCTTCGTCGGCCTGGTTATACCGCACATCGTGCGCATGTGTTTCGGCACGGACCACAAAAAGCTGTTACCGATCTCGGCTTTGGGCGGGGCGTTGCTGCTGATCTGGGCGGACGTCGCCTGCCGCGTCGTCATTGCCCAATCGGAGATTCCGATCGGAATCTTGACCTCGCTAATAGGCGCACCGCTGTTCGTCTATCTGCTGGCGCGCAGCCGCTATAACTTCGGTGAGAATTAACATGGACGTTTCAGCCAACCAAGTAGAAATAACGCTCGGCGGAAACAAGATTCTGCACGGCACCAGCATTGATGCGAGGAGCAACGAATTCGTCGGTGTTCTTGGCCCTAACGGTTCTGGCAAGTCGACGCTATTGAAGTGCATATACAGAACGCTAAAGCCTGACGCAGGTTGGATAGACCTTTCCGGTGAGCCAATCAGCAAGATGTCGTACAAGGAGTCGGCGCAGAAGCTGGCGGTATTAGCTCAGCACAATTCTTATAGCTTCGACTTCACTGTTAAAGACATCGTCTTGATGGGCCGAGAGCCATACAAACACGCGCTGCAGTCCGACAATGCAGAAGACATGAGGATCGTTGACGAGGCGCTGGCTGCAGTCGAGATGAGCGATTTTTCGACTCGCAGCTTCAGCACGCTTTCTGGCGGCGAACGCCAGCGTGTGATTCTGGCCAGGGCTCTGGCGCAACAAACGGATTGCCTGATCCTGGACGAACCCACGAACCACCTGGACATCAAGTATCAGCTACAGCTGATGGATATGATAAAGACCTCCGGCAGGACGGTCGTTGCGGCCATTCACGACCTGAACGTCGCCGCAATGTACTGCGACAGAATTTTTTTGCTCTCAAACGGACGCGTGGAGATGTCAGGCACGCCGGAGCAAGTTATTACGCCTCAGATAATCAAAAAGGTTTTTGAGGTAGACGCCGAGGTGTACAAAGACGAGACAGGGACCGTGAGGGTTATATTCCATTCCAACAGCACTAGGGCGTAGATCTACCGCTTTCGCGAACACGTATCTTTGTCCGATAATGTACATTATGTCATTTTAAGGTAGTTTTCCGGTTCTGCCCGGCAAATCAGCTTCCGCACCTCTTCCCCAACTTCCAGTTGGCATCAACGAGCAACCTAGGCATCGCTTTGCAAGTAGACTTGTTTGACCCAACAACAAAGGAATTTGGATGACAGCTCAGCAGATCCTTACGGAAACCACCTGGTGGCACCTTTATCCATTAGGCGCCGTTGGCGCTCCCATTCGCGACCGTCAAGGAGACGATTCAGGACATCGTATTCTCAAGCTGATTCCCTGGTTGAGCTACGCAAAAGAACTTGGCTGCTCAGGAATTCTTTTAGGCCCCATATTCACATCAACGGCTCACGGATACGACACGCTCGATTACTTCGAACTAGACCCCAGGCTCGGAGATGCAAAAGATTGGCAGGTTTTCGTCTCGGAGGCAAAAACGCTTGGCCTGAAGATTTGCTTGGACGGCGTTTTCAACCACGTAGGCGTACAAAACAAACTAGTTAGCGAGTCTCTGAGCGCAGGTCATGGCTTAGTGAAGCTAGCCGGCCCTAACCCGCAGCACTGGGAAGGCAATCTAGACCTCGCCGTTTTGGACCACGACTCCCCCGAGGTTAAAGAGCTGATCATCTCTGTAATGAAGCATTGGCTAGCTTTGGGTGCAGATGCTTGGCGCCTAGATGCCGCCTATAGCGTCCCCGCAGACTTTTGGCGCGAGACCCTTTCGGAGGTACGTAAGGAATATCCAGACGCGCTATTCATCGGCGAAGTGATTCACGGGGACTATCCGAAGATCGTCGAAGAAACCACAATTGACTCACTAACTCAGTATGAGCTTTGGAAGGCAATCTGGAGCAGCCTAAAAGAAACGAATATGTGGGAGCTGGCCCACGCATTAGAGCGCCATCAGCAGTTCTGCGAGAGTTTCATCCCCCAAACTTTCATCGGAAACCATGATGTGACACGCATCGCTAGCCAAGTTGGCGAATTAGCTAACGTGGCCGCGGTGTTGCTCTTCACGCTTCCGGGATGCCCGAGCATCTACTACGGAGACGAAGTTGGCTACGTCGGAGCCAAGGGTGCCGATCTTTCAGCCGACGACGCACTTCGCCCTCCCCTCCCCGATTCCATCGAGGTAACTGGAGAGCAGCAAGGAATCTATTCGACCTACAAAAAATGCACGTCGATGAGAAACGCGAACACGTGGCTTTCTAACGGAAAACTGAGTGTTTTAGACAAGCAGAACGAATGGATTTCCTACCGGGTCGAGAATGGTGATAATTCGCTCGTGGCGCATATTCAGTTATCCCCTGAGGCCAGCGTAGACGTGAAGATAAATGGAGTTCCGCTAGAACTCATCTGACAGAAAGAGCTTTGGCTCTGGCACCACGAATCCCTAAGACTGATAAGCACATAACTGGTAGCGTGCAGCTCATTGCTGCACGCCAGCTGGTGGGACTGTTTCCTATTAGCGCTAGCTCGCTTCAGTGATTACCCACGCGTGAAGTAAAAACACCGATAATCGGGCTAACGATTAAGCTTGAAATCACCAAGACGGTAAAGAAGCCACTTGCCTGTTGCGGTGTCCTTGCCTGACCTTGCTCCAAATAGTTACATCCCCACATCGACGCAAACATCAGCCATGTTGATGTTCCTGACATGTACACGAAAAACCAAGTCAGGCTCCAGGATTTCGTATAACTATTCGTAGATCATCTCTTGAAAGTCGAACGTCGCTTCGGGTTACCTGGCCCGTCGGAGAATCGTTGATAACCGCTGCGCTACAAATCATCGCAACGATAGCTACTGCCGCGACAGTTAGAAAAGAAGAAGTCCAGCCTTCGTAGGCAAGGATTTTCACTAACACAACAGCCGACGCCAACTGCCCCAATTGGCCGAACATCGAACTTATCTGAGTCAAAACTGGAACATGCCTGGAATCAGACAGATAGCAGACATCCAAACGAGCGCGTCTCCCCCACCGATCAGGATGCGAGCAGTAAGTCCAACCTAGTGCTTTTTGTACAAAGACTTTGACTGGTAAACCGGCTCGCAGGTGATCTGTACTCCGAGATTACGCAGAATGTTTGTATCGACGCTGCCCAGGATAACCGTGGAGTGTGCATCGCACCCGTTGAGTCCAGAAAGCTGATCGAGCGCTCTGCGCGCATTATCGTCCCTATTTGCGCTAACCGCCAGAGCAATCAGGACCTCGTCGGTGTGCAGCCTAGGGTTCTTGGAACCTAGATGCTGCGTTTTAAGCATTTGGATGGGCTCAATATTCTCGGAGGCAAGCAGTTTTACCGAATCATCGATGCCAGCGAGATATTTCAGCGAATCCAGAAGCATCGCAGAGCAGCAACCAAGTAGCTCCGAAGTCTTGCCAGTAATGATCTTTCCATCTGGCAACTGGATAGCTGAGGACGGGCCTTTCGTTCGTTTTTGCGTATCTAGGGCGGGTTGCACTACCGGCCTGTCTACGCCGCTAATGCCCAAGGAGGACATGAGCAAAGCTATCTTGTCGGACTGCTCAGAGCCAGAGAGGTTCTGCCTCTCCTGGACAAGCGTCTTGTAGTAGCGACGAATTATCTCCTGTTTCGCGGCGTCTTGGCAGACCCGATCATCGCTGATGCAGCAGCCCGCCATGTTAACGCCCATGTCGGTTGGCGACTTGTATGGAGAGGCGCCAAGAATCTTCTCGAAGAGCCTATTCAGCACAGGGAAAATCTCGACGTCCCTGTTGTAGTTGACCACTTGTTCGCCGTAAGCGGCCAGGTGATACGGGTCGATCATGTTGACGTCGTCGAGATCCGCTGTGGCTGCCTCATAAGCCATGTTCACGGGGTGATTAAGCGAAAGATTCCAGATCGGAAATGTCTCAAACTTTGCGTAGCCAGAAGTGATTCCACGCTTGTAGTCGTGATAGATCTGCGACAGACAAGTCGCCATTTTGCCGCTACCGGGGCCAGGAGCTGTCACGACAACAAGATTTCGAGTTGTTTCGATGTACTCGTTCTTGCCATAGCCCTCGTCACTTACGATTTTATCAACGTTTGAGGGGTATCCCTTTATCAAGAAATGACGGTATACCTTGATGCCTGCCCTTTCGAGCTTTCTCTTGAAGGTCTTGGCATCACGATTGTCCGGAGTTATGTGGCTGATCACCACGCTACCCACGTAGAGACCTTTGCCACGGAAGGCATCGATTAGCCTGAGCACGTCTTCTTCGTAGGAGATTCCGAGGTCTGCGCGAACCTTGTTGTTCCCAAGATCGTTTGCGCTGATGACGATGACTATTTCGACGTCTTCGGCGACCTGCTCGAGCATCTTGATCTTGTTATCCGGCGTGAATCCCGGGAGAACCCGAGACGCATGCATATCATCGAATAGCTTGCCGCCAAATTCTAGGTACAGTTTGCCACCAAACTTCGACCTTCTCTTAAGGATCTTTTCGGTTTGAAGCTTTATGTACTTTTCGCGGTCGAAGCCGATCTCTCTAGCTAGTAACTGCACCTTAGATTCCATAATGAATCTCCTAAAAGATTGCGATCCGCGTTATTAACAAGCGCAAGATAATAGTTCGATGCCTGTTGCCAAGTCAATCCGCCTTGGCCACTAATCATTTATTGATGAGTACACGAGCGGATTGGGACGTTTCGCCACTAATGAGTTCTCACTCTATAATTGCAGATATGGCTAGGGGAATCAGATTTGTTTCAGGCGTCGCTTCGATCGCTCTTTTAGTTTCGGGGCTAACTTCAGTTTCGTGGGCTAATGAAACAGCTCAACCAGACACCCCAGCCCCTGCAGCCTCTTCTGCGGCACCGCAAGAGCCTACCGGTCCGGCCCCGGACAATAATGATCCAGCCGACAACTCCAAAGATCATGATGGCACTGATTCTTCTGGACACCCAGATAAGCCGAATCGGGACGAAGAAAAGACAAAACCTGATTCCGGAACAACCAACAAGGATGAAAAGAAAGAAAGCACAAAAAATTCTGAATCAGCTTCTGGCTCTAAAGGTTCCTCAGATATCAAACCGGTGGACGGATTCGACAAAATTACACTCGCAGACGCTGCTTCCGTAACAACGGATAAAAAGGTAATCGATGCCTTGAATGAGATCCTCGAGATTCAGGGACGTGCGATGCGAGTAACGCAGAATCTTGAAAAGTCTAAGAAGACTCAGGAGGAGGCCGAAAAGAAGCTTTCTCAAGCAGAAGATCAGCTTTCAATTCAGCAAAAGAAAGTCGATGATGCGAAAGTCTCACTCGGACTGATTGCAATGTCCCAGCAGCAAGGGCACGAGACTATGGCGACGGCCAACGTCCTACTTAAGAGCGAAGACGCGCAAGGATTCCTGTCAAAGTTGGCCACCATGCGCAACGTGGGCGACATCACCAATGAGCAGCTTCGTCGAAGCCTGTCTGAATGCGAAAGGCTCGCTGACCTTAAGACAATTCGAAAAGAGCTCACTCAGAAAGCCGCCGATGAGGTTAACAGGCAGAAGGCTTTGAAGGCTGAGTACGAGGCAAAGATTAAACAGGCCGAAGAGGTGCTAGAAAAGCTCTCGCCCGGCCAATTGGATCTGTTAAAGAAGCTTAACGATACGACCATTAAGAACAGGACTTCCAAGCTTCTAGAGGGCTCGCTTGCCGAGGGAGATTTCGATCTTAGCGGAGTAACCGGCTTACCTACAGGAAAGGGGCAGGGAATCTGGCCAGCGAGTGGCCCCATCACTTCGCCATTCGGCTACCGGGTTAACCCCGTAGTCGGTTTTTCAGAACTTCACGACGGCACCGACATCGGAGCCCCCTGTGGCGCGCCGGTCCAGTCTGCATGGCCAGGTGTCGTCATCAGCGCTCGCTATCAAAGAGGCTACGGAAATAGGGTTCTCGTAGATTCCGGTATGTATAAGGCCACATACAACCACCTTTCCGGATTCGCCGTGCAGCCGGGCCAAACGGTAAAGGCTGGCCAGCTAATTGGAACGGTTGGCACAACAGGTTGGTCCACCGGATGCCACCTGCACTTTTCAACCTGGGTAAACGGCCAAATAACAGATCCGACGAAAATTTTCTAAAATACAAATCATGAATTTTTGGGAACAATTTTGGCATCAAGTTGGTATTTCTCCCGCACAGCTGCTGGGTGTGGCTGTGGCTACGGTGGTCATCTACTTAGCGATTACCGCATTGCTCTACACGCTTGGTCAGCGGTTTTACGCCAACAGGCGAAGCAGTGGCCTTGTCGTAACTCTCGTTCTGGGCTCCATCTCCGCCCGTGCCATGCTGGGAAATGCCCCTACCCTATTCGGGTGGATGGTGGCACTAACCATAGTGATCATCATGGAAAGCATATTCGGTGTACGTCACCTTCTTGGTTTCAGGCGTAGGGCTCGCAGAGCAGAAATTATTTATGCGAACGGCGAGCCGGTAGATCGCACTATGCGTCGCTACCACATCACGCCCAGCCAGCTTCGCTCCAACCTTCGCGAAAAAGGCATCCACGACTTGTCTGAGGTGAACTTCATTTTGCTCGAGCCAAGCGGCCACCTGTCAGTCGTTAAGGGCGACTTGGATGATTCGTTGAAAGTGGATATCCGCGACGACGAGGGTTTGATCAACTAGGCTCTCTGGAATAGTTAACTCGCATCTTACGTTGATGTAAGTAACTATCAGGAGGTGAGTATGTCTGGTTATAACTTGTTTGAATTCGCTGATCACATCAGTCAGTCAGAGTTGGCTGCTGATGAGCGCCTGAAAACGTTGGTCGTAACCCTAAACGCTTTCGGAGATACGGGTCATACCCAGCGGCTTCTGAACAATCACATATTGAACTCTTTGCCTAATCACGAGGTCGGCAAGTTCGATTTCGACCAGCTGCACGATTACAAGGATAACCGTCCAGGAATTGTTTTTGAGTTTGATCATTTTACCGACTACCAGACTCCACAAATAGTGCTACATGAGGTCACTGACGATCAGGGCGTCCCATTTTTGCTTTTAACTGGTCCAGAGCCCTCCCTCCGTTGGGAACGGATGGCCTCTAGTATCGAGGCGCTCAATGAGCAGCTAGGTATAGAGCAGACGATCTTTCTGCAGGCTATACCCGCGCCCACGCCTCACACGCGTCCTGTCTTCATTAACGCGTACGCGTCTAGGCCTGGCCTGATATCGGACTGGGACAAGCTACCCGCATCCATTCAGCTTCAGTCTTCCTTTACTGCCATGTTGGCTGTGCGCCTAGGCGAGGCTTCCCAAGACGTTTTGGGATTGGTTGCTCACATCCCGCACTATCTGGCAGACCTCGAATTCGTCGATGGGCCGCTAGCGCTAATCAAAACTCTTCGAAAGATGGAGGAGCTCGATCTGCCGGAGGGCGGGCTGCAGAAGATCTCGGAGACTACCCATGCCGCCATCGATTCTCAGGTGGAAAGCTCCGAAGATCTTAGAGAGGTCATCGAACAGTTAGAACGCCGCTACGACGAGTTCGTTGCCAGGCGCACACTAACCGAATCAGGTGACGAGATTCCGACGGCCGATCAGATCGGAGCTGAAGTCGAGGAATTCTTGCGTCAGATAACTGAAGATGAATCTTCGCTTAACGATGCGGATTCTGAAGACTTTGAGGGTAAAAGCGACTCCGATACCGGCTAAGGTGGTTTGAGAGACTTTCAGTTAGGAGTTGCGCACTATGAAGATCTTCGTGCTCGGTGGCGACGGATTCTGCGGCTGGCCCGCGGCGTTGCATCTTTCAGCGATTGGTCACGACATCACGATCGTAGATAACTTTTCTCGCCGGGTAATCGACGAGGAATTAGGTGTGCAGTCTCTTACCCCTATCCGTTCCATGGTCGAGCGCAAGAAGGCCTGGAAGGAAGTTAGCGGCAAAGATCTGAATGTTGTGACGCTGAATGTAGCCAAGGAATACGACAGGTTCCTTAAGCTGCTTATCGACGAGCGCCCCGATGCCATCATCCACTTTGCCGAGCAGCGAGCAGCCCCTTATTCGATGAAGGGCAGCAAGCAGAAGCGCTACACGGTGGACAACAACACCAATGCAACCAGCAACACGCTCTGCGCGATTGTAGAGTCAGGCCTCGACATTCACCTAGTTCACTTGGGCACGATGGGTGTCTACGGTTATGGCACTGCCGGCATGAAGATCCCCGAAGGCTACCTCGACATTCAGGTCATGAGCGATGAGGATGAGCACGGCAACCAGGTTGAGCCTCACCCCATCGAAACCCAGATCCTCTACCCCACTAACCCGGGGTCTATCTACCACATGACCAAGGTGCTGGATCAGACGCTATTCGCGTACTATGCCAAAAACGATTCGCTGCGCATCACCGACCTTCACCAGGGCATCATCTGGGGCACCCACACCGAAGAGACCCAGCTGGATGATCGTCTCATCAACCGCTTCGACTACGACGGCGATTACGGAACTGTTTTGAACAGGTTCCTAATGCAGGCCGCGGTGGGCTACCCCTTGACCGTCCATGGGACGGGCGGCCAGACCAGGGCGTTCATTCACCTGCAAGACAGCGTTCGATGCATAGAACTAGCTATTAACAACCCGCCCCAGCGTGGGGACCGAGTCAAGATCTTCAACCAGATGACCGAGACTCACAGGGTTCGCGATCTTGCTGCGCTGGTTTCAAAACTGACAGGCGCGAAGATCGCTAACGTTCCGGACCCGCGTAACGAAGCTCAGGAGAATGAACTGCACGTCAAGAACGACAACTTCTTGGCTCTTGGCCTCAACCCGACGACTCTTTCCGAGGGTCTGCTCATGGAGATCAACGAGATCGCCATGAAGTACAAAGATCGTGCGGATCTAAGCAAGATTCCTGCTCGGTCTTTGTGGACCAAGAATCAAAAGGCCGGCGTTCCCGACAATCTGGATTAATGCGGATAGCGATTTTCACCGAAGTCTTCCTGCCGAAGATCGACGGTGTAGTGACTCGAGTAGTTAGAACTCTCGACGAGTTGGCTGAGCTGGGACACGAAGCTATTGTCTTCGCGCCCGGCTCCCCTCCCCCGTCATACAAAGGGTTCAAGATAGTCAGGGTTAGGTCGTTCTCTTTTAGACCGTGGTATCCGGAGATCAAGGTTGGTCTGCCAACCCCGAATATCGCACGGAAGATGGTCAAGTTCGCCCCCGACGTAGTGCACGCAGTCAATCCAGCTGCTTTAGCAGCGTATGGTGTGCTGTCTGCAAAGCGAAGGGATATACCTCTCCTAGCCAGTTATCACACCCAGCTGAGCAGCTATACGGAGAAGCTGCATCTTGGATTGCTCACAAATACCGCCACTAAGTGGACCAGGTATTTGCACAATAAGGCCGAGGTCAATCTCTGCACGTCTCCTCAAATGGTGGAGCGCGCCCAGCAGGTTGGTGTGGAGCGGGTGGATCTTTGGCCCAAGGGCGTGGACACTAAGACCTATAGCCCCGACGCGTTTTCTAAGAAGATGCGTCGTCGCCTGACCGATGGGCATCCGGATCAGCCCCTGGCTATTTACGCTGGCCGCTTGTCCAGCGAGAAAAATCTTGAAGACCTTTTGCCAGTCGTGCACCAGATGCCGAATGTTCGATTCGCTTTCATCGGTTCCGGCCCGGCCTCCGACCGTCTGAAATCGATGTTTAGCGGCACAAAGACCGTCTTCACCGGCTATCTGCGCGGCCACGAGCTAGCGGCGGCCTATGCCAGCTCCGACGTCTTTTTGTTTCCGTCGACCACCGAGACTCTCGGTTTTGCGGGTCTGGAGTCCATGGCTTCAGGCGTGCCGGTGATCGGTGCGGATGCTGGTGGCATTCCTGACCTGATCGACGACGGTGTGACCGGCTATCTGGTGCCTCCGACCGGAGAACAAAAAACCGAGGCCTACGTCGAACTGATCACGCGCTTGATTGACGATGAGCAGGCACGCTCGCAGATGTCCAAGCTGGCTCGCGAGGAGGCGCTAAAGCATTCCTGGCGCGGCGCCACCGAGAAGCTAGTGGAGTTCTACCAGCAGGCCGTCGACCTGCACTAGGTAAATGACCTAGCCGGCGGCCTTTAGAGCACCAGAAGATTTCACCGAGTAGTTTTCGGGCAAACAAAGATCCTTGGCAGAAACATATTGGCTCTGCCAAGGATCATTTTGTTATGTGATAGCTGCTGATGCTAGACCTTGCGTCGCCTTGCAACTGCCAGACCAGCTACGCCAAGGGCAGCGATGGAGAGAACGCCGATGCCGCCGTTCATTCCGGTCTGCGGTAGACCCTTCTTCTTGGTCTTCTTGACCTTCTTGGCCTTCACAGGATCCAGGGTGACGGTGATCTCGTCAATCACGTTTCCGCTGGGGTCAAGCACGACAACCTTGATGACGTCGCCGGCTTTAGCACCTGCGTTGGGCTTAACCGTGATGGAACCATCCGTGTTCAGCGTTGCGGTGCCGGGGCCGGTGGCGGTCACGGTGGTGCCGGGCTGCACCTTGCCGCCGTCGAGCGGAATGGTCACCGAGGTGTCGGCTGGCGTCCTGGTGTCGTTCCAGTTCGGTGCCTTCGCGATGGGCTTTGCCGGGGTCAGAGTGGCCGCCTTCGGCGAGACGTTCAGCGTCCACTCGGTGGTGGTGCCCTCCGGGATGTAGTTCAGCACCGGGTCAACCAGGGAGGCAGTCACCTTGACGAAGGTGCCATTCGGATCCTCCTGGCCGGCCTTGTTCACCTTAACCTGCTCGTACTTCCAGACCGGGTTGGCGGGATCAGCCTCGACCGGAATGTTAACCGTGCCCAGCACGCCTACCTCGGTGGATGCAGTAACGGTAGGAGCTTCAGGAGTGCGTTCCTTTACATTCGACTTAACGTTCACGGTCCAGCCGGTCGTCTCGTCGCCGGTGACGCTCTGGATCTCGTAGCGCCCGTCGTCGGTCTTTGTTTTGCCGTTGCCGAACTTAGCGGTCAGCTTAAAGCTCTGATATTTGCCGGTGTAAAAGCTATAGAGGTCGTATTCGTTGCCACTGGCACCCCTAGTGATTGGTGTTTCTTTACCGTTTGCATATTCAGCGCTGGGGTGGTGAACCGCCTTGTCGGCGAAATTGTAGGTGTTTTCAGCCAGTTCTCCATTTTTAAGTTTGTGGGCGGCTGTCTGGCCTTTATAAGTTTTATTCAGGCCGATGGTGATCGGTACTGTGGTCTGCCCCACGGCTGTGCCACGATCGTCCGGGTGGATCTTGCCCTCGGTCAGGGCAAACTGGAAATCAGTATTTGCAATCTGCTGAATTGTCACTTCCTGCACTCGAGTTGTCGCGTCTTCTGAAACCGAGGTGGCTAGATCGCGCGCGAATCCATCACCGTCCCACATGTAGTGGAAGCAAGGCCCGACGTTTACATCAACGTATTTTTGGCCGTTTACGGTGACCTCAGATTCGGTCTTAATTTCGTAAGTGGCCTTCTTCCCGTATTCGACTTGAATAGCTGGCCACTTATGGCTAATCACCTGCTCTTCCGCGCCAGGAGCAGTTTTACCTTTGATATTGCAGTAAAACAAAAGATTGGTCTTCTGTCCCATCCGAGATTCGTCGAATCCCCAGTACTGGTTGCTGTCCAGGTATTTCCACCTGACATCCAGAGTCCAGCTGTTATTGGCGGCCGGCGGAGGAGCCGCGCTAGCTACTCCCCCCAGCAAGGTAGTAGCGAGCGCGATGGCAGCCGATGCGCTCAAGGTTTTACTGACTCTCGATTTCATCGAGACTCCTCCTCGTTAAATGTCTTTCGGCGAAAATATTGGTTCGGTTAGGGCTCACCATATATAAGTCAGATATTTTGGGCAACACCTGTAAAGAGCGTAACCAAATATTACGAAAACCGCCTCTTAGCCCCGACGCCTGCGGGCCAACACGGCCAGGCTGCCGGCAGCTAGCAGCAGCGCTACAGCCCCGAGACCGTCAACCAGATCACCGCCGGTCTTGGGCAGCCCGCTGCGCTTCGGCTTGCCGGGCTTGGGCTTCGGCGTTTTGCTCGGAGTCGGAGTCGGGCTCGGAGTTGGTTCCGGTGTGGGCGGGACAAAGGCATTTTCGAATTCCACGATGCTCGTTTCCGGGTATTCACCAGCCCGAACCGAGCTCTTAACCTCGAACTTGCCCTGCAGCTCTTCCGGCAGATTCTCGACGACCTTATAGCTAAACGGCACCCTCTGGTTTGCGGGCTTCGCTAGCTCGTCTGTTGAGTACTTGGGTAGCTTCACCAGCCTGAATTCGAAGTTCTTTCCCTCCGTCTTTAGGCTGCCTTGTTTCAGATACGTCCTGACCGGTTCGCTTTTGACCTTCTGATCGTTCTGCCAGGTCTCGATCTGAAAGTTGTCCAGGTACTTCTCTGGGTCAAGATCCTTGATTAGCTCGTCGCCGCCGTTCCAGCGTTTCTTGACCAGCAGATCCAGGTACGGCACGACCTCGACCTCGTCACCGGGAATAACGTTGAGCAGCGGCTTATCGCCAACTTGCAAGACCTTAGCCTTGAAAGTTACTGAGACCTTTTTCTCTGCGCGATAGGAAATCTTCTTGTTGAAATCGAACTCACTAACATGTGCTTTCTCGTTGTCTACAAGAGATATCTGGCGCTTGCCCTCGTCATATTTAGCGCTGTAATTTGTGGCCTGCTGCCCGTCCTCGAGCACCTTTAAGCTGCCTGCCACGAACTCAAAGCGCTCATCTAGGGTGTCGACCACGCTGATGTCGTTTTTGACGCCGAAGTCCACCCACTTGTCATGCTTCATGATCAGGCGGTGATCGCCGGGAATCGTGCCGGAGATGGTGAATTCGACCTCGTCGCCCACGCTAACCACAGCCTGTTTTGGATTATCGGCTGGGTTCGAGATGGCCTTCTCGAACTTGGTGGTTTTGGGCACCAGGATGCGAAGCGGGGTTTTGTACCCGATAAGCGCCTTCGCTTTCGCTGTGTTGTCGAAGCGAGAGTCGGTGCCACCGTCGGGGTTGATCCAGGTTTCGGTTTCGGGGCTTCCGCTAGAGATCGCCTTGATCTGGAGCCTGCCGTCCTCGGTTAGCTTGAAAGCCTGCCCCTTCTCTAGGTCGTAGCCTGCCTGCATGTCAGCGGGAGCCTTCAGTACCTTCACCGTGTACTCACCGGGAACGACCTTCTCGAATAGACACCTTGGCGGATATCCATTATCGAAAGCTGACGTCTCGATCAGCTTGCCCGCGGAGTCAAAAAGGCCGAGCTCGAACCCGGATCTGGCGTGCTCAACACCAAAATCGTTGTAGTTCAGCTCCTTAATATCAGACGCGGTGAAGTAGACCTTCTTACCCAGCGTGACGTGCAAGGTATTCGTGGCCGGGTCAAAGTTTTGATCGGCTACCGAGTAGTACATGTACTCATCGGGCAACGCACCGAGACTTAGCCGTGCGCCCTCAGGAACATCCACCGCCGTAATCTCGGTGCTGAACTCGCCGCTACCCGCAGGGATATTCAGCTTCGGATTTGTCTTAGTGGATTTCTCGCCGTTCAAATTGAACTGCCAGTTGACGTTGTAACCCAGCACATCGAACGGGCGGTCGATGGCTACCTTGTACTTGATGGTTTCAAGCTTGACCTCGCGAACGCCCACCTTAAATCCGCTATTACCATCGGGGGCAACGGATTCAATGGCATATAGCTTCGAGCTGCTGCCACTGCCGAAAGTAACGTTGGGGTAAGTAGCTGCTTGGTCAACGGTTGGCGCGGCTGAAATGAATTGGCCGTTCTCGTCGTAGTCAGCGTCGCGTTCGAAATACGTGCCGCTCTGATCAGTTTTAACTTGATAGCTAAAGCCGGTGCTTCCCTCAGTCAGCGGCAGGTTAAACATACTTGGGCTACCGGTAATAGCGGCACCGGAAACGTCCTCGAAGCTCACGTTGAAGCGTTGCTTGATCTTTTCTTTCAATACCACGCTGAGGGACAGCTCACCGCTTGCATTCTTCTTGACAGGAACATTTACCGTCTCGCTGAGAGTGGTGCCGAGCCAGCCACCCGGCTTCAACAACTTGATCGGAACGGTCTCGCCCTCTGAGTATTCTGGGTCAAGACCAAATTCAATCTCATATCGATTCAACCCGTTGGCGAGCTGTGTTGATGTTGTTACGTCAGATGCATCAACTTCATAGACATCACCGAACCAGCCGCTACCAAGCTGGACTTTTAGGCTCGTAGGCGCCTCGCGCGAATAAACCGTGGCGTGAAAGTGCAAAGTGTCGCCTTGCGCCCGCGCTTGCGGAACAATCAGCGAAATCATCGCCAAGACCAGGGCGAAAGTAAATAGTTTACGGCGCAGGCTCATGCCTTCTCCCCTTCAAAATGTTGTCGGGACAGGGGTAGCTGTCGACAGGTTGATTCTAGTTGATTTTAGTTGCCGCGCTCCCGGCTGGAAAATCGAGCAGCTAAGCTGGCTATCTTTGCTAGCCAGAAATAGCGGCTTGCCAAGAACCGTTCTTGTGAAACTTGATGTCCCTCTTGGTTCTAAACGTGTTGTCAAGTTCGCCCCCCAGCTAGGCCGGGGGTGAACCTATCTTGGCTTAGCCCCGACGCCTGCGTGCCAACATGGCCAGGCTGCCGGCAGCTAGCAGCAGCGTTACAGCCCTGAGACCGTCAACCAGATCACCGCCGGTCTTGGGCAGCCCGTTGCGCTTCGGCTTGCCGGGCTTGGGCTTCGGCGTTTTGCTCGGAGTCGGAGTCGGGCTCGGAGTTGGTTCCGGTGTGGGCTTGAGCAACTTGTCCGCTACCGGGATCCCAAGCAGGTCGTAGACCGGCCCGCCCGCAACCCGCAGGCCCGCGTGACGGTGGTAGTAGTCCGCTAGCTTGCCCTGCTTGAGGTCAGCCGAGACGACCCCCTTGTCCACCAAGAATGCCTCTATCGTCTTGTTAGAAGAATCCTTGTTCATGTAGCTAAAGTCAGATTCGTTTGCGCCCGTCACGTAGGCTGAAACATCATTGGTCCAGTACTTGCTCTGAAAGGCGCGCTCCGAAATGTTGATCGAGCCCACAGACTCAGCTTCTGCAGCACGCGCGATTACCTGCTTTTCTGTACCTTGATCATCAACCTGTACGGTCTTCTCGGTTGCCGCGCTGTAGGCAATCCGGTTCAGCTCCCCGTCCTTATCGTTGACGGCAACCACGTAGTTGTTCACGCTTTGGTCGCCAATAACGCGATCGGCAAAGTAGAGCGGAGAATCAGCGTGTTCGGCAGGAACTAGCAGCGTGGAGTTCTTCACCACGGACATCGTGGAGCCAGACAGCTGCAGAGCGGGCAGGTTGTTGGGCAGAGCTGCATTGTTGTACAGCGCTACCCCGTCCAGGGTAGATGGAGTCGTGGTGCTCCCAGTGCTCTGATAAACGAAGGGAGCAAAATCATTGAGATTTAATGCGCTAGAGTTTGAGACAGTGGAGCCGTCTGCCAGCTGTCCCGCGAAAGCACCGTAAATCAAACCATTGCCGCTCGTCTTCTGAACACCGCCAAGCTGGAAAGAAGAACCAGTAACGCTGGTGGCCTTTGCAGCCCGGCCCATGAACCCGCCGATGATGCCCTTGCCAGCGTGCCCGATGCTGATGTTTTTATCGACGAAAACGCTGTTATCGGTGATCTTTGCGCCTGTAGCGAAAGCAATGCCCGGTGAAATCCAGGTCCGATTAGTTTTCTTTCTATTTACGGTGAAGTCTCCGACGTAAACACGGTTGCCGGTGAGCTCACCTCTTGCGAAGGGGGTGATGCCTCCGACCAGGGTCTGGCGCGTTGCATTTTCATCATTTACGTTAAGCGCGAAAGATTTCACCCGAGCACTGTTATTGCGTACGGAGTGATCCGTGGGTTGAATACCAAACATCAACGAAACATATCTGGCGTCGTTCGCCGTGAGGATGATGTCGCCAGTGACCAGATGGTTGTTCTGGGTAATCGGCTCGTAGACGTTTGTTTCGGGTTCCTCGTTCTTCAACCCACCCAAGCCATTGAACTCAGGCAGGATATTCGTCTCGACTGAAATGTTCCCATATGTCAAGGAGTTGTGCTTGGCCCCAGCGATGTTGCTCTGCCCCAAATTAGCCCAGGTCGAGCCCTTTAGGTTCGATATCTTGAGCTCGCCTACATTGAGCGTGGTGTTCTCCAAGGCCGCTTCCGGTAGCTTCGGGAGCCTGGCGTCATCGCGTTCGCCGGTGCGGGTCTTCTCGCCAAGTGCGTCAAAGACGATCTGGGCACCCTTCGTGCCGGTCAGCTCGACCTTGCCCACGGAGTACTTGTTGTCCTTGTTTACGACAACCCAGTTCAAGCCATACTTACTGCTTGAGTTCCAGCGCATCCCGTGCCCGATGTGTGATATCAGGTGCAGTCCTGTCTTCGCGGTCACCGATTCCTTGATATTGAAGGTGTTGTTGCTGATGTTCGTGTGGTATCCGTGGTTATCGTCGTAGCCGACCACTCCGATCTTGCCGACATTATTGGCCGGGGCGGACGACGCACTTCCGTCGAGAGTCTCCGGGCTAGAGAACCGGATGTTGTTCACGTTCAGGCTTGAATTCATCAACACGCCAGTGTTCTCGGCAATGCCGTAGGCATAGGGCATTTCGGTGCGCCAAGGATGCTTGAAATCCGTGTTCATCACGGCGGCGATGTCTCCCCCGACGGCGATCTTCGCATTGTCTACCCAGGCGGAGGCCACGTCGTTGGAAAGGCCAGCGGCGTAGGCGAGGTTGTTCGAGACCGCCTGGATGTTCCCGCCGACGGTTAAGGAAAGATTCTGCACGTGCCCGGTATCTCGCAGCGGAGCCGGATTGTTATTGTCACGGTACTGAGCCCGCAGCTTCTTCCAGGGAGCCGTATTGCTACCCGGTAGATTCCTGTCGAAATGGGAGGTGAAACCATAGGACGCGGCAGTGATGGGAGCCGTCTTTCCGTTGTAGTTGACCTGGCTTGTCGAAGCCGTTTCGGAACCAACATTGCCGCCGATGTTGATGTCGAGATCCTCGCAGTTGATAGCAGCCAAGTACCAGCTAAATCCTGTGGCCATGTTGGAGTAGAAATTACCGTTAACAAAGTGATTGTCGGACAGGACGAGTCCGTGGGAGGGAATGGAGTCCACGTTGCCCGCAACGTTGAGGGTGATGTTCAGCGGCACAAAGACCGTATTCACCGGCTATCTGCGCGGCCACGAGCTAGCGGCGGCCTATGCCAGCGCCGACGTCTTTTTGTTTCCGTCGACCACCGAGACTCTCGGTTTTGCGGGTCTGGAGTCCATGGCTTCAGGCGTTCCCGTCATCGGCGCTAACGCGGGTGGGATTCCCGATCTCATCGATGAAGGCGTGACCGGTTTTCTCGTCCCGCCCGAGGGCGAAGAAAAAACTAATGCCTATGTTGATCGGCTGAATCAGTTAATCGAAGATCCTGGCAAGAGAGCAGAAATGTCTAAGCTCGCCCGTGCAGAGGCCGAACGTCACTCGTGGCGCGGTGCCACGGAAAAGCTCGTCGAGTTCTACCGCTTGGCGATTGATCGTCATGGCAGTTACAAGCAGGCTTTGCCCGAGTAAAGTGCTGGACTTTGCCAGGGCTGATTTTGTCACTAAATGACTGATAATTCAGAGCTTGTTTTATTGATGAGACAGGGTGTCGCGCTAGGATTGCTTGAGCGAATTATCCACTGCGTTAGCGAGTCTGTAATGAACGATTGCCCACATTTTCGTATCTCTAAGCCCTTTCTAATTGCACTAGCAGGCATTGTCTGGTGTATTGCGGGCTTCAATGTGACTCGGATCGGCGTTTCCGCGCTGTCCAGCAGCACGTTGCCAGCCCCGTGGATTTGTCTCATGCCAGTTGTGGTGTTTGCGGCGTTCGGGGCGATGTTCACAAAGTCAGCGGGCAAGCACGTGAACCGGATCCGATCGAACCCTGCCAAAGCAAGACCATTTTGGCATTTCTTTGATGCTCGCGCCTACTTGATCATGGCAATAATGATGACGGCTGGCTTCGGTCTTCGCGGTGCAGGAGTGCTGCCAGACACTTTTGTTTCGTTCTTCTATACAGGGCTGGGAGCGGCGCTGGCTTGTGCAGGTGGCTTTTTCTTGGTCAAGTCGCTGACGTACCGTCGCTCATAGAGCTGACCACGCGCAATAAATAAAACCTTTTTGCTAACGGCTATTCGCCGCTACAACCGCTAAGGTACACAGGGTGGATGTTTCGTGGAATGTGGCGGCGAGAAACAGAAAGCTGACCGCTAAGGAATTTGCTGATAAGTGGGCTGACAGGGGCTACGAGAAGGGCGATACGGGTTCTTTTTGGCTAGAACTCCTCGGAGACGTCATCGGCATGGAGGACGTTACCTCGAACGTCCATTTCGAGCACCGCACCTCCAAAAAAGGCTTTGTGGACGTCATAGTCCCCGACGCCAAAACTTTCATCGAGCAGAAGTCCTTAGGAGTCGATCTCGATAGGCCAGAAGAGCGGCAGGGCCGCCTGGTCACGCCTTTTGAGCAGGCAAAGGCCTACGCCGACTCCATGCCGAACTCGCAGCGCCCCGACACCATCATCGTCTGCAACTTCGAGACCTTCAGAATCCACAGTCTCGAGAGCGAGGACCCGGCGAACGAATACGTCGAATTCCAGCTTTCCGAGCTTCCCGAGCAGATCTACCTGCTCGATTTCCTAATCGATCCGCAGCATTCACGTCGTAAGCGCGAAGAGAAGGTTTCGTTAGATGCAGGCGCCCTAATCGGTAAGATCTACGAGATGCTGCGTGGGCAATACCACGACCCGGACACGCCGGAAAGCCAGCACAGCCTTAACGTGCTCTGCGTGCGCCTGGTCTTTTGCTTGTTTGCCGAGGACGCGGAGATCTTTCCTAAGGATGCTTTCTACAACTATCTGCAGGGTCTGCCTGCCAGACAGGTGCGGGTAGCCCTGAAGGAATTGTTCAGATACTTGGACACAAAGCCGGAAGATCGCGACCCGTACGTTTCCGAAGAGCTAAAACGCTTCCCTTACGTAAACGGTGGTCTTTTCGCCCATGACGTGGAGATCCCACAGTTCACCGAAGAGATCTTGGGCGTCCTGCTCAACGAGGTGAGCGAAGGCACGAACTGGTCACAGATCTCCCCCACGATTTTCGGTGGCGTATTCGAGTCCACCCTCAACCCCGAGACGCGCCGCAGCGGTGGAATGCACTACACGTCTCCGGAGAACATCCACAAGGTCATCGACCCTCTTTTCTTGGACGATCTGAAAGGTGAGCTTGCCGGCATCCTCAATGATTCTTCATTGGGTGAGAGGGCTCGAAGGAACAGGCTGGAAAAGTACCACGACAAGTTGGCGTCCCTGACATTTTTCGAAGCTTTCCACCTGGTTTGGATACAAAGTAGCGAGTCTGTAGTGCTAGCTGCTTAAGGGGTTCAAAATGGGCAGCGAGGGTTCACTAAGTTTGTTAGCCACTTTCCAGTTTTCGTAAGCGCAAGGAGGTAAGGCAGGAATGTTCACACCGATACATAGGGAATTAGGACTTCCGCCAGGTGAACTGACCTTAGGCATTCTGCAACAAGCTGTCGATAGCAGAGTTGAAGAAACTGCGGATCTTGATTGGAAACGAAGCATCTATGATCGACGAAAACCCGGCTGGGATTATGAGGCGGCTAAAGACATCGCTGCTATGGCGAATAGTGGAGGTGGTTGGATCTTTTTTGGTGTTGAAGAAGATCAAGAAAATAGTGCCGCCGCCAGGCTTTACCCAGTTCAGTGGAATTCCGATATTCAACAGAGAATATTTAGGGTTTCGTATGCGAAAATTGGACCTCCGGTTCTAGGTATACAGTTCTTCACGATCGCAATCAATGATGCAGAAAATGAGGGGTGCGTTGTAGCGATGCGAGTTCCTGATTCTCGTGATGCCCCACATTTCGCGAAGAAGGGCGATGATGCCTTTGTTGCTCCACGTCGTAACGGACCTCATACCGTCCCTATGAGTGATCGCGAGATTGAGCGCGGATTTCGAGAACGTTTCCAGTATGCGGATGATAAAGAGCGTCTCCTTCAGGATCGTTTTGAACGGGCCTGTATAGCACTACGTCCAGAGGATGGCGTGTTTCTTGCCATGGCTGCGGTTCCTATCGAGCTTGTGAGCAAGCGCGAATCAGCCAGTCTCAACGATGTTTACGAGTTCATGGGGAGGCCACTCTTGCCCGAACTGCTAAGAAAACAAGCAGACAGCTGGTGGAATATTGGCGAGGTCAAGAAAGGCATGCGGCAGTGGGTGATGCGGAATCGTTCGAGCTCGTCGCATGGGTTTCGCAAGTTTTTGTACGACGATGGCACTGTATTGGGTGCTTACCAGTTAGGTTCGCTTGTTAGCGGAGAAGGAGCAAACTCTTACTATCCTGTAGGGTTGAGCAATCATTGCATGTCTGTACACGTCGAGATCGCGGTCATCGACTTCATCACGGCTCTACGAAAGTACGCGGAAGAACGGACAGCGAACGGGGGTTTCCGTATTCGAGCCGGGCTCGTTGGTATGAGCAACGAGCCGATCTATATTCGCACCACTGAGGGGATGACCAATTTGCTTCTTGATGTGGAGTATGTGGAGCCTATTGTCAGGTTCCAGCCGGTGACTACAGAGGTTGATCCACTTAGCTCACCCGCTGAAATGTTGCCGACCGTGAATGATCTAGCACGAGACCTTATCAACCAGGGCGGAGTCCAGTACTTGCAAGTAATAGCTGATCCCAACGATTAGGGTGCGGTTCTCGATGGTTTTAGTAAGCGAGCTTATTTGGCAAAGATATTGATTTTGCTTCCATTTCTGAATACGAATGCGAGCGTGTCGTAATCCTTAGCTGTTGCCTGATCTAAGAGCGCGTGCCACAGGTACGGGGTGAATTCGAGTGGCTGCTCGTTGAGTTCGCTGATTTCTTGTTTGTAGTATTCGTAGGCTTTGAGCCGGTTTTGTTTGTCTACTATCTGTGCGGCTACGGCCTGGTGTTGTTCGGCTAGGTGACTGTGGCGAGTGGTGAGCGATTGGAATTGGCGGGTGTATTCGTCTTGGTTGAGGGCGGTGCTGGCGTTGCGGTCGATGAGTTTGTCGATGGCTGCGCTGGCGGCTTCTACTTCAGCGAATAGCTTGTCTGCTTCGGTTTCGAGAGCGCTGGTGTCGAGTTCTGCCTGTAGTGCTTCGTCCAGCATCGCTTGATTGGCATTCATACCGTCCGCTGCTATTTGTTGGAGTGCTTTCAGATATGCGGTTTTGATGTCGTCTTCGCCCAGGGTGGGTGTGGTGCAGGGGGTGTCGTGGTTGTATTTGTGGTTGCAGCGCCAGATGCGTTTTTCGTATTTTGTTCCGGCATGCCAGGTTTTCGGTCCGTACCAGCCGCCACATGCCCCGCAGCGGATTTTGCCTGAGAAGATCCGGTGACGTGAGTAAGAGCGGCCTTTCTTGCTGATCTCTGCAATCATTGTTTGGACGAAGTCGAATACGGCCGGGCTGATGATCGGCTCGTGGTTTGCGTTCACGTAGTACTGCGGGACTTCACCTTGGTTTTTGACTTGTTTCTTGGTGAGGAAGTCGGCGATGTAGCTTTTCTGCAATAGTGCGTCGCCTTTGTATTTCTCATTGGTTAGTACAGCTTTGATTCTGGTTACCGACCAGGGGCTTCCGGTCGGATTGGCAAGGTGCTCGTCGGTGAGGGTTTTACAGATGCCTGTGTAAGACTGCCCGTCGAGGAATAGGTCGTAGATTCGTCGCACGATCACGGCCTCAGTTGGGTTGATGACGAGGTTGCCGTCTGGGCCGCGGTCGTAGCCTAGGAAACGTGAGAATGGGATGGTGACTTTGCCGTCTGCGAAGCGTTTGCGGTGTCCCCAGGTGACGTTTTCGGATATGGAGCGGGCTTCTTCTTGGGCCAGGCTGCTCATGATGGTGATCAGTAGTTCGCCTTTAGCGTCGAAAGTCCAAATGTTTTCTTTCTCGAAAAACACCTCCACCCCGCCATCTTTGAGCCTGCGCACGGTGGTTAGGGAGTCTACGGTGTTGCGGGCGAATCGAGACACGCTTTTGGTGATGATCAGGTCAATGCGCCCTGAGAGTGCGTCGGTGAGCATTTGTTTGAAGCCTTCGCGTTTGCGCACGCTGGTGCCGGTGATCCCTTCGTCGGTGTAGATGCCGGCGAGCTGCCAGCCTGCATGGTTTTGTATGTAGCTGGTGTAGTAATCAACCTGGGCTTGGTAGGACGATACTTGGTCTTCATGGTCTGTGGACACGCGCGCGTAACCTGCCACCCGCCTGATGGTGGGCTGGTTGATCGGAGCCAGCGTGTGCAGGCGTTTGGTGGCCGGTATCGCAGTGACCGTGCGAGCCATTACTTCCTCTCCTCTGCCCTATTTGTTCTATTTGGTTTTGTGTTGCTTACTTGCCCAGTAGCGTTTTAAGTCGCGACTTTTCTTAGCCCTAGCCGCATCATCCCAGCAGCGCTTCTTAAGATCCGATAACCATTCAGTAGTTATTTGAGTGCCATTTTTGAGTGTGTAGATCAGCTTGTTTGCCTCAGGCACATCAATACGTTCAATCCGAGCCTCTACGGCTTGAGTAGAAAACTGTTCTATCCCCAGGATTTTCGTGGTGGTTTCTTGCAGGATTACCTCGGGGATCGTCTTGTTTGTGCAGCGGCGTCCTTTGGTGCGTTTTGGTCCGTCTCGTTTGGTCCGGCAGATCCACACATAATTGACGACACCTTGGGTGTTTCGTTTCCCGGACCTGGAAAAACTACGCCCACAGATCCCGCACTTAATCAGTGAGGTGAAACAACTGGTTTTGATCGACCAGTTCGCCCGAGCACCAAGAGCACGGCGTCTGGCAATCTCTTGCTGCACCTGGTCGAATTGTTCACGCGGAATGATTGCTGGGATCGCGTTTTCAACCAGATACTTGGGTTTTTCACCAGTGTTCTTGATCGTTCGACCGATTTTGCCTTCGGGCACGAACCACCGTCCCAACAGTAGGTCACCGGTATAGGTGGGGTTTTTCAAAATGAAACGAAGCGATTCAGGGGCGACATTGTCTGTGGGTTGGTTTGGCAGACGAACACCTTGTTTGGTGAGTTCGCGAGCCATGGCCTCACACGACACCTGCTCCATATAGCTCTTGAACACCCAGCGAATGACATCAGCTTCCTCTGGCACTATTTGCACGTCGGCTGCATCAGCCGATGGGCTATAGCCGTATAGGTGGAATCCGTTAGCTAAACCTTGCTCAAACTTCTTAGCAACCCGCCATTTCGCGTTAGCTGAAATCTGCTCCGACTCAGCTTGCGCAAACGACGCCAATAAGGTGAGCATCAGCTCCCCGTCGTCACTAAAAGTGGAGATGTTTTCTTTCTCGAAAAACACCTCCACACCAATACCTTTAAGCTCACGACACACCTCCAGAAGGTCGACCGTGTTACGGGCGAACCGAGAGATCGATTTGGTGATAATCAGATCGATTCCACCGGCTCGGGCTTTAGCGAGCATTTCTTGAAAACCCGCCCGGTTAGTCGTGGTACCAGAAACCCCTGAATCAGAGAAAACACCCGCATACCTCCAGCCAGGAGTGGACTGAATCAGCTTCGAATAATAAGAAACCTGCAGCGACAAAGATCGTGGAGTGCGCTCAGTCTCAAAAGATATACGCGCATAAGCCACTACACGCTTAGCCTTTTTCACTTCTGGGGGTGGGCTGATTCTTCGCAACTGAACCATAACCATTGCCCTTTCTCTGTTTGTATCCTTGCCGCTTCTATACACGCTCTAACCACGCGCTTTATCCAGTCGAACAGCAGTTTTCAGCCCACCAATCTCAGCCCCAAAAACGACAGCAAGCCGCTGTAAAACACGAAGAGACTCAGGCCTTGTGAGGATGCCACGCTCAACAAGCTGGTCGACTTGAAAGCTCACCTGCCCAAACCCTGCCTCGGCAGCTAACCGCGCGCTGTTCACCCCACCTCACCTGCCCGATGGAAACGATCACGGATATAGCAGGCGTGAGTGCAGTACTTACGCTTCACGTTCCCATAAGCCACAAACCCTCTGCCGCAGCAGCAGCAAGTGAAATGGTAGAAAGCTTTACGCCTAGACTCCTCTGGATGGTTCTTCCACCAAACGCGTCGGCATTCCTGACAACAAAACCACCGCCGCTTCATCCCCATACCGACCATGATTTTCTCGCCACACTGTCGACACCACACCCCACGAGGATCACTAACCTGCTCAAAACAGGCATCAGGGGCCCAGCCTTGGCGGCGGCAAAGCGTCTTAACACTATTTGGGTTAAGTACCAGATGCTTTGCAATCACAGCGGTGCTAGCCCCGTGTATTCGCATTTTCTTCACCAACTGCTTGACCTGATCGTCCACTATCAACCTTTCGCATGCACTCTGCTCGATATAAGCCACACCAAAACCCCAAACCGGACGGGCAACCCCGAAAACAAAAACAGGCCCCGCCACCACCTCGAATGTGAGGCAGCAACGGGGCCAAAAGGGAGAAAGAAAAAGTAAAGGCTAGTTAGCTGAGTTTCTGGTTCACACGGGCCTGAACAGCATCGTAGAGACTGCCGAGTCTGTGTCGGCGTTCATCACCGTTGCCGTAGTCGCCACGAATCACCGCATCAGCCAAAGCATCAATATTCGCGCCAGAGCTAGATCCTGCACCTAGCTTCTCATTCACACGCCGCTGGACAGCGTCATATAAACCACCGAGGCGAGCACGGCGGGTATCCCCGTTACCGTATTCACCCCGAATCACCGCATCAGCCAGCACATCAATATTCGGCACGTTTGGAGCCGGCGTTGGTGCAGGTTTGTTTCCGCTCATTTGGTCATACCAGAACCCGGCCCGCGCCATATAAGCTGCACGCTGGTTGCCGGCGATGGAGGCTGGGCACTCGGTCGAACTGAAGTGGCTGTGTCCGTAGACGTTGCGTCCCCACTCGGGTCGGCCGAGCTTGTAGTAGACACAGAGTGCTGCAACCAGGTGGGCACCGTTTTCTAGGCAAGCATCCGAGATCCGCCACGGGCTACTAGAGACGTCTGCGTGTTCGATACCAATACTGGTGAGGTTCGCCTCCCAGTTGCCGGCATGCCAGGCAGTATCACCATCCCACACTAACTGCCCGATTAGCCCGTCGGACTGTACTTGGTAGTGTGCGGATGCTTGGCGGGTTTGCCAGGTCTCAAAGCAGCCGCGCACGGAGAGGTTTCCGGCGTTGTGATGCAGGATAATTTTGTCGATTGTCCTGCTTTGCCTGCCTTTGGTGTAGTGGCACTCGAGTAGCAGGTTGATGTCAGCATCAAGACTGTTCCAGTTCTTCATAAGGGGTTCCTCCAGTTTTCTGTTGTTTAGGGAATCGTGTAAGTAATCAGTGCAAGCAGGTAAATCAATGGGGCTAGCGCCCAGGAGAGGATGAGCCCGAGTAGTAGCCACATCCCGGCTATAAAGGTCGCTAAAGCTGTGATGAGGGCGAGTGTTTTAGCGAGTTTGGTCAGTCGGTTTTTCATGATTGCTCCAACTCATCTGGTTTGGCGTGGCGTGGCCGGTAGCCTGATTGGGTGGCCCCGGTGCCAGGTGCGGGTATCGGATAGTTCACGCCGCTTCCGCTACCTGCCGGAACGGCAGCCCCGCTACCGGAAACACCAGTGGTTTCTGTCTCTGGTTGGTCTTCGCCGCGTTGTTTGATTACATCCAGTGCCCGCCGCAGTCCGTTTGGGATCGGCAGCCCCAGCAGCGAAGCGTTTTCGAGGATGGAGATGCCTTCGTTGGATAGGTAGAAGAAGATCGTGGCGGTGCGCAGCACTCCGGGTGTGCCTAGGATGTGGACGTCGAGCAGGTGGGCTAGTCCGATGAGCGTGAAGATGAGGATTTTGCGGGCGATGCCTCTAAACCCGACCGAGGAGCTGAGTCGGTGGGCGTTTATTGCTGCTAGCACGCCAGTTAGATAGTCGATGATGGTGAACGCGACGATTGCGTATAGCAGGGAGTCGGTTCCGCCCAGGAATGCCCCTAGCCAGGCTCCCGTTGCGGTAAAGATTGCTTGGATGGTGGCCCAGATGACTTTGATGTTCATGGCGCAAGCAAGTCCTTTCAAAAATAATTTAGGGAAACAAAAACACCCACCAGCCCCTTGAGGGGTTTGGGTGTTAAAGAAAGATGCCCACCTGCTGGCGGGCATGGATGAACGGTGGGCCTTTAGCCTGTATGGGCATCGGATAACGTTACAGACACTTTGGTTTGTTAGTTGTGTTCTTCGTTTTTGTTGATTGCTTCGGCTACAGCCTCGTAGAGGCAATCGTAGGCTTGCGCTTTGGCGCCAGATAGCTTTTCATCGTATGTATCGAGCATGTCTTTTAGGTCTTTGAGATGGCCTTCATATGTTGGGCCTTCTACCTCGACGGGAGTAGCAAGTAGTTGTTGCCGGGTTGTGAAAAATTCTGCTGTTTTAGCCTCATCGGCTAACGAAAACGTGCCGTCCTTATCGATTAGGGGTCTGCCTTGTTCATCTAGGCGGGCGTATTGGCTAACCAGTTCGTACTCATCGGCCCCGAAACGTGTTGTTGCCTCACGGACAAGGTTTAGCAGTTTGGTTCGTGCCCTAGATGCGGCGGGTTTTAAAGACATGGTCTCCAGCAGGTCAGCAACGCCTGCCAGTTGATTGTTTGGTAGCAAAATTTTCATGACAAAACACTTTCTTTTTAGGTCAGGTTGGTAGACATTCGGTTGTAGCCGGTGCTGCTGAAATAGCCCCAGGTGATATCAGAGCCTTTGCGCTCAATGCGGGTAACCCAGCCTCTATTAAAAAGGTCCAGCAGTTTATTGACCCTGTTCATCAGATCATTTAGCCGATCAATAACCCGGCTCATGTTATAAAAAGAACCATTCGTGACAACCATCACGTCATAGGTGTGGAAAACAATCTTCGAAAGGCCTGTTTGACCGACCCAGCCCGGGTGCGTACCCCGATCGGTCAAAGACACATCTTGTAGTGAAACGAACCTGTCGCCTGAGGTGTAGAACTTGTGGCCCCGGGTGCGCAGATCCACACCCAGATGGATACCCGGGGTGCCATAGAATTTACCCTTAGGGTCCAGCGTCAGGCAGCTAGAAAAATTTCCGTCTTGCTGATTTTGGTAGCTCCAGGCCACATAGTCCCCTCCTTGACCAAGAGACATACCAATACCCTGCACATCTGGGTTTCCAGCCTTTGAGCCCCTAGTCATCTCACCAATAAAACGGCTGCCATACCAAAACTGCATACCGCGCCCAGAAAGACTGCCCTGACGAGTCTGGGACTCAAACCACTCAATCCGGTCAGGGTCAATACGAATCGACTGATCCCAGCCAGCCAACCCAACCTGAATCGCATTAGCAGCCAACTTATCGGCCGAAATACTACCGGCCCGAATACGGGCAGCATTCAAATATCCGGTCGTGATTTTCGCGGCATCCAAAAACCCGATCTTCGCATTCGTGATAGCCCCATCAGCAATCATCGCGGTCTGAATAAACCCATTACTGATAGTCAACTTGTCAGAAGTGATCGAGCCGGCAGCGATCCTGCCCGCCGCTAAGGTTCCGGTCGTAATCTTGGCAGCATCCACCGCACCAATCTTGGCGTTCGTGATTGCAGCATTAGCAATCATCGCCGAGCCAATAATGCCGTTGTCGATAGTGGTTTGGCCGGTGATATGCACCCGTTTACCATCAATCAAAACTGTTTCGGGGCTGATGTTGATCTGAGCAATGATCTCACCGTTTTTGACTCTCAGGTTGATGTCATCAGAAAGCATCGTCAGCTGAGAAGAAACCTGGCTATTGGTGGCGTTCACCATCTGCCACAAGGTTGCGGCCGAGTTTTCGGCGCTGGTGGCTTTGGCTACCGCAGCATCCGCCTGCCCCTTAGCCTCCACCGCCTGCGACGCAGCATGATTAATTAGCTTTTGAGCTTCACCAGCTTTGGCTTGGGCTTGCTCAGCAGCCTGCTTAACCTGGGATACTTCGGCGCGGGTTTTACTCAGCTCCGCCGACACTTGGGCGTGGTTGAGATCCGTAGCCAACCCCACCCAGCCCGGCTGGCCAGTATCGGTGCTCTTGTAAATCCAAATCTCGGTCTGCTCACCGTCCTCTTTAAACCAGATATCGCCCAGCTGAGCCTGTGCCGGCTGGGTCGCGCCGTAATGGTTGGTGTTCTTCCCATCAGCCGACGCCAGAGCCACACCAGCCAGCACCCCAGCCTGAGCAGCCTCTGCACGTGCTGTGTTGATGGTATGCGTGATGTCGGTGAACTTAGCGGCCACATTCCCAAGCTCGATACTGAGGTATTCTTCGACGAGTGGATCGTAGTCATAGGCAATAACCCTGGCGGTGAGTGCGACGTTGAGGTCATCGTGGCGGACGGTTACCGTGTCGCCCAGGGCCACGGTTTCCAGGTCACGAAAGCCCTCATATTCTTTCGTCGAAGCCAGATCCACGAACGAGATCTTGTAGGCGCAATGCGGTTGATCGACATGACGTGTCGCGAATTCTGCTTTAGCTAGCTGGCGTAACTTTTCGTATGCCTGCGTCAAGGGTAGTTCGTCCTCACGCGGCTTCTCCGCATCCTTAATAGCCTTAACAGACCCATACCGGATCACCTTGATACGCGGCGTGAGGTAATCATTGATTCGGGGGCTGTCGACATACAGTTCCGGCAGCACCAACCCGTCATAACCGACCGGCAGAATCCGGGTCACCACAGTTGTGTAATCCAGTGCCGATTCGTAGCCGGTTAGGTTTTTACGATCCCTGATCACCACGCCGTGATTGCCACCCCTGCGGGGTGCATGGTGGATGTGCCAATTATCGAAAGACAGTTCGCCGCCCCACCGCGAGACAAAGCTATTGTCGGCTTTGGCATCCAAGATCGCGGCAGCTAGAGGCTCACGCACGATACGAGCCGAAGCACGAGTGCTGGTGTCGGAGCTAGATGCAGTAAACCCGTGCTTGCTATTAGCAGCATCAAGAAGCTGCTTTAGCGCATCAACAACCGTCTTATTGACGACATAAGTGTCGGCGATCAGGTTGGCGGCAAGGTCATAAAACACATGATGCGCGGTGATTTCGAGTAACCCGTCCAGGTTGGTGGTTACCTCGGTGATACGGAAACCCTGACGAGACTGTATGCCAGGCGCCGGTGTTGCGACGATATTCTCCAACACCAGATACTGCGCGGCCGAGCCGTCTGCCGGATAGTTAAACCTCAGCGTGAAGCCCCCGTTTAGTTCCTCTGCCACAACCGGATCAATAATCTCGCGATCCAACACTGCTAGCCCAGTCGAGGTGAAAGTTATTGTGCTGCGCTCATGAACGCTAATCATCAATAGGCCTTTCTGCTATAGGGTGCGCCAGTTGGGCTGCACCACAATCTTCGATACCCCAGCACCGAACTCGATTTGGTTAGCACCAGGTTGCAGTTGCGGGAAGGCCCCGGTTAGGGCGTCGCTTTGGGCTTTACCAGCCACGTGCCCCACCAACCGGGCACTATCGAGGGTCACCTGTCCAGCTGGGGATGCCACCACATGCTTGGTGCTGTTGATCGTCAACTCCAACTGTCCGGTACCAAACACAGTGATGACCGGATCAGCAGGCAACAACCCAGGATTCGTGATGGTTCCCGAAGCATTGAGCGTGACTGGTTTCAAGCCGACATCCAGATAGGTAAACGGGGCACATGTCAGCTCTGCCTGGAACATGCCCCAAGAACCCATTTCCCGGGCAAGCGGCGACACCTCGACGTGCTTCAAATACCTGAACAAACCAGGCTCGCCACTAAACGAAATCGCCGAAGCATCCATCAATGCAAAACATGCTTGCCGGTAGGTTTCCGGACCACCCTGGACTGCTAGTGGCAGGCTGATTTCGGTGTCGGCCCAGCCAGCAAACCGGGTTAAAGAACCGGCGCGACCTGCCACCTCGATATCGTCCACCTGCCTAGTGGCGGCAGGGATTTCTAGTGGTGCGGTGAACCGCAGGCCGAGCTGCCTAGAGGTTGTCTTGTGGTCGAGAACAAACCCAAACACTTCTACACTCCCGCCAGTAGGTTGGATCGCCTTGATAGGCGTGAGAGTTGCTGATCGATACGGGGTGCGAGCTTGCCCACCAGGGTGCCGTCATTGAGCACCACCTGAACATCTAGGGCACCGAGAATCCGCCTCGCAGTGGTATCAACGATGCCCTCCACATCCACAGGCGAAGTCTTATTTGGTGATGGGTTGGCATCGGGGTGTCGAATGGCTGCTGGTGCCAGATCTACATTCGGTAGGTGCAAGTCCGTGTCGTTGATGTTGATTGGCACATCAATGCCACTGCTAAGTTCGCTTACTGCATCGAGGGTGTCTTTGGCCATGTCTTTTGCTGCGTCTGCTGCCTTATGGCCCTCACTGGTGATTGCTCCGGCTAGGCCTGCTACGAGCATGTCGCCGACCCATGCCATTTGTTTGGAGGGGCTGTGGATGCCGAAGAATCCGAGGATCCCATCCCAAATGCTAGATACCCAGCTAGAAACCCTGTCCCACAACCAGCCCGCCAGCGACTGGATGCCCTGCCACAAACCAGAAACCAAGGAGGCACCAGCATTGATCATCTGGCCCACACCACCCAGAACAGCAGAAACAATCCCGCCAATAATTTGCGGGATAGCCGAGACAATCGTGCCAATAATCTGCGGTAGCGCACCAATAAGTGCTGTTAATAGCTGGATACCGGCCTGCACTAACTGCGGAATCGCACCAATCACGGCAGAGATTACCGCACCAATGATCTGCGGTAAGGCCGCGACAATCGTGGTGATGATCTGCGGTAAGGCACCGATCAGCGCAACAAACAGTTGAATACCAGCCTGAATCAGTTGCGGGATAGCACCGAGCACGCCGTTGATGATGGCTGTGATGATTTGCGGCAGGGCTGCCACTATCGCAGTAATAATCTCCGGCAGAGCGCTTACGAGGCTGGTGAGTAGTTGGATGCCGGTTTGGATGATCTGCGGGATAGCGCCCACAAGGAAATCCACCAGCCCCTGAATAATCTGCGGCAAAGCCTCAATCAACACAGGGATTGCCGCGATCAGGCCCTCAGCAAGACCGGTAATCAACTGCAAGGCAGCGTCCAAAATCAGCGGCAGGTTATCCACTAACCCTTGGATCATCGTGGTCAGCATCTCGACCGCCGCCGGAATCAACTGCGGCAATGCCTCACCGATACCGGCCACAAGCGTAGTAATGATCTGCACCGCAGCCTCCAACAGGCTCGGCAGCGCTTCAATGATCGCCTCCACAAGCGCCACGATTAGGGTTACGGCGGTGTCGGCCAGGGACGGCAGCACCGCAATAATCCCCTCAAGCAGGCTGGTCAGTATTGTCATGCCGGTCTCAACTACTTGTGGGAGTTGTTCGGCGATAAATGCCAGTGCCTCCTGAAGGATCCCGCCGAAGGTGTCGATCAGGGCTGGCGCCCCGCCGGTCTCGAAAGCGCTCGTTAGTTCATCGACCCAACCGTTAACTATCGGCATCACCGTCCCAGCCAACGCCGTGGTCAAACCACCAGCCAACAGGCCTTTGAGGTTTGCTACGCCGTCCTGCAAGGTGGCCAATTGTCCGGAGAAGGTTTTAGATTGGGCGTCCATCGCACCATAAAACCGCCCACCCTCACTAGTGGCAGAAGCGAAAGCATCAGCAACCATATCCGCAGATATAGCGCCTTTACCCATCTCCTCTTTCAACTCACCGATACTCTTACCTGTCTTGCGGGAAATCTCTTCGAGGGGGTTGAAACCGGCGTTAACCATCTGATTGAGATCCTGACCAGTCAACTTACCGGTCGAGGACATTTGAGCGAACGCCAGCGTGAGTGATTCGAACTTTTGGGCATCACCCTGAGAGATATCGCCGAGCTGTTTGAGCCTGATCTGGGATTCTTCAGCGCTCATACCGAACCCCATCAGAGTCTGGGTGCCCTTAGCCAGATCCTCCATCCCAAACGGAGTCCTGGCGGCTTCAAGTTTGAGGTTGTTGACTAGTTTCTGGGCTTTGGCCTGATCACCCAGCATCGTCGTGAAAGAGCTGGTGTATTGCTCCATGCGAGCGTTGTACTCCACCCCATCCTTCATCGCCCCGGCGAAGCCCTTAGCGATACCCGCAATGGCGTGCCCGATAGCCTTAACCCCACCAACGATTGCTTCGGCTGCAAGGTTAGCTTTAAGAACGTCACCGAAAAGCCGGGTCTTGCCCGAGGTGTCGTCCATCTCGGAACCCAACTCACCAACCGCGTTCTCAAGATGGGCAGTGTCTTTAGCGGCAGTCTTGGCATCATTACCGGCCCCGTCAGCCTGGTCACCAAACTTCGCTAACGCAGCATTGTTTTCTTTGAGTTCGCTTTCTAGGCAGTTGAGGGTGGCTTGGGCGTTATTTAGCTGAATCTGCCAATTATTCGTGCGCGAATCATTCTCGCCAAAAGACGAGGCAGCATTCTCAAGTGCAGACCGCAAGGTTTCGACCTTGGCCCGTTGCGCTTCGATCTCCTTGCCCAGCACCTGGTTACGAGACGTCAGCGCTGCGGCCGAGGAGTCGTTTTTGTCGAACTGGGAAGCGACCAGCTTCATCTCGGAGCCGAGTACCCGCATTTCGCGGTTGATGTCGGTGATGGCGCGCTTAAATTCCCGCTCACCTTCCAAACCAATCTTGAGACCAAAAGACGAGTCGGCCATGATGTGTTAACCTCATTTCAGGTAATGTGCAGTTGCCGATAATTAACAGGAATTGCAAGCAGCGAAAACCTGATGGAAGGATGACGATGGAAACTAGAAGCAAGCAGGCTCGTATATGGCTATGGGTAGCAGCCGCGCTGCTTTTTGTTGCGGCAGTTTGTTTCGCACTGCTTGGAATCGTGGATGCGATTTCGCCTGTCACGATGATTGGTAACGTCGCCGGATTCCTGCTTACCGGCATTGCGTTAGGGTTTTTCGCGCTACGTAAATGAGCACTGACCCTACGATTGTTTTCCTTCACGGCCTTGGTGAAACAAGGCAGGCCTGGGCTTCAGTCATCCAGCAGCTTCCTGAGTTCACCAGTTGTTGCGTCGACGTGCTCGATGCTGGCCGGCACTCAGGTGGATGGTCACTGGATGAGGCTAGCGACCAGATCGTAGAAACTCTTGCCGGACAGGTTCATCTAGTCGGCCTATCACTGGGGGCTGTGATCGCGTTGAATATCGCTGTCCGCCACCCAGAAAAAGTAACTTCACTTCTCGTTTCGGCACCCCAATACAAGCCGCCCCGCACACTCATGCGCCTACAGTCTTTAGTGATGCGAATATTGCCAGAAAGACTGGTGTGCCCTCCCGAGACTTCTAAGCCCGAAGTACTAGCAGTCCTCAAAGCAGTCACCGATTTAGACCTAAGCGCAGGGCTCGCAAGTATTGGGGTGCCAACCAGAGTGGTTTGCGGCAGTAAAGATAAAGCGAATCTTCCAGCCGCCCGCGCTACCGCCCGGCTCATCCCCCACGCATGCCTCGACATTATTGCCGGCGCTGGCCATCAATGGCACCAAACGCACCCCGAACTTTTCGCTGCCACACTCAAAACCCACCTAGCCAACTAGATTCCAGCCGGGATCACATCATCAATAAACCAGACACGTCTCTGCTTTGCCCGGCCGGTCTCTAACCGCCAACAATCCACTAGGTCTAGCAGTTCACCAAACACAGCCAGCTCGACCTCAGTGCGGCTCATGTTTAGGTGGGCCAGCCCGATATAAACCAGCCTGGTGAAGGCCGCCTCATCACTATCTAGGACTCGTCCTTGTTCTGGTCTTTTGGGGCCGGTGTCTCGGTAGCGATAGCTCGTCTGGTGCCTCGTTGTAGTGCTTCGCTGATCGCAGCCCGATAGTCAGCCAAATCAGCCGGCACCGTCAGCAACTCCACCGCGTCCACGGTTAGTTCAGTGCGTTGATCGTCGGGGTGCGTGAGGTTATGGATTGCGACAGATTGATTGGCGAGCAGGGTGATTAGCCAGATCACTTCACCCAACGATTTATCGACGTCTTCGGAGGTTTCGAGGGCATCGCCTAGATGTTCGAGTCCGCCGTAACGCTGCGCAATCAACCTGGTCGCACGAGTCGTCAAGACCAGCTCGTAATCCTGGCCACCGATAGTTATGGTGGCGCTGCGAAACGAATCGACCGCATTGGTTGTTGTGGGTTTCTTTCCCATAAAACTGCCCTTCTTTTAGTGGCTTGCGGCACGGCTAGGCGTGGTGGCTGCTGCAGGTTCGTAAACCTGCTTATACCAACCGCTAATCGTTTCTGCCTTTACCCCGGATGCGCCTTCAGTAACCTCGGCCTTCCACGGATGACGACCATTGCTATCTGGCTTGTTACGCCGCAGGATCGTGCCCTCAATACTCGGAGTACTGAAAGTAATGGAGTCAGCTTTCGTCGCCAGGGTCGTGGCAGGTAGAGCAAACTTCACCCGGTACAGCCAAAAATACTGATACTTACCGTTAGAGCGCGCAGCCCTGAAACCGATAGCAACAGGTGTGCCGCCATCCTCAGAAGCACTAATGAGTACACCGTTAGCATCCAAGGTTGCACCGGTTAGTGCTGCAGCTGATTCTGATCCGAGGTCGTCCACGCCGAGGGTGAGGGTGCCGGATTTGAATTCCTTAACGATCTCACTTGCCCCGTCGTCGGCATACAAAATTGCCTCAGCCACCTCCACAGACAATTCTGCAGATATTGCTTTAGCGAGCGGTTTAGGAACGGCATAGGTTTCCTCACCGCTGGTGGGATCTTCGCTAATGCTCGCGTAGTAGAGCTTGTCTAAACCAATAGTTGCCATGGTGTTTCCTTTCTTTTGGATCCTCATATTGAGGGGTGATCTGTTTTTCTCGGTTATTCTTGAGGGTAGGTGGGCGTGAACGAGGGGCGTGGTTGTGATGGCGCGTGGTAAGGCGGTAGAGCTTTTTCTGGTTGATGGAACCCCAGGTGGTATGGCTACTGCGGGGATAGCGGATTGGACGGGCATTCTCACCTCTGCACGCCGCGATCAACTTTCCCAGCTTTATAAGCGAGAGGAAGCCAATAGTGGAAGATTTCGTCGGCTTCTTTCTTTACGTTGATGTTCGTCGAAGAGGTAAGCCAGAAGTCGAGATGGAGGTTTCCTCTTCGTCCATACGCAATAGGGTGGGCTCAGTCTTCAATATAGGCTGCGGATTCCTGGGAGAAGCCTGTGTACTGTGAAGACCGATAGCTAGTTCATTGGTGGTGCCGTATTTGATGTAGTCGTACCAGTTGTTTGGGAAGCTCTGGATATAGTGGATCTTCTTGTATTTATTGGAAAATCGCAGGAAATAGAGGGAGAGGCTGAAAGGCTCTGCTCTTAGCTGGATGCCTTGCGATTTTGGGAAATATTTTATGAGTATTGATGATTTCTCTTGTTCACGGGTTCGTTAGGCGTTTTCGCGAGGCAAGATTGCTATCTCTAAACCGGCGAGTACGACTTCTATGATGATTTCAAAGTATTCCTGACTCATGCGGTCTTCGTTTTTCGGGTTGGCTAGCGGAATTAAGTAGCCTTGGATGATGTCAGCCAGCGTTGTGGAGCAGGCAGCTAGGGGCTGAAGTTGGGTAATCATTTGGCCTAGGTCGTGGCGCTGTTCCTGCTTGGTTGGGCTGCGCAAGTTGCGAGCAGTAATGCTCCACAGCATCGTGTTGATGATAATTGAGTATGCGATGTGAATGTACTTGCTAAAACCAGCGTCCCGTAGTTTTTCGTAAGCCACCTCCAAGATTGGTATAAACGCGGCGTTCATATGTCCATACATCAGTTTGTCGGTGACTCCGGGGAATTCAAGAAAGACGGGCCTGACATTTTTTGCTAGGGAGATGAACCAATCTTTCCATTCCAGCTGCTCGTCCGGTAGCTCGATGGTGCTAGTGATTTCGCCTATTACAGAAGCGGTAATGGCGTCACGGTTTTGGTAATGGTGGTAGATGACAGATGGAACTACTCCCAGATGCTGCGCAAGGTCGCGAATCGACCATTTTTCTAGACCGCACTCTCGGGTCAGTTCCATTGCGGTGTACATGATCTTTTCCTGCGTCAGCCAGGCGCGTCTACCCGTGTTTACCCGCTTGTCTTTATTTCCCACGAAAACAGCATATCCTTAACCTCGACAATACTAGAACATTGTTCTAGTATTGTCGAGGTTTGATTGGCTGCTCACTTTGGAAAGGATGTTTTAATGTGCGCCACTAATGAACGAAACGAGAAAGTCGAATCAAAAATAGCGGGACTGTTTCCCTTGTTTTTGACGGTTTTACTGGCATATATGGGGCAGATGATTCTTAATCCAATTCTGGCTCCGCTATCGCGCGAAATCGGGTTGAAGGAATGGCACATTGGCGCCACCATTTCGTTAGCAGCCGTAATGTTTTCTCTTACCTCCACCAGGTGGGGACGGGTCTCATTGCGATGGGGATCTCGGCGTATCTTGCTTATTGGCATGCTTGCCGGAATCCTGGCTCTAGGCGGATTCGCTATGGTGGTGTGGCTAGGATTTAAGGGTCTGCTCACCGGCATAGCGTTGATCATAGGAGTAGTCATAACTAGGGGCGTGCTGTACGGCGGTGCCATCGCATCAGTTTCCCCAGCCGCGCAAACCTACGTTGTGACTCATACCTACAATGAGACGCAACGGGTAAAAGGTCTGGGAGTCTTGGGCGCTGCACAAGGATTCTCGTCTATTCTTGGAGCCTTATTGGGTGGCAGCCTTGCAGCCATAGGAGGTTTCATGATGCCCTTGCTGGTGATGCCTTTGGTCATGCTTTTGGGCGTTGCCGTTTTGCTTCTAACATTCAAACCCACAGGTGGCGAAGAAAAAGTCGCTCAACCGGCAAAAGTTTCCTATTTTGATTCAAGAGTATTCGTGTTCCTGGCTTGCGGTTTCCTAATGTTTACTGCTTTTTCTACCGTGGCTACACTTTTCGGCTTTTTACTGCAGGATGTTTTGAAGCTAGCGGCCGGCGCAACAGCAGGGCTCACCGCTTTGTGCATGTCAATAATGGGTGTGGTGATGATACTGGCGCAGGCCTTGGTGGCTCCAAGGTTAAACTGGGGTGCTAAAAAACTCTTTAGAAGAGGATTAATAATCGTTCTTCTCGGGTTACTACTCTTGGTTTATCCACTAAATCTTGGACTGTTCATCGTGGCCAGCATCTTGACAGGCTTTGGTCTAGGCCTGGCGATGCCTGGCTACAACACGGCGCCTACTTTGCAAATGAAGCCCGAAGAGCAAGGTGGGCTGGCCGGGTTGATTAATGCTAACAATGGTGCTGCCTATGTAGTGGCACCGATAGCCTCTACCGCACTTTACGGACTCTCTCCGTGGCTACCAATGACATGTTGCACAGTCCTGATAGCTGCGGCAATTTTGCTGAGTTTTTACCATCCCGAGTTCCGCAAATAATCTCTTTATGATTAGAAGCAAAAACTATAAAAATCCCTGCTAAAGCGGTGTTGACTTCAGCAGAACTGTGATGTCTAGTCACTACGAGATTCAAACAAACTCAAACGTCTCAAAAACCCCATGCAAACACCAGGTGTGCCGCCATCTTCGGAAGCACTAATGAGCACACCGTTAGCATCCAAGGTTGCACCGGTTAGTGCTGCGGCTGATTCTGATCCGAGGTCGTCCACGCCCAGGGTGAGTGTGCCGGATTTGAATTCTTTAACAATCTCGGATGCCCCGTCGTCGGCGTAAAGGATCGCTTCAGCAACCTCAACGGACAGCTCGGCGGATATTGCTTTTGCCAGCGATTTCGGGGTGGCATAGGTTTCCTCACCGCTGGTGGGATCCTCAGTGATGGTTGCGTAGTAGAGCTTGTCTAGACCAATAGTGGCCATGATGTTTCTCCTTTTGGGTAGTGATTTTCGTGACATGGGTCTTTAGATGTCATCGAGAGATAGAATTGGGGCATGAGAGAGAAAACGCGATGCTTGACCTATGCGGTGTTCGGGATTTATCTGCTCTTGTTGTCGTGGATGGTGCTGTTCAAATTCGCCACCAGCGTTGACGACATACTGGCCATGCGGCATGTGCGCTACTTAAATCTGATCCCATTTGCAGATTCTGCGAATCTTTACGGGTCGCTCTTCTTTGATGAGATCGTGGTCAACTTCCTTGTTTTCATCCCGTTTGGCTTGTACATGAGGATGTTGTTGAAACGGCGCTCATGGTTAATTCAATTGCTCCCACCGTTTTTAGCAAGTGTGGCATTCGAGGTCGTTCAGTACGTTTTCGCTATTGGGATCAGCGATATCACCGATGTCATAATGAACACTGCTGGAGCCGCTACTGGCTTAGTAGTTTTTGCTCTGCTAGCCAGATTCTGGCCTGAAAAGAGCGAAAAAGTCATTAACGTCATCGGGTTAGTCCTGGAGATCTTGTTCATCGGATTTTTGACTTTCCTGATCATTGCAAACTCTTAAGGACAGGCTCTAAAACTCGAAACATCGATGGAATAGTGGTGAAAACCGGTATCCGCCTCGTATCCGATATAGCGGCGGGCGGTCACCGTCAGCCCTGCATCAATTAGGGCTCGGGTGAGCTGGTTACGCAGCCCCAGGTAGTTGGTCTTCGTGAACAGTGCGATGCGGACTTCTTCGACCTCAATACCGGGCTGGTTGTCAGCGAAAACCCCCAACGAGTCGGTCAGCGGCGTGAACACCAGGTAGGAGTCTGGTGCCGGAGTGTTCCCATACAGCCCGACTGCATACGGCAGCTCAAGTTTCTGGGCCATGCGGCTTAGTTGCTCTAGCAACGGTGTGGTCATGGTTTCACCGCCTCGATACGCGCCGCGAGTACTTGTTTCATGGCTTCTACTGCGGGCCTGCGGGTTTGTGAACGCGTCGGTGCCAGAAACGGACGAGCTGGCTGGTTGGAGCGGCCGTGTTCGAGGACGTTGGCGATCAAGGCGTTGGAGCGGCCATCGGAGCGGTTTTCAGCGAAGCCGACCTTCACGTTATGGTCACCGCGACTGTTGACCTTCACCGTGGTTGTGCCAAGCGCTGCGAGCAGCTGTCCAGTGGAACGCGAAGGTTGCTTAGCGCCAGAGCCTATTGCGGCGGCGAGGTTTGCTCGCATCCGAGGTTCTACCACGCCAGCACCAGCTTGCAGGACTTCCTCAGCCGACGACTCTAGAACGTTGCCGGCCGCGCCAAGTGAGTCGATGAAAGTGTTGGGTAGACGGATCTGGACTCTAGCCATGGCTGTTTCCTTCCGGTTCAATACGGTGCGCCATGATCTCGATATACCGACCCATAACCTCAACCGCATCAATCACGTACCGGCCGCTAGCGCAGGCGACCTCCATGGCTTCAGTAACTCGCAGCCCCGGTATTACTCGAATGCGGAAGAGCACGTCAGCCTTGCAGTAGGCCGCCCGGTTCACCCACGCGCCAGAAGCGTGACGCACCTCGATATAGGCCCGTACTGAGGCGACAATCTCGTCGTGGACGCTAGCGAACCCGGCAGCGTCCTTTGTAACTACTGGTGCTATCAGGTCGACGTGTTCGGTCATTCTCCCAAGCGAAGCCATAACGGTTCTCCCTAGATTTTCCAGTTCCGATCCAGCCGCAACAGCGTATTGACTGCGCCCCAGACGGCCCGGGCGGCTTCTGGTTTGTCAGCCCAAAACCCGGCTGTTGCGCCGTCGCGGGACTCATAGAAGTGGGTGGCGAGCATAACCACACCCTGCCGGGTCGCCTCCGACATCGGCTGCTTGTCGTAGAAGCCGGCATCGAGGTGTTGGTAGCCGGTGGCGTAGGAGGTGGCAGCCTCCACAAACGAACCAATCAGCCCATCATCGGAATCATGATCGATGATGAGGTTCTGCTTCACTACTGCCACGAGTTCGTCGTTGTTCATTGCTGCCACCTCCTAACTACTGTCTTGCTTTATCCGGCGTTCTTTTGGGTCAATACCTTGACGGCTTCAGGCAAAATCAACTTGCCGTCAAGACGCTGAGAGGCAAGAAACCCAATCTGCCCAGTGGTGGCGAATAGTTCGTTGAGGCGTTTGAAGGAGCGGCCCTGGCGGTCAGCGATCCAATAAAACCCAAGATCACCAAACGCGACCGTGCGAGCCCCTGCCTTCAACTCGGGCGCAAACACCGAAGTGTGAACCGGCCGACCCAGGATCATGTCCGGTGTGCCAGCGGTCAGGGCTGGCTGCCACAGGTACTGGCCATTACCGTCCTTGAGCTTGCGCACAGTCTTGACGGTTGCATCGTTCATCAACCACACCGCCCGCGCCCTGTACGGGGCACGAAGCGAATAGTGCAGGTCGATGAGTTCGTCAGCGCTAATATCTGTGGGTTTTGCAGTGGTGACGCCAGTTTCTGCTCCACCGGTGGTGTTGAAGATGCCGGTGGGTTTACCCTGCCCGTCGCCTACAAGGAATGCTTCTTCTTCGGCCGCACCGATACGGCGAGCAAACTCACTAGCCAGGTACTGCTCAACATTGAACGCAGCATCATTGAGCAACTCCTCAGAAATCTTGAGGAAAGTACCCAACTTATAGGCGCTTAGGGAAATCTGGGTGAAGGCCTCATCCGATTCGGAATACGGCTTGCCCTCATCCAGCCAGGTCGCAGTGCCGTGAGTAGAAACCACAGGAATCTTGCGATCCCCGCTAGTGGTCTGAATGACCTTGGCGAGGGTGCGCATGACGTTTTGGTCGGCTAAAGACTGCACTAGGGTGCGCTCGAACTCGTCAGGCACCAGATACCCGCCCTCAGAATCCACACCCTCACTTAAAGCGTTCCTTACTTCCACCGGCGAGGTGTTTAGGCGCATCGCATCCCAAAACGCACGGCTGTAAGAGGCGGTAGCGCGAGCCGGTTTCGCCTTGCTGTCCTCATCAGGGCTGGTGCCGGGTGTAGCAGTGATGGGTGCCCGAGTCGCCTGCGCGAGGGAGTTTTCGAGGCGTTCGGCTCGCTCACTGCGAGCGATCTCGTTTGAAAGCGCCTCGATATCAGCCTCCATCTTCGCGTAAGCCGCATCGTCCTCAGTGCTCAGGCAGCCGGTCTCAGAGTTGCGGCGCTCATCAAGGAACGCCTTAGCCTTATTCCAGGTTTCGGCGCGGCGGGCATAAAGATCAGTAACAGTAGTCATGGTAAAAAGTTCCTCTCAGGTTTAGTGGGGTTGATCAGTTAGTTGGGCGTATAAATCAACAACCCGCCGACCACAAGGGACAGCGGGCTGCAAAAAACAACGGATATCAGGAGATGGCGGTGAGCCAGGCGGAGCATGCCTAGCTAACTGCGCGACCAGATGCTGTTCCGCGGCCTTTCTGGAAAACACCACACCACTGCCTGTGTTTTTGGGTGGCAACGGCGGCTTCTTACGGGCAGGGCCTTGCTCGTCATCCCCGCCGGAATCATCCTCATCCGGCTCGTCTTCGTCTTTGTCGTCTTCGTCCGGGACGGGTGCTCGTTTACCTGTAAGAATCTCATCGGCAAAACCAAGATCAATAGCGGCGGTTGCGTCCATCCACGTTTCAGCATCCATAAGCTTGCTTAACTTCGCGCGGCTCAACCCAGTCTTGAGCTGGTAAGCATTGATAATCGAGTCCTTAACGCTCTCGAGCATGTCAAGAGCCCTCGATAGCTCGGTCTTGTCGCCCATGGCCAGCGTGGCTGGGTTGTGGATCATCAGCATCGACACCGGGCTCATCGCCACCCGGCTTGCCGCCATGGCGATCACACTCGCTGCGGATGCTGCGATGCCGTCAATATTGACTCGCACTTGGCCTGGGTAGTCCAGAAGCAAGTTGTAAATCCTGGCTGCCGCAACCACATCACCACCGGGGCTGTTAAGCCAAACAGTGACCGGACCCGAGCCAGCATTCAACTCAGACGCGAAAACAGCTGGTGTTACATCATCGTCGAGCCAGGATTCTTCGGCGATAGCCCCGTTAATACGCAAAACCCGGACGTCTCCTTGATCGTCCGGGTCAGTGTTTTCTGGGGGTAGCCAGTTCCAGAAACGCTTCACATTCTCCTCCTCAAAGTTTGGTTCTCTTCAGGTTGTTCTTCTGGTGATTCACCACCACCCCTGGCTTCTTCGGCTTGTTTGGTGGCGGCATAAGCGCCTGCCATTGGTAGCGGCAGCATGTTGCCGTTGACCAGGTAGAGATCCCCGCCATCGGCTTCGTCGATGCGGTCAAGATTTTCTAGCTCGCGGATATCGTTGGCGCTCATCCAACCGTTCTGCCTGGCTACCGCGTAGCCCTCCATACGCGACTGGTAATCCCCGCGCAGCAGCCCCTCAACATTGAACTTCACAAACAACTGCTGCTTTTCACGCGGGTTCAAAAGAGTTTTCGTGATGGCTTGTTCCCACCTGATTACCCACGGATCAAGCGTGTACTTCACAAACTCCAAACTCTGCTGCTCAATATTAGAGAAGCTAGATTTCTCAAGATCACCAATCATGTGAGGCGGAATACGGAAAATCCGGGCGATCTCGTTGAGCTGAAACTTCCGTGTTTCAAGAAACTGAGCCTGCTCCGGAGACACGCTAATAGGCGTGTACTTCATCCCTTCTTCCAAAACAGCAACCTTATTGCCGTTCTTCGCACCACCAAAGGTCGCCTGCCAGGACTCACGCACCCGAGAAGGATCCTTAATAGTGCCAGGATGCTCCAACACCCCACCAGGAGCGGCACCATTAGCGAAAAAACTCGCGCCGTATTCCTCGGTGGCTTGTGCCAGGCCGATAGCATTACGAGCCATCGCAATCGGCGAATAACCCACCAAACCATCAAAACCCAGCCCTGGGATATGCAAAACGTCTGCCGGGGTCAGCCGGATAGTTTTGTATTCGCCTGCCGGCTCATCCCAGGAAGTCTGGTACTCGTAATACAGCTGCTTAGTGTCCAGGTCACGGCCTACGCTCATGCGGTTTGGCTGCAACGGATACAAGCCGATCACCTCGCCCAAGCCGTTGCGCACGATCTGGGCAAACCCGTTACCCCACAACAACAAATGCGTCATCAACGTTTCCCGGAACACAAACGACGTCATCTCGGGGTTAGGCTCATCGTGAAGCAAGCGGTACAAACCATGATCGACTGCTTTTTCCTTGCCGCCACCGTCCTTGTAACGGTATACGTGCAGGGGTAGGCCGGCTATCGCCTCAGCTAAAATCCGAACGCACGAATACACGGCAGTCATTTGCATCGCGCTTCGCTCAGTCACCGGACGGCCAGAAGATGTTGGCCCAAACAAGAAGCTGTAGCTAGAACCGATCACATGATCATCACTCTTGCGGCTACTGGTGCCACGGAGCCAGTTGATTAAACCCATATCTGTTTCCTTCTGTTAAACGAGGCTGCAGGTTTCAATAGAATTTCTCTTTAGCTACTCATCGAAAAGAACCGAATGCGGAGGTGGGTTCAGTTGTCAGCTACGCACGTTTTCGAGAATTCCCGTTCAACAGGTGAAAGTCGATACAGTGCTTTCAGGCTTCAAAGTGACGGAACTGCTGCAATAGAAATTCATGACTCAGGCTCAACGACCTTCGGAGACAGCGACGAATACGAATCCGTCGAGATCTTCTCTAACGACCAAGTAGCCAAAATGTGCAGAAACCTTGAGGTAACACACGACCAGCTAATCTCAGCTATCAAGTCAAGATTTACTTCACTTTCAGAATTCAAAACCGCCCTCCAGGACTGGGAAATCGGTTCCGGTGAAATACACAACTGGTTCTAATTCACAAAACCAATAGCCCGCGTGAGTCATAAATCGACCCGCCCGCACTTGCGCTGCCACCCCTGATCGCTCGGTCTAGAGCCATGATGGTTGCGACCACGCCGTCGATCTTTTCGGTGGATTTTTGCTTGTCGGGTTTGATGTTGCCGGCAGGATCGGTGCGCACGTGAATGTTATCGACCATCCAAGCCAGCACCGGGTGCCCGCCATGGGCGAGCCTGCCCTCTAAGGCAAGTTTCATCAGTTCCTTGGAGGGTGGGGACATGTCTTTGAAGCCTTGCCCAAACGGAACCACAGTGAAACCCATGTCTTGCAGGTTTTGGGACATTTGAACGGCACCCCACCTGTCGAACGCGATCTCACGAATATCGAACCTGGTGCCCAGCTCCTCAATAAATTTCTCGATGTACCCGTAGTGGACCACATTGCCCTCGGTCGTTTCTAAGAATCCCTGTTGGTTCCACAGGTCGTATGGGACGTGATCGCGAGCAACTCGCAATTTGAGGTTGTCTTCTGGAATCCAAAACCACGGCGCAACCGTGTACTTGTCATCCTCACCGTCGGGTGGAAAAACAAGCACGAACGCGGTGATGTCGGTCGTGGAGGCGAGGTCGAGGCCGCCGTAACAAACACGCCCCTCAAGCTCACCCAGGTCAAACGGATGAGCGTTGCTGTTCCAGACGTGCATGGGTATCCACCGCACCGACTGCTTCACCCACTGATTCAACCGCAGTTGCCTGAACGTGTTTTCTTCGGCCGGGTTCTGGCGGGCAGAGTTGAAAGCCGCCCGCACCTTCTCAACAGGCACGGTTACGTCCAGGGACGGGTTGGCTTTGTACCAAACCGCCTCGTCAGTCCAGTCATCATCTTGCGTAGCGCCGTAGATCACGGGGTAAAACATTGGGTCGATCTTTTTACCCGCCAGGATGTCCTCAGCCTTTTGGTGCTGCTCAAAGCAAATCGAATGGGTGTCGGTGCCTGCTGTGGTGATCAGAAAATACAGCGGCTGGGTTCTTGCATCCCCACTACCTTTCGTCATGACATCAAACAATGCCCGGTTGGGTTGGGTATGGAGCTCGTCGAAGACCACCCCGGAAATGTTAAAGCCGTGCTTGGAATACGCCTCAGCACTCAAGACTTGGTAGAAGGAATTGGTCGGTTTGTAAATAATCCGCTTCTGAGACGCCAGAATCTTCACCCGGCGTGAGAGTGCTGGGCTCATGCGGATCATGTCCGCGGCCACCTCGAAAACAATGCTGGCCTGCTGCCGGTCAGCCGCACAGCCATAAACCTCAGCGCGCTCCTCACCATCGCCACAACACAACAACAGCGCGATGGCGGCGGCCAACTCCGACTTACCCATCTTCTTCGGAATCTCCACATACGCGGTCGTGAACTGGCGGAAACCATCCGGCTTGACGGTGCCGAACAGGTCGCGCACGATCTTTTCTTGCCAATCCAGCAGTTTGAAAGGTTTACCGGCCCAGCGGCCCTTCGTGTGCTTGAGCGCTTGGATGAACGCGACCGCGTAGTCGGCTTTGGTCTTGTTGTAGGTGGAGCCTGCGGCCATGAACCTGGTCGGCTCATAGAAGCTAACTTCATGACTCACGGCAACGCTTCCTTATCTTTTGGGCATAAAAAATGGCCACCGCGATAGTGACCTCCTTAACCAGCGGCACAACCACACCTGGTTGGGCCGCATTCATTTGAAATTGTTCAAGCGATGCCTGTGCTAGTCGCGGGCGGTAACCATGCCCATAGCCCAGGCAAAAGCGTGCCCCTGATCGGTGAAGGCTTCGTCGGACTCGGCAGCGAGAGCGACCAACGTGTGGGTATCGTTGTCCCCGCGCTCGAGGATGTCAAAGATCGCCGCAAAATGATCGTAAGCGCCGCCCTCGTCGTTCCAAATGCGGTTGGAGGCAATAATCTGATCGCCGTAGACCATGGCGTGACCGAGAACCTTAAAATATTTCTTGACTTGGGCGGCAGTCCTCAAGACGGTGAGTTCGCTGTTCATCTCGGTTCCTTCCGGCTTGTTGTTTTGTTATGTACATACAGCCATAGGTTCGCACACTTATCCAGTCGCATTTGCCCTAGTCAACCGTTATTTTTCAGGTATTTTCCTACCTAGATGAGTTGCCATTGATCAACCCCTTCAACTAGTCCCAGCGCGGAGCCGTTATCCCAGTCGACGTGAACGGTGCCCACGGCATCGACGAACAAGATTGTGCCCTCACTGCCGGGTTCCAGATCAGTGTAGGGGTCTTCGCAACACACCAGCCGCACCCGCCGGCCTGCTACCAGCTCCTCTCCAGTCTCGGAAAATCTTTCGCTTCTCAGCGGCTTCTCGAAATCAAAGGTATTCATGCCGCCACCTCCAAATCCTCAAACCAGGCCCGAATGATCTCTAGATAGTCGTCTGGGTAGCGGCGTATACATTCGGCTGTCAGCTCTGATCCGCGCTCGCGAGCTTTTCGGTAGGTTTCTTCAAGATTCTCTAGTTCGATTCCTGCCTCTAGTAGCTCGACCAGTTCGAGGTGTAGTTCGCTGATCATGACCAACACTCCTTCATCGTGTTTCCCTTTGCCGGGGTTGTTTTTGGTCATGTACATACACGCTCTATTTGGCAGAAATATCCAGCCATTTCGCGAAGAATGCCAAGAATTTATTTGTCCCTGTCCACCTGCTTAACCAAATCCAGGTACGCGTATTCTTTGCCGCCACGAGTACAGGTGATACCAGCGGCATCCCCGGTCGCTTCGGCATAGCGGCGCAGGATCACGGAGGCGTATTTCTCGTCCAGCTCCATGCAATAGCAGGTGCGGTCAGTGGCTTCTGCAGCCATCAAAGTCGAGCCAGAACCAGCAAAAGTATCGAGAATGATCGCGTTGGCTTGGGTGGAGTTTCGGATCGGATACGCCAGCAAATCCAGCGGCTTAGAAGTCGGATGGTCACTGTTTTTGCGGGGTTTGGCGAAGTTCCACACCGTCGTCTGCTTACGATCCGAATACCAAGCGTGACGGCCGTCTTTCTTCCAGCCATACAGCACCGGTTCATGACACCACTGATACGGGCTCCTACCCAGTACCAGGGAGTCTTTCACCCAGATACAACACCCCGACAGATAAAAACCAGCATCACCAAAGGCGCGCCTGAAGTTGAGGCCTTCGGTGTCGGCATGGAACACATAGGCAGACCCACCCTTAGCAAGCGCGCCTGCCATATTGGTGAACGCAGTCAACAGAAACTCATAAAACGCGTCTGCGTCTTGCTTATCACCAGCGATCTTCAATCCGCTAGATGATTTGAAGTTGACGTTGTAAGGCGGGTCCGTGACCACCAGATTCGCGCGCTTCCCGTTCATGAGTGTTTCGACGTCGGCTGGGTTGGTGGCGTCGCCACACATCAGCCGGTGCCGACCGACCCTCCAAATATCGCCTTTGTCAACAAAGGCTGCCGCTTCTAGGGCGGCGTTGAGGTCGAAGCCGTCATCCTCAATGCTGTCGTCGAGGGAGCCGATGAGGGACTGTATTTCTGCCTCATCGAAGCCGGTTAGTTCGGCATCAAAATCGGCTGCATCCAGGTCAGCGATCAGCAGGGCGAGTTTAGATTCATCCCAATCACCCGAGATTTTATTCAACGCGACGTTGAGGGCTTTCTCGCGGGTCTCGTCGAGTTCAACCACCACGCAATCCACGGACTCGTAGCCCAAATCGCGCAGAATTTTAATTCTCTGATGGCCACCTACGACCTGCCCGGTTACTTTGTTCCAGATGACTGGTTCTACATACCCAAACTCCGTGAGACTACGCTTCAACTTTTCGTAGTCGGGGTCGCCGGGTTTCAGGTTTTTGCGTGGGTTGTAGTCAGCCGGAGATAATTCAGCGAGCGGTAGGTTTTTGAGCTGCATGAGCTTTCACTGCCTCCTGTAGCTTGTTTGCGTATGGCAGGGTGTTTTCCCACCTGCGTGTGTGGTCACCGAAATGCCCATACGTCGAATACCGCACAAACCCGGGAGCCCGCAGTCCGAGCTGGTCGATGATTGCTGCCGGACGAAGATTAAACACATCCCGCGCAGCAGCCGTGAGTAGCTGGTCGGTGTATTGGCCGGTGCCGAGCGTGTCCACGCTGAAAGCGACTGGGTCGGCCTTACCAATCGCATAAGAAATAGCCACCTGGCACTCATCAGCCAAGCGCGCATCCACCACCGACTTGGCGATCAGGCGTGCCATGTAAGCCCCAGACCGGTCAACCTTGCTTGGGTCCTTACCGCTAAACGCGCCACCACCATGCCCCGCCAGGCCACCATAGGTATCAACCATCAACTTGCGGCCCGTCAAACCCGTGTCGGCTTTGGGCCCGCCCTCGACGAAGCGCCCAGACGGATTCACCAAAACAGTCGTCTCATCACCGATGGGCAGGTGCGTGTCGCAGGCTGGGCCGATAATCAGTGAGGTGATTTCACGACGCAACTCATCGGAGTCTTTTAGTTCGCTGTGCTGGATCGACACCACTACCGTCTCTACGGCTTGCGGTTTTCCTGCGTCGTCGTAACGCACGCTCACCTGTGCTTTACCGTCCGACAAGATGCCTTTGATCGTTCCTTGCTCACGGGCCTCATCCAACCGGCGGCAAATCTTGTGAGCCAACACCAGAGGCAGTGGTAGGCGCTCGGGGGTCTCGTTGCAGGCGTATCCGTAGACGGTGCCTTGATCACCAGCACCCTGCAGGCAGTAAGCGCTATCGTCACCAGCGCGGGCCTCCAAAGAAGTGGTCACGCCGTCGCTGATGTCTTGGGATTGGTGACGCACCCACACATAAACCAGGAACCACCACGGTTTATAGCCAGCGTTACTGAGCGCTGTGCGAACAGAAGCCCTAATCCCAGAGCGCACCCGCACGTTAGCCGACACCTCACCGGTCACGATAATTCGCCGCCCGGCAGCCATGACCTCAACTGCCACGCGGGCATTACGGTCCTCATACAGGATTTCGTCGAGGATCTGGTCAGCAATAAGGTCACAGAGTTTATCGGGGTGACCGATACATACAGCTTCAGCAGTTTTAACCACAGACACTAGTTCAGGCCTTTCACTAGAAAACGAAAACAAAAGAACAGGACCGCAGCTGAGCAGTCGGCGCGTGAAGATAGCCCGGTGTGGTCAGGGCTTTGTGCGATACTGAAAACTATGGAAGATGAAACTGCCGGCACTGATCGTCAAAAAACGTCTGGCGGCGATGGTTCGGCCGTGGCCTACGGAATAATTGCCGGGATGATGACCGGCATAATCTTTGGGTTCATTATGAACAATATTGCCTTAGGTGTAGCTATCGGCACAGGAGTTGGGATCGCGCTAGGGGCAGGCTTCAGCGAAACAAAACCCTCCAACTGGCCCGCCAAGATCTAAACCACCCCGCTAGGAGCGGGCCTTCAACAACTGCTCCATAACCTCATCACCCGGAGCCGCACCCGAATAATCAGTAGTACAGTTAGCCCGCACAATCTCAAAAATCTCATACCAATAAACATTCGCCTGCTTACCAAAAGACTGGCTCATCGCAACGAACGGAGACGCTATCGCGGCACCAGTGGTGGGGTGTTTACCCAGCAGCCCGAACTTACTTATTGCTTGTTCGCACTGCACATACCGGGCAAAGGCCTGCGCGTAGGCCTCAATCAGGCGTTTCGACACGAAGCGGGTGCAGCCGCGCTCATCCAGCCACCGCCAGGTTTCTTTGTAGACGATGTCAGCGCCCAGCGGCTTACCATCACGCTGAATATCGCTTAAGTATTCGGAGGGTTCGGGCATGACCTCACCAGCCAACACCGCGCCCTCACCAACATCGGCACCTTCGAAAACGAAAGGCATGTCGAGTGGATCCTCCAGCCGGGTAGCTGGCATGCCCTTAGCCAACTTCTCGTTGAGGGGGTCGGGTTTCGCGCCAGCCCGCACCCGCCGGCCGCCACGGTTAGTGCCATCTTTCGCCACTGGGTTATTCCTTTGCTAGTGATCATCAGCTGACCTCTTAGAATTGCTGAAGAGGTAGCTATGGAACGTGAAATAATAAGTCGCAGAACACGGAGTGAATTTAGGACGCTGTCGACGGGATCGACCCTTGGCCAAATTGATGATGCGTTCAGAGATGAAGGGTTTTATCCCGTGCCAGAAGCAGGCTTCGAAGACTCCAGCGCTCGGCGTACAAGGACGAATGATTATCTCAATGCCATCGACTGGACTGATGCAAATCAGTGCAACCGCGCGATAAAGGCCATGGAACGAATCCTCATCCCGATTTCTCCAGAGATGAGCTTCTCGTACACCACAACAACTTGGGACGTGTTTACCCGATATCTCCGAGAAGACGGGTGGGAGATAAACTTGAAAGGAGAGATCTCTCCGCTCCCTTATATAAACCACCTATCTCTGTTGTCCGCAGTTGAGCTGAAAGATGCTAGTGCCATCCATGAGCAGCTTGAGCGCCTACGCAGATCTCAAGATGACCCTGCTGCTGTTATTGGTGCTGCCAAAGAGCTTATTGAATCCACAGCAAAAGTGATTCTCAATGAACTGAACAAGACTGTTGAACCCAAGGCAAAATTCAATGTGCTGGTGAAGCAAGTCCAAGCAGCGTTAGGCCTCGACCCTAGTACGGTAAGCGGAGTTGATGGTGAGCAATCTACAAAGCGGATTTTAGGTGGCGCATCAAGTATTGCGTTCGGTTTAAATGAACTAAGGAATGCGGGACATGGAACCGGTCATGGTCCAGCAACAGCACGTGTTGGGTTGCATCCCCGACACGCTCGGTTAGCTGTTAATGCTGCTGCCTTGTGGTGTGAATTGATTCTGGAAACCTATGCAGATCCTAAAGCGCCATGGCGTCAACATCCCTAAATGAGGGGCAATACCGCGTTTGATTCGGACTTTTTGCGCACGGTTGGCCACGCCCGCTGACCTCTGACAAGGTCGTAGCGATTCGATGGCCCCACCCCCAAACCAGACGCGCCACGTCGGACCGTAAGCCACGAACAAGAGCCAGCCCAGCATCTTTGAGGTCGGCAACGTTTAAGGCGCACACGCCGCGATTTCAACAAAAATCAGTAAGTGTAGACCTGGGGTGCTTGCCTCCACCGGTCACCATCCAACGCCGACTGACGCGAGTGGCAGGGTTTACACAAGCTGCGTAAGTTGGTGAAGTCGTGGCTGCCGCCGTGCTCTAAGGGCAGGATGTGGTGAACCTCTTGCACCGGTGTCGTCTTGCCTTGCGCTAGGCAGTCTTCACACAAGGGGTGCTGGGTGATGTAAGCAGCGCGGATGCGTCGCCAGCGGGCACCGTAACGCTTGTTGATCTTCGGATCGCGTTGGTACGTGCGGTAGCGGGTGTCCTCGGCTTTCGCGTGAGTCTCGCAGAACCGTTCGTGGGTCAGCTCGGGGCAGCCGGGGGCCGAGCAGGGACGGGCTGGTTTGCTTGGCATTGCACCCACTGTCCTTTTTGCCTGGGTAAGCGAAACCCTCCGGCCAGCAGTTCAGTGCTGTGTCGCCGGAGGGTCGTTTCTTTATTTTTATCCACTTACCACTGTAGAGGGGTGTATCGGGTTTTTCATCCGGAGTTTGTCCAAGCCGGTTTTATCTGCCGTAGAGCAGGTTGGTGAAGTGGGTTAGGGCTGCGCGCCTGCGGTTGTAGGCGGTGGAGCGTTCCACATGCAGCGCGTCTTGTAGCGCCAAGATCGCGTCGGTAGCGGACTCGTATCCGGACAGGAAGCAGGTCTCAAGGATGAGGCGTTCTTCGTCGTCTAGGGCTTGCCATGCCGGGTCGAACCACGCCATGTAGTCACGGGCTTGCAGGTATTTACGTGTGCGGTTATCGAAACGCTCCAAGTGTCGAACAATCCGATCCTCGCTCGAGTGCGGGTTGAACACGCCAGGAACACCGTCCAACTTAGGTGATCCGGTGGTGGGGATGTCGTTTTTGATTGCTTTGAGGTCCTCGGGGGTGGCCGCGATTATTGCTTCCATTGTGGCGTAGTCGCGTAGCGCGTTGATGGCGGCTGCTTGCCGGTCTATGTAGCGCCAGGTGATATCGGTTTCTTGGTAGGTCAGGCTCATCGGGTTTCTCCTTTCAGGTTGTGCGCTACCGCGTCGATCAGCGCTGCTTGCGTGGTGTTCTTGGCTTCCAAGGCTTTGAGGATTTGTTCGTCTATTGAGTTCTTTGTCGCGATGTGGGTGATGGTGACTGGCCGGGCTTGTCCTTGCCGATACAGCCTGGCGTTGGTCTGTTGGTAGAGCTCTAGGCTCCAGGTCAGTGAAAACCAGATCAGGATGGAACCTCCGGCCTGCAGGTTGAGGCCGTGACCCGCGCTAGCCGGATGGATAAGCCCGATTGGGATATTGCCTTCGTTCCAGTCGGTAATGTCTCTACTGGTTTTCAGCTGTCTGGCATTCGGGAAACGCTGCTGGATGCGCGCCAGGTCGTGTTGGTACCAGTAGGCCACCAAAACGGGGTTACCGTTGGCTGCCTCGATAAGGTCTTCGAGGGCATCGAGTTTGCGATCATGAATGCGGATGCACTCGCCGGTTTCGGTGTAGATTGCACCTGTCGCCATTTGGGCCAGTTTGCCCGCCAACACGGAAGCATTGGAGGCATCAACCATCTGCCCGTCCAGCTCCACCACGAGGTCGGCAGCAAGCTGGTCGTATGCCCGCCGCTCACATGGGTTCATCTGCACTTGTTGGGTTGTGACTGTGAGCTCCGGAAGAACAAGGTGGTCGCTGGTCTTCATGGACAGGGTGATATCGGAGATCGCCTTGTAGATTTCCTGCTCCGCTCCCCCACGTGGCTTGTAGGTGAAAACCTGCATACCGTTTCGCTTATCGGGCATAAACCATTTGTCGCGGTATCGGGATATGTAGCGTCCCAGCCGCTGGCCACCATCCAAAAGTCGAAATTGTGCCCACAAGTCCATTAGCCCGTTGGCTGCTGGTGTTCCGGTTAGCCCGACGATGCGTTTCACATTGGTGCGGGCTTTCAATAGCGCGGTGAAGCGTTTTGTCCGGTGGTTTTTGAAGGATGATAGTTCGTCGATGATGACCGTGTCCCAGCACCAGTCGATACCAGAGCGGTTTACCAGCCAGTCGACGTTTTCGCGGTTGATCACTACAACGTCAGCACCGGAGTTGAGTGCTGCACGGCGTTGACCCTCGTTACCCACGGCGACGGCTAGACGCAGCAGGCCTAGGTGGTTCCATTTGGTTTGTTCACCAGGCCAGGTATCGCGGGCGACCCGAAGCGGCGCTATCACCAGAACACGGCGGGTTTCGAAGGCATCAAACATTAGGTTGCAGATCGCGGTCAAGGTGATCACGGTCTTGCCTAGACCCATTCCTAGCAGGAGTGCGGCCTGGGGGTGGTCTTCGATGAAGCTGGTGGCTTGCTGTTGGTAGTTATGCGGCCTGTATTGCATCGCACACCGCCTCAATATCATCCAGGTCATCAAGCACCAGGGCTGTGAAGCCGAGATGTCGCAGCTGCCTCATCCGGTATTTCTGGATGGGACGGGGTTTTCCTCCGGGTGCTTTGACCTCCACAAAACCAATGCGGCCGGCTGGCATCAGGATCATCCGGTCTGGAACACCAACAGTGCCTGGGCTGATGAGTTTCCAGCAGATTCCGCCACGAACCTCAACTGCCTGCTTTAGAGCTTGTTCGATTTGTTTTTCTTTCATCACATGAAGTCCTTAGTGGTTCATGTGGTGACAGTCGGTGACGGTCATTTACTAACCTTTTATATATAGGGATATTGAAAAATGGCCCCTATGTAAGGATTAGTAATAGACCGTCATAGACCGTCACCCACCCATGACTAGAGGTCAAATTCACTCTTGAGCTGCAGACCGAAAACACGTCGCTCGCTCTTAGAACGACGCCGTTCAAAGCCTTGGTTCTCTAAAGCCGAGTAGAAATCAGTCGTAGAGCGCGCATACTCACCGCGCCCCAGTGCGAAAGCCCGGTACGCGTCGTAGAGGGCACCAGATTTCTCCGATAACCCCTCACCCACATCACATTCATCATCCAGGAAGTGCCCTAGCCAGTTATTAGATTCGCGGTATGCCGCGATAGCAGCCTGAACTTTGGGTGGTGGCTTAAGCACGTAATCTTCGCTAATGATTTTGACTGCACCATTGATGATCCAATGTAGTATCGCGCCACCGGCATGGTGAAAGAGGTGGTCGGCATAGTTCTTTACATCCGAGTTGCCTTCGATTTTCGCTTCGAATGGAATCACAATCAGCCGGCGCCAAATACCGGCATCCATCGCACCAACCCTGGGCAAATGGTTCGTGTAGAGGACGAGGGTGTGCGTGGGCTGGTACGCAAACGGTGCTTTGAACTTTTTCTCCGCATACACCTCATCGGTGGAGGCTAGTTGTTTGACGTTGGAGGTGGAAAGGCGCATGCCTTCTTCCATCTCTGCTGCGATCAGCAGGCGTTTGCCTTTAGCCTCGGCTAGCTCGGGTTTGACGTTGCGCCGATTCGAGATAGTCAACACATCGGCCGACAGGTGCCCAGAATAAGAACCAAGCACCCTAGCGACCGAGTTCCAAAAAGTCGATTTGCCGTTTCGGCCATCCCCGTAAGCGATAATCAACGCCTCAACATAGACTTTGCCGATAGCCGCCAAACCAACAACCTTCTGCACATACTCAATCAGCTCACCATCACCCTGAAAGAACACGTTGAGCGCGTCAGCCCACACCTGACTTCCCTGGTATGCAGGATCCAGCGTTGTTTGCTTGGTAATAAAATCACCAAAATCATGGCCCCTGCTGTCCCCTGTCGCCAGGTCGATTGTCCCAGAAGGCGTATTAAGCGCGAACGGGTCAGCATCCAACTCGGCCTGAGTGACCTGCAGCATCGCGGTCGCCTCTTTTAGGGAGGCGGTGATGGCTTTCGAGTCACGGCGCTTGAGCACATACTTCTCATAGGCTTCGGCGTCTTGAAGCTGAACGAAAGCCGCCTGCTGGGTTTTGTTGAAACAGGCTCGTGCTTTGGCCAGGCTCATCGCCGCCAGCAACTGCCCCACCCCGGTGGCGTCGCAGCGCTGGCGGGCCTGTTCTTTCAGCCCTTGGGCCTGTTCGAGTTGTCGGCCGGTTAACTCTTGGGCGACAGCTCTGGCTCCGGGCCGGGTTTCTTCCCAAAACGAGTCGTTGTAGACCAGCCAATCCGTCGCCTCTGAATACGCCAGTTTGGCTGCGTACTCATCAGCCAGGACGGTTGCCTGCCCGACATCGGTGAAATCTGCTGGGCGCAGCCCCGTCATTTCGGCATACCGTTCGGGCGGGATGTAGCCGGGAGTGGCCGCGACCTTGGCACCAAACTTGAGCGCCGAGCCCCAGATTTCCGCCAACTCACTATCGGCAAGCGGCGGGACACAATGGGCGGCTTTCGCCTCGAACAGCTCTTGGGCTTGAGTAGTGTTTCCGAACCGCACAACAACCCGCCCAGCAAACCGCGACATAGTAGCGTTGCGGGACCCCTCACGGATCTCGGTCTCGGGCATAGCAAGGGCCGCGAACCGGTCAGCATCCAAGAAATCAGTGACCGTCATAACACCCTCAACCCAGGTGATCTCGCTAGCATCGTGCCCGTAGATGAAGCGTGCCGCATCCAGCGCGTTGCGGTCGAAAACCCCTGTATAAGAAGCAAGCTGGCGCTTGACACCCGCATAAGCTTCAACGTCCTTGGTTTGTTGGATCGGGAAGTAGACGTGGAAACGAGGCCGAGCAGACTTCTCACCCTTAACCCTCAGGTGGTTTCGGCTAGTGGCCGTCGCCAAGCCCACGCCCGGAAACACCAAAGCCAGGCTCTCAGGGCTCACCCAATCAGCCGGGTTATCAGAGTGGTCGTTATCGACATCCATCACCACGCAATCCGAAGACAAAAAGTTCCCGTTACCTCGCATATCACCCTCGAATACTGCGGCGACGTGATCCATGCGTGCCGCCCTTTTCAGGCCGTCAGCACCCTCTATCTTTACGTGGTTTGGATAATGCAGGTTTCGTTGCACACGCGCCACGGAAGCTAAGCAGAGATGGAATTTAGTCATCGGAAAGCACCTCCTCAAAATTGCGGTCAAGATAGGCGATGGGGATTACGAGTTGATGTGCCCAGTCGATCTCAAGCCGCATACCTTTCGAGACACGTGGCGTATACACCCACATGGAATCGCAGCGGGTCAGCAGGACTCGGTTGAACCACATCGCGGTTTCCCGCTCTACTGGGTTGGTGTCATCCATGAACTGTGGAAACAGCAAGTGGGGTGCGAGCGGGATGCGGCGGCATTGCACCGCATAAGCACTCAAGTCTCTCGCGATCTTTGCGTTCGTCTTCGCATCGCCCGAATATGGCGAGCAAATATAGGTCAGCGGTCGGTTGTCGAACTCTGTCTGCTGGATATCTTTCAATGCCTTGTAGGCGGTGGGGTCGCGGTAGCCTTTCTCGTTCAAGCGCGGGATCCCATAATCTAAAGATGCGGTGGTCATGCTGCTTCACTGTCTCTTGTTTGCGCTGCCATTGTGGCTCCCTTCCATCGGGGTCTCAGAGAGCGCAGGATTGTGCTCTCGCCTTAAGCCACGGCAGAAGCCAAAACCGGACGGGTTGGTTGAAAGTTAAATGTCGCGCCAATTCTTTCTAGACTGCGGAAGATATTTTGGGACAATGAGAGCAGGAGCATGTGGACGTTAGGTGGTTGACATGGGGTCGAGACTGGGCATTTTCGTGCGCACCAGTAACGGATGGGAGATTTATTACGACCATTGGGCTGCACAGACCATAGGTGGGGATATTGCACTCGATGGTTACGAGGCGACGATGGAGCGCGTCAGAGGCATGACATCCTTCGACATTGACCATCCGAACAAGGTGGACGGCATCATCTTTCTTGAAGGGACTCTGGTCATCGATGAAACAACCAAGACCGTGTTTTGGGCCGAGGAAAGTGAAGCGCTGTATCTTCCACGAATCATTAACCACTTGATTGAACACACCTGGCCAGGGTGGCGCGCGGTATGGAATGTGGAAGACGTGCACAGTGCGCTAAGAGCCATGGGCATTGATCCTGCTTCGATGATTGAACAGGGCAATCCGGAACACAGAACGATGGAGGATTCTTCGTGGTTTGGCCCATGGGACGAATTCGATCCTTCAGATGCTATGGCTGTGACGTACCGTGATGGGCAAACGCTATTGTGGCACAACGAAGTACTCCTAGAAGACGTTCTCGCGTTCGGCCCTGACGAGCTGTATCGTTTCGCGCTCAAGGTACGCCACGGCATCGATAATGGTGAGCCCTGGGCGTGGGAAGACCAGCACCCTGATGATCTTCCCGAAAATGGAATTCACATCGATTTCATCCAGGAACAAATCCGTTGGTGGGGTTTCCAAGACGGTCTTCTTGGCATTGACACGTTCAAGGGGAATTGGCCGGACTGGAGTTATGAAACGATGGGCGACAATTACGAATGGTTTGAGCGGCTCACGGGTCGCAAGCTACGCCAGTGGCCAACAGATGTCGAACAATGCCGTCACTACCTCCTTAACTTCATCGGTAAGGGTTTGGAAGATAACCCAGCATTACGGATAAAAGAAGCGCTCGCTCAATGGGGCCATGAAATCGACCTGAGTAACCAAACCCTTAACTTCAATCCTGCGCAGCGTCGTGCATGTGCCACAGAGGTGCTCCGCATGCTCGATGAACTCGAACACCAAGAGCCGCTCCCGCCAGCACGATACATTGACCGGCACGGCAACATCGTGCCGCCTCCGGCCTTGAAATAGAAAATGCGGGGTATATCCCCTCGCCATTGCGGGGCTGTTCGATTGTGATCGGGGAATGGCCACAAATATTTGTCACAATCACGACGGACGGGAGAATACGCGCCGCCAGTTACCTGTCATTGATCGGTTCATGATCGAATGACTGACCGATGCTGACTTGGCGCACACGCGTATCTGCATGTACGAGAACGTGGAGAACCAATTCCTCACCGCAATGGAGACTATTCGCACCGAGTGCGTACAAGAGTTGATTATCCTATCGGCGCTCCACAATAACGTGCATGACCTAGTCGAAATCAAGAAGTGGGAAGCGACGCTACGTTGGTAGGAGCTAGTAGGTGACCCCGCCCCGATCGATCCGCCCGGCGCCTATCCGATTACACCCATGCTGTTGTTTACTAACCAACTGTCAGGCGATAGAACGCCAGAACCCTATATCGCAGTCATGGTGATCGCATGGATCATACGAAACAATCAATGATTGAAAAAGCTAGTGGGCGACTATCTGAGATTCTTCAGAGACTCGTCCATCAGAGACAGTAAGCCAACCCTCAATGATCCGACCTACCAGTACTTACGTAATCTGGTGAGGGCTAGTGGCTCTAATCCTTCATGTAAAAAACGCATTGGTAGCCAGCAGCATCTATTGGCAGACCTTTCGCCCAGTCTGGTAGTTGGTTCATGCTCTGACAAATATCCGCGACGGTGGTGACAGAGTCTTTCGGTTCGTCAATGACTACCTCGTCGTGGACGTGCATCGTTACCTGGTGACCAGCTTTTTCGATGCGCGTTATCGCTTCGGCTAGCAGGTCTCTAGCGGTCGCTTGGACGATATTTTCGACTAGTTTGCCGCCGTATGTTTCCAGCTGAACCCATTTACGGTTCAGCCCTTGCCCCCAATATGTGATCGACGTGTTGCCGAATCTGTTGGTGCCGAGCCCAGGTTTTACATATGCCAAGCGCCGACCTGAGGGCAGGGTGATAAACAGCATGCTTTTAGTGGCCGTAAACGCAATGCTGCCAAGTACCACGGTGCTGCGAGTGGTAATCGCTTCGATAGCCGCTCCTTCTACATCCCGCCAGAATTGGACAACATGTGGGTTTGCTGCCCGCCACGCATCCACTATCGGCTTGAGCTCGGATTCTTTCAGCCCCATGTCCAAAGCACCCATGGCTTTCAACGCACCAACGGAGCCGTTATAGCCACAAGCCAAAACCGCTATTTTTCCTTTCTGCCGCAGCTCGCTATTGGCTCCATGCTTTTCAACCGGCACCCCGAACATTGAGGAAGCGGTCGCGCAGTAAAGATCCTCTCCATTACGGAATGCGGTGAGGGTGGTTTCTTCCCCTGCAAGCCATGCTAGGACCCTGGCTTCGATTGCTGAGTAGTCGGCGACGATGAAGCGGTGGCCGGTGCTGGGAATAAATGCGGTGCGGATCAGCTGGGAAAGCGTGTCGGGTACTGAATCGTAGAGCAGTTCGAGTGCTTCTTGGTTTCCGTCGCGCACTAGGGCTCTGGCTTGTGCCAGGTCGGGTAGGTAGTTTCTGGGCAGGTTTTGTACTTGGATGAGGCGTCCTGCCCACCTGCCGGTGCGGTTAGCACCATAAAACTGCAACAGCCCATGTGCTCGACCCGCACTCGTGGTAGCCCTGGCCATGGCCTGATACTTGGCCACCGATGAGCGCGATAGCTCTTGGCGCAGCTCTAAGGCACGCCGCACCTCGCCCTCGGCTGTTTCAAGTGCCTGTTCGACGTCGGTTTTGCTCATTGTCTCGATGCTGCAGCCCTGGTCGTTTAGCCATTGGCGAAGCTGGATTGGTGAAGCCGGGTTCTCCAAGCCGGTTAATTCTCGTGCCTGTTTCAAGGTTTCTTGGCGGTGTTGTTCGTCGATGACGATCGCGTTTTCCACCAAGGTGGTGTCGATTCGGATGCCTCGGTCGTTTATGCGCTGATCAGTCTCGTATTGGCTCCACACGAATTCAGGTACTGGGTGGTGTGAGAGTTTGTGGCGGATCGCTGTTTCTACCTCAACATCGCGGCCGTTATACGTTTTGAATAATTCCCATGCCGCCGGGTCATCGCCCGGACAATGACGGCCACCGTCTTTGTTCTGTGTGCAGAAATATTTGATGAGGTCTTTGCCCTCCCCCATCTTCTGCTTATCCAGCCCAAGCACAGCACCAGCATCTTTGAGTGAAAGCGGCAGCCCTAGTGTGGCGGCCCACACCATTGAGCAGCGCCACCCTTTCGGGTCAAGTTGGTTTTCTAGGTATCTGCTCAGGCAGATTCGTTCGAAGGCGGCGTTCCATGCCCACTTGACCACACCCGGATCCCGCAACGCCTCGATGAGTTCTTTGGGTAGTTTCTGGCCACAAGGCAAATCAACCGTCTTAACGTCTTTGTCGTTGATTGCGTATGTGCACAACAGAATCTCGAAGGCTGGGTCGTCTGCGTAGCGGTAGACGCCACTCTTGGCGAGGCTTACTGGGCTGAAAGTTTCTAAATCTAGGGCTAGGCAATCCATATCTTCTTATTTTTCTTTAACCTAAAAAAGGGCAGGCGGGACGTAGCTGAAAAAATGCCACGCCCCGCCTAGCTATCGAGCTACTGGCTAGTTGAGGAAATCGTCTCCGCCACTCCAAGTGTCGAACTCGGCAGACGCCGCAACATTGCCACCAAGAGACTCACCGTCACGAGTTTTTTGCAGGTTGCCTAACCCGCAAGCGATGCCTCGGTTACCGGAATGGTTGAAAGCGTAGAAATTAATGCTCACGCGTGCGTAGCAGCCCGAGTAGACCTCAGAGCGATCCAGGATCGGATCAACATTGGCATCCACAATCTGGGGCTTATTAATACTGTTGGCGTTGACGAAATAGTGCCCGGCATAGGCCTCGTCATCGCGCTCAACATCCCCGTCGCGCAGCGGTAGCTTCAACGCGGCCTTAGGTGGGATCTTGCCACCAAACTTACCGGCTCCTTCCTTGATGGCCGCGTCAATGGCTTTCTCGATAGCCTCCAACGTGGACTTGTCATCTTTCGGGATAAGCAAGGACACAGAGTATTTCTCGCGGCCGCCATTAATGGACTTGGGTTCCCAAACATTCGCGTAGCTCAACCTAACTTCGCCGGTGACGACTTTGGTTGGGTTGTTGATTGTTTTTGTCATAGCTTTTTCAACCTTTCTGTTTGTTAGTTACTTTTCTTGAAATCGTGGGCCGCAGAACTACGTGTGAGTTCTGGGCGTTTATCGGATGCGGGCACCAGCGTGGGTTTTCCCGCAGGTTTGGTGACGTATTTGCCGATGGTCTCAGCGAATTTTCGTTTGCCCATGAGTTTTTCCATGCCCGTGATCGGCAACAGGGAGCGCTTGTAGATGTCAGTGAAACCGGCATCACTAGCAGCCTGAGCGACAGCTTTCTCGTTGGTGTAGCGGCGTATCGAGCGACCCTCCACCAGCTTGAAACCCTCAAAGGATTCACCAGCCAGCGCACGTGCTAGTGCATAGTCCTGCACGTCACCTGCCCAGCAGGTCAGATCCGGGATCTTGGCCAACACCTCAGCTATCTCGGTGTTGTCCAGGGTTGCTGGTTTGGCGAACTCGTGCCTGGCCAGCGCCAGGTTTGCCTCGGCACGGGCCCGACAGGTTGGAGCGATTTTGCAGAACTGGCACCAATCCCCCGCCCGGTACTCACCGGCACCTTCAGCAGCCAACACAGCTTGAGGCCGCAACGTGCCAGAAGCCCACTCGTTTAGTTCAGCCACCGATAGCTGCCAGGTTGAGACACTCTCGCGCCTGGGCTGAAAAATCGTGAGTGTTACTTGTTCAATGTCATAGAGCGAATCGAACAGGCGTAACGCACCCAGCCCGTAGAGCATCAACTGCGGATTGTTCTCGGCCTCAACAAGAATGCCAACACCGTATTTCAGATCAACCACGCTCAACACGCGGTCTGCAACGATAATGCAGTCTGCGGTCCCGAAACCCTCTGGCACCAGATGAGAGAAATCCACCCGCTGCTCCACCAGCACCAACGGCTGCCCACCGCTAGTTCGAGCTTTAGCGACTTGTTCCTGGATGAAGGAAACGTAGTCGTCGGTGGCTTCTTCCATCTCGGTGTCTTGCCAATCCGACACCGGCCTGATGCTCGGGTCCTGGTGGAGTGCGCGACGTAGTTTCCACTCCGCCAACTCATGAGCAGCCGTACCCTGCAGTGCCGCATCACTAGCAACGTCGGGTTTTCCGGCACACGCCAGAGCAGACGGCGGGCAACGAAGCCAACGATGAGCACTCGAGGCCGACAACACGGCGTGACTAGCCGGCGCCATTAGCCGCCTCCCGAGCCGCCACGAGCACCTGATTAACCTGCTCCAGACTCAACTCCGAAAGCCGGGTCTTACCGTGAGCAGCAATCAGCTCCTTGATCTTGCTTGTAAGGCCAGCACGCGACAGCTCAGCTAGCTGACCGCGAGCATCCTCCAACCCAACCAACAAAGGCTCGACAGCATCAGATTCTGTTGATGCATCTTCTTGCGCGCATGGGTAGTCGCCTTCGGTTGGGTCTGCCCAATCAAGCTGGGCAGCCAACAGGCCACTAGTGGCATCACAAATCCCACCCAACGCTTCAGCAGCACCAAGATGAGCCTTAATTTGGGTCTCCAAAGCCTGCAAATAAGCATCAGATGCTTCACGTAGTTTGCGAATGTTTTCTGGGCGACTCATCTGGCCTCACCCCTTGTCTGGAACCGTTCCGGATACAAGGCTTTGGCCAGTGTCATCAGGTCATCATCGTCATCAACCAAATCCACCCTTTTGGGCTCATGATTGGCCTTAACCACACCGGTTCCGTTGATTCGTTTACTCGGTTTGCCGAAAAAGGCGGCTATCCGATGGCGTAAACATAGTTTTCGTTTCACGCTTTTACTCCTTGTCTTTCACGACTGGTCCTCTTGCGCTATAAGCCACCTGCGCACCCGTTTCCGGACGACCGGGCTCAAGAATCTTTCGTGCTCGCTTGATAGCGCGGTTATATGCATGCCGGATAGCTGATTCGTCCTTGCCCTCAGCCCGCGCCAACTCAGCAAACGAATACCCGTCTAGCTCGACCGCGCATAGCAGGAAGCGCTGGCGCTCAGATAAGCGATCAAGTGCTTCGGATACTTGTTCTTTGAGGATGTATTCAGCCTCGATATCAACCGGGCTAGTAAAACGCGGCCCCGCCCACGGAAACTCCGAAAGCGAGGAGTGGCGGTCTCGGCGCGAATTAGCCCGATCTATTCTCTTCCAGTAGGCGTCTAATTCATCGATAAGTTCGGCAAGCTGGCTACCTGCCTCGATTTCGACTTCGACGTGCTCACCGTCGACGAATTCGTAGCAGAGCTTTTTTGTCTTGTCGTTGTTTGGCTTGTTCTGACTTTGTTTGTCGACCACGCGCATCGCTGTGGTTCCTCTCGCTTAATGCGGAGGACCCACAGGGGCCACTGCCATTCGTTATCTAGTTAGAGGTCTGGTCTGGGAGCATGCTTGTGGGCGGACACCCCATATGGGATGCCCGCCCCAGCGGCTCCTGCAGATCGCTCCGACTTAGAACGATTGGAAACCTGAGCTCAGTTTTTGCCCGGCCGATCAACGCCAGACCCTCGTAGTTTGCGGTGAATCCGGTAGCGATCCTTCTTCAACGCCTGGACAGATGAATGATTCGGGTGCTGCAGCACTCAGTTCATTCGGGTGCTGAACATCGATTTGCGGAGACTTTGTCTGAATAGATATGGGCAGTCGCTATCTCTACGAACGTGAAGATCGAGTAGACTTTGACTTGGGTCTAACGACGCGGTTACTTAGTCGATGTCCTTCATGGTTTGACCTTAGGAACCGGCTTGTGAAGCGATTTTGTGATTCTTTGTGAAAGCTTGTGAAAGGCAAAAGAAGGGGGCGGTTCTGTTGTCAACATCACTTCTAGTAGCGGCAGATACCGCTCTTGGGTCTGTGGCAGAACAGATCGCCGACTTCATCAAAATTCTCGGAGAACACCTGCGCCTCGGCTCTTCGAATGCCGATATAGCTCGCATTTTTGTCGAACTCATTACAGATCTGCCGTACGAGGCCAAATTCGAAGACACACGCAAGGACTACCCAGTTGATCGATACGGTGACGCAACGATGCGTTACATCATCGAGAAGCCCAGTGGATTACAACCGGATTATGCTGACCAGATCCTCGATTATCTAGACACGACTGGGTTGGAGAAGAAGGTACGTGCTCTTACTCCGAGAGTTAAAGATCGTCTTGCTAGGGCGTTGAAGAAGTTCGATACCAATATTGGCCGGACGAATCTGGCGGAGTGGATTGGCGATAAAGCTGCCGAGCTGATCGCCGCCAGCAGCGAAAAAGACTATGCACAAGAAATCGCGTCAGAGAAAGTCAGTCTTGCCCGTGAAGCTTTCGCAAAGACCGAGTACGCGAACTATTTGTTGGGTGAGGCTCAAGGGCGCTGCTCATTCACGTCATGTAAGAAGCCGTTGCTAGCCACTTCTTCTGGAAAACCCGTCACCGATTTCGAGATCATCGTCATCAACCCCCAAAGCGATGGAGCAAACCCAGCGAACCTTCTTGCCTGCTGTCATGACTGCGCAACTAAATATGGCCCAGAACCATCACAAGAAGACATCGCAGAAGCTTTGGGCATCAAGGAAACACAGCAACGAGAACATAAAATCAGCGATATTGTTTCTAAGCGAAACGTAGAGGAAGCAATCGCCAAAGTTATCCGTAAGCTGCCAGAAGCAGATCAAGCTGACCTTTACATCGATATCAAACAGCCCTTGACGGTCAAAACTAAACTGCCTCAACAAGAAAACTTCATGCTGGCAGCCAAGATTTTGCAATACGTTGCTGTCTATTTCGATCACATCGACACGGTACTGAAAAGCAATGAGTTCATCCGTCCAGGAGGTTTCGATGCTTTCTGCCGAACTGTCGCTGAACTTTTTGATTGTATGGATCAGACACAAGCAACTGAGGCAGAGATTTTTAGTCATCTTGTTTCGTGGCTAGAAGACAAAACCCACGGTGGCGTGGAGGCGTGTGAGGCTGTGATCAGCTATTTTGTGCAGAATTGTCAGGTATTCCGATGAGACTTCCAAATAAATTGTTTTCTTTCGAGGAATCCACACTCGCTAACCTGCCCGTCATCTTGCAGCTGCTTGAGTCTGGACCGATGCCTGTCCTTGATCTTTATCACGGCGTGGAAGCATCCTTTGGTGGGGTTGACGAGTTCCTTGACACGATGGAGTGTCTCTACGCGCTCGGCGCTGTGGAGATCAATGATGAAAGGCAGGTGATAGCTCATGTTGGTCCGACTGTGGTCTGACAAGTTCATGAATGCTGGTGAGGTTCGACCGCCTATCGATTTTCATCTCGGTCTCAATACGGTGAGGGGCGGCACACGAGCGGAAAACTCAATCGGTAAGTCCACACTTTTATCAATCGTTGCTTTTGCATTCGGCGTCGACGATTTCCTCACCTCAACCGCTATCGGGGCAGTCGGTCATCACTCGATCTTTTTCACTTTCCGTTTCGACGGTGAAGACCGCACATATTCACGCGCAACCGACGAACCAGGATATGTTCAGACTTACCAAGACGTCGCGGGCCTAAGGCGGGCTGAGCGCATAAGCATTGACGAGTTTCGCAGTGACCTGAAAGAGAAATACGGGCTTCGTGGCATTGATGCGACCTTCGACGACATTGTGGGGCGGTTTTTCCGGATTCAAGAACACGCTGCCGGGCTGGTAACCCAGCCCATGCGAGTTGACCTAGACGAGCCATCAAGCGCAGGTATCGCAGTTCTGGAGAAACTTTTCGGTGTTTACGAGCAGATTATTGCTCTGGAAAAGCCGTATCGGGAAGCAGACAGACAGTTGCGTGCGTTGAATGCGGTTCGTGAGCATGGCTTGATCCGAACCATGGCTTTGAGAAATAAAACCGAATATACCGAGGCAAAGAAGCGACTCGAAAAGGAGCGTCAGACCCTCGCTGGTCTCAATGGAGAGTCTGATCAGCAACTCCTTGACCTTCAATATCAGCAAGAAAAGGACGTCGAGAATCTTTACCAACAGCGCCATTCCCTGCGAATTAAGGCAGGAATCACACGCAACCGCATCAGGCGTATCGAAGAGCAGCAAGACAGCAAAGTCCTTACTAAGCAAGCTCAGCTTGACCAACTACAGCGTTTCTTCCCCGAAGCAGATGTACGTCGCATCCAACAAGTAGAAGCTTTTCACGAAAAACTCGCCGAAATCCTCGAGGCGGAATTAGAAACCCAAAAGCAAGTCTTCCAAAATGAGCTCGATAGTCTCGACGCCGCTATCGGACATATCGAGTCAGAACTGCGCCGCAAGAATATTCCGGTAGAGCTATCAGCCGAAAAATACAAAGAAATCGGTGAGGTCGCGCAACGTGTTGAACTATTCCAACAACAAGTAGACGCGTGGGAAACCAGCCAAGAGGTCAGGGCAGAAAAAGAGAAAACCAAAGAACGCCTAGATTCCGAACGCCCATCCCTGTTGGATCAAATGGCAAAGGAAATAAATACCCAACTTGCCGAGTTTGATTCCAAGCTTTATGACACGCGACGAATCCCGCCGACTATTCGTTTCGATGAGAACAAAAAATATCGCTACGGCTCACCAGTTGATGACGGCACCGGAACCTCAGATAAGAACCTTATTCTGTTCGATCTCGTGATTCTGGAACTGACTGATCTACCAGCAGTAATCCATGACTCACCGTTGATCAAAAACATTAGTGATGCCCTAGTCGAAAGAATTCTTGACCTGTATCGAACCTTCACAACCAAGCAAATCTTCATCGCTTTCGACAAGGACCAGTCCTACACCGAACGAACCCAAGCTCATATCGAACAAACAACCGTTATCCAACTAGGAGAAGACGAGCACGCGCTCTACGGATTCGCATGGAACCGGCAAGGAGCAACAGCACCAGAAGAAGAGATCCAGCAAGAAGCAGAAGACCAGCGAGACCTAGCCAACACGGTAAGGAGCCAACAGTGGCCACTATAGAAACCCCGCCAAAGCTGCGGTTACGGATGAGCTACGACAAGCTCTGGGACCTTCTCAAAACCAAAGGACTACTCAAACAAGACCTTCAAGCCAAGACAGGAATAAGCTCGGGCTCTATCGCAAAGCTCAGTAAGGGAGCCAACATTCAAACCGATACTCTGCTACGAATCTGCCAGGTCTTAGACTGCCAGATCGGGGACATCGCAGAAGTCATGCCCGCTACCGAAGTGAAAGAACAAGACGCATGGGCCAGCTCGGATCTTTTATCTTGAGCACCGCCGATATACCCCGCGCGCCATCCAAGGCCAGCCAATACAGCAACGTTATTCTGCCAATGATGATCCTCCGCAGGCTCAACTGCGTGCTAACAGACCATCAAACCACCATCGAACCACTGGTAGCACGCTTCAACACCAAACCTGAGTTGTTGGCCGCCCAAGTCCAGCGCTCCACTGGGCTGCCGTTCTACAACACCAGCCCCTGGACGCTACGCACGTTGCTGGGCGATCCGGAAATGCTCGAGGCGAACCTGAAACAGTATGTCAATGATTTTTCCGACAACATGGACGTTTTCGAACGATTAAAACTAGCCGACGAGATCAGCACCATGGCCGAAAAGAAAATCCTCTATCTCGTGGTAGAGCGTTTCGCCAACATCGATCTTCACCCAGATACCGTCAGCAACGCCGAAATGGGCGACCTCTACGAATACCTCATCCGCACCTTCAACGAACCATCCAACGATGCACTAAGCACCCCAGGCATAATTCGAACAATCTGTGACTGGACTTTAGCACCCAGCTATTGCAATCTCTAATACGTCCCTGGTCTCCACCTTGATTTAAACTTAGAAAGAAACTATATGTCGTCTAATATCGGTCCATTTCAAATAAACTCTGTCGCCGAAGGTGACTGTCAAACTCTCATCGAACAGCTCCCTGACGCCTCGATTGATGTGCTTGTGACCTCCCCGCCTTATTGGGGACAGCGCACATCCGAAGGGATGGGAGTGGAGACTGACCCACGAGACTATTTGATGACACTCAGGAAAATATTCCGTTCAGTCCTGCCTAAAATCAAAGATGATGGAATCATTTGGATTAACATTGGTGACGCTTACAACACCCCTGTGAATTGGCGCCGAGAAGACTATGAATATTCCTCTCTGGGGGCAGAAAAGAAGGGGTTAAATGCGAGCAATTCTGCATACACAAAACCGAGAGCTAAGCGAAAAGCCTTCATTGACAAATCATCCCCGTGGTTGTCGTACGGAAATTTACTGGCACTTCCTTACAGGCTGGTTACGGCTATGTCTGATGATGGATGGGTATTTCGAGGGGAGGTGATTTGGAAAAAACGTAATCCGATGCCCGAGGGACGTGCAAGGCGGCCGCACAGGGGGCACGAGTCAATATATCTATTCGCAAAATCAGAGAAGCATTCATTCCGAACCTCACCTCCAGTAAAGAGCGTTTGGGAGATTGCAAACGAGAAAATTGATGGCGTTGCTCACTACTCTCGATTTCCAACAGAATTGCCGCGCAGGTGCATTGATGCACTAGGAAGAAAGGGCGAGGATGTCGTGGTGCTGGACCCATTTTCGGGCAGCGGCACAACCGGACTCGCTGCCGTTGAATTGGGTTGTAGTTACATCGGATTTGAGATAGACCCTCAGCAAGTTGAAGCCTCGAATGAAAGGTTGAATAAAGCTCTCAGCCGCCCGTCGCTTTTTAGTTAGAAGTGCGATTCTTAAACGCGTCTTTAGCTGCGACCACATTTTCTAAGAAGGCATCATTCGGATCCTGGAAATTGCAGACTATCACGCGCGCTTTGGCATCCCGGTCTTCAGGTGTAGCAGCTGTGTTGCGATTATAGGAGAAGCAAGCTGAGAAAAGCCCGTCGTCTTCGATATCGACACGTTTTGCGCTTCTTTTTCCTTCGACAGCACCAAGCTCACCTCGATTAACGGGTGTCTTACTAGGCGTGGATTTGCAGTCCATGGTCCAAAGCGCCGAGTAGTATCCAGCTCGAATCAGGGCCTGGCTCATGGGAACATCGTCTGTTCGCCGTTCAGCGAAGCTGGCCTTGACATTGACAATTCCGAAGCACTTCCCACGATCATCTGTAAGGTAAACATCCACCTTATCTGACTCAAGTCTCTCAGGAATATTTAGACTGTCTAAAAGGTCACGTTTCCTTTGCCCCTCAACGATCTCAATATTGACGTCGTGCTGCTTAAGAGCGTTCTGGTAATGCTGTACAAGTATCTTCTCCAGTGCCCAACCGCCAGTTCGCTTCCATGACTGGTCAAATGAGAGTCTTGAGAACGCTGCAGGGTGGTTAAACGGTTCACAATAGGCTCGATAAATTATGAACCACCAAATATCGGATGGGTTGGCATCGGGCCATAGACTGACGCCCCTGAGGAAGGCAGCAGTCACAGCATTCGCCTTAATCTGGCGATGAGTCTGAGCATCTTCTGCATCCAGTAGGGCCAACCCGTCTCTCAGTTTCCTTATAACTTCCTCGTACTCCGAAAGTGTCGCCCCGGGCAAAATATAGGTGGCATCATACTGAGAATACTTAAAATGAATCTCTAACGCTCCGTCAACTTCTATTGCGCGCATAGTGCGCGATAGCCCAGTCGGAAACGCGTCTGCGCTAAATTGGTGCCCTTTCGGATAGATCCCAGATAGTTCTTTGCCGAAACTGTGCGCTAAGTAGAGAAAATCGTCGAGGAGCGGCTCGACAACTCCCGTTTCAATTTCCTCAATCCACCCTGGTCCGATAATCAGGTCAGACTCAACTTGCTCGGGAGTTTTACCCTGACCTAGCCGGATGTCTCTGAGTTCGTTTAGAAGGGCCTTTGCCAGCGGCGACATTTTTCCATACACACAAACAGCCTACTGTGCGGCGTCATCGCGGAGTATGAGGCTCGGCGATGGAGGCTTGGGACGGGTAAACGAACGATGAACATGAAGACAAAGGGGAGCACAACACCGATCAGAAATAATCATTACGGCGTCCATCCAGTACTTCGAGGAGTCACTTTCGTGACAGCATGGTAGTCCAGCACTCCAACCACCTATTCAGGCACGAAATCGCCAGGCACAGCGGGTATCAGCGCTTGATGGTGGACTCCCTCCGAACAGATTTCTGGTATTCATCGTGAACAGGATGTGCGACCGTAATGTCGGTACAGCACACCTATTAGCGCCAGTAATACTTATTATCGGCTCTGCCCAATCGCGCGCCTGTGAGCTGAAACCAGCCCTAAGCGCGGCGCTTCAGCAACCCCAACAGATGCATATAGACAAGCGAGCAAAAACTCAGAATCTTTGCTGACAGCCAAAACACCACGTCCCACAACACAAAAACAGAACGCCCACTTTGTATAAAAATGAGCGTCCCAGTGGACCAGATCGATACGCGTGAGCAGTAGTTCGTGCGCGGGCGGTTATACAGCAGCTGCTTTAAGTCCCTTTTCGCTGAGGAATCTTTCGACTCCTACACCGGCGAATACGTATTAGCACGATTGTTGAACACTTCACCAGGAATCGTGTGGTGGCAACGGCTACACCCACTAGATGGGGCCTTCGTCTATTACAACTCCAAGGACCGTTATTTCCCGGACTTCGTCGCGCTAGACACCAACGGCGTGCACTGGATAATCGAAGGCAAGTCCGAGCTGGGCCGCGATGATGCCCAGGTGCAGGCCAAACGCAAAGCAGCAGAAGCTTTAGTTCGCCGCCTGGTAGCAGAGGACGCTTACGCGGACCAAAAGTGGGGATACCTAATCGCCTACGAACAAGACAACGCCAGGGCGGATTCTTGGGAAGATCTCAAGGCTTTTAGCCAGCCGGTCACTAATGCCTTGTAGCCGCTAAACCATCTGCATATAGCACAGGAGTCCATCGCTGCGGGAGGTCGAGAGTGACGGCCTCCCCAGTGATGAAAACCAGGCCGAGCTGGTTACTAGTAAGCACCATCCCGCCTTCGAGAATTTCAAGAAAATCAGGAAAGAACAACACCGCATCACCGCTACGCTCAAAACTACGCATACGGGCATGCAAGAACTGAGACGTGGCGGCACACCCAATTTCACGCAGAACCTCCACTACTCTTTTGCGTAAATCTGGATGCCGCTCTGCGAGAATCTGCTGGCTTTCGACCAGCTTGCGCTGCAGTATCTCCTGATAAATATGTGGAGTAACGCAACTGCCGCGTTTCTTATGGTTTGTTGCGCACTCCCACACGTCTGCCCGGTTCGGCGTACCAGAATGCCAGGTCTTGTGACCGTAGTTAGCGCCGCAATCTTCACATTCGATTCGCCCGGAAAGCTGCCTGCCAAAAGAGACTGGCTTGCCGAAACCAGCAATTTTCCGGACTGCGTTGAATACCTTAAGCTCGGCAGAAATAAAATCTTGAGCCGCCCGAAGCTCATCACAGCTGATAGCTCCTACGACAGCAAGATTGTCGAGGTAAAAATTCGTTATCGAGTAATCCATGCGACGCCCTTGCGCTGAAATCTGCTGCTTCAATTCGTGTACCACCACCTACTTGGACTGATAATTGCTCAGTTACATACACGCTCTAAAACAGCTAAATATCCAGTCAGATCCCCGATAAGCATTACCTTTTAGCGACTCGGGCACCTTTACGCGACTCTCTACGGTGATGCGTCCAAGAGGTTCAAAGGCGCCAAGGTACCGTCTCGTTTACAGGAGAGCTCAAACAGATTACAGGCAGGAGGCGCGCGATACACCTGGCCCTACAGGTCTACTTTCGCGCGCTGACAAGCGGAAACACGCTTCAATCCGCCAACATCGACACCACGGATATTGTATCCAAAGCAGACCTTTGTGCGATCCAGCATGTGGATCCGGAAATTTTCTTTCGGAGACTTACATCTCTCTGCGCAGGCTCGAGACCAAGGTTCTAAGCGAATTGAGCCACGGCCAGACCTCGATGGTCTTCGATGAGAGCCATTCGCCGCTGAAGGTTTCGCTGAGTCAATTCCACGGCATCGAGATAAATGATTTCGCGGTTCAGGTTTCGAACACCGCGCTGTGGATCGCCGAGCTTCAAGCAAATGCGGAGGCCCAGGTGGTGGTGACCCAAGACATCGAGGATCTACCGCTCAAAGACAACGCCCGAGTGACTCGCGCAAACGCGCTACGGGTCGATTGGGCCGATATTCTGCCCGCCAAAGAGTGCAATTACATAATCGGGAACCCACCGTTTATCGGTTATTCGAATCACTCGCCCGAGCAGAAAAAGGATCGCGCCGAGCTGTTCGGCAAGGGCGGTGGCGTGCTCGACTACGTGGCCTGCTGGTACAAGAAGGCCGCCGATTACATGCAAGGCACTCACATCCGCGCCGCACTGGTGTCCACGAACAGCATCTGCCAGGGCCAACAGGTAACCCCTCTTTGGCGGCCGCTATTCGATCAGGGAATCCGCTTCAACTTCGCCCACCGCAGTTTTGTGTGGGGAAACGAGGCCGAAGATCAGGCGCACGTGCACGTGGTAATCATCGGCTTCTCCTACGACGACGTGACTCCTAAATACCTGTTCGCCTACCCCAAGGGCGAGAAGGAGATTCGTCGCCAGGTGAGCCACATCAACGGATATCTGGCAGAGGCGCCTGATGTGTTCGTGGATAAACAAACAAAACCTTTATCTGACGTTCCGGCTATGGCCCAGGGATTTAAACCGGCAGACGGCCAAAATCTGCTCCTCACTTCCGAGCAGAAAGACGAGCTGCTGGCGAAAGAACCTGAGGCAGAAAAATGGGTCAGACCATTCTCGATGGGCGCCGAATTCATTAAAGGGGTCGACCGATACTGTTTGTGGCTACCCGAGATAACAGGCGCTGAATTGCAGAAGGTTCCTGAGGTTCGCAAGCACGTTGACGCCTGTCGTGAGTGGCGTCTACAGCAGACACCAACAGGCGACGCGTTCAAGCTTGCTGATCGACCACACCTGCTAAGGCCATGCGGGAAGTTCAGGGATGAAACCTACATCGGCTTCCCTGTAGTTTCTTCAGAACGCCGAGAGTACGTTCCTATCGGCTTTGTCGACAACGGCATGATCCCTGGAAATCAGCTCTATTTCATACCGACAGGCGAGATCTATTTTTTCGGCGTTATTAGTTCTCAGTTCCACAACGCCTGGATGCGAACTGTCGCGGGAAGACTCGAGATGCGTTATAGATACGGCAACACAACCGTCTACAACACGTTCGTCTGGCCCTCCCCAACGCCAGAGCAGCGAAGTGAAATAGAGTCCGAAGCGGCCTCCGTGCTGGAAGCTCGGGAAAAAAACGCACCCGCCACGCTTGCCGACCTTTACGATCCCGACAACGACTGGCTATATCCAGAGCTGACTTCTGCCCACAAACGCCTGGATCGTGCCGTCGAGGCGGCCTACGGAGTCGACTTCGACGGTGACGAGACGGCAATCGTTGCTCACCTCTTCTCGCTGTATGCAAAGGCAACCGCCGAATAACCGATGTTGCACACACAACGGTAGCCTGGATCCCATGAAAAACATCCTGTGCTTCGGAGATTCAAACACCTTTGGCTACGACGGTGAGAACGAGGGAGCCAGGTTCCCCCGAGACGTGCGCTGGACCGGAAGGCTTCAAAAGCTGCTCGGCGACGACTACTTCGTCATTGAGGAAGGCCTCTCGGGCAGGACGATCGTCAATGACGATCCGGTGACCGGCAGGATGTCCGGTATCTCATATCTACCTGCATGCCTCGAATCGCATAGGCCAATCGACCTTGTGATCTTCATGCTGGGCACCAACGACCTGAAAGATCGCTTCAGCATGAGCCCCGGAGAGGTTGGAAGAGCTGCTCAACGAGCGGTAAAGCTGATCCAAAACAGTGAATGTGGCCGAAGCGGCGAGCCCGAGATTCTCCTAGTCGCTCCTGTCGAGGGCAAACGAGTCGAGATGGAGAGCGACCCGTATTGGCCTTGGTCGACGAATTCCGTTCAGGACATGACCGGAAAGAATGTTGAGCTTTCCGAGGTGCTGATGTGGACCGCGCAATACACCAACACACATTTCGCGAGCGTCTGCGACGATGAACGATTCCCAACCAACAATGTAGACGGCATTCACCTGACTCCTGAAGGACACAGCGCGGTCGCCGACTTCCTCGCGCAGAAAGTGCGAGAGATTCTGTAGATGTCTATCGTCTTTGCACTCGTTATCGGCCTGGTCATCGGCCTGGTCGTTGGTGCCCTGGGCGCTGGCGGCGGAATCCTCTCGATACCCGCGCTTGTTTTCCTGCTGGGGCAACCTCCGCATGAGGCATCAGTTGGTTCTTTGATCATCGTGGGAACCACCTCGCTGATATCGCTAATTCCCAGGTCCATGGACAATCAGGTGCGATGGAAAGAGGGCATCACCTTTGGAGCCCTATCTACCGTCGCAACCTTTTTCGGTTCCAGGCTTTCGTTACTTGTCAGCGCGAATCTTCTTATGCTAGCGCTGGGGATTCTCCTAGCCGTGGTCGGAATCATCCTTTTCCGCAGCACTTTCAAAAACAAGAAGCCGGCAGACGATTCGTTGAAAGGCAAAGCTAAAAAGAGCGTTTTGGCTCTCATCGCGTGCGCAAGCCTGACAGGGCTGTTGACCGGTTTCTTCGGTGTGGGCGGAGGGTTCGTCGTCGTTCCCATGCTGATCCTAGCGCTCGGCTTCAACATCAGGGACGCTTCAGGCACCTCTCTTCTGGTCATGGTTATCTCATCTGCAACAGGTTTGATCTCGCGTATCGGGGCAGATTTCACCATGGAATGGCCGATCATCATCGCCTTCGCCCTGGCATCAATGGTGGGCGGGCTGATTGGGGCTCCGGCGTCTCGAAAGGTCAAGGAAAATATACTCACCAGAATCTTCGCGTTGCTGCTTCTGGGCGTCTCGACGGGGACTCTCTACTCCGTCCTGACATAAAAAATGTGGGAGCTAAAGCCCCCACATTTTTGAAGTTACAAAATGCTACATCGTGTTCATGATGAGTCCGATGTGCGTGTAGAAGTTCAGGCAGCCGAACAGGCCGATCAGAATTCCACAAACCATCCAGAAACGCATCACGAGAGCCATTAGGCCGCCGCCCTTAGCCTCGCTGTTGGCCTCATTCGAGGCGCGGAAAACGCCGAACGGGAACAACAAGCAAGCCAGGCCGATGACGAAGAAGAAGGCCGACATGAAGATTGCCTCAAACCAGGGCCAGGTAGCGAAGAAACCGGAGATTGGTTCCTGAGGCGGTGCGGTGAACAGCCTATACATGACGCCGGCCAGGGAGCAGCCCCAAAGGCCCAAGCCCAAGCCACCTGCGAAGATAGAAAGCGGCTTAGCGGTGCTCAACAGATCTGAGTAAGCGTCCTCAGACTCCAGAAGGTCACTGCGACGCTTCCAAAGGTAAAAACAAGCGAAAATCAACAACGCACCGAAACCGAGGCAGGTCTCACCGAAGATGATGTTGTCATACGGGAAGCCGCCAGCTGCTAGTGGCCAGGTAGTGGTCATGTGGAAACCAGTGGTCAACAGAATCAGCCCGAGAGCACCGAACGCCATCGAGTAGCCATCAGCCTTAAACGGCTTGCCCTCCAGCGACTTCCTCAGGTCCCCCAGCATCATCGCCAAAGCAATCAGCGCAGCACCTGCTGCCACCGCCATAATCGTGTTATATGTCGGCATAACCGACCAATCGATCATGCCAGGGCTCTCAACGCCCTTAAAGAACTCTTCCATGACGCCTCCTACTAAAAAACGTCTATTAAACGAATGACCACCATGGTCACAGTTTGATACTATCCCGAAAAATTCAAAACTGTGAATACCCTATGAATAATCACTGCCTAGAGAAAAGAGAGAAGAAAAATTTACTAAGCCGGCTGTCGCTCTCTGAATCTTTGAAGAAGCCTCCAGGTGACCTCTATCAACCCGGCACCGATAGCCCCGACAACCGTTCCAAGAATAATCATCTGAATATTGCTCGTGTCGAGCTTGAACAATGAATGCAGAACTCGAAGAGCAAAAATTGCGCCGTAAGCGAAATAGGCGGCAAGGATAAGACAGATTCGCCACCAGTTATAGGGACGAGCTACAACCGCGAGTAGCCAGGTGGCGGAGAAAATGAGGCACACAAGCGCACCAGTCGAAATAGTCAGTTGATTCGCCTGCTGCGGGAAAAAGTGACGCCCCAACAGATAAGTGACGAATGTGGCCGCTCCCACAATGCAGCCGGCTGGCAGCCCGAACGCAAGAACGCGTTTTACGAAACCAGGCCGAGCTCGGTCGTTATTAGGCGCAAGCGAAAGCAAGAAGGCCGGAATTCCGATAGTGAACCAGCCTGTGATGGTGATGTGAATCGGCTGGAACGGAAACGGTAGCCGCCAGATAACCACTAAGAGCGCCAAAATCGCCGAGTATACGGTCTTTGTGAGGAAGAGCTTCGCCACTCTCTCAATATTTCCTAGTACCCTTCTCCCCTCGCCGACGACGTGTGGAAGAGTCGAAAATTTGTCGTCAAGAAGAACTATCTTTGCGGCGGAACGCGTTGCCGGCGCACCCGAGCCCATGGCAATGCCGAGGTCCGAATCTTTTAGCGCGAGGATATCGTTAACTCCGTCACCTGTCATTGCAACGGTGTGCCCCGCTTTTTGGAGAGCTTTGACTAGCATGCGCTTCTGCTGAGGCTTAACACGGCCAAAAACCCTGTGGGAGGTGGCTGCTTCGACCAAATCATCGTCTTTGACTTCCGCCAGATCTAGCGGATTTTCCTCATCTATTCCCAGCTCATTGGTGACCGCACCTACTGCCCTGGCGTTATCACCGGAGATCACTTTTACCTCCACACCCTGATCGGCGAAGTAGTCGAGGGTCTCTTGCGCGTCAGACCTAATCGTTTGGCTAAGCACGACGAGCGCGGCCGGTTCACACCGTGCTGGAGACCCCATCCCGAGCAGCAACACCCTCAAGCCAGTTTTCTCCAACTCCTCAGCGCGGATCTCTGCTGGCCCATCAGCAAGAACGTCTGGGGCACCAAGTATCCAGCTTTCGCCGCTTGAAAGTTCGATTCCAGAGAACTTGTTTACGGAACTGAACGGAATCCTGCTGACGACTTCAAGCTGATCAGATGGGATACCAACCGCATTCTTGATCGCCTGCATAGATGAGTTCGGGTAAGGATCCGCCTCAGCCATAGTCGCCAATACATCGTTTACGAGCAACTCATCGAAGTTGCCTAGAGTCTCGATGCTTCGCAGGCTCATCTTGTTGTCAGTTAGAGTGCCAGTCTTGTCTGCACAAAGGACGTCCACTCGCGCTAGACCTTCGATGGCTGGTAGTTCCTGAACCAGGCAGTTTCTCTTCCCCAACCGAATGATTCCCAGGGCGAAGGCGGTCGCTGTTATGAGCACCAGACCTTCCGGAACCATGGGAACGATGGCTCCGGCCATTCGAAGAACAGCGGATCGCCAGCCACTGGTGGTCTGGGTCAGCTGGACAGCGATCGTCGCGATGCCCACCGGGATTAGGATCCAGGTGATCACCCTAAGAATTTTGTTGATTCCGGCCTGTAATTCTGAATGAGCCAACGAGAATTTAGCGGCCTGTTCGGTAATCTGAGCCGCATAGGACGCGCTACCAACTTTTGTGGCTCTGTAAGCTCCAGAACCGGATATGACGTAGCTACCAGAAAGTACTTCGTCACCGAGTGCTTTAGATTCAGGCTCGGACTCCCCAGTCAGCAGAGATTCGTCGATGTTCAGGTTTTCTGATTCTACGAGTACTCCGTCGACAACGATCTGATCTCCGGGACCGACTTCGATTATGTCGTCGACCACGACGGCTGTCTTATCTATCCTCCGGGTTGCCTCTGCTCGCCTAACCATTGGTTTCGTGTCAGCTACAACCGCAAGCTTGTCCAGAGTCTTTTTAGCGCGCAGTTCTTGGATTATGCCGATGATCGAGTTGGCGATGATGAGTAAACCGAATGCGCAGTTCATCCATGAGCCAGTCAGGGCGACAATCACTAAAAGCACACCGAGGATCGCATTAATGCGAGTGAAAATGTTGCTTCTAAGAATGTCCCCGACGCTTTTACCACTGTTGCTCGGCAAGTCATTTGAAAGCCCTTTTCCCACGCGATCAGCAACTTCTCGCTTAGTTAGACCATCAAGATTTGCAATCACGCGTGCCCCTTTCACAACAAGGCGGTGTTTCCCCGGTAAGTTTAAGGCATGCATGTGGGTATTGATCTAGGTACGACTCGAACAGTCGTCGTATACGCCGACCGCGGAAACTATCCCGTGGTTATCTTTTGCGACACCAGCGGAGATGTTCACGAGTTTTTTCCGTCGGTAATAGCTTTTAACGACGGTGAACTAGTGACAGGTTTCGAGGCAATGGACCTTGCCCAATCGGGCGCACCCGTTCTTCGGTCTTTGAAGCGACACTTCGCAGATGAGAACCTGACCACTCAAGACGAGATCGAATTCGCCGGTAGAAAATACCCCCTCCTAGAGTTGTTTACTACCTTTCTTAAGGGCCTGGTCGAGGCGCTCCATACTGATTCCTCTATCGCAGATCAGTTGGAAACCGACCCAATCGAAAATGTGGTGGCGGCCGTCCCTGCGCATGCAGGCAGCACACAGCGTTTTTTGACCCTCGAAGCGTTCAAAACAGCCGGTTTGCCAGTCAGCGTGTTACTCAACGAGCCTTCAGCAGCAGGTTTCGAATACACGCACAGAAAACCAAAAACGATCACATCCAGGCGCAACCGTGTCGTCGTTTACGATCTTGGGGGCGGCACATTCGACGCCTCCCGCATCGATGTTGAAGATCTGAGCCACAACGTGATGGACACAGTCGGCATCAACAACATTGGCGGCGATGATTTTGACGAGGTCCTAGCAGACCTAGCCTTGCAGGCTGCGGGCAATCCAGAACTCGACGAACACCAGCGAAGCGAGTTGATCGCCGACACCCAGATCGCTAAGGAAGGCTTGGCGCCTCAATCCAGGCGAATCGCGATTGACGTTGCCGGTGAAACAGTAATCATCGCCGTTCAAGATTTCTACGATGCGGTAACTGGCCTTGTCGGGCGAACACTGGAAGCTATGGCCCCACTACTGGAAAACCTAGATGACTTAGCGGGCATATACCTCGTCGGCGGTGCCAGCTCACTGCCCATTGTTCCGAGGCTCCTGAGAAATAAATTCGGACGACGCGTTCAGCGCTCTCCCTACCCCAGCGCATCGACAGCGATAGGACTTGCAATTGCTGCCGACCCAGATAGCGGTTTTGCCCTGCGCGACCGAGTCTCAAGAGGTTTCGGGGTTTTCCGTGAGGGTAAAGAGGGCACGGAAGTCACCTTCGACCCGATTTTCAGCAGGGACGAAGTTTTGGGAGCCAATGGATTAGAAAAACGCAGGACCTACCGACCCATTCACAACATCGGAAAATTCCGGTTCGTCGAATACAGCAAGCTGCGCGATTGGCAGCCCATCGGCGACATCATGCCGTTCGCGACCGTGACGTTCCCGTACGACGCCAGTCTGCAGGGCAAAGACTCATCCGAGGCAGACATAGAGCGAATCGGTGAGATGGACACGATCGAAGAGCTCTACCGAATCGATTCCAATGGAATCATTTCGCTTCAGATAACCGACTTGAGCACCGGTTATTCACAGCATCATCACATGTAGCGCTTAGACACCTTAGGTAATGTGGAAGTTGTGACTAACCACCAAAGTGATTCCTGGCCTGATTTCCTTCCGCCTAGTCAAGGAGGCTCATCCGGGCAGTCGTATAACCCTCATTACGACGAAGAGGTCCAGCGCAGCAATTATCACAACCAGCGCGATCGTCAGGAAACAAACGAACGGTTCTGGAGACAAGCCAGCAGTAATGTCCCGACACAGTCACGTCCTGTTGTGACCACTGCAATCATCTCGATTTGTTTCGTGGTGTGGTTGCTCCAGCTGGTCGTTCCATCCTTCACTGGCGACATCGCACTCAACAGAGCGCTTTCGGCAGGACAGCCTTGGCGTTTGCTCACCTCCGCATTCGCACATGGTGGCCTGGCTCACATCGCATGTAACATGCTTACGCTGTGGGTAATGGGAAAGAATCTAGAACCGCTGCTCGGCAGAGCAAAGTTTTTAGCTCTCTATCTCGTCTCGGCATTGGGCGGTTCCGTCTGTTTCTTGCTTCTTGCGAGCCCGATGAGTTTCGCAGTAGGCGCTTCCGGCGCCATCTTCGGCTTGTTCGGAACTTACGCAGTGATTTATCGAGCCATGAAACTGCCTATGACCAGCATCTGGACCTTACTCGGGGTTAACCTGGTTATTACGTTAATCTCGCCGGGAATCGCTTGGCAAGCACATCTAGGCGGTTTGATATGTGGCGCACTTGCCTCGGCATTGATTTTTTACGAGATGAAATCTGGCAAAAAGACGGCTTGGCCGGGAATTATCGTGCTAGTGATCGCTCTGGCAGCGCTGTCTTACGTAACGCTTCGGATAGGGTTTTAAAAATATGAGCAAGAATTCAAAAAAACTTTCGCTTCTGGCTCTGTGCGTTTCTGGCGCCTTGTTAACCGGCTGCTCTAGCTCGCCTAAGGCTCCTTCTTCGGACGCTTATTCTTCCGAAACCGCTGTCTTCTTAGCCGAGCAGATCACCCCCCAGGTAGCAGAAGGCTCAAGCATATGGCAGGTGCAGTTGAGCTCCAATAAACTGTCTACGAATTACTCTGGCCCCGACAAAAGCTATACCGCTGAGATCGACGAAAACCAGCGTGTAAAGACCGCTTCTGAAGACCTGGCTGCTAGCGGATCCAAAAGCCTTAGTAAATCGCTTCAGGATTATGCGAGCGATTTGGCTACGTTCGCCACGGACGCAAAAAACAACTGCGCTCAGCCAGACCTTCGTGTCTATGCTCATGAGGCGATCTCTCAAGATATTTATTTGGGCACCTGCGGGCTGAGCGATGATCAGCTAAAAATCGGCGACTTGAACCTCTCGAAGAGTACAGACTTTTACGATCACACCCAATTTGCAGGCCTGATTCAGCAGTTCAGCGCGTTGACTGATAAGCCCCTCACCGGTATACGAATCGGTCAGATAGAAGAAGGAAAGCAGGGAATTTACGTTGAATACGCCAACGAATTCTCCATCGGCTACTCGGTAGGCACCACAAGCGCCTTCTCCCTGAAGAAAGTCGATTCGGATAAGAAACGACCCGAGTTCTCGGCTTCTGACCTCTCTGCAGAGGCTATCGCGAAGGTTTACGGCTCCGAGGCAGAGGCAGCTGGTGGCCCGGTGCAGCTACTTATCTATAAGGACTCTGGTCAAGACAAAATCGTCATTGCGGCTAAGCACTCCGACGGGACAACTAGGGTGTTCGATAACGCAGGTGATCACCTCGTCGACGCCTAAAATCAATTAAGCGCAATGGACGTCTAAACCTTAGGTTGAGACGTCCATTGCGCTATATAAGACTAACTAAGATAACCTCTTGCTCGTGAATCAAGTCGATCCTAAAGCGCTCCAACTGCATAGTTTCGGGCGCTCTGAGATTGGCCCTGTCAGGCGTGATAACCAAGATTCTGGATTTTTCAGTTCAAAAAGTGCGTTCATCGCTGACGGAGTTGGCGGCTGCAGCGCCGGAGACGTCGCTTCTTCGACGATCTGCTCCCTGATGGCTGAGTACACAAATGCATTAGAGAAAATAAATATGCGCACCCTTCGTGCGGCCTTGACGAAGGCAAACCGTGAGCTCTCAGAAATAGCATTCAAGAATCCAGATTACCGAGGAATGGCCACAACGTTTTCTGGCCTCTTCTACAACGGAACAGCCCTATTCGCGGTCCACATCGGGGACTCTAGGATCTACCGGCTTCGAGGCGAGCGTTTAGAGCAGATAACAAGAGACGACACCTGGGTGCAGATGCTCATCGAGCAAGGCATGCTCACCGAAGAAGAGATCTCAACCCACCCGATGCGTAACATGCTCCTGCATTCCATCAGTGGAGCCCCTCAGGACGCCTCTTTGGCAGCTATCGCTCCGATCAGCTGCAAAGTTGGTGACCGCTGGCTAATTGCCACGGACGGGTTGAGCAGCTATCTGACATACAGTGAAATACTCAACGCGGTTAGAGCTAAAAATGCACCACAAGATTGCGTCGATGAGCTAATGGATAAGGCGCTATCTAAAACAAGAGATAACGTCACGGTCATTGTCGCAGATGTAGAGGACAACATTGATTCTCCGCAAAATGGCACTTTGATAGGCTCGGCTGCCAATCAAGTAACATGGCCGGCATGGGAGATTCGCGCCTGAGCGTTCCGGTACACACCCATACGCTCTCTAATGGTCTAAAAGTTCAAGTAAGCCCCGATCCGAATGCGGCTTCTACCGCCGTAAACCTTTGGTATCGAGTGGGTTCGGGTGAAGAAAAACCAGGTGCTACAGGCTTTGCTCATCTATTCGAGCATCTCATGTTCCAAGGCTCACAGCAGGTTTCTTCTGGTGAGCACTTGACCCAAATTCAGGCCATCGGCGGAGAGTGCAACGCAACGACGAGCTTCGATCGAACAAACTATTTCGAGACCGTTCCTCCCACGGCATTGGAGCTAGCTCTTTGGCTAGAATCCGATCGGCTGTCGAGTCTAAAGGTGAACCAGGAAAACCTGGATAACCAACGCGAAGTCGTTAAGGAAGAAAAGCGCCAGCGCTACGACAATGTTCCTTACGGCGACATGCTCCGGCTTTTGTTAGAGCTAAATTTCCCTGCAGCACATCCATACGGTCATCCGACGATTGGCTCCATGGATGATCTCGACGCGGCCAGCCTGGACGACGTGCAGGCATTCTTTGATCTCTGGTATCGGCCGGATGGACTAGTACTTTCGATCGCTGGCCCGGTTAAACCTGAGGAGGGCTTCGAGTTAGTAGAAAAATACTTCGGCCATCTCGAGGCCGGGAGTGTGCCCAGCCAAACTCGTCCTAAGCGCCTAGATAAGCATTCTGGGCACCCCGTGCAAAGAGTAAGCCGCGACGTCCCTAGAGACGCAGTCATCTTGACTTGGCGAACCCCAGCTTGCACTCACGAAGACGCGCCCGCCGTGCAGCTGGCGCTGGACGTGTTGGCCTCCGGAGAATCCTCAAGGCTCGTACGCAAGTTGGTGCGTGATGAGCAAATTGCCGAATACGTTAGCGGAGCAGATTTTGATTTAGTGCGTGGCACCTCTATGGCGATGATCAGCGCGGGAGCTCCTCTTGGAATCAATACTGACTCGTTGGCAGAAAAGATGCTCAACGACGTTTCCGAAATAATTGAAAATGGGCCAACCGAAAAAGAACTATCCCGGGTCATGGCAAACCTGGAACATAGTGCCCTAGCGCTATTGGGTACCGTCTCGGGCAAGGCAGACGAATTAGGCGAAGCCGCCACGATTTACGGTGATCCAGAACACGTCAATACTCAGCTACCGAAGCTTCTGTCTATAACTCCTGAACAGATATCTGACGCGGCGGCCAAATGGCTATCGCCAGAAAATGTAGCTGAGCTTCACTACGAAAGGCAGGACTAATATGCCTATCGCCCGCCCAGAATTGGCAAAACCTACTCCATACTCTTTCCCCAAACCGTGCATTGATGAATCTCTTAGCAACGGAATACGGGTGTTGGGCTTTAACCTGCCAGGACAATACATAATCTCCTGCAGGCTCGTAGTTCCTGTTCCCTTATCCGCCGAGCCCACCGGGAAAGAAGGAGTTTCTGCTTTATCCCAGAACGTGGCTCTATCTGGAACGAATCAGCACCCCGGTATCTCATTCGCCGAAGCGGTCGAGGATCAAGGCATGAGTTTGAGCTCTAAGCCTGGGCATTTCGCCACCTTCTTCCAGGCTGATTTCGCCGCTAGCCGTCTCGAAGCCGCGCTCGGCCTCTTCGCGGAGGTAGTGGGCGCTCCTGAAACTGCTGCGCAAGAGGTAGAAAGGCAGAGGAAACTTCAACTCGCCAACATCGACCAGCTGAACTCTAACCCGAGTTATTTGTGCTCAAAGACGTTCACTTCGGCGTTTTTAGCCGAAAAGATGAGGATGAGCCGACCGAATCTAGGCGATGCGGAACAGTTAAATCGAATTAGCGTCGATGACGTGGTTGATTTCCAAGGTCTCTGGTCCCCTACAGGTTCGACGCTGGTCATAGCGGGTGAATTGCCAGACGACCTGTTGGAAGTGGCTGAAAAAGCATTTTCTGTCTGGCAAAAGAAAACTCTCGGTCCCCTGACTCCTGAAAAAATCGAGGAACGTGCAGACGGTCCGTTCATTTGGGTGGTAGATAGGCCCGAAGCCGTGCAGGCGAACGTCCAAATTGGCGCAATGGGAATCGGCCGAGACGACAAGCGCTGGCCCGCGTTCTCAGTGGCTTGTCTGGCCGTAGGCGGTTCCTTTGGCTCGCGCCTGAACAGTCTTTTAAGAGAAGACCTCGGCTACACTTACGGCGCAAGGCTGTCCGCAGCTCCAGTCGGTGACAGAGGAATGTACAACTTTTCCTCTAGCTTTAGAACTGAGGTGACTGCCGACGCGATCGACCAAACGCTCAAACAACTGAGCATCGAAGCCAACCCGCTGACTGAACAAGAAGTAGAAGACGCGAAAAACTACATCTTGGGAATCTCGCCCATGGTCTACAACACATCCGGCGCGATCGCTTCTCAGGTAGGCGCTCTGATAGCAGCTGGCTTAGAAACCGACTATATTTCGCGGTTCGACTCGCTCATCCAAGAGGTGAATCCAGCAGCTGCTAACACTGCATTTACCAGCGTGGTTTCGCCGAAGGATTGCAACATCGTGATCGTGGGAAATGCAGAAAAAATTGTCCCCGCGATGGCTCAGATAGGTTACAAGGCAGAACTTATCTAGGCATATTTTTTTGGGCGGGTGATCTAACTGGCCACCCGCCCAAAAATTTTATTCAAACCGCTTTAGCCAAGCGCTTTATCGGCTTCTTCCATCCTTTGCCTGGCGATACCGATCTGCTTTTGGTATTCGCCTAGGTTTCCATCTCTAAGGGCCTTGTCAGCAGCCTGATATGCGCTGGCTGCTTCCTGCAACTTAGCCTTAGACGCTTCGCGGCCGACCTTGGGTTGTTCCGTCTGCCCGGCATTACCCTCGCTCGGGGTGATCTTCTCACCGGTATCGACGCCAGCATCACCCTCGAAAACCATATCTAGGGATTCCTGAAGGGTTTCACCAATTCCGATATGGTCGCCGAATCTAACCGCGATGAACCTTAGAACAGGGTAAGCGCCCTGTGTCTTGCCTCGGGTATAAATCGGCTCGACATAGATCAAACCGCCACCTAACGGAAGCGTTAGCAGATTGCCGTACACTGCCTCTGCAGCACCCTGAGTGGTGAACGGCAGCAAAGCCTGCTGCACGCGTTGATCAGTCTGGATCGCATTGTAGGTCTGGTTAGGACCGGGCACCTGATGGGTGTCAGAAAGCCTCAAGACACGGATCTTTCCGTAATCCTCGTCCGCCGCATCTGCAACTACAGCCATGTAAGCGCCAAGGTTCTCTCGTTCGTTAGGAACGAAAACCGCAGTCTGACTGAAGACTGCTTTTTCTTCGCCTGGCCACTTAATGGACAGGAAGTAAGGCGGTTCCTTGGTGTCTTTTGCACGAGGATCGTTAGGAATGACCCAAAGATCGGACTGCTGGTACCAGGCCATCGGGTCGGTCATGTGGTAGCGACCAAGAACCTGACGCTGCACCTTAAACATGTCCTGCGGGTAGCGCAGGTGGTTCAGCATGTCATCGCTGATCTCGGACTTATTCTTCAAGATGCCCGGATAAGCCTTGTTCCAGGTCTGAAGAATCGGATCTTCCTCGTCCCATGCGTACAGCGAGACCGTGCCGTCGTATGCATCCACAACGGCCTTAACGGAATTCCTCATGTAGTTGACGTCTTCGCGGGCGACTCCTGTAGAACTCCAGCTAGAACTGGAATCGGAGGTCGCATCGCGCAGATCCACCCTCTGAGAGTTCGGGAAGGTGTTCGAAGTCGTGTAGCCATCGAGTAGCCAGACCACCCTGCCATCGACGACGGCCGGGTAAGGATCCTGGTCAATGTTGAGCCAAGGGGCGATCTGCCTAACTCGCTCGGCGGGAGTGCGGTCGTAAAGGATCTGAGACTCGGAGTTAACTCGAGAGCTCAGCAGCATGTTGATGTCGCCAAAGCGAGCTGCGTACGCGGCTCGTGTTAGAAGGTTACCAATCGGCACTCCGCCCTTACCGTTGTAAGTGGTGTAGGTCTCGCCACCGCTTTCTTCGTTACCACCGGGAGTATCGAGCTCAACAGGTTCGGTTCCTTCAGGTGCACCGACGATCGAATATGTATCGGTCTTTTCACCGAAGTAGATCCTCGCCTGATCCTGATCCAACTCGCCAACCGGAGGAATGTCCCGAGTGATCCATTCAGGCTCACCACTTGCCTGCCTACGGTTACCGTATGCGCCAACTAGAGCGTAACCGTGAGTGTAAACCGTGTGGATGTTGTTCCATGTCTGGTTCTGTTCAGGAAGGCCCTTGCGATCAATCTCGCGTACCGCAACGATCGCGTCAGTCTCCTGACCGTCGATCGTGTAGCGGTCAACGTCCAAGACATCAGGGAACGAGTAGTAACCACGAACCTGCTGCAACTGCTCGAAGGTAGGTGCGATGACCTCGGGGTCCATCAATCGAATGCCGGGAAGTGCTACGGCATCGGCACGTAGCTGACCTGCGCTGACGTCGGTTTTAGCCTGGTAGTCAACAACTTCAGTGTCCTCGATGCCATAAGCAAATCTAGTTTCGGCGATCTGCTTTTCAATGTATGGCCGCTCCATAACAGGTTCGCTCGGATTAACCCGCAGGCTCTGAATAAGCCCAGGAACGATCATCTGCGCGATTAGTGCCGTCACCAAAGCGACAGCGATACCGGCACCAGGAATCAGCCAGCGCCGCAGCTTAATGTTCACGAAAAACGCAATGGCGATGACCAGCAAGACTGCAGCCATGATCGTCGTGGCAACGATCCTGCTGTGGTGATCGGTATAGCCGACACCAGTGAACAGCGCATCATTATCGCTGAATGCGAATGACAGTCTGTGCAGCACCATCCAGGCGCTCAAAACTAGGAAGAGAATGCCCGCTAGCGCAGACAAGTGAGATTGAGCCTTCGCATTAAACGGATTGTTCAGCTGCATCTGAGGCATCTGACCGCGCTGCAGCTGAATCGGATCAATCTTTATGGATCCCGAGTTAGCCCTCATGAAGTAATAGACAGCTGCGGCCATCAAGCCAAAGACAAAGATCCAGCCGACTTGCTGAACCACAAACCGCCACCAGGGAATATCGAATACGAAGAACGACGCATCAAGCGATTCAAAGAAAGGCGCGGGGCGGCCGAAATCTGTTTTGTTGCGCCAGCCCAGGAACGTGTCCAGCTGGTTTATCGCGGAAAGTCCGCTAACCACACCGACAGCTATCGAGACAAGAACAAAAAGTCCAGTCTGCTGCTGCTTGTTTTTGGCTCTTTTGCCTGCATCGAGCCTTCTTGCAACCAGCAGGTTAATCAGCACCACAGCGACGCTTAGGACGAAGAAAACGGCAAACAGCAGAATCGTGTTTGTCCACCTAATCGTGAATACCTGCGGAGTCTCTACCGACCTGAACCACAAGAAATCGGTCCAGATTCTAGAGAACAATAAAAAACCGATTATCAGGACCGCGAGCACAGCCAACGTTGGCGCTAGTGCCCTGCCTCCCCTTCTCGGTTGCGCATTCGGTTGGGTCGTCATTTCTACCTTTACTTTTCGTTACTTACTACACAAAGCACAATTACCTACAAGTCTATTAGTTTAGAGTCTGTTTCAAGACAGCCGTCAGGGCTGGCACGAGATCACCATGCAGAATTTCCTCCGGTTGCTTGCGCAGCCTTGCGATGCAGATTGAGGTCCCGTCTCTAAGAGCGCCTGCAACGATCCTCAGATCTTGGCGCTCGGGATGGTTAGTCACAAAATCAGCTGCTTGTGCGGGGTCTTCGGGAATCTGCCCCTCGTATTCGCTCGAAAGAAAAGCCCTCTCTGTTACCAAAGCGCAACCTTTTACCGCAGATGGCCAGGTCAGGTTAATCAAGTCGCTGAACAGGTCGGTACTCGAATGGAAATCCTCCTGTTCCACAGATGAAAAAGACCCGGGAGAGTTTTCCGTGATCTGGTCCGCCAGCTCCGGTGAGCTAGCCAGCAATTCTGCCGTCGGAACAAGTGCAAACAGCCTGGCAGGTTGATCCCAACCAAATCTGCCCGCGTATCGTTCAATCTCTAGTAGGCAAGCCTCTAGGGAAGCTGAGCTATCTGAATTTAGCAAGTTGGCACCTTCTCAAGGTTATTCGGATCTTCTAATAGTTTGAGACTCGATACGGCATCGTCGAGCTTTGAAACCTTTATTAATTTCATTGATGTTTCTGTGTCGATATCCGCACAGTTGCCGGCAGGAACAAGGAAATATTCAGCCCCGGCAGATTCCGCCGCAAATATTTTTTGACGAATTCCACCCACCGCGCGGACATCTCCTGAAGGAGAGATTTTGCCAGTCCCTGAGATGCTACGTCCTGCAATAATGTCTTCGGGGGTAATCGAATCGTAGATCCCCAAGGCGAACAATAGCCCCGCACTAGGTCCGGTTACGTCTTTATTTATGCGGTATTTTGCGGACGCAGGATGCTGATAGCTGTCTTCGAACTCGGCCCCAATTCGTGCAGCCTGAGGATTCTCGTTCCCGGCAACCGTAGAAATCTTCACGGTAAGCGCCTCCCCCTGTCTGGTTAAGGCAATCTCTAACTCATCGCCAGGACGAAGACCTTTGATAATGGCCTGGGAATCGGTTTTTGTCTTTACCTCAATCCCATTCAGGCTTCTCACCGTGTCGCCCGCATTTAGTTTGTCTGCGGCGGGCCCTGAACTCGAGACCCGTTTGACCTTAACCGTTTGCTGAACCGGCTGCCCCGCAAGGCTCAACGCAGCTACCAAAGCTGCATCCTGGGAATCAGACATCTGTTTGTTGCGTTCATCCTCTAGACGGTTCTTGGTGTCTTTGCCAGATTTGGAAGGCTCAAGAGGATAAACATAGTCGCGCGGAAGCACCGAACTGTCTTTTTTGAAATAAGAGATAACAGCCTGTGGAAGGCTAAGGAACGTTTGAGAGCTGGTTACCGATACGGTCGGAACGATCAACTCGCCAGTGGTGTCATAGGTCTTAGTGCCCTCAACCTGGACGAGCCGCCCGTTATTGTCAGAGCCAAAAACGTCGATGGTCTGGCCGGGCTGCCAACTCACGAAAGGTATGGGAGTTAGGCCAATAATCAGGCTACAAACGACCAGCAGGAAAGCAGCCGTTAAAGTTACGAAAAACCGTTTGTTTCGAGTCATTCCTCGGGTCTTTCCCATCTAATCGTTTAAGACTTACAAGAATAAGCGTAGCCGAGCATCTGCATTAGGCTGTAGATAACTTGGTGCCATGCGGTTCAATTGAATCTGAGACTAAGGAGCAATATGTCGCAACAGAACAATCCCGGCGACGACGAGAGCCCGGAAGAGTTCCTTAAAAAGATATTCGAATCTGCCGGATTCGGCGTAAGCGGAGGCAGCTTCTCAGAGATTTTGGACCAGATAGCAAAAAGTTTCGAGCAGGCCGCGAGTTCAACCCCCGATGATGTGGAAGACGTCAACTGGAATGCCATGAAGATGGCTATTAACCGTGTCGTATCCCAATCTGGTCCAGATCCAAGTGTCGATTATCAGACCCAAAGAGCTTTAGGAGAGGCGGATCGGCTTGCCCAACAATGGTTGGACGAAGTCACTGCTATGACCCCGCCAGCAAACCCAGCTAAGGCCATGAGCAGATCCGACTGGGTCGAATCGACCATGCCAGCTTGGCGAAAGATAGTCTCGCCAATTGTCACCGCATTGGCTGATGCGATGGGAAAAATGCTTGGCTCCGGAAACGAGTTCGGAGACGATCAGCTTACCCAGTTGAACAAGTTGATGGCTCCGCTGCTTAGGAATGCTGCAGCTTCGATGTATGCAATGCAGCTTTCTCAAGCAATCGGTAATTTGGCGACCTCCACGCTTTCTGGTAGCGAGATCGGGCTTCAGCTTTTGGAGAAACCACAGGTTGCTCTGATCCCCACGAACATCGGAGAGTTCTCTGAGGGTTTAGAGAATAGCCCTGAAGACATTCTCATCTATCTGACCGTGAGAGAAGCGGCCAGACAAAGACTGTTTAGCTCCGTTGGCTGGCTCGGGCCACAACTGCTCACGATGCTCGAACACTATGCCCGCGAAATTCAGATTGACTCTTCTGCGCTGACGCAAGAATTCGATCCACAAGATTTAGAGACAATGAACCCAGAAAAGCTTGCTGAAATCGGCGAGAAAATGCAGGGTCGGCTCTTCTCCCCCACAAAAACGCCTGAACAGGAAGAGATTCTCGGACGACTAGAGACGCTTCTGGCGCTCATCGAGGGGTGGGTGGACGAAATCACCTCGCGAGCAACTACCCCTTGGATGCAAGAAACTGCCAATCAGCTCTCTGAGACTATAAAAAGAAGAAGGGTCACAAACGATCCTTCATCAGAGGCGTTCTCTAATCTAGTGGGCATGGAAATTAGCCCGCGCAGAATTCGTGATGCAGCGAACTTGTGGGCGGCTCTCACCGAGAAAAGGGGGGCGGAGAAGAGGGATCAGACCTGGTCTCACCCAGACCTAATCCCAACCGCCGAAGACCTGGACGATCCAATCGGCTATGCAAACGGCGAACATTCTTCCAGCACCGATGACGAACTTGATGAGGCGCTGCGAAAGATTCTCGACGATAGCGAAAATAACTAGGTAGGAAATATGGACGAAAACACAAACGCACAAACTCCTGGTGCGCGCCCAGAACTTCAGGGCGCCCCATCGTGGGATCCGCCGGAAACCGCAACTCAAATTCCGCCGACTCAGCTCCCGCCTCTCGTTTCCCCGAAGGTACCTAACTCATCTAAACCCCGCAAGAGCTCGTTTTTCAAAGGATTTGGCGTCGGTCTTGGCGCATCAATCGGATTTGGGATACTGAGCGTCGTCATGTCTATAGTCATGATGCTCGGCCTGATTGTCACCGCTGCTAGCGCCGCGAATAGCATCGGTACAACCGCCGACACGGGCGCCACGACTCACGTGTGGGGCCCCAGTAACGCCAAGAACACTCTTTTCGCGATTGCTATTAACGGCGCGATCATGACGAATTCTGGGGCAAGCGCCTTCAATTCTGGCGTATACGGATACGAGATCGCCAAGCAAATCGATCAGATCGAAGCAGACGATTACGCAGGCCTTGTTCTCCTCATGGACACTCCCGGAGGCACCATCACGGGCTCCAGAGCGATCCACGATGCAGTCGCACGCTACCAAGAGCGCACAGGCCGTAAAGTTTTCGCATATGTTCAGTCGATGTCGGCTTCCGGCGGTATGTACTCAATGGCCGGCGCGGACTACATTGCTGCCGACTACGGCACACTCACCGGCTCCATAGGCGTAATCATGGGCCCAATAATGCATTACAAAGACGTGACTGCGACCACTGGAAACATCCTGGAATCTGGAGTCACAACATCTGGTGGAATCACTCAGGAATACCTGACTCAAGGCAAAGGTAAAGACTTTGGAAACCCCTTCAGGGAGATGTCTGAAGAAGAACGGGCAAATTACACCCACAATCTTGAACTCGCTTACGACGATTTCGTGAATATCGTTTCCCAAGGACGAGGAATCGATCCGGAAACCATTCGTAACGACTTGGGAGCATTCATGTTCGACGAGCATCGTGCGGTGGAAAAGAAACTTATAGACGAGGTTATGCCAAGAGAAGCTGCCTTCCGAAAAGCCGCAGAGATCAATAACGTCGATCCCGAGGATACAAAAGTTATTACGCCTTCTGCCCCAACTGGACTAGCTTCGCTATTGGGCGTAAAGACTCGAGTGTACGGACACAGCATCCCGTTAAGCACAAATGACGGCTTAAAGCCGACTACTTCGCTGTGCTCCGGTTCCCCAAGCATTGTTGCGTATGCGGGCAATATCACTTCGCTCTGTGGCGCATAATTGATCGATATGGCTTTGACTTCGGATTCCAGGTTAAGCAAATATACCGTTGGTAATTTTCGTAGGTCTTGGTCATGGGCTATATGCTTATGAGATGCAAGGGGTTGGCAGCAGCCACAAGAGTCGCTAATGTCAACCAAGTTTGAAAGTAACTAGGAGGAAGCATGGCTGACGAGACTTACAGTGGCGAGTTCTACTGCGTTAAGTGCAAGCAGAAGCGTCAGGCAGAGGGCCGCGTTGTTGTTAACGATCGTGGCACCAAGATGGCCAAGTCGAAGTGCCCTGAGTGCGGCACCAACCTAAACCGCATTCTTGGACGCGCTTAATTTATTAAGTTCTTTATGGAGGCGACGTAATAATTCACGTCGCCTCCCTTTTTAGTTTTGAGCTACTAGGTCTAAAACCTTTTCCCCGTACTTCTCAGCCTTAACTGGGCCGATTCCAGAGATTCTTTTAAGCTCAGTCATGCTTTGAGGTTTGCGTTCAGCGATAGCCTGAAGCGTTTTGTCGGTAAATACTACAAATGCAGGAACTTTTTCTGAATCCGCCTGGGCTTTTCTCCACTCTTTGAGTTCTTCCAAAAACTCTTCGTCGAAGGTCGCTTCGCAATATTCGTGTCTGCCGAGTTTATTTTGGCTGCCACCTGTCAGCGCCCTCCCACACACGTAACATGTGCGAGAGGTTTTCTTCATTTTCTCTTTTTTAAGGTTCTTATCTTGTTTTTGGGAATGGAAATTATTCAGGAACCTGGATTTTCTATTTGCCCCGGTCCAAGAAATTCGTAGAGATTCTTCTGCTCTGGTCAGAGCTACGTAAAGCAGCCTTCGTTCCTCAGCCAACTGGGCTGGCGTTTTAGCCATGGAAAATGGAACCATGCCTTCACGAACGCCGATAACGGCAACCGCAGGCCATTCGAGCCCTTTAGCTGAATGCATTGTCGAAAGTGTGACAGCCTGTGAGGTCGGGATCTGTTTGATACTGGCAAGTTTTAAGAGTTCTTCGACTAGCTGTCTGAACGAACATTTCCTTTCATCAAGAATCTGTGTGGCTCTATCACGTAAAGCGTTTAGAGCCTCCCAACGCGCTCGAACCATTCCTGCGCCTTCCGGTGCGAGCGGTTTCCAACCAAGCGAAGCGAGAATCTCAGCTATTTGGTTCTTGGCATCGTCACCCGTTAGTTCCGGCGACTTCACGCCGCTGTTCTTCAAAAGCTTGAGAGCACGTAGGATCTCTGGCCGTTCATAGAAATTTTCCGAATCTTTGACGGTATATGGAACCCTTGCGTCGTTAAGGCAAGTTTCAAGCGCCATGGACTGCGCATTAATTCTGAATAGGATGGCGCATTGATTCCAATCAAGACCGTTGCGGTGTTTCTCGACGAGCCATTCAACAACCTGGCTAGCTTCCTCGCTCTCATCAGAATTACTGACCAACTCAACTACACGCCCAGGGTCTTTAGTTGCCACTAGCGGAACTCTGTTCTTCTGGTGAGCCAAGAGACCATTAGCCGTTTCAAGAATCTGTGGCGTTGATCTGTAATTCTTCGATAGATGCAAAACAACTGCATTCGGATAGTACTTTTTAAAATTTGTTAATAACCCTCTATCAGCCCCCGCAAAAGCGTGAATGGACTGATCAGGGTCTCCTACTACGCAAAGATCCTGCCTGTCACCAACCCATAGTTCAAGAAGCGTGTGCTGTAGAGGGCTTACGTCTTGGAATTCGTCGACCGTAAAGTGCTTGTATCCCTCTCTAACCTGCTCGGCGACTTCTCGATGTTCATGAAGCATTGCGACCGTGCATAGAAGTATGTCGTCAAAATCAATCACTGAACGGCGGCGCTTGAAAATCTCGTAGTTTTTAAAGACCGTTGCAACTTGTTCGGGATCCAAGTCGGCCACTTTGCGCGAGAGTTTTTCAGCAATTTGTGGATACCGTTCTGCAGTTACGTTTGATACTTTTGCCCAACTAATTTCGCACGCTAGGTCTCTGAGCAGAGATAGATCGTCTCCTAAACCCATATATTTGCAGGCCTGAGAAACGATGCCGATAGTTTTACTCGTCACTTCGGGCAATTCGGTTTTTTCCACGATCGGCCAAAAGTATCTGAGTTGTCTCAACGCTGCAGAATGAAAAGTCCTTGCGGAAACCTGCGGAAGGCCTAACTTAGCTAATCGAGCTCGAAGCTCCCCCGCTGCTCTGGTGGTAAAAGTCACGGCTAAACTTGCGTTTGCCTTATGCCTTCCACTAGCAACTGCATATGCGATCCGATGCGTAATGGCGCGGGTTTTTCCACTTCCTGCTCCTGCTAAAACCGCCACGGGCCCGCCGAAAGTAGTCGCTACTTGTCTCTGCTCGTCGTTCAGGCCTGCCAGCATTTGATCCGGATCGATACTCATGCCACCAAGGATATGTCTTGCCACTGACACATCCTTTTCCACGCTACGGGATGCATAGTCCTAAATTTGTCAGTGCCAGACACTAGGGTGTAATTCGTGAATGAAATCGAAGCGCAATCACGACTAGTCGCCACATGGGCGCAGATAGAAGACGCGATATTTTCTCAGCTTAATTCTGGGATTTCCGATCCTCTTCAGCAGGCTCTAGTCATCGTTCCTTCGGTCGGTCATGGCCGAAAATTGTCGCAAAAAATCGCTACGCAAAACGGCTTCGGTATTTGCTCTGGGATCGATTTCGTTACCCTACATAGTTTTAAGCGTAAGCTTTACGAAGACTACCTGGCCATAGCACCTGATACAGACCCCTGGTCTGTATCAAACCTTTCTTTGCGCATAGCTGAGATACTTCAAAAAAGTAATGGCCAAAGCTGGTTTGCCCCGCTATCTAAGCACCTAGGGGACGCCGCTACCCGGCCAGGTCGGATAAGTTCAACAGCCCGTCGTATCGCCAGATTGTTTCTTCACTACTGCGAAGAAGCGCCACTAATGCTCGCATCATGGCAAAAAAACGAAGATGCCGATTTCGACGGATCGGCAGTCCCCGATCATCAAGAATGGCAGCCACAAATTTGGCGTCGTCTTGTCGAATCGACAAAAGTTCTTAACCCTTTTGAGCGTCAAGACGCTTTGATCGAGTCGATCCCAGAGATATCTGAAAATATCCCAGCACCTTTCCTAGCTGGAATTATTACCTCGCTTTCGGAATCTGACTCAAAGTTGCTGAAGTCGCTGTCAGAATATGCCGGCCTGATGACCTGGCAGCTTGGCTTACCTGTTACAGCTAATAATGACTTCTTAGCTAGATATGGCGTCGAACGGCCAAACGGAAAAATCGACCCTCCGGAATCTGGCGTCTCGGCCATGCTGCGAGCAGTCCAGGCAAGCATTTTTAATGATTCCGGCCCCGGAGATTTAACCGCGGATGGCACGATCCAGATCCACGCCAGTCACGGCCCTAACCGACAAGTCGAAGTGCTAAGGGACGCGCTTTCAAAAATATTTGAAGACGACCAATCACTGGAACCTCGGGATGTGCTGGTTTTAGTCCCCAACCTCGAAAGGTTCGCCACTTACCTGAAATCCGCTTTCCAGAACGATTTCTCGACAAAGCTGAGTCATCCAGCAAAACAACTTAGGGTTCAGCTGGCGACAGCATCGCTAATGCAGACGAATCCGATTCTCGACATGATCGATCAGCTATTGGCCATGTCCATGGGCCGAGGACATGTCTCAGAACTACTCGATTTCTTGACGCTGCCTACAGTCTCGGCATTGTTCGATTTTTCTGCTGACGAAATCGAGCTAATTCAGGAGCTGTTTGAAAAGGCAAACGTCAGTTGGGGAATCGACTCCCCGCACAGAAGCCGCTACGGGCTGAGCTCTCAGACTCTCGGAACTTGGTGGAACGGCGTTCAGAGGATGTTGACGGGCGTTTTATTCGCTGACGAGCCTCCCACCGCTGTTAAAGAAGTAGCTCCGCTGCCCCAGATCGAATCGAGCATGCTCTCAACGATTGGAAAATTAGCAGAAGCCGTGGCAAGGATACGCAAGAGCATTTACCTGTTTGGCCAGCCCGGCTCTACAACTGATTGGATCGACCGGCTCACAACTGCAGCCCGCGAATTATCATTCGTAGGCCCACTTGATGAATGGCAGATGTCACAGGCAATCAGCAAAATATCCACGCTTAGTGGCCCAGATAGCTCCTCTAGCTTCACATTAACCGCGGCAGACGTGAAAGGTTGGATTGCTGAGGCGAATAGGCCTTATTCAGCCCGCCCCAATTTTGGTAACGGTTCATTGCTGGTTGCGCAATTAGGCCAATTGCAGGCAGTAGAGCACAGAGTTATTTGCGTACTCGGATTGAACGATTCAGATTTTCCTGCACGAAACAAGCTGCTTGGTGACGATCTAGTCACGAGCAAAAGCAGCATAAACGATGCAAAACGTAAGTCTAGGCAGCAATTGTTGGATGCTTTGCTAGCAGCAAAAGATAAATTCGTGGTTATAACGCAAGCCGCTAGCCCGAGGACGGGCCAAAAGTTAGCTCCCCCGATCGCTATTCTCGATCTGTTGGCAGCCTGCGGCATCGACAACCCGCAAGAGCTTTGGGACAGTCCGGACGAACGCCTCCTGATCTCCCACCCGCTTTCTTCTCAAAGCAAAACCAATTTCGACGGCGCAAATGCGAGTTTCGACAAACTTGCATTTTCTGGGGCGAACATCGAAACCGATTTGGAGAAACAGAATCAAGAAACTGCACTGTGGAAAATTGAATTTGGAAATGAGATTCTCAGCGAGCTTTCTCTGCCGCGAATACTCAAGTTCTTGAGGAATCCTGCAGCCGAATTACTGTCGAGCGCGAGTAACTTAAACTTAAACACCTACGAAGACGAGACAGCGAACGAGCTTCCGATAGCTCCCGACGGCTTATCTACTTATTCGATTCGTTCAAAGATCATCGACGATTTGCTGTCTGGCGTCGATATAAACACCTCGATATACGTCGCTGGGCTCTCTGGGAAAGTGCTACTCAACGATCAAGGAAAAGAACTGATCGATGCGATTGCCGATGAAGCCGCAGATATCGCAAAAGATGTTCTTTCTGCCAGAGGAACAGATTCCGGTAAAGACATTAACGTGACTACGTCTTTCTCCGGAAGAAGAACTGAATCTATATTCTTGAGCGCAGATATTAGGACTTGGAACGATCGTGTAGTGATTTTTCGGGCAGGGAAGCTAAAAGCAATCACTCTAATAGAGGCATGGATTCAGCTATGCCTATTGGCCGTTAACGGCGAAAGCGCTAAAGGCGCGACAATCGTGTGCACGGATTCAATGGTCAAGCTTTCTGTCCCAGATTCAGTCAGTGCAGAGCACTGGCTGAGCGATTTGGTGCTTCTCGTTGAGGACGGCCTGAAGAAACTAATCCCGCTTCCCATCGAAACGGCAGCTGCTTACACAGGGGCCATATTCAAAGGCAGAGCGTCTGATTCTCCGGACTGGAGGATGAAGTCTGCATGGCACAATTTCAAAGGCTTCGGAGAATATGACTCCGATCCGTCCTGGCAGCATTTCTTCTCCGCACCCGAGGAACTTTTCGTAGCGCGTCCAGAACCGCTGGACCCAACCCCCTTCAATACTGACCACTTCGATTGCAGATTTAAACAGCTAGCTGCTTGGCTGTTTCAACCGATAAGGAGGGCGATGCTGAAATGAGTACGCCTGAAAAGTTCGAGTTAACCGGTCCCCTGCCAGATCAAGGAGTAACGATTCTGGAGGCGAGCGCCGGAACTGGAAAGACTTATGCAATTGCTGCGCTGGCCACAAGATTCATTGCCGAAGGTTTTCCCATTGAATCCCTTCTAATCGTTACTTTTAGCCGGGCCGCTGCTGGAGAGCTTAAATCGAGAGTGCACCAAAGGCTGGCGAGCACGCTTTCTAGTTTGGTGTCTTTTTCTAGCATCGGAAAGCAGCCTGAGGATGAAATAGACAAGGCTCTTGCAGAAGGTGACGTCGAATCAATTTGTGAGCGGTTAAATACAGCTTTGGGAAAAATTGACGAAGCCACTATTGCGACAATTCACGAATACAGTTCTCGGATGATTGCCGAGCTCGGTGTTCTTGTAGATCACGACGATTCGAGCACTTTCGTTGACGACATGAGCGAGCTGATCGAAGATGTGGTAGCTGACACATACCTGTCCTCTTGGGACCACAAAGCAAAGGGAGATTGGAAGCGTGCACAAACAATCGGCAAAGAGGTTTGCTTCAAACCCAGTTTCAAAATCATCCCCTCTGATACTGAGGAGGGGATATTCGCTCATAAGGTTCGTTCGGAATTCGACAGACGTAAGCGCTCCATGCGCATATATGGCTACGACGATATGGTGGATCGGCTAACGGATGCTCTTGATGACCCAGAGACCGGGAACATGGCAGCTCGAGTGCTATCAAAAAGATTCCCTATCGTTATGGTCGATGAGTTTCAAGATACAGATCCGCAACAGTGGCGAATTATTGAGAAAGCATTCGCCAAGCATTGCAGAGTTATTCTTATCGGTGACCCAAAACAGGCTATTTATGGGTTCCGTGGCGGCGACGTAGAAACCTATCAAAAAGCAAAATCCCAAAAAGACTGGGTCCCAGTTTCGATCCGTACGATGAGCGTCAATTATCGATCGGATCCGGGTGTTGCAGACGGAGTTCTAGAACTATTCGGTTCGGCAAATCTTGGGGTTGATTCCTCCCCAATTCAGTTGCCTCCAGTATCCGCTAACCGGAAATCAAACCGTATTTTTCGATCTTCAGAACGCCTAGACAAACCAGTCCTAGTACGTAGAATTCCGGGCTCTCGTCTTTCCGCTTCGGATTCTAGAGAGGCTATCGATAGGGATGTTATTGCCCAGATTTATGATCTGGTCGAAAACTATGAACTCGAATCAAATGATTCTTTAAGGCCTATCAAGCTAAACGACATAGCGGTATTAGTGAGAAGGAATAAACGAGGAGAACAAATACTTAGCTCTCTTCAAGAAGCAGGAATACCAGCTACCTTTTCCGGATCCGACAGTGTCTACGCATCTACGGCTGCTTACGAATGGAACACGTTGCTGACCGCTCTCGCCACGCAGCGTACACAGGACATGACGAGAGCGACCCTAACGTCGTTTTTCGGGCTAACCAGTGTGGAGCTAGCCAACAACGAAACAAGTCGAACTAGAGCATTCATGCTTATGCGCGAGTATGCCAATCTGATGGATGAGTTCGGACCAATCGCGGTTCTCGAGAAAATCGTAGAAGAAAGTGACTTCTATTCAAGTCTTTTAGCTGAGCCTTCCGGCAGAAGACAAGTTACCGACTTTCAGCATGCAGCGGAATTATTAGACGAGGCTGCACGCAAACATCATTTAGGCTCAGCAGGACTATCAGCATGGCTAAGCGAGCAAATTACCAAGTCAAAGGAACAAAGCGACGAGATTACTAGAAGGTTGGAGACCGACAGGCCAACTGTCACTTTAACTACAATCCACCAAGCAAAAGGCCTCGAATTTCCGATTGTCTTGCTTCCAGAAGCTAGCGAGTATTACTGGTCTGGAAAGCCACAGCCCGGCAGGCTCTCCACCGGCCACTGGAACGGCGAAAGGGTAATCGATCTGGACTTCGGATCTGAACGCTCATCCAGTTATTTCGAAGAAGAGCTAGCCGAGAGCTTACGACTGTTCTACGTTTCTGCGACGCGAGCGGCTAGCTTCCTCGTATGTTGGTATTCATCTACAAAGACGAACACGCTCAAGTCTCCGCTTCATCGACTTCTGTACGAGCTAAGCCCCGGAACCGATCGAAAACATGTTCTTTTCTGTGATTCCTTTACGAGCGCTCCCCCTAAACGCGTCTTATTCGACCAAGCTGAGGGAACCCAGAAATCTCTTCACATCAATCAGTTCACACGCGTCATCGATAATTCGTTCCGTAGAACTTCGTACTCAGGGTTAACTGCAGAAATTCATGGCGTACCTCTACTTGAAGATGTTGATGAACCACTAGAAGAAGTGGCCAATGCGGAATCCGCTATGCACGAAAAGACCGATAAACCTATCTCGGCCCTAGCTGGTCTTCCGGGTGGGGTTAACTTTGGCACATTGGTCCACTCGATTCTTGAAAAGAACGATCCTGCAGCCAAAGATCTGAAAGCGGATCTGCTTGAAAAAAGCAGCACCGCTCTTAACCGACTCCCTATCGAAGGAGTTGACGCAGACACACTAGCTGCGGGACTTTCCCAAGTTGTGACAACCGGACTTGGAGATCTCACTGAGGGATTTTCGCTCCGCGACATCGGCGCAAAAAACAGGCTCGCGGAATTGGAATTCGAGATGTCTATGGGAAGTGAGAGAGGCTATTCGACTCTAAAACAGTTGGCTGGGCTCTTCGACGATGAGTCTCTGGCAGACCCTAGAGGAGTGCTAGTTGGCTATGGCAAACAACTTGCTGCGACTAGCGCGGCGAGCAGCACGCTGCACGGTTTCCTAACAGGTTCGATAGATGCGGTTTTAAAGGTGAAAGACGCATTCGCGGTGGTTGACTACAAGACGAACCGCATTGCCTTGCAAGGCGACGAAGTTTTGACAGCCGATAAATACGATTCAGCTGGCATGGAGAAGATCATGCGCGAATCTCACTATCCCCTTCAAGCACTCATATACATGGTTGCTCTGCACAGATTCCTTAGCTGGAGACTTCCTTCGTACGATCCGGCAAAGCATCTTCGCGGCGCAGGTTACTTATTCGTCCGTGGAATGGTGGGACAATCGAGCACTGAATCGGATATGCATTACGGGGTCTTCACGTGGCGTCCCAACCCCGAGATAGCTGTACGAGCTTCCGAAATAATCTCTGGAGCGCAATTATGAAAAACAAAGAAAGTGTAATCGCACGCGGCTTGCTGGCCCGCTTCAATTCCGCTGGACTGATCGGGCAGGCCGCGGTTCACGCTTCACGCTCGATCGAATTGCTCTACGGAGAATCTGACGAGTTAGTGCTGCTAGCCGCTAGCCTGTGTGTCCAGGCAGCGCAACTTGGCTCTGCATGTTTGCCGATGGAATCTAAAGACTCCCTAAGAGATTTATTGCTTTCCGAAGAAGAATTGTCTGATCCGGAACGCCTCGATCTTCTTGCCGAATTGGACTGGCCCGATTTTTCTAGTTGGCGTGCAGTTCTCTGCTCATCAAAGATAGTCTCCACTTCACAAGAAGACGCTCCTAACCGACTGCCTCTTCGTTTTATTGACAGCAACTTGTATTTAGAGAGTAACTGGCTTTATCAGTCAGATGTTGTTGACGACCTGATAGAAAAAATTAAAACTCCCCCGCCCGAGGTCGACGAGGCTGCTCTGGAAAAAGAGTTAGAAGAAATATTCGACGGAGCTGAGAAACCTGAGCCCCTACGCAGTGCGCTCGTCAATCAGCGCAATGCAGTAAGAAACTGCATTAGCAGTTGGATATCAGTAATCGCAGGTGGCCCAGGTACTGGAAAAACTCATACTCTTGCAGCGCTGTTATCTGCGCTATCAGCTTCTAGCCCTACCAAACTGCACGTCGCGTTGACGTCGTTCAGTGGTAAAGCGGCGGCACGTATGAACGAGTCGTTAGCCCAGAACGTCCTTTCGGCCGGTTTAGCTAACATCCGGATAGATAGAGGCGTAACTCTCCATAAGCTTCTTGGCTCCAGAGGGACGCTGAACGGGTTCACGTACGATGCAACTAACCGGCTCCCTCATGATGTAGTCATCGTTGACGAAGTTTCTATGTTGTCGTTACCGATGATGAAGCGGCTTCTGTCTGCGCTACGCAGTAATACCCGGCTGATCCTGATCGGAGACCCAGATCAGCTGACATCAATCGATGTCGGAACCGTCCTTGCCGACATCGTGGATGCAGATGTTCCAGGCAATAAATTCAATGAAATTCCCCTAGTCTCGAGACTAGAAATCAATTTACGGAGTTCGGGCAATATCCCTGAGCTCGCAGAGAGAATTCGCTTGGGCGATTGTGAGGGTGCCATTGAGATCCTCAATAAGAACGAGGGAGGGATCGAATACATCGATACCGATGCCAGCGAAATCTCATTTGGCACAAACGAATCCGCCGCTAGCGACGTGCTAGTTTCTGCTCGACAAATGCTCAAATGCGCTAATTCGGGGCTGGTCAGTGAGGCGCTACAGGCCCTAGATTCGCACAGGTTACTGTGCGCACACGCAAATGGAATTTATGGAGCTAGCAATTGGCAGGCAACTATCGATGCGTTCTTGCGAACCCAATTAGCTGGCTGGTCCAGCACAGAAGAGATTTATCCTGGAATGCCTTTGATAATTACTTCGAATTCTCCAGATCTAGGGATTTTCAATGGCGACACTGGAGTGGTGGTTCTCAAAGACGGAACACTGCAGGCGGCAATAGGTTCTAAGGAAGATTTCAAGCTGATACCGCCATCGATGTTGGACTCTTATCAGTTAGTACACGCAATGACTGTTCACAAATCTCAGGGAAGTCAGTACGGAAAAGTCACTCTTATTCTCCCCAGCCATGAGTCCCCGATTCTCACCAGAGAACTGCTTTATACAGCAGTGACTAGGGCGAAGAAAGCTATCCGAATTATCGGCACTCAGCAAGCGGTCGCCGCGGCAATCGAGAACCCTGCTAGGCGAGCTTCTGGTCTAACGAATCGGCTCCTGGCCTTCAAGCCAAGCCTTTAACATTCGGCTTGCGATCGAGGCTTTCGTCGGAAGGATGAGTTTCCCACTTTTTGCCAATTCAATTATTTCTTCCCTGGTATAGAAGTCTCCCCACTCGAGCTCTGTGCCATCAGTCTCAGCTTTCGCTGCGTCGCGATTTGATATTCGAGCAAAGAATCCGAGCATCAACGACCGAGGAAAAGGCCACGGCTGGCTACCAAAAAAGGTTAGTTTGTTGATTTTCAACTTGGCCTCTTCCTCGACCTCGCGGAAACAAGCCTGTTCTGCGGATTCTCCAGACTCGACAAAACCAGCGAGGATAGAGACTTGATTCTTTTTCCACATCGAGTTGTGAGCCAGGTAAATTCTTTCGTCTTCGTCGAGGATCGCGACGATTACGGCCGGATCCGTACGTGGGAAGTGCAGCTTATTGCAGGCTTCGCATTCGCCCTCAAATCCTCCGTGTCTGGGCTTGATTTCACCAGTGCATTCGGGGCAATATTTCGCTCTATCCCACCAATTCAAAATAGCAATTGCAGACGTAGCAGCCTGTAACTCTGCATCGCTTAATTCTGCATCCCGAAGCGCTACTCCAGTTTTAATTTCGTCCCTTTTTGCGAACCAGTATTCGTCTTTGATTTTCCCAATAAATATGCAGTCAGACGAATAACTAGTTCCAGCAGCAACCTTGTGTGAAGAAAATTCGATCAAATTTTTATCATCAACTTTTATTAATCTAGCTTTTCCACTGGCGAAAAAGTCTTCGTACTCGCCGTTGGCCCTAGCGTCTTGCGCATGATCCAATAGTGCTGGTGCGTACCAAGAATTTACCCCTGATTGGCCTTTAAAAAATTGATCTAAAATCATTAAAATCCGACTTTTCTCCTGGCAAGATTTAATTAATTTCTGGTAGCTGCGGGCGCTCGATTTTTTTCGAAGCAACGTGATAGAAAACTGCGTCAATTCTACCTTCGGGAACGCCTGTCATGTCAGACCATGCCGCCCGGTAAAGACTTAGCTGCATCGGTTCTCCAGGAGAATCAAAAGTCTTCCAGTCGACCACCTGATAATCAAAATCCGGTTCTTCTGAGGGGAAAACCGCGTCGATCCGTCCCCTAATCTGCTGGCCATTTTTCTTCACTAGGACGAAGCCAGCTTCGATGGCTACTGGAACCCTGTCCGCGTAAGGCCCGTTTTCGAAATCATGTAACAGTTTTTGGAATCGTTGTTCGGGAAAATCGTCTTCTGAAACAACGAAATCTTCATAATCTTCATCGAGCGGTTTTGATAGACCGAATCTTTTTTCTAGCCATTCATGAAACCTGGTTCCAACCGAAGACATCTTGTTAACTTTTCGCGGCATTGGCCTTGTAATGTCTGCCCAGAATTTTTCAGGATCTTTCTCGTAAAGAATGCTCTGGCTAGCAGAGATAGATTTCGGCATCACCTTTGGCATTGCTCCTTTGCGATTTTCGAGGGCTTCCTCCAGAAGCATTTTCACAGAATCAGACCAGGAATCAGCGATTTTTTGTTCATCAAAATTGAGTTGAATCGTTTGATCGTCTTCCCACTCACTTACGGCTAACGCGACTTCCTGCTGCTCTAATGCTTCTGAATCGTCTAATGGAGGCGGCCAAGCACTCGAGCCTTGATCAGACGAGAGTGGATCTTCTTCAGTTAGTTCGGCGATACTCATCTTGCCTGCTATGGGTTGGCGATCTTCAAATGACGTGATGACCTTTTCAAAATACTCAGATGGTTGTTTCGGAGATTTTCCACCGTTCCACTGACTGCATGTAAGCACGAGCCTATTTTTTGCTCTCGATGCGGCGACGTATGCTAACCGGTCCTCTGAATACATAGTCTTTTGTTTCAACTCATCCGCGAATTCGCCAAGTTCTTCTCGAGATTGACCGTTCAGTTGAGGTATCCATTCCGCGTCCCTACGCAGCGGTGCCGGTATCTCGACCGGATTTTTAACCCAGTTATCTGTGACTCTGGAAGAAGGAAAAGTTCCGTCTACAAGGCGAGGAATGAAAACTACGTCCCATTCAAGGCCCTTAGCCTTGTGCATAGTCAGTAGCTTCACAGAATCTTCTTCAGAGACCGCAGCTTGCTCCAGGCCATCGCCGTTCTCGATCTCAGAGTTAAGCCATGCAACGAGGCCGCTCAGATTCGATTTCTGATCGTTTAACGCAAACGAGTTAATCTCGTCGGTGAGCTTTCTGAGCTGCAAGGATTGCGCCTTACTTAATCTGGCTTCCGAAGAAAGTCCCATCTTATTTATGACCCTGCCAACCAGATCTACGACATGCTCATCTTTGTATCTCAACAAGTAATTAAAGACGCCGAGGAAATTCCTTAACCGCTCGAGCCCTTCTGAAGAAATTTTGTCTCCCGGAGACTCGCTTAGCTCAACTACTCGGTCCAGAAGACACAGCTCTTTCTTCCTACGACCGAGCTCGGCCAAATCGGCTGGCCCTAGACGCCATCTCAACCCCGTTAGCAAACGAGCAGCAGCAGGATCGTCGGTTACGTCATTGAGCAGACGCAACATATCTACCAAATCACTGATTCCGGGCAACACCAAAAGTCCGTTTAGACCGACCAGCTCGGTTGGAATCTGTGCCTGATCCAAGTTCTTAAAGATCTGCGCAACTGAGGAATTGTCTCTGAGCAGAATTGCTATATCACTCCAACTAGCTACTTCCCCTGATTCGTAGCAGTCCCTGATCTGCTCAACAACCCAAGATGCCTCTTCGGGCCATGAGACAAAGCTGTGGGCTTCTACTACACCCATGACGCGTGGGTCTGATTTGCTCAAAGACTCTCCTGAGACATCGGGAGGCGTGAGATAGATGCTTATCTGGTTATTCTCCTCGTCAAATGCCTGCGGAAGGTTTTCTCCTCTAAGCGGTTGCGCATAAGCGTTAGCGACCTTGAGAATATCGGGCTTACTGCGCCTGTTTACCTGGAGAGTGTAGATAGATGCTGGTTGTCCAGCCACACAAAAATCTTGCGGAAACTTCAAGATATTACTGGGGGATGCTCCCCGCCACTCATAAATTGCCTGGTACGGATCCCCGACCGCAGTTACTGCATGCCCGCCATGTTGCGGATCAACGAATAGGCCAGTTAATAGTTTTGCCTGTGCGCTAGATGTGTCTTGGTATTCGTCAAGAAGTACTACTTTGAATGTATCGCGTAGTCTTTTTCCGATCACCGGAGCTTCTTCTACCATCTTTGCCGCGGTAGCCATCTGATCATAGAACTCTGTTAGCCGTCTATTGGACTTAAGTTCCTGATATTTTTCGGCTAAGCGAAGTAATTCCAGTCTCTCTAACGCTGTTGCCTTTGCATCTCTAATATGAGCAAAAACCTTCTTTTGCCTGTTCAACGGCTCCTGGTCAAGCTCTTTGATGAATTCTTCGGAAAATTCTCGAATCTCTGAATAGCTCAATAGATTGGATTCGACATTTTCGGATAAGTTGATCAATCTTTCTATAATCGTCGACGGATTTAGCCTCTTCAAATGTTCGAAATCACATGATGAATCATTAACGATTTCAGATGCTATTAAGAAGCTTTGCCCCCTAGTCAGCAGCTTTGAATCAGAATCTATTCCTGCGTGGAATCCGAACTCTCTCACCAGCCAGGCAGCGAAAGAATCATAAGTCGCGATAAAAGGCTCATTGCTTGCCTCTGCCTCCGCAGAATTCTCGAAACCGGCATTTTTCAAAGATGCGCTGATCCGGTCGCTAAGCTCGGCCGTAGCTTTCCTGGTAAAGGTAAGGCCGAGAACTTCTCCTGGCGCGACTTGCCCAGTGGCAACCAGCCAAACGACGCGCGCTGCCATAACTGTGGTTTTCCCGGTGCCCGCTCCAGCAATAATTACGTTAGGGCTCAGGGGTGCCATTATAGCTTTTAGCTGTTCATCGCTAAATAGAATGCCTAGGGCTTCGCAGAGTTCGGCTTCACTGGCTATTTTCATCGCGATTCCTTCCCTGACATAACCGGGCAATCAACTGAAAAAACGCATGTCCTGCACAGATCGCATTTGACCGCATCGAAATTGTCTCGCTGGATTATTGACACGGCCTGTTCTAAAAGTTCGTGCACCCACGTTTCGCTTTCAGTTTGTTGATCTTTCAGTTTTGGACGGGAATCAAGTGATGGCTGAGTTAAGACTTTCGGCAGTGTCCCAGACCTATCTTTATCGCTCAGGTAGACAAGGTGGGCATCGGCCAGAGCATTGCTCTGTGCGATATCCTCAAATGCTCCCAGCTTCGCAGCAAGTTGATAAATGCCAAGCTGCACATGAGACTCTGCTTCTTTTTTGGACGGAACGCTATTTCCAGTCTTGAAATCGATAATCCGAAGATTATTATCACGGTCTTTTTCTAATCTGTCGACGACACCAACTAGCTTCACTTCTTCACCCGAAACATGGGTCGTGACCTCAAAGCGCTTCTCAGTGCCGACTAACTCAAAATCATCCTCTTCGATCCAGGCTTTTAGACGTTGCACCATTAACTGAGCCTTCTGGTACTGAGCATTCGAGTACCATTCAACTTCAGGGGCAATTTTTGGCCAGGTCTCAGAAAGAATTTTTTCAAGACCAGAAAGATCCAGATCGTCTGCTTTGGCGGCTAGCTCGTGTATCAGCATTCCCAAGATGGATGAAAACTCATTACTCGGGTTTGCATTAGCTTTTCTAGTAAGCAGCCACCGTCTCGGGCATTTGATCAATACTTCGACATCGCTTCCACTAAGCCGAATGGGGGCACCTTTTTTGAAAACACACCGATCCTGACCAGATATGGGCAGTATTCCCCACCAATTCTGGGGATCAGCAACCTCAACAAGCGGATTCCCGAAACTATCTTTTGCGTCTTTTAGTTCAACGAGCTTCGAGATAGCCACCTTTCTCAGACCTTCGGATATTGATCTATCGCTCGCCGCGGTTCTGAGAAGGGCAACCATGCCGGGCAGACTATTCACTTCTTCGGCCTTGTGACGCTCCACATCAACGCCCAGTTCGTACAAAAATCTTGATTCTTTAGCGCCTGAACCGTCATCTCCGTTTGCAGCCACAAGATAAAGCTGTTCGCTTGCTCTAGTGATCGATAAGAGGAAGGCCCTGCGCTCAGCAGCAACTTGCTCTGCCGCGCTCATCGCGTCATCGAAAATTTTGACTTGCGGCGCAGTCCTCGGCCACTGGCCGTCTTGCAGCCCAGTTACTACCACCAAACGCCATTGACGGCCGACAGCCCTGTGTGTGGTCAACACGGAAACGCCTTCCCTGGCATGATCGGATTCGCGAGTGGTATCGGCGGCGATCTGCTGACTATCTAACTCGTCCAAAAATTGTGAAACTGCCTTTTCACCGCTCAAATGCGATCTTTCGGCAAGATCGAAAAGAGCGATTACTGCGTCTAAGTCTCGATTAGCCCGTTGAGAATCCTCGTCGTTACGAAGAGCAGCAGATCTTAGCTGAATCGGCCAATCAGTATGAGTCCAAATTCGCCACAAAAGGTTTGACAGATCTTGGCCTTCTTCGATCATTTTCGCCAATTGGGAAAGCAGTTCGTCAACAGGAGTCACCTGCTTTGAGAAGTCCTCTTCCTGACGCAAAAGTTTTCGTGCCTCAATCGTGTCGACCGAACCGATTGGACTGGTTAAGAGCCAGAAACGATCTTCATCTCGAAGTTTCTGCCCACGCATCAGATCCAAGGCCAGACGTAGGGAGAAAATAAGTGGACGAACCGCTAATTCTTGGCCAAGAGCCAGCTCGTCTCCCCTAGCAATAACCGGTATCCCAGCTGAAGCGAAGGCTCGAGAAAGACGACTGATTTCTGATCGCCCTTCCCTGATGATCACAGCCATTTCGTCCCAAGCAATCCCGTTTTTCGCATGCGCCTGTCTTAAGATTCCGGCAATTTCGTCGTATATGAAATTTTCATTATCAATTGTTATGGCTCGCACAACGCCGGAATCATCTTTTTCTGAAACGACATAGTCACTAGGTCGGACCCCGCCACGATAAGGCAATTTTGCTGCGACGCTTTTCGCAGCCAGGGCGATCTTCGAATCAGAACGAAAATTCTTCACCAATTCGATTCTTTTAAAGTCGCTACCGAAAATTTTTCCGAAATCGCTGATGGCCCTGGGATAGGCGCCGCGAAACCCGAAAACACTCGTATCTGGATTAGCGAATGCGATTATCTGTGAACCGGCAGCGTGCAAATCGGATAACAGCCTGATTTGGGATTCGTCCAACTCGGAGAAATCGTCTACGAAGACGGCAGATATCTCCCCCGACAGAATCTGGGCTGCACCATCAGCAAGAATCAGCCGGACACGGTGAATAAGTTCTGAGTAATCAAGCGCGCCCTCGCTATCGAGCACATCAAGATACTCGGAGAAAAATCTGCCTACGCTTCGATCAAGTTCGCTCCCTGCCATTAGATCCTCGGGGTCGAGGCCGCGATGCCGAAGCTCAGAGAGTTTATCTCGTAGTTGCCTGGTGAACGTCTTAGTTTTAACACCGGGTCTTAGCCACTGTGGCCAGTTTTCGATAGGAAAGTTGGCCAACAGCTCGCGAAGTCTGAATTCTTGCTGTGGAGCAGTCAGCATCACGGGGACTTTATCCGACTCTGGCGTGAATCTTTCAAGCACACTTCTTGCCCAAGCATGCATAGTCATGATTTTCGGACTGCCTTGGGTCCGACCTATCTTGTCCAGGATTTGAGTCCGTAGTTCCTGAGCAAGCGACCTTGATGCGGCAAAGACCAGAAGATTGGTGAGCCCTTCTCCGGATATAACACGCGTAGAAACACCATCTATCAGCATCGTAGTCTTACCGCTGCCTGCCGCTCCTACAACCAAGGTCGCCTTTGAAAACTGCATAGTTTCATTCAATCAGGTCGCACTGACATTTTTAACGACCACTTAGGCCTCCCCAGTTAGGTTGGAGGCAACCAAGTCACATAAGATTAAAGCGCCAACGACACTATTGAATGGAGAAAGTCATGGCTAACGGAATCGTTAAGTGGTTCAATGCAGACAAAGGTTTCGGTTTTATCAGCGTGGAGGGCTCCTCCGAAGATGTATTCGTACACTTCAGCGCGATTGAGGCGGACGGGTTCCGCAAACTAGATGAAGGACAGAAGGTAGAATTCGATATCGTCAGCGGCCCGAAGGGGAACCAGGCTGATCACGTAAAAATTGTAGATTAATAACCACGCTGACCTTATTGGGTTCGTCTACTTGCACGATCTTGTAGATTTGAACTCGTGGATATCAAAATTGGCGTAACTCAAATTGCTCGAGAGCTAGAAATAGAAACTGAGTTGACCTCCGAGCAGATCATCGAAAAGATTCAGGAATCTCGCAACAGCGGCAACCCGTTAGTCCTTGATGGATCTAACGGCAGGCGGCTGGTCGTTCCGGTAGAAAAAATCGGATACATAGACATGGGTGCCCAGAATCAACGCCCGGTAGGTTTCGGCGTTTAAAAATTTAATAGATTAGGCCCGCAACCCAAGATGCCTCATCCTGGAGCGGGCTTTTTCTAACAGTTGATCCATCAGATTACTCACGCCAGCAATGTCTGCTAAACCATCGTCCTTAGTTCCGCTAAGGATGTTGCTTAGCTCCTGATCGGCAGCAGCGAGGCTCTGTACGGTCAGAGTTAGTTCCGAGATAACTCGACGGCCGTACAACGACAAAACGTCAACCGCTCCTTCGTCGTCGAGAGAACTAACTACCTTCGAACTAGCGAAATCGTGGCTACGCCAAAGTTGCGTGCTAACTTTCAAGGCATCTTTGTCTTTGTTGGATAAATTTTGCTCAACGGCTTTCACCAGATCCGCCATAAATCCGACGACCAGGCACACCCTCAGCATTGCCTCGACATCATCCTTAGGATCTGTGAGCCTACCGAACTCATTTATAGGACCAGCTATCGGTTCAAACCTCGCCTTCATGGTTTTTAACGTGCCCGCGTGTTCAGCGAATCGAGCGAAGTGTCCTGCACCGAGAGTGTTCATTCGGAGCCTATCCTCTAGTTCGCCTGCCCTTGCAGCACGAGAAACTAGATCTTCGTGCAGACAAAGATTGGCGTAGGACATCAGGCTCACCAGTTTGTTTTCGCTCACAAATAAGAGTTTAACGGGAAAATGAGCGTATTTACCGAGGCGCGCAGACAGCGGTTAGGCATGTTATAGGAAGTATCTGAAGTTTACGAGTAGCATCGTTAGTGATGAATGAAAGCAAAACTACTAAAGAATATGAGGACAAAGACTCGAAGACCTTCGCTTCTTTGGGCATCAATCCTCTCCTTTGCGAGGCTCTTGCAGAGCAAAACATTAATGAGCCCTTCCCAATTCAGGAAATGGCCATTCCGATCGCTCTTAGCGGTTCCGACCTGATTGGTCAGGCACGGACCGGAACGGGTAAGACTCTCGCCTTCGGGCTACCGTTGCTGCAGCGAATTATTCTTCCAGGCAATGAAGGCTTCGATGAGTTCGAGCATTACGGTAAGCCGCAGGCTTTAGTCATGGCCCCCACCCGCGAGCTTGCGCAGCAGGTCTCTGGAGATCTTAGTTCTGCAGCTCGAAAGACCGGAGCCAAGTTCGTGACTATCTACGGTGGCGTTTCATACGATGAGCAACTAGCCCAGCTTAAAAAAGGTGTAGACGTCGTAGTGGGCACTCCCGGACGACTACTTGACCTGGCTAACCAGCGGGCGCTCGATTTATCGCACGTGCGAATTCTCGTGTTAGACGAGGCAGACGAGATGCTCGATCTAGGGTTCTTGCCCGACGTCGAGAATCTGACAGACCGAACTCCCAACGATAGGCAGTCGCTTCTTTTCTCAGCGACGATGCCCGCCGCAATCATGGCTCTGGTCCGTTCGAGACTGCATAATCCGGTACACATCCGCGCTGAGGGACAAGACGCACAGGCGACCGTGCCCGACATCAAACAGCTGATTTATCAGGCGCACGACCTAGATAAGCCAGAGATGATTGGCAAAATGCTCCAGGCCCCGAACGTCGGCAAAGTGATGATTTTCACTCACACCAAGCGTTCGGCGCAGAGGTTGACCGACGAATTAGTTGATAGAGGCTTCAACGCCCGTACGATCCACGGGGACCTTAACCAGTCACAGCGTGAACGTACCCTTAAGAAGTTCCGCAACAACCAGATGAAGATCCTTGTTTGCACAGATGTTGCAGCCCGCGGAATCGACGTCAGTGATGTCACTCACGTTGTCAACTTTGAGGTTCCGGACGACGCAAAGGAATACGTCCACAGGATTGGTCGCACCGGACGCGCTGGCGCATCCGGCTTCGCAGTGACACTTGTCGATTGGCAGGACGTGACTCGCTGGAACGTAATCAACAAATCTCTGGGAATGGATCTTGCAGACCCTCCCGAGACTTACTCGACCAGCGAAAACTTCTTGAACGACCTGCAGATCCCCAAGGGCACCAAGGGACGCCTCAAGAAGTCATCCGATGAGGACGACAAGAAGCCGGCTGAGAAGAAGACTCGGAACGCCAAGCCGCGCCCCAAGAGGACGCGGCGGCGCACCAAGAACGGAAAAGTTGTTCGCGAACGAAGCAACTAAACGTTTTTAGAAATCAATTCGCTAAGCGGTGCTGGGTGGATCAAGTAAGGAGCCACCTCCAGCACCGTTTTCGCACCACTGACACCCTGCTCTTTCATCCGTACCGCGGCACGTCCGTATGCAACAGCAACAGCGGCGGTGAAGTCGGCGTTTTTTTCAAGCTTCAGGCTGTACTCGATGGTGTCTTGGGTGCCGTTTGCCTGGCCAGTCGTGATCACGTATCCGCCGTGTGGCATCCCTGCGTGATCTCGGTCGAACTCTTCAGAAGAGATGAAATTGATCTCTACCTCGTAGCCAACGAAATAATCGGGCATCTCCCTGATCTCTTTTTCGATGCGGGCGTGTTCGCTCTCATCAGCAACAACGAAACATTGACGCTTGTGAGCCTGCTGACCAGTCAAACCTTGAGCGTTGCCCTGGCGAGCCTTATCTAACGCGCCCTCGTCCGGCAAAGTGTACTGGACTGCTTTCTGCACCCCGTCGATTCGACGCAATGCGTCAGAGTGTCCCTGAGATACCCCCGGCCCCCAGAAGGTGTGCTGGTCGGAGTTCGGCAATACTGCAGAGGCGTATACCCTATTCAGGCTAAACATGCCCGGGTCCCAGCCGGTGGAGACGATAGAAACGTTGCCAGAGGCCTTTGCTATCTCGTCCATCTGCTCGTAGTGCTTAGCTACATAGTGGTGATTATCGTACGTGTCTACGGTGCAGGCCAGCCTAGCGAATTTCTCAGACATTTCCGGAATATCAGTAGCGCTTCCAAGGCATAGGTAAAAGACGTCAATATTTTCGGAATGTTTCTCCACGTCGGCTACATTGAAAACCGGGCTACCGGTGTCAAGACTGTCGCGTCGGGAGAAAATTCCGTAGAGGTCAATGTCAGAACTCGAGGCAATAACTTTCTCAGCGCTCTTTCCGAGATTTCCGTACCCTACGATTGCTGCAGATATCTTTCTCATCAGATGTCCTCTCAAAAAAATCAACGAACAGATTGTATTCGAGTTTTTCCTGCAAGCGCTACAATGACCAAACCTGAAACGAGCATTAATGACATGGCCGCACGCAATGAAGTAGCTTGCGAAATGAGACCAACAATTGGCGGATTAAGAAGCAGCCCGATTCTTAGCATCCAGCTCGCGACGGTGATGCCGAAGCCTTCCGGGAGACCAGGAATTCTACCGGCCGAAGCATAGGCAGTCGGAACCACTGTGGCGCAGCCGTAGCCAGCAAATAGATAGCCCAACATGACGGTCCAGGTAGTTGGGAGTCCGACAACTAGAACTCCACCTACGCAAATTGCTAAACCACCAACCAGCAGAATTCTTCTTCGCCCATACTTATCGATTAGCAGGTCGCCCAAGATCCTGCCTACGAACTGCGCTCCGATGATGGCGGTATATCCCAGTCCAGCTATACCGATTGGTGCGCTTACCTCTCGTATCAAATAAAGGATGGACCACCCGCTCCCGAGATCTTCGATCACCACACCAGCGATGGCTAAAACGCCCAGAGCTAGAAGAGTCACAAGCACCGGCCGTGGCAACCGGAATTTAAGCTTTTGCTCAGGATTCTGATTAGAGCTGACGCTGAAGCCCTCAGGTATTTTTGCCATTTTGCAGGCAAAGAATGCCACAATAGCCAGGGCCAAAGCTACGACACTCAGATGGACTCCGCGGCCTATACCCAATCCTGCACAAGCAGATCCCATAAGGGAGCCGAGGGCAGCTCCCAAGCTCCATAAGGCGTGCAACGAATTCATTATCGAACGGTCGTTGTAATCTTCTACGCGCACTCCGTGGACGTTCTGAGCGGAATCGACGATTGCGTCCAGAAAACCAAAAGACGCGAAAGCTAACGCGAGGACTATGAGGTTTGAAGCCCACCCAATTAGTGCAGCGCTTGCGCACAGCAAAAACGTCCCGCAAAGTCCGGTATTTATCGCTCCGAAACGCTTTAGCAGCTGCACCGTGACGCTTACAGCCAGCAAGGAGCCAACAGAGATCAAGGCGATCATAAAGCCATAGGCGCTGTCGCCAAGGAGAAAGTCTCGTTTTATCTCTGGCAGCCTAGGAACGATGTTTGTGAAAATCGCTCCATTGGTGAAGAAGAAAAGCGATATTCCTATCCGTGCTTTGACCGGGCTCATTTTGCGATTCGTTTTAACGTTTCATATGCAAGGTCATGGATAGGCACGTCTACTCCCGACTCCCCAGCTAATCGCACTACAGCACCCGGCTGGCCTTCGAATTCGCTTGGCACACCTGTCAATAGGTCTCGTTGCAGGCTGGATGTCGAATCTTTTGGCTGCGCATCGAGGAATTTCATTATCTGGTCTAGGGAAGCATCGGGGACGTCCACTCCCCTAGCAGTAGCTAAATTCAGCACCTCTGAAACTGCAGCACCTAAGCTGCACCGAAGTTCTTTCCGGAGGAATCCGATCGGTTTTTGCGTCATAGCACCCAAAACACCGAATGGCTCCACGAAAGCAAACTTAAGCCATACGTCCAACCACTCATTGTCAAATCTCGGCACCGGAATACCAGCAGACTTTGCGGCCTGAGCTAACCGCTCAGATCTGCCGGATTGGCTGCCATCCCATTCACCGAAAGATAGCGAGCCTGGTCCCCCTCTATGGGATATAACGCCGGGCTGATCCGCATTGGCAAAAACTCTTGCAACACCAGGCATAATATGGTTTTCACCAATTTCGGTGGCGACAATCGAAGGCGCTTCAACTCCATTTTGGAGTGTGACTACGCCCGTTTCTTTCCCGACTAACGGCTTCAGATGCCTCAACGCGTCAGGCAGCTGATGAAGCTTAGGAGTGCAAAATACGTAATCTACCTCACCGATTTCGTTAGCATCAGTTGTGGCAAAGACATCTAAATGTAGCTCGGTATCACCAATAACCCTCAGACCATTGTTCCGAATCGCATCAACAGTGCGCTGTCTAGCTATTAGGGCAACTTCATTTCCGGCTGCGAACAGTTTGGCGCCATAAAAACCGCCTAGCCCGCCAGCTCCGATCATCGCAAAACGCATGCTTCAACTTTAATTCAGAGCTGGCGGAAGGCTAATTTAGACGTTTTCTAGTAGTAAATCATCTGCATGGCAGAGCGAACCTCGTTGAGTGTCTTGTTGCCAACCTCGTTCGCGACCTCGTTACCGTCTGCAAGGATCTTCTCTAGATAACCGTGATCTGCCACCAATTCTGCCCTGCGGGCACGAATCGGAGCGAAGTACTCGTTGACGGACTCGGTAACCAGCTTCTTCAGCTGTCCGGCTCCGCCATCGCCGATTTCCTCAGCAATTGCTACGGGATCTTGATCAGCGCATAGCGCAGCCAAATTAACCAGATTAGATACCTCAGGACGGTTCTTCGGGTCGAAAGTGATGTGACGTTCGGAATCGGTGACGGCCTTCTTGATCCGTTTAGCGGTCTCGTCAGAGCTCATGCCGATCTCAATCGTGTTTCCATGAGACTTGCTCATCTTTTTACCGTCGAGACCGAGAATGCTTGAAGCCCCGCTCAGCAAAGCCTCCGGAGACGGAAATACTGGCTTGTCTTTATCAACACGACCGTAACGCTCATCAAATCTACGAGCGATCACGCGAGCCTGTTCCAGGTGAGGCAACTGGTCTTTGCCTACGGGCACCAAATTTGCCTTGCAAAACAGGATGTCTGCCGCCTGATGGACCGGATAGGTGAGCAAAAGACCGCTCATCGGACGACCGCCAGTCGCCTCGTGTTCAGACTTCACAGTTGGGTTGCGGTAGAGCTCCGAGTCTGTGACGACAGACAAGAAAGGAAGCATCAACTGGTTGAGAGCCGGCACTGCAGAGTGCGTGAAGATAGTGCTCTTGTCAGGGTCGATCCCGACTGCTATGTAGTTAGCAAGCGCCGAGTAGACACGGTCCTTGATAGGGCCGACGCCATCGCGGTCGGTAATAACCTGGTAATCAGCAATCAGTACAAAGCTCTCGACACCCGCGTTTTGAAGACGCACGCGATTAGCGAGCGAACCAAAATAGTGCCCAATGTGCAGCTCACCGGTTGGCCTGTCGCCCGTTAGCATTCGGTATTTTTCAGGATTAACTGAGAGGTCGTCCTCAATTGCCTTGCTGCGAGACAAGCTAGCCTGTAAAGAAGCCTCAGAAGTCGAATCAGCCAGGTTTTTTTCCACGCTATCTTCGGTAATTGGCTCTTTGTTATCTTTGTACTGATCTGTCATGGCAATCATTCTAGAGCACAGAGATTTTTCCGCCATGACTGCGGATTCGAGTCACCAACCCCTGCAGAGCGCTATGCCTTGTGGTCTCGCTGCCTAAGCCGTGACCGATCTTGCCGGTGCCGTGATAGTCGCTTCCACCAGTGCGCATCAGGCCAAGTCGATGCCCGAGTTGCCGAAGAAGATCCCTGCTCACGTTATCTTGCTCCGGGTGGTCGACCTCTATTCCGTCCAAGCCATTTTCCAGCGTCAATTTTTCGATGAGTTCGGTACTGATATTTTCACCTCTGCCCTTAATAAGTGGGTGAGCCAAAACAGCTGCCCCGCCAGCAGAATGGACAAGATCAATAGCCTTTTCGACAGGAATTTCGTAGCGTCCCACGTAAGCGGGTTTGCCGTAGGCGAGATACTTTTCAAAGGCCTCATTGCGATGCTTCACATAGCCCGCTGCGACCATTGCGTCGGCCACATGGGGCCTACCGATAGAATTGCCTGCTGCCTTTTCCTGAACGTCCTCAACTGAGATCTTTATACCCTCTTCGGTTAGCTTTGAAACGATCTGAGGGATGCGCTCTTGACGGCTTTTCAGGCACTTGCTTAACTCTCCGAGCAAATCAGCATTGTGAATGTCAGTACCGTAGCCAAGCAGGTGAACCGAATCTTCTCCCGAGCAAGCACTTATTTCAATTCCGGGGATGACTCTGACGCCAATGCGCCTGCCCATCTCCATGGCCTCGGATAACCCGTCGAAAGTGTCATGATCGCAAAGTGCTACAACGCCGACACCGGCTTTCTGCGCATTAGCAACAAGCATGGTTGGCGTGTCGGTGCCATCGGAAAACGTTGAGTGTGTATGTAAGTCGATTTTCATCATTGTCCCCCAGTAACATTTTCGAACCTGAAGCTTGCCTCTAACGCAGACATAAATTTTTGCCTGTCGTCATAAGGCCACTCTTCGATTCTAGAGACTCCTGCGGGCAGGCTCAGCCCGAAGTCGTAGACAACCGCGGGTTTTCCTCTCAATTTCACCTTGAACGGAAATTCATCGACGATATCGACGCCAAACCCAACTAGCTCAGGGACTAATTCGGAGAGCTTCATTTCGGCACCGACCCGGAATATCTTCAACCGGAAGTCGACACCGTTTTGTGGAGGGATTGGCTGATAAATTAGCAGGCCTAAATCATCGGAATTTTGTATTTTGTTAAACTCCGCCAAATCTGTCACCGCTTCCAACGGCGTGTATGCCTCTTTATAGGCATCTGAGAAATCAATCCCCCTAGCGGACGAGGGGAATCTTTCCGCGATCTCAGCAAACCGATCCGACCAGCTTCTAGTTGCGTGCTTAATAGAATTTTCTAGTCTTGTCGGATCTACATGAGGTAGTTGTCTGCCCTCTTCGACTCGCAGGCTTATGTAAACGCGAGCTAGAACGGATTCGCTAACCAAAAGGCTCCACTCAACTTCTTTAGCTCCTGTTGCAGCCTTCAGCACTTCGATCATCTTTTCTCGAACCGTCGTGTTATAACGGTCCCGAGGAAAGTAAATGACGGCAGTCAGCATCCGCCCCCAGCGCCCTCTACGCAAGAACATTCTTAGCTCTCTGCGCTCCTCCGGTTGTCCCACCTGAGCCAAGATCGGATACAGTTCTTTCGGAGTTGCCCTAAGCAGTTCCTCGCGAGGGAAAGTCTCCATCGCTGCGAGCAGACTCCTCCCGGCGAAAGACTCCGGGTCGTATTTCAGTTCCTCCATCATCTTGTTGGACTTTTGCGCGAGCAACGGCACATTAAAAATTGACTCCGAGTACGCCGTGGAAGTCAGGAGACCCAAGAACCTGTGTTCTCCTATGACCTTTCCCTGAGAAAAGATCCTTACCCCAAAGTAATCGAGGTATCCCCCTCGCCTGATCCTTGACCGTTCTGAATCCTTAGTTACGATCAATTCCTCGGGATCTTCGCCGGGAAGTAGCGAAGCATGGAAACGCCTTGTAGCTCTAACCACATCGTTGAGAATTCCCAATCCGTTCGATCTTGGCCAGAAAGCCCCCGTGTCAGTAATTCGATAAGCCTGGGTGCCTACAGGCAGAAAATGGCTCGGGTCAGAAAGCCAAATCAGCATCTGCCTGGTCGTTTCCTGCTGCGCAGACTCAGCAACCTGACGAATGTTGTCGCGCATCTGTTCCATGTCGTTGCTGACGATGGTTAGATCGTCCAGAGCCAATTTGAGCTTGCGCTCTAACCCAGGGAGAGTTTCATCGGTAGGCACGCCTAGGGGGCTCAAGAGATCTAACCTTACCCAGGATTCCCGACTGGCTTTCTCGGCGTTCTTACCAAACGCAGTTATTAGACCTTTTTCGTTACGCGTCACCCAAGGCCGAGGATGCGATAGTCCTCTATTTAAAAAACCTAGGCTGTTGGCAATCTGCAGTATCGTCTCCACGATAAAAGGGCGGTCTGCTGTTATCACTTGGACTGTCACATGGGCGCTAGCGTCTAAGCTGCCTTGGCGAACTCTGATGAGAGTTTGGTCCGGCTGGCGCGCAATTTCTTCGAATTCGGCAAGATCTTCCGGAAATCGAGTCTCGCTAGGCATTAAGGAATCTCCTGAGTTGATCAGACGCGTTGATTAGTACCTGCTGCCTGAAATGGCATCATGTATGTATGCGAATTACATCACGTCACGAATTTGCTGCAAGCTCACAGGCCGTCTACGCAATGCTAAGGGATAAAAATTTCCTAAGTAAGGTAGCCGAAATGGCAGGAGCAGATAGCTCTGAAGTCACCGAAGACGATTCAGAAGTCACCCTGAGAGCAGGCATTGCTGCCCCAAGTAAAGCGCAAAAATTCGTAGGCCAAAGCATCAACCTCAAGATGGTCGCTACCTGGAGCGATCTAATCGACGGTAGAGCAGAAGCAGATCTATCTTCCACCGTGGAAAACATGCCCGCCACTTTAACGGGTAAAGCTATCCTAAGAGGAAACGAGAAACTCACAGTTGTCGATTATGAATGCGACTTCACGGTAAGCGTTCCACTTCTGAGCAAAAAAATCGAGGAAACAGCTTCACCTTACGTTATGAGAGTGATCGATAAACAGCAGGAAGTCGGAAAAGAGTGGCTCAGCTAAATTTCGCTGAGCGTGTGCCAGGCCAAATCATGACTAGACATAAATTCCTGCGCGGCTTGCCAGGCATCGTCGAGTTCTAGACCGGCCATTTCCTCTAGCAGACTTCTAGGTGCTTCCTGGTCATCGGAAAACCAAGAGACGACCGCTTTAGCCGAAATGTTAGAAACGGTTACTCCCCCGTTTTCTGCTTCTGACCCTTCGGAAAGTTTTGCTTTCGAAGCGTCGATAACCGCTATCAGTCTCTCACCGTATTTGGCCAGCGCCCAGACGCCAGCAACCTGCAAGGCAGCTAACTCTGCTTCTTCTTGAGACTCTTTGTAGTCGCCGATTCCGAAGGTATCTTTCAAGGGTCCGTTCGCTACAAAAGCCTGAACCGCGCCATTGAGGCTCCCCGAATCAGAAAGTTCATCCAGTTGGGCACGGCTGACAGGCACGAAAACTAAATCCACACATATAGTTTTCCACAATTTCTCAAAACCTGAGGTCCGGATAGCCAAGTAACAAAACAAGTGGCCAGCCGACTACTTCCGGTCGACTGGCCACATCATTGCTTTGGTCAGCTAGCCACGATTACGGCCGTGGCACTTTTTGTACTTCTTTCCAGAACCACAAGGGCATGGATCATTACGTCCTACCTGGTCTGCCTCGGTTGAAACAACCTGCCTATTAGATTCTTCTTCAGAACCATCCTCAGAAGGCGCCGAGTATCGCAACTGTTCGTTCTTCTTGGCAGGAGCCTGCTGTGCCTCGGCTTTTTCAGCTGAGGAGCTTTCCTCAGCCACAGCAGCTTCATTCTCTTGATTCTGCTTAACGAGACCATCCAGCGGCTGGTTCAACAAGAACTGAACGACCTCAGCGTAGAAGCCTTCACGCATCTGGTCGAACATGAGTGCGCCTTCGCGTTGGTACTCGACGAGTGGATCGCGCTGAGCCATCGCCCTAAGACCGATGCCTTCACGCAGGTAATCCATCTCGTAGAGGTGCTCACGCCACTTTCTATCAAGGACGAAAAGCCAAACCGTACGCTCGAAGTCTCGCATGTTTTCTTCGCCGAGAAGAGCCTCGCGTTCCTTGTAGACGCGACGCGCATCTTCGCGGAAAGCCTCAACCAGTTCGTCAGCGTCATCGACTTCTTCGAAGTTTTCCTTGGCCAGACCAACAGGGTAAAGCTGGTTCATCGCCTGCCACAGACCGTCGATGTCCCAATCATCTGCGAAGCCCTGCGTGTAGCGCTCGATGCCTGCGCCGATGATTTTGTCGGTGACCTCTTCTAGGGTGTCCGACAATTCTGCACCAGCGAGAACCTTGCGACGATCGCCGTAGATGGCGTGCCTCTGACGGTTCATGACGTCGTCGTAGCGAAGAACATTCTTACGAATTTCGAAGTTCTGGGCTTCCAGTTGCTTCTGAGCGCTCTCGATTGCCCTGGAAATCATCTTCATCTCAATGGGCTCATCATCCGGCACATTCAGACGAAGTAACGCGTTTTCAACAGCGTCAGGCTTAAACAAACGCAGCAGATCGTCTTGCAAGCTCAAGAAGAAGCGGCTCTCTCCCGGGTCACCCTGACGGCCAGAACGTCCGCGCAGCTGGTTATCGATTCGCCTGGACTCGTGACGCTCAGAACCGATTACGACAAGACCACCGAGCTCCACGACCTCGTCGTGTTCTGCCTCAACCTGCTTCTCGAGAACAGGAAGAAGCTCTCGCATCGCTGCTTCGTATTCTTCTGCGTCCTCGACGGGATCCAAGCCACGCTCTTTAAGCTTCTCGGTAGCAATGAATTCGGGGTTACCGCCAAGCATGATGTCAGTACCACGGCCGGCCATGTTCGTGGCTACAGTAACAGCACCCTTCCTACCGGCTTCAGCGACAATTGCAGCCTCACGCTTGTGGTGCTTAGCGTTCAAAACCTGGTGCGCAATGCCAGCAATCTTCAGACGACGGGATAGCTCCTCCGACTTATTGACTGATGCAGTACCGAGAAGAATCGGCTGGCCAGTATCGTGAATCCGCTTGACGAGCTTCACGATCGCGTTGTACTTGGCGTCCTCTGTCCGATAGATCTTGTCGTCATAATCCTTGCGGATCATCTCTTTGTTGGTTGGAATGACCAGGACACCCAGACCATAAATCTTCTGGAACTCGGACTCTTCAGTCTTTGCAGTACCCGTCATGCCCGAAAGCTTGGTATACATGCGGAAGTAATTCTGAAGCGTAATCGTCGCCAAGGTCTGATATTCATCCTTGATTTCGACGTGTTCCTTAGCCTCTAGAGCCTGGTGCAAACCTTCGTTGTAGCGACGTCCCTCGAGGGTACGACCGGTGTGCTCATCGACGATCAAAACCTCGTTGTTCGACACGACGTAGTCTTTGTCGCGGTGGAAGAGTTCCTTAGCCCTGATTGCGTTGTTCAGGTAACCGATAAGCGGCGTGTTAGCCGACTCGTAAAGGTTGTCGATGCCGAGCATGTCCTCGGTCTTCTCGATTCCTGGTGCGAGAATAGCGATCGTGCGCTTCTTCTCATCAACCTCATAGTCTTCATCGCGAGTCAAACGGAGAGCGAGATTCGCGAAAGCCGGATACCACTGCTTGTTTTCGGTGGCAGGGCCAGAAATGATCAACGGCGTTCGGGCCTCATCGATCAGAATCGAGTCGACCTCATCCACAATCGCGAAGTAGTGGCCGCGCTGAACCAGATCTTCTGGGGTCATGGCCATGTTGTCACGAAGGTAGTCAAAGCCGAACTCGTTGTTAGTTCCGTACGTGATGTCTGCGTTGTATGCGACTCGACGCTCAGCAGGGGTCATGTTCGAGAGGATCACGCCCACGGTCAGACCAAGGAAATGGTGAACACGTCCCATCTGTTCGGACTGGTATTCGGCAAGGTAATCGTTAACGGTAACGACGTGCACACCCTTACCAGTAAGTGCGTTCAAGTAGCTAGGCATCAGCGCGACGATAGTTTTACCTTCACCGGTCTTCATCTCGGCGATGTTGCACATGTGAAGGGCTGCGCCACCCATTAGCTGTACGTCGAATGGGCGTTTACCCAGAACTCGCTTACATGCCTCACGTACAGTCGCGAACGCTTCGATCAGAATGTCATCTAACGTTTCGCCTTCCTCAAGACGCTTCTTGAATTCAGCGGTCTGGCCACGAAGTTCTTCATCGCTCATAGCGATGTAGTCATCTTCGATGCTGGTGACCTGGTTGGCGATCTTTTCGAGCTTTTTGAGCACTCGACCTTCGCCGAAGTTAAGTAGGCGATCTATAACGCTCACGTGTTATCCCCTGTTATTAATAGTATTTCAACATAACGATAGTATCCGAACAGCATGATCGGCCAACCTTATTGGCTGGCCGATCATGCAACCTGTTTCGATCAGTGTGTAACTACGTCATGATTCACTAGTCTTAATGGACTCAGACTAAGAGTTTGCCTTAGTTACGGAACCATCAACGTTTAGATGAATAACGCCGTAATTGTAAGCCTTACGACGGTAAACGACACTTGGCTGCAGCGTCTGCTCATCTACGTACAAGAAGAAGTCGTGGCCGACCAGTTCCATCTCGTCCAAGGCCTGCTCTAGAGTCAATGGCTGAGTATCGAAAACCTTCTCTCGAACGACGAGTGGGCCATCTCCGGTTACCTCTATGCCGGCAACAGTCTTTGTTTCCGGTTCGTTGGAGATTTCTTCTTCTGGCTTTTTCAGTAGCCCCAGATCTAGAGGTACTGTGGCCAGGCTTCTTGCCTCGCGGAGTCCACGATTGTGCTTACGCCTGTCCGCCGCCCTTCTAAGCTGGGTCATCAACTTATCTTCTGCGCGATCCATTGCGGTGCGCTTGTCTGCTGCCTGAGCGGAGGCACGGATAACCGGACCCTTTCCTCTGAGGGTAATCTCGCAGCGAATATCATCTTCGGGGTCGCCCTTGGCGGGATGCGCCGTGAATTCAACCTCGACTCGGATCACACGATCTTTCAACTTGCTGATCGAATCGGTTAATCGCTCACTTATCTGCTCACGAAGTTCGTCCGTAATTGTGCAGTGACGTCCAGTGATGGTGACTTCCATGTCATCCTCCTAGGTAGTGGCGGACTAATTAGTGGCTTTAAACCGCTTAATTAGAAGTTACCGCTTTGTTAACAATTTTTCATGGAAAATTTGGTAGTCGTAAACCCGTAGATGCAATAGTCACAGCCTGTTCACAAGAAATTTTTGCATCTCTAAGAGCACGTTTAGCTTCCCTCAGTGTGGCCCCAGTAGTAACGACATCATCGAAAAGAAGCACGGGCATATTAAAACCTGAACGTGCTCTCATCGTGTTTTTCTGAGCTGATGAACGGCTACTTTTATTACGTCCGATCTGGTCTCCCGCAGCCCGGCATCGTTCTAACAAACGCAAAGCTTTGCAACCAGTTATCGAAGAAATTTCTTTCGCCAACGAATATGTATGGTCGTAGCCGCGTCTTCGCACAGCTGCTGGATCTGAGGGGATCGGACACAAGATCGCGCTTTTATCTATTTCTAGCTTCTCCGCGACGAGCCTTGCCAGCGGTTTCTTCAACCAAAATCCAGACCGATTCTTATGCACCAAAATCAGTCGATTAACAGGCTCCTTATATTCGCAAGCAGCGCTCACACTCAGATCACCAAGCAGATTCCTATTAATCACGGGCTGGGCGAAAGCGTTAGCTAGGCACTCATGGCAGATTCCTAACCCGGGCAATCCGCATCCGGGACACGCAGAACCTAAAAATAGATCTGCAGCACCTTCCAAAATATTCTTTACAAGACACAATGCTCGTTCTGATTGACTCACATGTTCATCTTTGTTGTAAAAAGCCAAAATGTTCCCTGGAAGAACATCGGTTATTTATTTTTTCACCAGGTGCGCGGCAAGTGTCTCAGGCAAATTCGCAGGTCTCCCTATAATTGAGCGCATGGCGACTAACGATGAGCAGCCCAATTACGAAGTCTCGGAAGAAACCGACATGACCGGGCTCAACTTGTTCGATGAGCGAGCCAGCGCCGCTGGCAGCTTTCCACACGCGATGCTTGGATACGACCGCACCGCAGTTGACACCTATGTCAGGGATGTAGAACAACAAGTCTCGACACTGCGTCAGCTGACTCGACATCTACGTCGAGAGCTTTCGATCACGCAGTCTTCTCAGGGTGAAACCGACTTCAGCCGGCTAGGCGCTCACGCCACTTCGATTCTTCGTTCCGCTGAAACCCAGGCCGAAGATCTTGTTGCAAAGGCTGGATTAGAAGCAGAGCGAATTCGTGAAGAGGGACGCCGCAACGCTTCAGACCTCAGGGCTAACGCGCAAAGTGAGGCAGACGACATTCGGGTTTCCACGGCGGAAGATCTTCGCAAGACCCGAGAAAAATTAGATGCCGATGTTCAAGCAGCTCGAGAAAGCGCTCAAGTCGAATCGGCCAGCATTGTCACCGCTGCGCGTCAGCAGGCCGAAACGATCGTCTCTGAGGCAAATCACAAAGCTCATCTGGCGCTGACAGAGGCCAAGGCAACGGCTAGACAGCTAACCGCTGCAGCCGAGCAAGAAGCGGCTCAAAAAACTTTAGAAACCGAAGCGGCTGCTTCCACTACTCTTGGTGATGCCGAAGCAACAGCCAACAGAACCCTGCAGCAGGTCAGGACGGTGGCCGATTCGATGCTTGCTGAAGCAGAAAATAATGCTCACAAAACTCTTAGCCTCGCCGATCAAGAAGCAAAAAAGACCGTTTCTCAGGCACGAGCTAACGCAGACGCGATCATGGCTACCGCCGATAACGATGCACAGAGCAGGTTAGCAACGGCAAAGGAAGAAGCCTCTAAGACCCTAGCCGAAGCCCATCAGGCAGCAAGCGAACAATTAGCCAAAGCTAACGAAGAAGCCTCCAGCATTAAGGAAGAGGTCGAGAAGATCCTTTCAGATGCTCGTGAACAGGCAGAGAAAGCCACTGCTATTGTCGTCGAGCATACAGAACAGGCAGCAGCTATTAGAGCCGATGCGATCAAGGAAGCCGATGAGGCCCGTGCACGTGCAGCTAGCGAGAGCGAGGCGCAGTTAGCTTCGGCTCATCGCCAATCTGCGATGCTTCGTGAGCGTCTCGAGCAACAATTTGAATGGCGCAAGGAACAGCTGCAGCGAGAGATAAACGTTTTGATTGGCAGGAAGAAGTCGATCATTGGTCAGCTCGAGGCACTGCAACAGGTTGGTCTCGAATCGCTCAATGACTTCCCCGACGAGGATCCGTTTCCCGAGGTCGAACTGCCCGATCGACCTGCAGACGACGAAAAATGGCTAGCAGATGGTCAGCCTGAGCAGACTCTTGTAGTCGACGACGAGAAAACAAAAATTTTGAAAACCGACAAGAAGAAATAACACATAAATCTTTTGGCTGGTCAATATGGCCAGCCAAAAGATTTATGTGCGCTAACTATGCTTTGCTGCCCATGCATCAGGAATATAGATGCAGTTTGGATCTGCCGCCATATAGTCACCTGTCATGGCGTATGCGGTTGCTCGTGATCCCCCGCATATCCTATTGAAACCGCATACTCCGCACTTGCCCTCAAACTGATCGGGGCTTCTAAGGTCCTTCATCACTTTGGTTTTCCGATACAGTTCGTCGAAAGGATTCTCTCGAATATTTCCCACCGCAATTGGGAGGAATCCAGATGGGCAAACGTTCCCCTCGTGATCTACGAACGCGAAACCAGATCCAGAGTTGATGGCCATCGGAGGACGAGGAGTTCGCGGATTTGGCGCATGCTCGCCCATGATTCTGGCCGTCTCATTAGTCAGCCAGTGGTACAGCTCGCCACGTTCCGCTGGTCGAGCTAATTCCTCCGGAGGAACACCGGCATCAGCTGCGTCTGCTCGCTGAATCGCTATCCTGCGGTACTGCGGAGCCTCTGTAGTTTTAATAGCAATCCGGTCGGAAACGTCATGCTGCCAGTGCATGACGTCCTCCCTTTCTGAGGGGTTGAGCATCTGAAGATGAGAACCTCTACCAGTCGGGACCAGCATGAAGGTGTACCACATGAAAGCATTTAGGTCTATGGCATTTTTTAGCATCTGAGGGGCTTCGTGAATGTTCCCCTTAGTCAGAGTCGTGTTGATCTGGAGCCTGAAGCCAACCTCGTTAATAATCTTGGTTGCCTCGACTGTCTTTTCAAATGTTCCAGCGAAACCACGAAATGCGTCATGCGTCTTAGCAGATGCACCATCCAATGAAACGCTCATCGCCTTACCACCGGCTTTTCGCAAGGCGATTAGACGTTCCTTAGTGAAGAGAGGCGTAACAGATGGCGAAATTGAGATGTGCAGGCCAAGATCAGTGCCGTACTGGACAAGTTCGACGAGATCTTGTCGCTCGAAGCAGTCACCACCTGTGAACACGACCATCGGTCGTGGCTTTTCGTAACTTGCTAGTTGCTCAAGCAGGTTCTTTCCCTCAGCATTGGAGAGCTGTCTGGGCGACGGGCGATGCTGAGCTTCCGCACGACAGTGTTTGCAGACCAACTGGCAAGCACGAGTCACCTCCCAAATAACCATGAAGGGCTTTTTGTTGATGTCGTGTTTAATTTTTCTGACGACAGGCCCGTGTCCGCCATGCAAATGTCCGGGATGTGGCACAGAATCTCCTCTCCAGTCAAAACGACTCTAACGCCACACGCTACGAGACACCGCGTCGCGCTTAGTGAGTACTAAGAATCAGTAAACGGTAAGACCCATCGATCTGAGAATCTCGCGAGCTTTTTCTGCATCTTCCTTACTCGGCGGCTCGACGTTTTCAAGTTGATAGTCGTAGCCCAGATCTGACCACTTATCTCGCGCCATTTGATGGAACGGCAGCAATTCGACGCGTTCGACATTCGACCAGCGCTGGATAATCTTGCCAACTTCGCGGATATTTTCCGGGTTGTCGGTCCATCCAGGCAGGAGCACAAATCTGATCCAAACGGCCTTGTTGGTCGCAGCTAGCCGATCTCCAAAGGCGACGGTCGGCGCCAGCTTAGCTTTAGTCACCTTTTCATAGGTGGCTTCATCGCCGCTCTTGACGTCTAGCAACACCAGATCAATATCTGCCAGCATCTGATCGCTTATGTTCACGCCCAGATAGCCAGACGTGTCGATCGTGGTATGGATACCGTTTTCCTTGGCGAATCGCAGCAGCCTCGCTAGAAACGCCGGCTGCATAGCCGGCTCTCCACCCGAAAAAGTCACTCCACCCTTTGATGCCTTGAAAACTGGCCTATACCTGAGCAGTAGCTTTTCGATGTCTTCGGCGAGAACGGGTTTGCCGTCGCGCATCTTAAACGTGTCTGGGTTGTGACAATAGACACAGCGCAACGGGCAGCCATTGAAAAATACTGTCAACCTCGTGCCTGGTCCATCTACAGCGGTAACGAGCTCCCAGGAATGGATCGACCCTATTTCGCCATTCCTTACCGCCTTGTGATGCTCTTCCCGGCTCATCTGTGGGGCGTCCTGGACACCTGCTAAACCAGCACCGGTCATTCGTGGAACATCAATTTCGCTTCTTTCGGGACGATACTCCCCCGTGGATCCTTCGCCAGCAAAAACGGAGGTCGTACGAGATTCCTCGTACGACCTTTCGTTTGTTACCTCATTGGTAGCCAAATTACATTCCCTGGTGGAAAGTACGCGAGATTACGTCCAGCTGCTGTTCACGAGTCAGCTTGACGAAGTTAACAGCGTAACCGGATACGCGAACGGTCAACTGCGGATACTTCTCGGGGTGCTCCATGGCGTCCTCAAGAGTCTCCTTGTTCAGAACGTTGATGTTCGCGTGGTAGAGGCCTTTGCCACCGTTCTCGCTCGGACGGCTAGCCTTCATGGAAGCAAGACGCTCGTCAAAAGTCTTGATAGTCATATTTTTCTCCTAATCTTTTGGAATGAAGCCAGCATCCATGATGCCGACAAGGTTGGTGATCTGTTCCTCTTCGGTCTTACCGAGAGAAGAAGGAACGATGGTGTTGGTTAGAGAGATGCCATCTAGAGCATCGCTGTAGTCGAGCTTTCCGACAGAAAGCATGGATGCAAGCATTCCGTGCGTGTCAGCACCGTTCTCGGGGTTAGCACCCGGAGCGAAGGGAGTTCCAGCCTCGTGACCGGACGGGAAGGCGCCGGTAGCCTTGCCGTAAACGACGTTTGACGTGATCGTCAGTACCGACTGAGTCGGAACGGCGTCGCGGTACATCGGGATTGCCTTAATTTTGCTCATGATCGTATGGACGATCGTGGCGGCAATATCGTCGACGCGGTCGTCATCGTTTCCGTAGCGTGGGAAATCGCCCTCAGTGCGGTAGTCGACGACCAAACCGGTTTCGTCACGAACGGGGTAAACCTTCGCGTACTTAATAGCCGAGAAGGAATCTGCAACGATCGAAAGACCTGCGATGCCGCAACCCATGGTCCTGACGATTTCAGGATCGTGCAGTGCCATTTCAACAGACTCGTATGCGTAGCGGTCGTGGCAGTAGTGGATGATATTCAGAGCCTCTACATAGGTTCCGACGACCCAATCGAGCATCCGCTCGTACTTATCCCATACCTCGTTAAAGTCCAGCGGACCGTCGCCCTGGATTGGCTCGAACTCGCCAACCGGGGTGATCTGCTTTCCACTCATCTCGTCACGGCCGCCATTGATCGCGTATAGCAGCGACTTTGCGGAGTTAACTCGAGCGCCGAAAAACTGCATCTGCTTTCCAACTCGCATCGGAGATACGCAGCAAGCAATCGCAGCATCGTCACCCCAGTGAGCTCGAATCTGCTCGTCGGATTCGTACTGGACGGAAGAGGTGTCGATCGAAGTCTTGGCACAGAAATTCTTGTACCCTTCCGGAAGCTCGGGGCTCCAGAAAATCGTGATGTTCGGCTCAGGCGCAGGCCCAAGGTTAGCCAAAGTCTGCAAGAGACGGAACGAAGTCTTAGTGACCAGAGTGCGGCCGTCTTCGCCGAAACCAGCGTCAGACCAAGTGGCCCAATACGGATCCCCAGAGAAGATCTGATCGTATGCTTCCGTGCGCAGGAATCGAACGATCCTTAGTTTGATGACAAGCGCATCGATGATCTCCTGAGCTCCAGCCTCATCCAAGATTCCATTCTTGAAGTCACGCTCAAAGTAGATGTCGAAGAACGCGGAAAGACGTCCGATCGACATTGCCGCGCCATCTTGAGATTTAACCGATGCCAGGTAGCCGAAGTATGTCCACTGGACGGCTTCCTGAGCAGTCTTAGCGGGCACCGAGATGTCAAAGCCGTAATCGGCTGCCATCTTCTTAAGCTTCTTCAGAGCCTTGATCTGCTCCGAGTGCTCCTCGCGGAACCTAGCCCAGTGCTCGGAGAAGGGCTTATCAGCAACGGATTCCTTGTCCGCCTGCTTCCACTCAATCAGCTTGTCGATGCCGTAAAGGGCAACACGACGGTAGTCGCCAATAATGCGGCCACGTCCGTATGCGTCAGGCAGACCGGTAATGATGTGGGAAGAACGTGCGGCGCGAATTCGAGGGGTGTAGATATCGAAAACTGCGTCGTTGTGCGTCTTGCGGTACTTAGTGAAGATCTCCTTCACGCGAGGGTTTACCTCTTTACCCGCCTCGTTAATTGCGGTTTCGACCATACGCCAACCGCCATTAGGCATCATCGCGCGCTTAAGAGGCGTGTCGGTCTGAAGACCAACGATTACGTCATCATCTTCGCTGATGTAGCCGGGCTTGAAAGCATCGATGTCGGCCGGAGTATCGGTGTCAACATCATAAACGCGCCTCTTGCGTTCCACGCTGAGATAGTTACTATCCAGAGTTTCCCAGAGTCGCTTGGTCTTATCGGTGGGGCCGGCGAGGAAAGAATCGTCGCCCTCATATGGCTTGTAGTTCTTCTGGATGAAGTCTCGAACGTCGATCTCCGACGCCCAGTGACCTGTTACGAAGCCTTCCCAGCCGGGCTGGGTCTGCTTTTCAAGTGTCTCGGACACCTAGCACTCCTCGTAATAGATATTAATTAGTTGTGTGGTAGAAGTTTCTCATTATGAGATAACGCGTGTCTAGCCACGATGGAAATACGGCAGATATTGTCTATCGTTGCCAGACAGAGACAGATTAGCCCTTTTTAGGCAATTTCGTCCATCTCACATATTGGAATAAAACATGAACACGCCTACCCACGACTGGAGCTAAAAAAGACGGTCCTCAGAGTGGTCCATACCACGCAAAGCGTCGTAATCTACAGTCACGCATTTAATGCCACGATCTTGTGCCAATGTTACGGCCTGCGGCTTAATCAGCTGGGCAGCAAATACTCCTTTGACCTCTCCGAGAAGCGGATCCCGGTTCATCAATTCCAGGTATCTGGTCAGCTGCTCAACGCCATCTATTTCCCCGCGGCGCTTAACCTCGACAGCCACATAAGCGCCTTCTGAATTGCGGCACAAAAGATCGACAGGACCGATTGCGGTGGGATATTCACGACGCACCGTGGTCCAGCCTTCGCCAAAGGTTTCTGGGTTCTCGGCTAGAAGTGCCTGTAGGTGGGCTTCGACTCCATCTTTTTGTAGACCAGGGTCGATTCCGAGTTCGACGCTTTCGTCTAGATAGATTTCACCTACGCCGATTTTTAGGGTGTCCCCGTAATTGGAACTAACAGTCCAGATCTCATTTACAGATTTATTCATCTGGGCTGCGGCCTGTTCGTCGTCCTTAGGATCAGAAACAGACATTGTGCACGGTGCGCTTAGCCAGTTGAGCGGCTTGTAGGCTCGGTCATCGGCGTGTATAGAAACCGAGCCGTCAGCCTTGATCATTATCAAGCGCTTGCTCATGGGCAGGTGAGCTGTGAGCTTACCCGCGTAATCAACTTGGCAATCAGCAATTACTAAACGCACTAAACCAGGTTAGCGCACCGCACAATGAGAGTTACCCCTCCTGCTTTTCGGTGCTGCGCTTAATAGCTGCAGGAGATTCAGCGAAGTCACCGATGATTCCAGCCGCAGATTTAGGCCAAGCCATATACCTGACCGCTATGTTCAAAAGCGCAGAGACACGGTTGCGCCCCCCAAGCAAGGTCATCAGGTGGACGATAACCCACGCTGCCCAAGCCAGGAATCCAGTCATCTTTATCCCGTTTGGCAGTTCGACAACAGCAGCATTCCTGCCGATAGTCGCCATGATGCCCTTGTCGTGGTAGGTAAAGTCTTCGAGCGCTGAGCCTTCTTCTTGCGCGGCAATGTTCTTCGCCACCAACTCGCCCATCTGAATTGCCGGCTGAGCAAGCTGCGGGGAAGGATTCGACTCGCACAATGCGGCATCGCCAGCCGCAAAGATGTCATCATGACCTACAACAGTTAGGTCGGGATTGATCAAGATACGACCGCCACGCCCCTGAGGCAACCCCCAGTTGCTGACAATTGGATGAGCTCCAACGCCTGAAGCCCAAACAACAATGTCGGATTCCAGCGAGGTGCCATCGGCAAAATCCACATGGTCTGGGTGCACCTCTTGCACAGCGCTGCCAAGCCTCACATCGACGCCTAGCTTGGACAACGCGCGCTTTGTGTAGCGCTGCAGTCTCCGGTTGAATGGGCCAAGCAGCCTATCTGTCATTTCGACGAGCACGACGTGGAAGCTGTCCACTCCGATTTCCGGGAAGAGCTCAGGCAATGCTTGCGTCTTCAACTCTGCAAGGGCTCCAGCCGTTTCTACGCCGGTAGGCCCGCCACCAACGACGACCGCAGTAAATTTCCTGTTCGGATCGCGCTCGGCTGCCATCAGTTCCAGCCCCGAGAACACAATGTCACGGACCTCTAGAGCTTTCTTGCGCGTATAGATCAGCTTGGTATTTTCAGCCGCACCTTTAACACCAAAATAGTTGGCGCCAACGCCAGGGCAGACAATTAGCTTGTCGTAGCTAATGGGCTTACCGCGGCTGACGATTACCTGCTTATTCTCGGAATCGATGGCCGTAACCGTGGCTCTTCTGAAACTAAGCAGATTAGTCTTGTCATTCGATGCCCACCTTCTCAAAGAATAAGTGACATCACCCGGGTTCAAACCAGCTGTTGCAACCTGATAAAGCAACGGCTGGAAGGTGGTGTAGGCGTGCCTATCGATAACTGTTACTTCATGGTCTATTCTGGTCAGTTCGCGGGCCGCGTGTAGGCCAGCAAACCCTCCGCCAATAATTACAACATGGGATTTCGTCACATCCCTAATTATTACAGGGCAATAAAATATGTCCATTTACCGTTGCTACTCGTAACAAAACTCTCTGCAGCATAAATAAAACGCTTCGAACAGATGAAGACATGCTGAGCGGATATTGTTGGGTATGTGGCTCGTAGAACTAATAAGTACTCCAGGCCGTTTAGGCCGCTTTCGCTAGGAACGACTCAAACCACGACAACAAAATCAGACGGTAAGTGGATTATGAGGCCAATCAGGCAAGGTAAAAGTGAAAAGACTTATATTTGTCCCGGATGCAACCAGGACATCCTCGCAGGAGTCGCACACTTAGTCGTATGGCCACATACTCCTCCTATCGGATCTTCCTCAGGCCTCGACCATCGCAGGCATTGGCATAAGGCATGCTGGGAAAGAAAACTATGACGCTTTTCCACACGACTATCGGCGCTGGGCCGCAAAAGTTAGTATTCCTTCATGGCCTTTTCGGACAAGGGAAAAACTTCGGTCAGATAGCCAAAAACATTTCCGATCTAGCAACCGTCTATTTAGTCGACTTACCAGATCATGGAAGATCCCCTTGGACTGCTGAGGTCAGCTACGACAACTACGTTGACTTAGTGGCAGAAAAATTGGTCGAGTTGGGTGCGGAAAAATCCCCGCTTAACCTGGTTGGGCACTCCTTAGGTGGACGAATCGCAATGCTGGTTGCCCTTGCCCACCCTAATTTGATCTCGCGCCTTGGTGTGCTGGATATGTCTCCAGGAGAACGCTTCGATGTAGACTTATACGTTAAATATGCCACCTCGATGCTCAGTATCGACCTGAACTCGCTCGAAAGTCGAGCTCAGGCATCGAAGTTCTTAGAACCATTCATTCCTGATGCGATGGTACGCAATTTTTTGCTACAAAACTTGCACCGCGACGCAGATTCGGCGACGGGGTGGAGATGGCTGCCCAACATCAGGCTGCTCAAGAACCAGATGCAGAATTTCAATGACTGGCCCGATATCACTAATAAACGCTTCCTTGGTCCGAGCGAATTCATCGCAGCCGGACAGTCCAATTACATTACAAGAAGAGATCTGCCGAAAATCTATCGTCTCTTCCCTGCAGTTGGCATAGAGGTAGTCATGCAGGCTGGTCACTGGGTTCATGCCGAGGCCCCCGAACGCGTAACTACAGCGATGCGAAGACTCCTGAAACGCAGGTTATGGCGCTGAATGTAGGATCTAGGCATGGTTAACCTCACCAAGATCTATACCCGCACAGGTGACGCCGGGAATACCCGACTCTCAAACAACGAAGTTGCGAGCAAAACTGACTCAAGAGTTGAGGCATACGGATGTGTAGATGAAGCCAACTGCGCCATCGGCATTGCCCTCAGCCTCCCCGAACAGCTAGCTCCCGGAATAACTGAAGAAATTCGTGAAGCCCTTGGAATAGTTCAAAACGAGCTCTTTGACGTCGGTGCTGATCTATCCAATCCCGTAACCCCGAACCCAAAATGGGAGCCGTTGCGCGTTATCCAATCGTCAATCGACAGGTTGGAGAAATACTGCGACGAGTTCAACGAAGGCATTGAGAATCTTCGTTCCTTCATCTTGCCTGGCGGAGGCTTAGCCGCTGCTCAGATGCATGTTTGCCGTACCGCAGTCAGAAAAGCGGAGAGGGCGGCCTGGCGTGCTGCAGAGGATTACGGCCTCGAGGAAGAAGGAACCGAACCAAGCGGAGGTATTAATCCGCTCGCAATCAAGTACTTGAACAGATTAAGCGACCTCTTCTTCATTCTCGCTCGCAAAGTGTGCGCTAACGAGCACAAAGAAGAAGTGCTGTGGCTTCCCGGTGGAGAACGAAACCCCAACGCATGAACTTGTGGCCGTCTTCTGACGGCCACAAATTACCTAGCGTTCGGCAGCCAAACGCTAGACCAGCCAATCATTGGTTCGCCCCAAGCTACGGTTGGAGTAGAAATAGGCATGAGCCCTACCCCGCCGTTTGCGCCGTTAGACCAAACCATTCCGTTACCAGCGTAAAGAGCCACGTGCCCGTACGGGTTGCCGGCCGGCCACCCATTGTAGAAAACTAGCGCGCCCACTGGGATATCTCCGCCGGTATGCATTTGGCCGGCTGCCTGGATGTCGTTAGCGGCCAACTGAGCGCTCATCGTGCCCGAGGTAGAGTAACCATACATATTGGCGACAAGTGCGAGGCATAGTCCCTCGAATCCGGGGTTACCATTGAGCGCTTGCGCATTTGCCAGAGCTTGCTGCACACTAACCGGAGGTATCTGACCCGGAGCAATATTGGTTGTTACCCAATCGCCTACTGCTTGCGCCGCAGTCCTATTTGCTCTTTGCCTAGCAGCCTCGGCTTCTGCCGCTAATTTTCGATCCCGCTCAGAGATCTCAGCAGATAATTTCTGCGATCGCGCCTTCAACTCCTCGTTATCGGAGACGGCAGCCGCAAGCAGCTTTGAAGCTGCATCATAGGAATCTTTGACTGCCTGAAGTTTTTCGTTAAACGAGTCTGCGGCCTGTCTAGCTTCAGCGGCGATCGATTGAGTATTTACTAGAGAAGCAACTGCAGAATCCCTAGCACTTTGAGCCACGCCCTTGGCCTCTTCCATCTCTTTTTGACGCGCTTCAAGCTTTTTCAGTGAATTTTCGTATTCAGTAAGTTTTTTATCCGTCGAACCAGCCACATTTTTGGCCCACTGTGCACGTTTCGCAAGATCGCTGCTGTTCTGGCTGCTGAAAAAGATAGATATGCCGGAGAGAGTGGATTTCTGCTGTAATTCACTCCTAGCTGCTTCGCCGACTAGCTTCTTCTGCTCCTCGACCTCGGCCTTAGCAGAATCGACCGCAGCGACGGACTCTTCGAAATCATGCTGCGCCTTTTGCAACGCTGTCTGTGCATCATCGGCTTCACTCTGGGCAGCTTCCATACGCTTCAGGGACTCAGCTACCTTGATTCTGGCTTCGTCTAAATCTTTTTGAGCAGCATTAACGTCGAGGTCTGCCTTTTCGAGGCTAGATGTATGCTCGTCGATGGTACTTTGCGAAGCAGCAATCTTCTGCTTAACAGCGGCCAACTCGTCGTCGAGGGTATCCGCCTGAGCAGGCAAAACACACGCGCCCGCGCTGATGGAAATGCCAACCAATATGGACGCGGCAGTAATCTTTAGCTTTTTTTGGAATATCACAAGACCGCTTTCAACGTATTTATTTTGATACAAGGTAACAAACCTTACTTTGCGATTCTTAAGATATTTCAGGTTCGAGTCAAGAGACTCGCCGAGATCAAATGATAAAGCCAGGTTTATCTCCACCGGGTGGAGCAGCCTCTATCCAGCTGTTCAAGCCCAACCGAGATCCAAAACTAAGCGCAAGCTGCCACTTGTTACTCTTATCACCCACCGGCTGATCGGATATCAGATCGATAATCTGTGCCTCCGGTATAGAACCGATCTGCGAGGTGATTTCTTCAACCCGACTTATTGAAATTCTGCTCCTGGAAAAGATCAGCTTAGGCCTCATCCCAAGACCCAAAACCGGATACCAAAGTAGCATCGGGCCATTGTAATGGGCTAAGCCATGCCGCCACCGTTTTTCGCCACTCGGTCGGACGGAACAGCTGAAAGCGAGCTTGTTACTCGCCAGCAAACGAGCGCGGAACAGGATTGCAATAACGACAAGCAGAGCTAGCAACGCTATTGCAATCACTATCCACCTCATCGCCTATTAATCGTTCTTTCCGGCCCATTTACGAGCTGCACGAAGCTGGGACACATACTTGTCGTACGCCATACGCTCCTGATTAGTGGCGTGGCCATTGTTGATCCTGCGGTACAGGGAAGCCTTGCCCTTCTCAGCCTCTTCGACGCTAATGTATTTAGCCAACTCGCCGTAAGGGCAAATCAGGGAAACACGGTTCTTGAAGATAGAGACGAATCCGCCCGAAATAGCGAAAATTTCTCGCTCCCCTTGAACTGTCAGCACTTCGGCCGCCTGCGGGACAAGGATAGCCATCAGCGGTTCGTGCCCCGAAAGGATACCAAGGTCACCTTCGGTAGTGCGGACGACAACGCTTGTGGCTTCTCCTTCCCACACTGGCGAGTCGTTTGAAACGACTCGAACATTAAGCGGTTCAGCCATTAGGCACCCTTCTTAAGTTCAGCTGCCTTAGCCTCGACATCTTCCATTCCGCCAACGTTGAAGAAAGCTTGCTCCGGAATGTCGTCGCACTTACCATCGACGATCATCTTGAAGGCCTCAACGGTTTCGGAAACCGGAACAGTCGATCCGACCACACCGGTGAACTTCTCAGCTACGTAGAAGTTCTGGGATAGGAACTGCTGAATTCTACGGGCACGAGAAACAACGATCTTGTCTTCCTCGCCAAGCTCATCAATGCCAAGAATGGCGATGATGTCCTGGAGCTCGCTGTTGCGCTGCAGAATCTGTTTAACCGAGGTAGCTACGTCGTAGTGTTCTTGACCGACGTACTGCGGGTCGAGAATACGGCTTGTGGACGTAAGAGGATCTACTGCCGGGTAAATACCACGGCTAGCGATCGAGCGTGAAAGCTCGGTAGTCGCGTCCAGGTGTGCGAACGTGGTTGCTGGAGCTGGGTCCGTGTAGTCGTCAGCGGGGACGTAAATCGCCTGCATCGACGTAATCGAATTGCCCTTCGTCGAAGTGATGCGCTCCTGCAACAAGCCCATTTCGTCGGCTAGAGTCGGCTGATAACCAACAGCCGAAGGCATACGTCCAAGCAGAGTTGATACCTCGGAACCTGCTTGAGTGAAACGGAAGATGTTGTCGATGAACAACAAAACGTCCTGGTTTTGCACGTCACGGAAGTACTCGGACATCGTCAACGCCGAAAGTGCAACTCGTAGACGCGTGCCCGGCGGCTCATCCATCTGCCCGAAAACAAGGGCGGTGTCCTTAAGAACATCCGCTTCTTCCATCTCGGTGATCAGGTCGTTGCCCTCACGAGTACGCTCACCGACACCGGCGAATACCGAGGTACCTCCAAAGTTGTGGGCGATTCGGAAAATCATTTCCTGAATCAGGACGGTTTTACCAACACCTGCGCCACCGAAAAGGCCAATCTTTCCACCCTGCACATAAGGTGTCAGCAGGTCTATGACCTTAATGCCAGTTTCCAGCATTTGAGTTTCCGGTTCCAACGCATCGAAAGGCGGCGGATCACGGTGGATGGGCCAGCGCTCGGTGACCTTGACGGTCTCCGGATCAGCATTCAGCACCTCACCGGTCACGTTCCAGACATGGCCCTTCGTGACGTCACCGACCGGAACGGTGATCGGTTCGCCCGTATCAACGACCTTCGCACCTCGGCGCACACCATCAGTCGGCTTAAGCGAGATGCATCGAACGGTGTTGCCACCGATTTGTAGCTCAACCTCAAGAGTAAGAGTCGAAGTGGTGTCGCCAACCGTGGCTTCGACCTTTAATGCGTTGTAAATGTCGGGAATGTTCCCGGCAGGAAATTCGACATCAACAACCGAGCCGATTACACGGGTTACGCGTCCGGCTGGGGTTGTAGAAGCCTCACCTGTCCCACTGGGCTTTAGGGTTTTTTCTTCAGTTAACGCCATCGCTCAGTTCTCCTGTCCATCAGAAAGCGCGTCAGCACCACTGACGATTTCTGTAATTTCCTGTGTGATCTCACCTTGACGAGCCTGGTTAGCCTGTCGAGTCAGATCGTTGATTAGTTGCTTCGCGTTATCCGTTGCAGAGTGCATCGCCTGCTGGCGGGAAGCCAGTTCAGAGGCAGCCGATTCACGAAGCATAAATTTAATTGTGTCGATGATGTACATCGGCGTTAAGGCGTCAAGCACCGTTTCAGCATCGGGCTCGAATGAGTACTCAGGAACTATTCCCTTAGCGTCATCCCCCGTCCCGATTCTTTGAGACTGAAGCAACTCGTCGAATGTATCGTCCTCATCATCGGCATCGACTATGAGCAGAGGCAACAGACGAACGATCCGGGTCTGCTGGCTAACAAGAGACTTAAACTGCGTGTATACAATGTGCACCTCATCGATACCGTCTTTAGCGGAACCGTCGAGGAAACGTTTCATTAGCAGTTCACCGATTTGTTCTGCGTGCTCGTAGCGTGGATCCTCGCTGAATCCTTCCCAAGATCCAGCGAGTTCTACTTCGCGGTACTCGAAATATTCACGCGCCTTGCGACCACAAGTATAGATATCCGTCTCGATACCCTCGGCATTAAGACGGCCCAAGATCTTCTCAGCTGCCTTGTTGACGTTGCTCGGATAACCGCCGGCAAGACCGCGATCTGAACTGATCACCAAAAGCGCGGAACGATTCCTCTGCTTGTGTTCTGAGTTAAGTGGGTGGTCTGTATCGCTGAAAGCAGCGACAGCGGAGACAGCGCGGCGCAACTCAAGCGTGTACTCCTCAGCGCCGACAGCCTTCCGTTCAGCCCTGGTCACCCGCGAAGCTGCGATCATCTCCATGGCACGAGTGATTTTCATCGTCGTGGACACAGAGTTTCTGCGTTCCCGCAGTTCGCGCAACGTGGCAGCCATTTACTAACCCCGCTTCTGCTTGGTAATAACCTGCTGGCTAATAGGAGCTTCCTCGTCCTGATCAGCATCACCGATCAGCGATTGTCCATCAGCAGTCCGATAGGTTTGCTGGAAAGATTCGATGTTGCTCTCAAGCTCGGCTTCGATATCAGCGCTAAGCTCTCCGGTCTCATCGATCTTCTTCAAAATGTCGGTGTCGTGTTCTAGGTAGTCCCAAAATTGCTTCTCAAAGCGAAGGACATCTTCGACTGGAACGATATCGAGGTGGCCGTGCGTACCCATCCAAATCGACACGACTTGTTTAGCCATAGGAACCGGAGAGAACTGTCCCTGACGGAGCAGCTCAGTCAAGCGAGCTCCGCGTTCAAGCTGCATCTTAGAAGCATCGTCCAGATCGGAAGCAAACATAGCGAAGGCTTCCATGTCTCGGTACTGGGCAAGTGAAATCTTGAGAGTGCCCGAGACCTTACGCATAGCCTTAGTCTGCGCAGAACCGCCGACACGAGACACGGAGATGCCAACGTCAATCGCGGGCCTCTGGTTTGCGTTGAATAGGTCTGACTGCAGGAAGATCTGTCCGTCGGTGATAGAAATCACGTTCGTAGGAATGTAGGCCGATACGTCGTTTGCCTTAGTCTCGACGATCGGCAGGCCCGTCATCGAGCCGCCGCCCATCTTGTCGGATAGCTTTGCGCAACGCTCGAGCAATCTTGAGTGTAAGTAGAAAACGTCACCGGGGTACGCTTCACGGCCCGGCGGTCGACGAAGCAGCAAAGACATGGCACGATATGCCTCGGCCTGCTTGCTAAGGTCATCGAACACGATGAGCACGTGACGGCCCTGATACATCCAGTGCTGACCAATAGCCGATCCAGCGTAGGGAGCGATGTACTTATAACCGGCTGGATCGGAAGCAGGAGCGTTAACGATTACGGTGTAATCCATCGCGCCTGCCTTCTCAAGCTGAGCTCGCACCTCAGCAACAGTCGTATTCTTTTGACCGACTGCGACGTAGATGCAAAGAACCTGCTTCTTAGGATCTCCGCTTTCCCAGTTGGCTCGCTGGTTGATGATGGTATCGATTGCGAGAGCAGTCTTGCCGGTCTTACGGTCGCCAATGATCAGCTGACGCTGTCCCCTGCCAACTGGCGTCATGGAGTCGACAGCCTTCAAACCAGTCATCAATGGTTCACGGACCTCTTGACGGTCCATAACGCCTGCAGCCTGTAGCTCCAACGGGCGACGTTCTTCACTGCTGATCGGGCCCTTGCCATCGAGCGGCTCGCCCATGGCGTTTACGACGCGTCCGAGGTATCCGTCGCCCACCGGAACACTAAGCACCGAACCGGTGCCGCGAACTGTGGAACCTTCATCGATTCCCTCGGATTCGCCCAAAACGACCACACCGATTTCGCGCAAGTCAAGGTTCAGCGCGATGCCTAACGTGCCGTTCTCGAAACGAAGCAGCTCGTTCGCCATCGCAGACGGTAGTCCCTCGACTTTAGCGATGCCGTCACCCGAAGAGATAACCCTGCCGACCTCTTCTTTGGTGCTGGCAGATGGGGCGTAGTTCGATACGAACTTATCGAGCGCATCTTTAATCTCATCGGGACTAATATTTAGTTCCGCCATGACTTGCTCTCCATGTAACTAGTTTTTGATTTTGTCGTGTCTGCTGAAGTCATCTTGACTCAGCTTTCTTCATTTAAGCTTTGAACCGCGTGCTCAGCTTCGTTCAGTTTCGCTCTTATAGTTCCGTCGATGACTTCGTCGCCGATCTCAACGCGAACTCCTCCAATTACCTCTGGATCGATTATCTCCAGTAGATCGGTTGGACGCTCATAGAGCCTTTCCAAACTCAGACTCAGCGATTGACGCTGCCGATCGCTCAATGGCTTGGCTACAGTCGTCAATGCTAACTGCCGTCCTCGGATGTCCGCAGAAGCAGTAGCATAGTTCCTCAGATTCTCTGAGAAAGCCACGCTACCGAAAACAACCGAATTGATGGCTCGTCTTGCAAGCAGAGAAACCGTCTCTGGGGAGCCACTAGGCACCAGTTCTGAGATAAGATCTCTACGCGCATCAAGATCAATCGTCTGATCGGTGATGGTAGCCATTAACTCTGGGCTATTTCTGACTGCTCGAGAAAGCGCGGCGAGTTGTTGAGTTATCTCGTCAATATCTGCTTCAGAACACCGAAGTTGAACTCTAAGCGCCTGGACCTCTAGGGCAGCCAAGGCCTCGCGAGGGTCGTTCCAGTTAACGGTAAGTGCAGCATCTAGGATTTCGCAGGCGGGCTCCCCTAGATTTTCGCTGAATATCTGTTTCGCAAGATCGCGACGATTTTCCAACGAACCGTTGCTATCAAACAGGCCACGACAAAGCTGCGGATTGTCGATCAGTAAATCAACCAATCCGAATAATTCTGCGCCCGTAGAAGCCTCAGCAGTTACCTTGTCGCAACTCTGAATCAAAGCCTGTGCCTGGTTCGAAATCGCTACACTCATTTACCTGGTCTCCAACTCCGCGAGGAATCGATCGACAGTTCTATCAGCAAGCTCATCGTTTTTTAGAGACTCTCCGACAATCCGGCCAGCAAGCGTAGTAGCCAAACCCCCGACCTCGCCGCGTAGGCTGTCGAAAGCTTGCTTGCGCTCAGCAACAATCTGAAGACGTGCCTGCTCAATGATGTGATCGGCCTCTCGTTGAGCTTGCTCACGAGCCTCTGAAACAATCTGGGCGGCTTGTGCACGAGCCTCTTCCCTAGCCTGAGAAGTATCAGTACGCATCTGCTCAAGCATTTGCTGATACTCCTGCTTGGATTCTTTAGCCTCTAGCTGAGCCTGCTCGGAGCGCCTAATGCCGCCCTCAATCTGTTCAGAACGCTGCCTGTAGACCTCTTCAAATCGCGGTACCACAAACTTCTGCACACCGAAAGCGATCAGGCAAGCCAAAGCAAGGCCGACGATCACTTCGCTCCAATGAGTTGGAGCTAGCGGGCCAAAAGTTCCCTCAAGAGGAACAAGTCCAAACCCTATCATTTAGGGACCTACTAGCGAGCGATGAAGGCAAGAACGAAGCCCAGAATGGCCAACGCCTCAACCACTGCGAAGCCGATGTAAACAGCGCTCATCATGGCGCCACGGGCCTCAGGCTGACGAGCAATGCCGTTAATCACCGAAGCGAAGATCCAAGCAACGCCGAGGCCCGGGCCGATGGTGGCGATTGCGTAGCCCAGCACGTTGATCGAGCCAGTCAACTCCATTGGGGTCATTACTTTTTCCTTTCAAATTCCAATCAGTGGGTTTCACTAACCGAAGACGAAATATATTGTGCGGCCAAAATTGTGAAGATGTACGCCTGCAGGTAGCCGATAAACAGCTCAAGGCACATCATCACAAGACTAAAAACGATTGAGAAGAAACCCGCAAAGTTGTATGCGATGTTTCCGGAGTATGTAAGTAGGAATGCGCCACCAAGCGTGAAAACCATAACCGCTAGGTGCCCGGCGAACATGTTCGCAAAAAGTCGAACAGCCAGAGTCAGCGGCCGAGTGACGAAGTTAGATATGAACTCGATTGGCACGATGATGAAAGCAAGGAACCACGGAACACCTTCCGGGATTAGTGCCTTCTTCAAATAACCGATGCCGTGCTGCTTGAAACCTGCCCCGACATAGGCAATGAAAATAAACGCAACTACACCCCACACGTAACCGATATTCGAGAATGTCGGGAACATGAAGAAGAAAAATTCGCCAAACCAGTTGTTCAGCAGGATGAAGGTGAATATGCCCACGAGCAAGCCGATATAACGGCGGAAATCCGGGCCCATGATGTCGCGACCAACACCGTTTCGAATGTAGTTATAAACGCTTTCCGCGAAGAACTGACCCTTGCCTGGAACTATTTTCAAGTTTCGGCTGGATAGCCCCCAGAAGAGGAAAACCAGAACCGCTGCGATAAAAATCTGCAGCATTGGTTTGTTAAGCCAATCGATGCCGAATAGACCGTCGAACTTGAAGTCATCGCTACCTGGCGTCTTGAATTCGCCTTGAGCAGGCAGAGGAAGCTGCATAAATACGCTCATAACAGACCTCCGGTCTTGCTCGTCACTTGTACCTCTTCTGCCATCATCTCATCTAACGCTTGTCTGCAAAAAGTTCTAGCGGACATATTTCTTTACAACCAAATAAATACTGCACGCAAGTCCAAAAACGATACCGAGCGGCGTCAACCACTTTGTACCGAGCTTCGCATCCAACAACCAACCTAAGGCGCCATAGCAAATAATTCCAGCTAGCAGATACGAAAAAATACGCATTCCGTTGTCCGAATATCCAGACCCAGTGCTTTGATCTGTGTCTTGTTCGAACTCTTCGTATTCTTTAGTCATCATCCTGCTTCGGCCTAACGGGGTGTGTCGCCGCCAGAAGTCTGCCCACAGGCTTCCGCGACGTCTCGCTTAGCCTTATATGGCGCGTCGTAAACCGGAATGCGTGCTCTGGAATGCCCGATCAACAAGCCGGTTAACCACGAGATTAGAGTAGCCAAAGCACCTATAACTAACCAAATCGGTTCGATGTTTAAATATATGCCTACTGCCCAAAAAGAAATACCTACGAATACAAATCTCAGGACAAGACCGATCATGGTCACTGAGAAACCAAAGCCTAGGTTGGATCTTGTCAGGGAAAACGTAGAGATCAACTGCCCCGAAAAGAAAAATACCAACACCACTGCCCCGCCCGTGAGCGAGCCGAGTGCACCATCGGTTCCGGAAATAAAGACCCCAAGCAAGCAAACGACAAGAAGTGTGACTAACGATGACACAAGAGCCGTCATAGTTAATTTCTTTTGCCAGTTCACAGACTTCATCCTATCTAGAAAGCAGCCACAGATCACTCTGGATAATGACTATGTACCAGCGACAGGTAGCGGGAGTTTTGAGAGCTTTCGCAGTACGAAGTACGTGACCAACAACGCCAACAGCCAAACAAGCACAACGACAAATAGTGCAGCCAAATTTCTCATTAACCCAGCGAAAACGACTCCATAAGCGATTAGCGCTGTCCAAACGTACATAATCAGAACGGCCTTGATTGTCGACCTGCTCCGCCTGACTAGCCTGTGATGCAGGTGTTGCTTGTCAGCTTCAAACCACCACTGGCCTCGCATGGTTCGTCGAATATAAGCAAGCGTCATATCGCCGATCGGCAGTGCCATGATCGCAAAAGGCAGCATGATCGGCAACCAGTTGGGAAGTAAGCCACCGCGTGATGCGTCAACAGTGCTGGCATCGATTTGTCCGGTAAGAGATAGGGATGAACAAGCCAGAAGAAGGCCGAGCAGCATTGAGCCCGTATCCCCCATAAAAAGCTTGGCTCGATAGAAATTGTGTGGCAGGAAGCCAAAACAAATTCCAGTTGTAGTTACTGCTATGAGGCTAGATGTTGTAGCAACGACGAAGTTTTGTTCCCTAGCCAATACGTACGTGTAGACAAATAGTGCGGACGCACCGATACCCACGACGCCAGCGGCCAACCCGTCTAAGCCATCGACGATATTGATTGCATTCACACAGATAAAAATGAACACCACTGTGATCAGAATCGAAGTTGCCTGGTCAAGAGCAATGATCTGGTTAGGAAGCGATATCCAATACATTCGCACGCCATTGAGCACTGCCACGCTTGCAGCCAAAACCTGACCCGCAATTTTAGCTACCGCTGGCAGCTCGATGAGGTCGTCTACGACCCCAACTAAACAGATCACTAGAGCAGCAGCCACTATTCCCCAAGAATCTTGGGTGATAACTTGCCTATGCCCGAGAAACGGCATCCTAGAAGCAACTAAGACTCCGATGACTAACCCACCCAGCATGGCAAGGCCGCCTAGATAGGGCGTTGGCACGGTGTGCACATCCCTTGAACGGACCTTGGCCATTGCGCCGGTGCGTATCGCGAGACGCCTAGCAGGAGCCGCAAATAGATAAGTTGCTGCGGCCGAGACTAGCAGGACAAGTAAGTATTCGCGCACTGTTTAATCCGCAAAATCCGTCTGGCTAGCATCCAGGTTAGGAGCATACTTGCGAAGCTGATCGACGCTAATCGCGCCTAGGCGAATAAGCTCGCCCTCCGGGTTGTCGACGAAGTTCACGATTGTCGAGGGAACGGGGCCAGGAGTCGGTCCGCCATCTAGGTAAACAGCTACTGAGTCACCCAACTGGCGCATTGCATCCTCTACGTTAGTAGCGGAAGGTTGACCGGAAACATTCGCACTGCTGACAGCCAAAGGGCCCGTAATGCGCAGCAAGTCCCTAGCGTCGTCGCTGTCGGGCACTCGTACAGCGATGGTGCCGTGTGTCCTGCCAAGATCCATTCGTAGATCCGTAGCCACTTTAAGAATGACCGTTAGAGCTCCAGGCCAATAGTGCTTGACTAATTTTTTTGCCGCCTTAGGAACGTTTTGAACCATCGCAGGGAGAGTTTCCGGCTCAGCAATTAGAACGGGAGGTGGCATATCACGTCCGCGATGTTTTGCGTTCAGCAGTCTTTGCACTGCTGAAGCAGAAAAAGCATCTGCGCCAATTCCGTAAACGGTATCTGTAGGCAAAACTATGCATCTACCCTGCTTAATCGCTTTAGTCGCGACGCTTAGGGACTCGTTTTTGCCCTTTTTCAGATCCAGTTTCATTTTTCTATCCCGGTTCGCTTAGCAGTCAGGAATCTAGGCCTACGAGTCAGATCATCGTGATCTTCAACATCGGTAAACCTTCCGTCTGACAATGCTAGTTCAAGTACCGCGTTACGTTGATCGTCACCATGCTCAAAAACCAATTTTCCGCCTTCCTTAAGAAGGAAAGCAGCGACCGGAAGGAGCGCCCTAATCGCATCGAGTCCGTCTTCTCCGCTGAACAGCGCGATTTCCGGGTCAGCAAGCACATCGGCAGGTAAACTATCGACCTCAGAATCCGGGATGTATGGCGGGTTAGACACCACGACATCGAGTTTGCCAGCAAGGTCAGGCCTAAGTTTCGGTAAATCGGAAAAATCGCTTTCGATTATTTCGACGCTGGTCTCAGAGAGGTTCGAGCGTAGGTACTTTGCAGCGTCTTTACTTATTTCGACGGCAAAGACGCGAGATCCAGGCACTTCTAAAGCAATCGACTTCGCTATTATGCCGCTGCCGGCACCAAGATCAGCCGCTGCGGGAGCTCGATTACCCTTTTTGATCTCGTCCTTGCAAGCTGCTATCGCCCAACCAGCCACGATCTCTGTTTCGGGTCTCGGAACTAATACACCGGGCCCGACTTCAACCTCAGTATGCCTGAACCACGCTTTGCCCAAGATATGTTGCAAAGGAGCGCCCTCGGCTCGTTTTTTAACGTATCCGAAAAACTTCTCGATAGTCGCGTCGTCTATGGTTCGTACGGTTGCGAGGCCAAGCGGATCTAGGCCCGTCGCATGTTGCATGAGCTGCCTGGCATCAGCCTGGGGAGATAAACTGTTTCCTTCGGCCAACACGTAAGCAGCCATATTTATCAAAGTCTTGGGCCGATTGGGTTTCGGCCAATCAGGCATTATTTCTCACCGACGTGCTGAAGACGTTCCTTCAGGTCTGTTTCCTGAAGCGCTGAAATGAGTGGTTCCAATTCGCCGGTTAAGACTTGATCGAGGTTATGAGCCTTGAACCCAATTCGGTGATCAGTAATCCTGTTCTCAGGCCAGTTATAGGTGCGGATACGCTCAGAACGGTCGACAGTGCGGACCTGGGAATGACGGGCATCTGCCGCCTGAGCGGCGTTTTCCATCTCTTGCTGGGCAACAAGACGTGCTCGAAGAATGCGCATGGCCTGCTCACGGTTCTGCAACTGGCTGCGCTCGTCCTGGCAGGTAACGACGATTCCGGTCGGCAGGTGCGTGATTCGCACTGCGGAGTCAGTAGTGTTTACGCCCTGACCACCCTTACCCGAAGAGCGATAAACGTCGATCCGAAGATCCGAATCATTAATCTCAATCTCATCGGGTTCCACATCGGGCATGACCAGCACACCGGCTGCAGATGTGTGAATACGACCTTGAGATTCGGTGACCGGAACACGCTGGACTCGGTGGACTCCGCCCTCAAACTTAAGCACACCATACGGAGCGTTACTGGGATCGTTATCCTTAGCGCGGAACGCGACGGTCACTGATTTGTAGCCGCCCAGATCTGTCTGTTCCGATTCAAGCATTTCCGTCTTCCAACCTCGGTGTTCCGCGTAGCGGAGATACATGTTTAAGAGGTCGCCAGCGAAAAGCGCAGACTCTTCACCACCTTCACCCGACTGGATCTCCATGATGGCGTCGTTAGCATCATTGGGATCTCTCGGAGCGAGGAGCTCAGTCAATTTGCTCTCGATTTCGGAGAGTTCTTCGCTGAGTCTTTCGGCTTCAGCAGCGAATTCGGGGTCGTCGGCCAGCTCTTTCGCCGCATCCAGGTCGGCTATTAAACGCTCATGAGCATCCAATGCCTTGATGATAGGGCCAAGTTGAGCAAAACGACGGCCCACCTTGCGCGACTTTGACGCATCAGACATGACCTCGGGATCAGCCATCTGCGCGGTGACTTCGCGGTATTCGTCTCGCAGTCCTTCTGCCTGCTCAAACATTTATTGGCTCCTAAAGACTTCATTCAAGCTGATTAAACAAAATTACGGGCGCCGGACAGAGTAACCCTGCCGACGCCCGTAATAAAAGCTATTTAGCGTTCTTCTTACCGTAGCGGCGCTCGAAGCGTGCGACACGACCACCGGTGTCGAGGATCTTCTGCTTACCGGTGTAGAACGGGTGGCAAGCCGAGCAAACATCGGCGCTCATTACGTCACCTTCGAAGGTGCTACGAGTCTCGAACTGGTTGCCACAAGTGCACACCACCTTAACGGTGTGGTACTCGGGGTGAATACCCTGCTTCATTTTATTTCTCCTGTCTAGTCGCCGGGTCGCCAAACGAATAAAGGCGTGAACCGGAACCGAGGGTTAATGCTATCGCAAGTATTTACGCTTACGCGAATTACCGGCGCAATCGAATTTCTTAATCGTTATTAGCGGTAGTCCTGCTGATCAAAACCAAAAACTCAGCGTTGTTATGAGTCTTTCGCATCTGCTTCAGCAATGTCTCCAATGCCTGCTGGTCGTCAAGACCCGAGAGAACCCTGCGCAGCTTCCAGATGATGTCTAGCTCTTGCTTCGACGTAAGCAAGTCTTCTCGCCTAGTGCCAGAGGCCTCAACGTTAATCGCCGGGAACACTCGCTTATCCGCAAGCTGCCTGCTGAGTCGCAGCTCCATGTTTCCGGTTCCCTTGAACTCCTCGAAAATGACATCGTCCATCTTTGAGCCGGTCTCGACCAGAGCCGTAGCAAGGATGGTTAACGATCCACCATTTTCGATGTTTCGGGCGGCACCGAAGAACTTCTTGGGCGGATAAAGCGCAGCTGAGTCGACGCCACCAGAAAGGATTCGGCCGGATGCAGGAGCCGATAGGTTGTACGCCCTACCTAAGCGGGTAATTCCGTCTAGAAGAATCACCACGTCTTTACCGAGCTCCACCATTCTTTTCGCGCGTTCAATTGCCAATTCGGCAATTGTCGTGTGATCGGAAGCGGGACGGTCGAAAGTCGAGGCTATTACCTCGCCCGAGGTCGTCCGCTGAAAATCCGTCACTTCCTCAGGACGCTCGTCAACCAAAACGACCATCAAGTGAACTTCTGGGTTGTTACGCGTGATGGCGTTGGCAATGGTCTGCATCGCCATGGTTTTTCCGGCTTTAGGAGGGCTGACCAAAAGACCGCGCTGGCCCTTACCGATTGGAGAAATCAAATCGATGATACGGCCAGCAAGCTCGTTCTGACTCGTTTCCATCCGCAATCTTTCCTGCGGATAAAGCGGAGTCAGCTTATTGAACTCCGGTCGGTCTGCCATCTTCTCTGGGGAAACACCGTTAATCGTGTCGATGCGTACTAGGGGGCTGAATTTTTCCTTACGCTCCCCTTCTCGCTGCTGACGGATCGCTCCGGACACTACATCGCCCTTGCGCAGATTGTTCTTGCGAACCATCGACATGGAAACGTAAGCATCCTGAGGGCTAGGAAGATATCCCTGGGTGCGCACGAATGCGTAGTTATCAAGAACATCAAGGATGCCCTTAACATCCACCAAAACGTCGTCTTCACGAATGGTTTCGTCTACCCTAGAATCGTTCCGCGATCGCCTGTTCTGCCTATCGCGTTGTCGGCGATGGCGAGACCTGCGGCCACCGCCCTCGTGATTTGACTGATCGTCACGCCTAAACTGTTTTTCGGACCTTTCAGACTTCTGCTGATTGTTGGCGCGCTTGGCTTTGCGCTGGCGAAGTCTTTCCTGGACTGCAGGATCCTGGCTCAAAGCATCAAGCCTGGCACCAATCTCAACGGAAGTATCAGTGCTAGCAGACTGCTCGTTAGAGGATTCTTGAGGCTGGTTATCTTCAAACAAGGTTCCGTTGGACTCTTCGGCAGCTTTCTTTGCTGCTCGTTGACGCCTTGACAACTTGGCAGTTTTTTCTAACTGACTGGATGATCCGCCAGAAGGCGCGCCATTGGACTTGATCGCTTCGATCAACTCAGCCTTGCGCAGCTTTGCCGCGCCTTTAATTCCCATCTGTGATGCGACGCGTTTCAGATCAGCGACGTTCATGGTCGCCAGATTAGATCCTGGATTGTTCGCGATATTTTCGCTCACTTAATTGTCCTTTCAAGATCTGCAGCGGATATCAAGTAGCGATACCTAATAACTTTCAAGCCCTTAGTGGGTGAATCGAAGCTATTTAAACCCGCAGACCGCAGGCCGAAACTAGATTTTTCTAGCTAATCTTTTGGCGGGAATCGACTTAATAATTCGAAAGTCGGTTGACCCTATAAGCAATTGGCTCTGAAGTAAGTTAGCGCAAGTGATGAAAACAATAAAAATGGTTTTCAAAATTTCGGCTGATCGAACCCGAGCCTCTTGCTTTGCTGATTAGCAGAATCGAAATCACCAAACATAGTGACTGCCGATTTCTACTAATCAGTATAACCCGCTTGGAGAGATATCCCCAACTTCACCTATGACAATTTTGCGGCAGCCTTCTCGAAGAAGGCACGGAGCTCGTCATAATTGTTGGCCACAGGGAACTGCTTGAAGTCATTCGCCACCTGCTTGGATGGCTTGAATAATGCTCCCGCATCAGCCTGCCCCAGCATTGTGGTGTCGTTATACGAATCGCCGGTAGCAACGCACTTAAAATTGATGCTTTGCAAAGCCTGTACTGCCTTTTGTTTCTGATTCGACTGGCGCAGCTTGTACCCAACGATCGAATCGTTTTCTACGACGAGGTCGTGGCAGAAAAGAGTTGGGTGATCAAGTTGCCTCATCAACGGCCACATGAATTCGTAGTAAGTATCGGAAAGAATAATTACCTGGAAACGTTCACGCAGCCAATCCAAAAATTCCTTTGCGCCCTCAAGCGGCTTGAGCGTGGAGATGACCTCCTGAATATCGGAGAGCTTAATACCGTGTTCGGCGAGCACCTTTAGACGACCCTTCATCAGTTCGTCATAATCGGGGATCTCTCTGGTGGTCAGCCTAAGCTCTTCGATGCCTGTTTTATCTGCTACGGCAAGCCAAACTTCCGGGACGAGAACGCCCTCTAGGTCTAAGCAAGCAACGATCATTAGCTACCAACCCTTATGAAACTGATGTTGTTCGACACGTAGTCGCTGTCTCGTAGTTCCTTCATGCAGGCTAGAACATCAGCCTCTAGCGCCTCGTGTGTCATTAAACCAACCGAGGCGTGATCTCCGGATTCATCAACCGCAACCTGCTCGAGGGAGTAAACAGAAACGTTGTGTTTTGCCAGCGTAGTTGCGACCGAAGCAAGGACTCCAGCCTCATCGGTTAGATCAAGCGTTAGCTGATAGTGGCAGCGAGTGGACCCCATTTTTGCGATCGGAAGCTTTTTGAACCCTGCAAGAACGGGCAAGGAAATACCTGCGACCCTGTTGCGTGCCACCGTCACCAAGTCGCCAACTACAGCGCTTGCTGTCGGCGCTCCGCCTGCGCCCGGGCCCATGAACATGAGCTTATCTGCCGCTTCGGCTTCTACCATGATGGCATTGTAGGCGCCAGCAATCGACGCCAGCGGGTGGCTCTTCGGAAGCATTACCGGGTGCACACGAACGTGGACTTCACCGTCGATTAGCTCTGCCATGGCGAGAAGCTTTACGACGCAATTGGCAGCATGGGCAGCAGAAATCTCTGTCTGGGTAATCTTGGTGATTCCCTCGCAATAGACATCACTAATGTTGACCGGCGTGCGGAAAGCCAAGCTAGCGAGAATCGCGGCCTTAGCTGCGGCGTCTGCCCCACCTACGTCAGCAGTCGGGTCTTGCTCCGCGTAGCCCAATTCTTGGGCCTGCTTCAGCGCGGTCTCATACTCCATCCCCTCTGTGGTCATCTTGTCGAGAATGTAGTTGGTAGTGCCGTTGACGATTCCAGCAACCTTAGTGATCTTGTCACCAACAAGAGAATCACGCAGCGGACGAATAATAGGTATCGCGCCAGCTACTGCAGCTTCAAAGTAGACGTCTACGCCCGCCTTATTCGACGCCGAGAAGATCTCTTCACCGAAAGCAGAGAGCAAAGCTTTGTTTCCAGTAACGACAGACTTGCCAGTCTCAATGGCCTTCATGATCAGGCCTTTGGTTTCGTCGACACCGCCCATCAACTCGACGACGATATCGATGTCTTTCCTTGAGACAAGGCCCATAGTGTCGTCTGTTAATAGTTCAGAGGGAATGCCGGGACGTTCTTTGGAGACATTTCGTACGGCAACTCCGGCTAGCTCTATTTCGCGACCAGCCCTACGCGCGAATTCTTCACGCTGCGTCAACAACAGCCTCGCTACTTCACTGCCGACTGTTCCAGCACCAACAAGGGCCACCTTAAGGGGCTTGGATTTTTCACCCATTAATAAACCTTTTCTTTACTCGCCTACGTCTAATCTAGCCAGATCAGCAAGAGTTTCACGACGAATCATTGTCTGTAGCCTACCTGCTTTAACAGATACCACCGGAGGACGGGGTATGTGGTTGTAGTTACTGGCCATTGCGTAGGAGTAAGCGCCACAGGCAGGAACAGCGATCAGATCGCCAGGAACAATATCTCCAGGTAGATAGACATCATGAACGACTATGTCTCCACCCTCGCAGTGTTTTCCGACTACTCTGCACAAGACGGGTTCACAATCGGAAGCTCGGCTGGCAAGCACTGCGGTGTATTCTGCCCCGTAAAGTGCAGGCCTGATGTTGTCGCTCATCCCACCGTCGACTGAAACATAGACCCTGCTGCCTTCCTCCAAGTCGACCACTTTGACAGTACCTACCTCGTATACTGCAACTCCTGTTGGTCCGACTATCGAGCGACCAGGTTCGATAGACACTCGCGGCAAATCGAGGCTTAGGATTTCGGCTTGTTTTTTGACGATTCCCTGCAGGTCAGATGCGAGCGACTGAGGAGTGGCAGGCTCGTCTTCATCTGTATAAGCGATACCAAAACCACCGCCTAGATCAAGTTCAGGTAGCTGAGTGGAAGTGGCATCAGCGAACTGCGCGAGCAGCTTCATGGTTCGCTGCGCAGCGACCTCAAAACCACTCGTATCGAATATTTGACTACCAATATGAGAATGAACGCCGAGAAGATTTAGCTGTGCAGAATTATGGCACCTAATCATCGCGACCAATGCCTGCCCCGAGGCGATGGAGAAACCAAACTTCTGATCCTCATGAGCCGTAGCGATGTAGTCGTGGGTGTGGGCCGATACGCCCGCAGTCACGCGGACCATAACGTTCGCAGTGACGCCAAGCTGCTGAGCGATCTGCTCTATTCGAGAGATTTCATAGAAGGAGTCGACGATGATTCGACCGATTCCGTTTTCCAGTGCGAAACGAATCTCGTCAATCGACTTGTTGTTTCCGTGGAAACCGATCTTCGCAGGGTCAAAGTCAGCTCGAAGTGCGGTTTCGATCTCGCCCATAGAGCAGACGTCAAGATTCAAGCTCTCTTCTTTTACCCATCTGGCAATCGTTTTAGAAAGAAAAGCCTTCCCAGCATAAAAGACGTCCCAACCGTGAAACGCCTCCTTGAATGAGGAAGCCCTGGCGCGAAAATCCTCTTCGTCAATCAGGTATACCGGCGATCCGGACTCAGCCACTGCCTCGGCAACGCTTACACCACCAATCGAAAGCATCCCATCGATTCGTTCTGCGGTACGAGGCCAAATCTTTGGGGTCAAAGCATTCGCGTCCTCTGGCTTAATCAGCCAATCAGGATGAGCTGCTGCTGCTTGTGCATTGGAGGCGCTGATGGTGTGCATGCTGAAAATTCTGGCAAAAGAAACCCTGATATTAAAGCCGATGACCGATAATCGGATTTCTGCTACTATATTTGCTCATCGGTCATGCGGAAATGATTAGGTTATTGTGCCGCTAGGCCTAGAATAGCTTATTAGTTATTTGCCCCTATAGCTCAGTGGATAGAGCACCGCCCTCCGGAGGCGGGAGCCGAGGTTCGAATCCTCGTAGGGGCGCTCGCTTCTTTTAACGCAAACTTGACCTGAGCCTCGGGAGGAGCCTTGAAGAATCACCCGACTTCTTCTCGGAAAGAATCTTCCGGTTCGAGGAACTGGGTTCGCCGCTCGGCAGAGTGGTCATTTAGCCAGTTCAGAAAATTCGATCTGCATTCCGGCAGGTCTTTGCTGTTTTTCTGGTTTCTGACCAGAATTCTGGTCTTTGTTATCTGGGTCGTTTTCTCACCGTCCGCTCAAGGTGACGTTCTTTACTACTACCAAGGCATTAACTCACTCTTCACAGGCACCGACCCGTCTTTGGTCATGCGGGAATATCCGACACCTGTTTTGTGGATGCTGGCCGGATTTTGGCTGACCGGATTTGGCACCAAGACCGGCTATGTTATTTCTTTCATCTTCTCCATGGTCGCCCTAGACGCGCTATTTTCTATAAGTCTTTGGCACACAGCTAAACGCCTAGCGCCTCATGCTGTTGCGGCATGGATCGTTTTTGTTCTCTGCTGTGGTCCCACTATCTACATGCGGTTCGACTTGGTGACCTCTGTGTTTGCTGGCTGGTGCCTGCTCTTCTTGCTCCGCCGACACACAGCAATAGCTGGCTGCCTAGCGGCGGTAGGGGCATCAGTTAAATTGTGGCCTGCGCTCCTCTGGCCTGCGCTGTGCGGAGGGCATTGGAGACAGAAGCTGAAGGCTACTTACAGCTTCGCTTTGACCGGCATAATTGTCGTCGCAGTAAGCCTTCTCTGGGCTGGCTGGGACAGATTAGTCTCTCCCCTTTCATGGCAATCGGGCAGAGGCCTCCAGGTCGAATCTGTCTGGGCTACGGTCCCAATGCTTTTACGCGCTCTCGGAATTGGCGACTACGCGGTTCTCATTTCCAGGTATCAGGCATTCGAGGTATACGGGACCACAGTTAGTTTCTGGACGTCCGCAGCTTCGATAGCCTTCGTAGTTGGAGTGCTACTAGTCTGCGTTTGCTACGGCCTCTGGCTGCTTCGAGGTCATGGCCACATGATGGAAGCAAGCTATTTCATGCTGCTTGTTATTTTGGTGATGATCGTCACGAATAAAACTTTCAGCCCACAGTACGCGTTCTGGCTTGGAGGCCCACTTTGTGCGTCTTTCGCCATAATGGGGGCTAGGGCCCCGGGATCGCCTTCTTACGTTATTGACCGGAGAAGGCTATGGATCATCACGGCAATGACGATAACGATGACTGCAGCCACCGGTATTGTCTACCCGATTGGGTATGGGCCTCTAGTCCGAGACGGAGGGCTCTCGAGCATCTTCAGGCTGCCTGTGACCCTAGTTCTGGTATCTAGAAATGTCTTAATTGTGGCGCTACTAGCCGTCATTTTGTATTGGATTTTCAAGGCTGTTTCGCCTAGGGCTTTCAAGATAGTCCGGGGCGTCAAGACTGACTATCCCACTGTGGCTCTCGAGCCTGTGAAACAACCCGAAAAGCCGGAGGCAGAGTGGTAAATAAGAAGGCACCCACAAAAATCACTGTCGATGGTGTTTTGATGACGATCTTATGGTCGCTGACTAGGCTGTCGATGCTTTGGATCTGGCTTAACCGAACCAGATTTGTCGAAGCTGATGTTCATTATTACTTCAACCAGACTGCAGAAGCGATATCGACGAATACGCCCGGACTGGTCGAGTACCCTCCGCCAATTGCCTGGCTCATGAGGCTGATCTACGCATTGAGCGGAGGCGACTTCACAGCTTTCGAAACAATTTTCGTATTCTTCATTTTGCTTCTCGATGTCACCGTGACAGTTGTTTTGTGGCGAAAAGACTCATGGCAGTCTGCGATCTATTGGACTCTTTTTGTTTTCTTACTTGGCCCAATAGTTTGGTTCAGGATCGACATGCTGCCCGCAGCAGCGGTCGTCTTCGCCCTTGTTCTGTTCAAAAGTCAATCGAGACTTGGACAGTTCGGTTCGGGTTTAGCAATCGCTATTGGCGCAGCAACTAAGCTCTGGCCAGCCCTTCTGCTATCCGGGTTACTTGGCAAGAGTAAAAATGCCGTCCAGCGCTTGAAGGGTTTTCTCGTAGTCGGGCTCGGTCTTGGTATGAGCTCTTTGCTAATCGCAGGATGGTCTGGCTCGACCTCAGCCCTGACCTGGCAATCAGATCGTGGCTTGCAAATCGAATCCATTGCCGCAACGCCGGCGATGGCTGACCGAGCCTTCGGTAACGCCGACAAATACCAGGTGAACATCTCGATCTATAACGCGTGGGAAATTTCGTGGCGCAACGACTCCATTCCTCTACTTTTTAGTTCACTCGCGATAGCCGCCGCAGTTTGTTTCGCGATTTATGCGACTGTTCAGCTAATCCATACAGACCGCTCGCTTGAGGGAACTGCCCTTCACACAAAAACTGTCATTTTGACATTCCTAGCGCTCATCCTCGCCGTGATCATCACAAACAAAACTCTGAGCCCGCAATATATCGTCTGGCTAGGCGGCCCACTGGCTATGCTGACCCGCTTACCTAAGGGTAAGGGCGGCAGCAAGGCACTCTTTCATATCGGCATTATGGGATTCTTTGTCGCAGCGGGTACTCAGCTCGTTTATCCGATCACTTACGCGCAATTACTAATTACTCCGCCCGACAAAATTGCGACGCTCATTCTTGTGTTCAGAAATGCATTATTGGTTTTGATGACCGTTGTGGCGGTTTACCTCGCAGCAAAGCGGCTCAATAGCCTCAGAAAAGAGGCAAACACAGTAGCCACGAATTATCTATAACACCTGAAAAACATCTCATAGATATGTACATTTGATAAGCGTCAAGTGTTCCGCGTTTGCGGGACAATCCAAACCAAGACACGAGGTACAGCCATGAGAATGGAACAGATCACTGATTCCATCTCTTTCCATGGCGAAGGACCAGTCTGGTGGGAGCAGACCAAAGAAATTCGATTTCTTGACATGCTTTCTGGTGACGTGTTAGCGGTTGACAAATCCGGTAACCATAGGCGGCTGCCGGTTGGCGCAGAAGTTGTCGCGTGCATTCGTCCAAGAAAGAATGGCGGAGCAATAGTCGCGAGAACTAGAGATGTCGCGCTGTGCGAAAATGAAGATCTAAGCGATCTGAAGACAATAACCGGTGATTTCATCGATGCTTCCAAACGATTCAATGAAGGCGGGTGCGATCCGCACGGCAGGTTCTACATAGGCAACATGTCGTGGAAAAAGAAGATCGGCGCTTCTCAGATGTACAGGATTTCTCCGGGAGCTGATTCCCCGGAACCTGTTCTAGACGGTTTGACCACGTCCAACGGCATTGCTTTCAGTCCGGATGGGACACTTGCCTATTACAACGACACCGAGACCATGGTCACCTCGGTTTTTGATTACACCTTCGAGGGAGGCCTCCAAAATCGGCGCGATTTCGTCAGATACCGAGACGGCGAGGGACGTCCTGATGGGCTATGCGTGGACGCCGAAGGTGGAGTCTGGATAGCTATGAACCGTGCTGGACATATCCGAAGGTACGATCCCGAGGGAAGGCTCAGTGAACGCATTGACCTTCCAGTGACGATGGCAACCGCCGTGGGATTCGGCGGGAATGACCTATCGATATTATTCGTTACCACCTCCAGAAACGATGTCGCGAATGGCGACGAACCAGCAGCTGGAGCTCTATTTGCAAAAAAAATCGGCGTTAAGGGTCTTGAACCTCTGCCGTTTGACGGTTAAGTTTGTCTGCTGGTTCGTTTAAACAACGACTGACCCCGAAGCTAAAGTTTACCGAGCGGACTAACATTTACCTGATTTTGAAAAGGAGTCTGACAGTATGGACTGGCGTCACCGCGCAGCATGCCTAACTGAGGATCCCGAGCTATTTTTCCCTATTGGCGTGACTGGCCCAGCCTTGGCTCAGGTTGAGGAGGCCAAGAAAGTCTGCATGCGCTGCGACGTTCGCGAAGAATGCCTTCAGTGGGCACTCGAGAATGGTCAGGACCATGGAGTTTGGGGCGGAACTAGCGAAGACGAGCGCAGGTCAATGAAACGACGAGCAGCTCGAACCAAAGGTAGAGGCCGAAATTAAAAACGCTTAAGCCGTTGGAAATAATTTTCAAGACCTTAACTATGCATGGAATTTTGTTCCTAGATAGGTTACCCTTCCCAAAATAATTCGTCGTTATTCAAATTCTTCCGCCACTTATCCAAGATCGATTTTTTTGTGATTGATTGGAATAATTATTCGGGCCGTCGCGCCGTGTTTGAACGGTGACTCCTCCCCCGAATCGACCAACATGAACTCCCCGCCTAGATCTTGAATCAGCGTCATTACTATCGACAGCCCTAAAGAATTGGTGTTGTTAATGTCGAAGTTTTCGGGCAGTCCAGCGCCATTGTCGATCACCTCTACGACTAACTGGTTATCTTTTCGGTTCGGTTTCAGAAGTAGCTCCCCACTTCCTGAGTCGAGCCCATGTTCAACACCGTTCTGACAAAGTTCCGTCACAGCGAGGCTCAAAGAGGTGGCTACTTCGGCAGGCACCATCCCGAACGTGCCGTCGCGCCTTGTAGACACCAGTCCATCAGAGGCGGCAACATCGCCGACCATCGAAAGAATTCTGTCTGCCACTTCGTCAAAATTAACCACTTCATCGAAACTTTGAGACAAGATCTCGTGAACGGTTGCGATCGATTCGACCCGCCTCATCGCATCACGCATTGCTTCCCTGGAAGATTCGCTATCCAGCCTGCGTGACTGCATCCGAAGAAGAGCCGCGACCGTCTGGAGATTATTCTTAACCCTGTGATGAATCTCACGGATGATCGCGTCCTTAGTCACTAATTCGCGATCGCGTTCGCGAACCTCTGTGACGTCGCGGCAAAGAACCAGCGTCCTTTCTTTCTCCTCTGTCTTCAGCGGTACAACCTGAATCTGTAAAGCTGTGTTAGCTGTTTCCAATTCGAAGCTCGCAAGTTGCTTCAAGCCAAGCTTCCAGGGCTCTTCAGCAGAATCCCGACCACTGTGCAGCTCGTCGACTCTGCTCAATAGATCTTCGAGATTATCGCCCATCAGGTCCTGAAGAATCCCTAACCTACGCCAGGCGGAAACGGCTGTTGGGTTGGCGTATAAGACAAAACCTATGTCAGAAAGAAGCGTCATCCCGTCTCCCGCCATAGGCGGGTAATAATCCTCGCTGGAGTCGCAAACCGGGTACTCGCCCCTATAAAGCATTTCCTCAAGAATTTTTGCAATTTCTAAGTATGCGTCTTCAAGGGCGCCGGGTGCGCGAACACCCATCTGGTTCGTGTTTCGCTCTACAACACCGATAACTCGCCCGTTACGAATGATAGGAATTCCGCATGTATCTACAGGTATTCCTGCATCCATCGAGTGCTCGCTGGTGCGATAAATCTCCTGGCTGAAATACGCGGTAGTGACTGGAGATTCGGGATCGTAGTTGATCTCATCACCGACGACCTCCTCCTCGATCGCGGTAGGGCCGGTAGTCGGCCTGATATGAGCTACTGCCCAGAAGATGTTGTCGTCTTCGGCGTCCGGCACCCACAAAACGAGGTCAGAAAAGCTGGTGTCGGCTAACAGATGCCAATGCTCTACGAGGCTGACCAGCCAATCGTGATTATCTTTAGAAAGATTCGAGTGTTTTTCCAGCAGCTGCGACATTGAAGACATGGGGCCATGCTAGTTATAAATGCCTTCAAATCCCACCTGGCGAGGGATTATATGCAAAATATTTGGTCGACGAGGAAACGGGTGGCAGAATCGGTTCGATGCGTCGGTTATACTCGTGAGCCGAAGCAAAAACTTAACAACTAGCGCTTTGGAGGCAACCATGAGCAAACGAGGACGCAAACGCAAGTCTCGTCGCAAGAACTCTGCTAACCACGGCAAAAGGCCTAACGGTTAACTAATAAAGGGTTAGGGTCCGAACATTAAGTGTTCAAGGACTCTAACCCTATTTTTTATTGTCCCGCACTCCACGTCACATGCAGCACGGATAATTTTGCGCGCAGCGTCTTAGGCGCATGGACCTCTCGGCAGCATTTCCTAAGCATGCTGGAGATCAACGCTTCAACGTCGAAGTAGTCCATACAATTCTCACAGTTCATGAGATGTTGACGGACCTGGTCTGCCGTTTCTTCGGTCAATTCACCGTGTAAAAATGCATAAACCTTGCTGAGCGCCAGTCCGCACTCTAAATCCTGGTTTGACTCGAAACGATTCGTCTTTTGCGGCTCAGACATGTTTATTTATCCTCCCCGCCAGATTTATCGGTATCTGTTCTACCGATTCCCATCTCTGCTGCTCTATCTGCCAAGAGGACACGTAGCTGCTTTCTAGCGCGATTCAGACGAGACATGACAGTACCGATTGGAGTATCCATGATCTCGGCAATCTCTTTATACGCAAACCCTTCGACGTCTGCTAACAGGACGACTTCCCTGAATTCCGGGGTAAGCGTCTCTAAGGCATCTAGAATCTCCTGGTCTGGCATTCGACCAAGAGCCTCAAGCTCTGCAGAAGGAAGACCATCCGAAGTATGCGAAGCCGCCCTGGCTATCTGCCAGTCCTCGACGTTCTCGGCATCGCTTATCTGAGGACGACGTTTAGCCTTTCGGTAAGTGTTGATGTACGAGTTCGTCAGAATCCGATAGAGCCAAGCGCGTAGGTTGGTTCCAGGCTTGAACTGATGGAAGGAAGCGTACGCCTTTGCGTAAGTATCCTGGACCACGTCTTCGGCGTCTGCAGGATTTCGGGTCATGCGCAAGGCAGCTGCATAGAGCAGATCTACGTACTCGAGGGCGTCTCTTTCGAACCGTTCGCGACGCTCTTCCTCGGTTTCGTTCTTACGTAAATCCGGTTGCGTAGTCGACTCAGCATCTGAAGTCGAATCTGTAGTAGAAGTGACCATCACATCAGAGATTAGCGGTTTAGACTCAATATCGCTCGCCGAATTAGCGTATATCTTCTTACTCTGACGCTCAGCAAGCGGTCTAACGGCATAGCCCGGCAAAGAACTTGAGCTTTGCGCGAGAACATTTGCTGACTTCATACTATTTACAACAACGAATTATTAGATCTATTCCTTGGGCTGGACTAAATCAGTTTTATTTGACTCAACCGAATCTCGGTTTGATAAACCTGGTAGAAAAGACTCATGGCACTGCTTAGATTCTTTGGACGCGCACTTTTCTCTTCGTACTTCGTCGCTGATGGCGTAGGAATGATAACCAGCCCCGACAAGGGCGCTGAGCGAGTAGAGACAACCACCGACCGCATAGTTCCGCTAGTTCAGCGAGTTCTTCCCGAAGGTGCTTCCGACGCGCTCCCGGAAGACCCCAAAACCTGGTCTAGGATTTTCGGCTGCATGCAGGTAGCTGGTGGCGCTCTGTACACGCTTGGTTTAGGACGTCGCTTTGGCGCTCTCTTGCTTGCTATTTCCGCAGTACCAAAGGCACTAAACGCTAGGGACGAAGAGGGCAGTTCTCTTGTTCCGCTGTCTTTGTTGGGCGCTGCGATCGTTGCAACTCGTGACCGGAACGGAAAGCCTTCGCTCTCTTGGCGGGCAGAACAGGCTCGCAAAGAAGCAGGCAAGGCTTTAGACCGTAAGGCCGATAAGGTAAATCGTAAGGCTAAGAAGGCAGCCAAAAAGGCCGAAAAGAAGCTAAACAAGACACGCAAGTCTTTTAAATAATTTAAAGGTAATTTAGTGCTTGAAGTTTGGCCCGCGCCCACGCCCGTGGCGACGATCAATGCCGTATGCCCAGTGCCCGGCTCAAAATCAGAATCGAATCGTGCATTAGTTCTCGGTGCATTAGGCGATGGACCAAGTAGACTTTCAGGTGTTCTTGAGGCCCGCGATACAGAATTGATGATCGCTGGCCTAAGGCACCTCGGAGTTCGCATCCAGCTAGACCACGACGAAGTGGTAGTCACTCCTCCCGAACATTTCGTTCCTGCCAAAATTTATTGTGGATTAGCCGGAACGGTGGCTAGATTCCTGCCACCGCTTGCGGCTCTTTCTGGTGGCGAGTGCAGCTTCTTCGGAGATCCCAAGATGAGCGAGCGGCCTATCGCTCCCCTACTCGATGGGCTCAGGCAGCTAGGAGCATCCTGTTCCAGCGAACATGTCCCCTTTAGCATTTCCGCGCCCGATGGACTTACCGGCCGAGAGGTTCGCATCGACTCTTCTGGTTCGAGCCAATTCATTTCTGGGCTTTTGCTAAGCGCGGCTCGGTTCCCCAATGGGCTAGTTCTCCATCATGTTGGTGATTCTGTGCCATCGCTGCCTCATATAGAGATGAGCGTCTCAATGCTCACCCAACGAGGCGTAAGAGTGTCAAACTCCGGCATGACTTGGACGGTTGAACCCGGCACTATTTCCAGCCTGGACCAACGCATCGAACCAGACCTATCGAATGCGGCCGCGTTCTTGCTTGCCGGAGTGATTACCGGTGGTCGCGTCACGGTTCCCGCATGGCCGAGCAAAACTACGCAGCCCGGAGACCTGATCCGAGGCGTGCTCGATAAAGTTGGGGCTCACAGCGAACTGACAAAAGACGGGCTTAGCGCTTGGTCTTCCGAAGATTTGTCTGGCGTAGATCTAGATATGAGCTCTGCTAGTGAACTGACTCCGGTTGTCGCCGCGCTGGCAGTCTTTTGTAATGGAACGACGAGGATCACTGGTGTCGGGCATATCAGAGGTCACGAAACAAACCGCATCGAAGCGATAGTCGACGAACTCAACGCCATTGGCGTCACAGCGTCCGAACTAGCAGATGGAATTCAAATCGAGGGAATCGGATCGCATGGGTCTTTGAGCCCACGCCGCCCCTTCAAAACCTATGCCGACCATCGAATGGTTCACCTTGGCGCCCTGTTAGCCTTAAAGTGCTCAAACCTCGAGGTGGAAGATCCCAAGGCTGCCTCTAAGACAATGCCAGATTTTGTCGAGCGCTGGACAAAAATGGTGAATGCCGAATGAGCCGGAAATATGCCGGCCGCAATATTCGCGATTTAGACGTCGACGACTTCAACTTTGGTAGGCCAAAAAAACGTAGCAGGCCCAGGACAAAGGTCAGACCAGATTACTCTGATGCAGAGATAGGCAGGGTCATCACGATCGATCGCGGTCGTTACCAGTGCGTGATGGAATCCACCGGGAACCTGGTCATTGCCACTAAGGCAAGGCAGCTAGGCCGTAAGGGAGTAATCGTTGGAGACAAGGCTCGGGTTGTTGGCGATACTTCTGGGAAAGTTGGTACGCTCGCCCGAATTGTCGAGATCGTCCCAAGACAAACAGTATTACGCAGGACAGCAGATGACGATAGCCCCCTGGAACGGCCAATCGTCGCCAACGCCGACCAGCTACTGATCGTTACCGCGCTGGCGGATCCCCCGCCACGAGAGGGAATGATTGATCGAATTCTGGTTTCCGCTTACGACGCTGGAATGAAGCCGATACTGTGTCTGACCAAGGCGGATCTAGCCAGCCCACAGCATCTGATTGATACTTACGCTCCCCTAGACCTGACTATCTTCGTAGTTGGGCCGGATGTGGAAATCGACGAACTTCTCGAAGCGCTTGCCGGTCACGTAACTGTATTCATTGGCCATTCAGGCGTAGGAAAATCGACCCTAATAAATCGGATTGTGCCAAACGCTAATCGTCAGACTGGAAGCGTTAATGAGAACACAGGTCGTGGCAGGCACACCTCCACTTCTGCACAAGCGCTCAGGCTTCCCGATTCGGAAGGTTGGGTAATAGACACCCCTGGGGTACGTAGTTTCGGGTTATCACACGTTACCCCCGAATCAGTCCTGGCCGCATTCAGCGGACTAGCCGAATACTTGGATCTTTGCCCTCGTGGCTGTACACACGAAACAGGCGAAAGCGAGTGCGGACTAGACAAAGCGCTACAGGACGAGGCCATAGACGAAAATAGGCTCGTATCATTACGCAGGATCCTCGAGGCGTTGCAGGCAAATGACGTTCCGGGCAGCTAGCCTGGATTCGTGGCTGACTACACTGAAGATATTCGCCTCGCTCATCTGCTTGCAGATAGCGCTGATGCGATCACCGAAGAACGCTTCCGCGCCCAAGATCTCAAAATCGAGACGAAGCCGGATCACACAGAAGTTACCGATGCTGACCGTAGCGTCGAAAAAACCATACGCTCGATGATTTCGAGCACCCGTCCAAGAGATGCAGTGCACGGAGAAGAATTCGAAGATACCGGCTACGGGCCTCGCCGTTGGATCATAGATCCTATTGATGGAACGGCCAACTTCGTTCGAGGCGTACCCGTCTGGGCTACGCTGATTGGTCTCGAAGTCGAAGGAGAAATGAAGGTTGGTCTGGTTTCCGCACCAATGCTAGGAAAACGCTGGTGGGCCGGCGAGGGCCTAGGCGCGTGGACCGGCCGTTCGCTGATGAAGGCCGAAAGAATACACGTTTCCGGCATTTCTAGCTTGTCGGATGCGTTTGTTTCTTACTCCTCACTGCACGGGTGGATCTCATCCGGCCGCGGCCAAGGATTTGTAGACGTGCTAAGGGACGCAGGCAGGACCCGCGCTTTCGGAGACTTCTGGAGCTACATGCTTGTCGCCGAAGGCGTCGTGGACATCGCCTGTGAGCCAGAACTTTCCCTGCACGATATGGCGGCACTAGACGTAATTGTCCGTGAGGCTGGAGGCAGGTTCACCAGCATCGACGGTGAAGATGGTCCGTTTGGCCCGGGGGCACTTGCTACGAACGGGATGCTTCACCGAGAGATGCTGGATCGTCTGCGTCCAACTAGCTAACTTCCCTAACCCTGATGGTGTGAGGAACCTGGGCTAATTCTTTGGTTAGCCCAGGAGTGCTGGCTGTAATGTCCATCACTACGAATCCGACCTCGCCGATGGTCGATAGCGCCTGGTAAGCAATGTTAGCGTTGTGGTTGCTGAGGATCGAGTTAAGATCCGCCATAACGCCCGGCACGTTGTGGTGGATGTGCAGAATCCGGTGGCCAGAAATGGGCTGAACCTGAACCTCAGGCATATTAACGCTCATGGAGGTGTTACCCGTCCTGACGTAGTCGATTAGCTTTCCGGAAACGTAGCCACCAATGTCAGACTGTGCTTCGCGAGTAGATCCACCAACGTGCGGAGTCAGAATCACATTTGGAATGCCTTGAAGCGGGTTAGTGAATGGGTCTCCGCTCTTCTTGGGCTCGTTGTGGTAGACGTCGACAGCTGCGCCTGCGATATGTCCTGAGCGCAGGTTCTCGGCTAGAGCTTCCTCGTCTACGACGAATCCTCGCGAGAGGTTGAGGAATAGCGAACGCTCCGGCATTAGGGCGAATTCTTTTTCACCGAAAATGTCGTGGTTCTCGTTTCGACCATCGACGTGGATAGAGACGGTCTCGCTGATGCTGAGCAGTTCTTCTAGGCTATCGCAGCGGTGAGCGTTTCCTAGGGCGAGTTTGTCGGCTACATCGTAGAAGTTGACGTTCATACCGAAAGACTCAGCCAGGATAGATAGCTGCGAACCAATATTTCCGTAGCCGATGATGCCGAGCGTGCGGCCACGAACCTCATGGCTGCCGTCGGCGGACTTCTGCCAGACACCGTTGTGCATCTGTTGGCTCTTGTCGAAGAGCCTGCGGGCCATAACTACGATTTCACCCATCGCGAGTTCGACGACAGAGCGAGTGTTGGAATATGGAGCGTTGAAGCACACGATTCCACGCTTGGCGGCCGCGTCCAAAGCAATCTGATTAGTGCCAATGCTGAAGGCTCCGATGGCCACCAGTTGCTCTGGCATCTGCTCGATGACATCTGCCGTCAGGTTAGTCCTGGATCGAACACCGACGACGTTCACATCCTGAAGAGCCTGAATTAATTCGTCACCTTCTAAGGCGCCTTTGCGGTAGTCGACTTCAAATCCGGCGGCTTCGAAAGCGTCAACTGCGGTTTTATCGATGTTCTCTAAAAGTAAAGCCTTCATGACATGAGATTCTAGTAAGAAAACTCTCAGTCGCTAATCGACTCTCAAACGTGGGATAGCTGAGAGCAAATTCTTCGTGTATTCTGCCTCCGGCTCGTAAAGGACTTTCGAGGTATCGCCTGACTCTACGATCTTGCCGTTTCGCATTACTATGACCCTGTCGCAAAGGTATCTGACAACCGCTAAGTCGTGGCTGACGAATAGCAGTGTAAGGTTCTCCTGGTCAGCAATGCGGTTCAAAAGGTTGAGCACTTGAGCCCGCACGGAAACGTCCAGCGCTGAAACCGCCTCGTCAGCGATAAGGACGTCCGGATGTGATGCCAGCGCTCGTGCTATAGCTATTCGTTGGCGCTGTCCACCGCTAAATTCGTGTGGGTATTTGTCTGCATCTGCTGGATCGAGCTCTACTTGTTCTAGCACTTGTGCACAGCGCGCATCAGGATCATCGGTGATTCCCAGCCTCCCCTTAACCCACGGGGACCTAAGTGCCTCTGTGACGATTTTGCGAATTTTCATTCGCGGATCAAGCGAGCTGCGCGGATCCTGGAATACGACTTGGACTCTTGCCCTCATCGGAGCCAGCTCGCGCTCTTTTTTGCCGGTTATCCTTTCATCATCAAGAAAGATTTCGCCGGAAGTGGGTTTGCTTAGTCCCGCGAGCATTCTGATCAGTGTGGATTTGCCGGAACCTGATTCCCCTACTATTCCAAGGCGTTCGCCAGCAGCGATTTCTAAGCTAACGTCGTCGACAGCGGTAACTTCATTCTTGCCGTGCTTGTAAATTTTTCGCAGGCCACGAGCCCTATAGATCATTTCCGCTCCAAAAATCATCCAGAACTCTTAATGGCTGTCCAGGATTGGCGCTAACGAAGTTAGCTGCGGCCAGCAGCCCCTTTGTGTAAGGGTGTTGAGGATCATTCAGGATTTTTGTCCTTCGTCCGCTTTCCACGATTTCACCCTTGTACATGACCATGAGGTATTCACAGATCTGCGAGACTACCGCCAAATCGTGGCTGATGAATAAGCATGCGGCGTTAACCTTAGCAAGTTCTTTATCTAGCAATTTTAAGACTTTATCCTGCACGGTCACATCCAGCGCAGTGGTGGGTTCGTCACAGATAAGAAGCGAAGGAGCATTAATTAACGCCATTGCGATTAGGACTCGCTGCCGCTGCCCACCGGAAAGCTGATGCGGGTAGCTCTTAGCGATTCTCTGTGGGTCAGGAAGTCCGACCTGCTCCAGCATCTGACAAACACGATCAGATGATTTACCTTGTCGCTCAGAGTGGAGCAAAAGAGCCTCTGCCACCTGCCGCCCAACCTGCATAGTGGGGTCTAGCGCGGTCATGGGCTCCTGGAAAATCATGCCGATTTTGCTGCCCCTGATCGAAGACATCTGCGCATCATTTCGATTCGAGAGCTCTACGTCAGCTAGTTTTATGGAGCCCTCGATTGTTGCGTTAGGAGGCAGCAGCTTCATCAAGGCAAGGGCTGTGACAGACTTTCCGGATCCTGACTCTCCAATTAGGCCGACTCGCTGACCAGGCCTAATTTCTAAATCGATACCTCGAACCGCTTCTTTGCCTTTGAAGCTAACTCGAAGATTCCTGACTTCTAATAAGTTCTTGCTTACCATCACTGTCCCTGCTCCCGAAGACGAGGGTCGAGAATCTCACGCAGGCCGTCTCCAAGCAGGTTAAAGCCGAGAACTGTAATTGCGATAAACATCGCGGGCCATAGCGCAAGGTTTGGTTCAACCAGGATGGACTTCTGCGCATCAAATAGCATCAGGCCCCATGTCGGGTGGTCTGGGGACGCGCCCAAGCCCAGATAGCTCAAAGCTGCCTCAGCAAGAATCGCCAGTGCGAAGCTGACGGACCCCTGAACCATAATCGTAGGAGCAACGTTGGGCAGAACGTGTGTAAAGATCGAGACGTACCTAGGCGTTCCGCAGGCCCTAGAAGCAACCATGTAGTCCTGGTTAAGCACTTGGAGAGTCGATGCGCGAGAAACCCTAGCGAAAGCAGGAATCGACGCTACGCCAATCGCCACCATTGCCGTCCAGGTTGAGCCAGATCCTCTCGCGGCTGCAAGCAAAATCGCCAAGAGTATCGCAGGAAAGGCGTACATGATGTCCGCAACTCGCATGACAAATCGTTCGAATAGACCGCCTTTAACAGCAGCGATCATGCCCATCGGAACTCCGATGATGGCGCCAATTCCTACAGAGACGATTCCGACCAGCAGGCATATGCCTGCGCCAGACAAGATCCTGGAGAAGATGTCTCGACCAAAGTCGTCGGTTCCGAACAGGTGCTGAGCGCTCGGAAGCTGCAATCGGTCTGTCGAGACCTGGGTAGGATCAAACGGCATCCAGAAAAACGAGATTATGCCGAGCAAAATCACGATGCCTACCAATACAGCGCCGATATATAAGTTTGCCCTTTTCACCGCTCTACCCCCTCGGCTGCTTTTAGTCGGGGATCTAGCAGGTGGTAGATGATGTCGACCACCGTGTTAATAATTAGAACCAGCGCAACGAGGATCATCACGACAGATTGCACAACAGGCAGGTCTCTCTGCCCCACGGCAGCGATCAGATAGCTACCGAGTCCCGGAAGGCTGAAAACTCGTTCCACAACGATCGAGCCAACAAGCAGGCTAGCTAGCTGGAGCCCTAGCACTGTGATCACCTGAAGACTGGCATTTCGGATGCCATGCCGGATGATGGCCGGGCGAAACCTCCATCCGACAGCGCGTGCCGTCCGAAAGTAGTCCTGATTGAGTACCTCAACGAATGCCGATCGAGTGTATCTAGTGAGAATTGCCCCTTGAACCATAGCCAAGGATGCGACCGGCAGAACGAGATTCCTCGCCCACATAAGCGGGTTCGTTCTGAACTCTATGTACCCGTTTGCTGGCAGCCAGCCGAGCCATACCGCAAACACGATGACGAGCAACAGACCGGCAAGGAAAGCTGGCACTGCCATTCCGAGCTGGCTGAGTATTGAAACCGCAACACCAGTGACCTTGTTTCTTCTCGCCGCGGCATACGCCCCTAACGGCAGCGAAATGCCAACAGCAAAAAGCATTCCTAGAATGACGAGGCTGAAAGTCACGCCCAGCCTTCTGCCGAGCTGCATGGAAATAGGTTGGCTAGTGAAGATCGAAGACCCCAAATCGCCTTGGAGTAGGCCTCCTACCCATGCCAGATAACGTGCCGGCCAAGGCTGATCTAGATTCATCGTCTCACGCAAGGCTGCAACGGAAGTTGGATCAGCGTTTTGGCCGAGGATGACTCCCGCGACGTCACCCGGGAGCAGGTTGACAAGTAAAAAGACAACTAAAGATGCCGCTACCAGGCTGACGAACAAAGAAAGGATTTTTATTCCTAGCAGCCTGAGCCTAGAGCCCCAGGTGGCTTTCGCGGTTTGCGCAGACATGAGTTACTCGTTGATCGCCACGTTCGTCAGATCGAAGCTGAGATTAGTTGCGTTTGAGCTGATCCCAACAATTTCCGGCTTGGTGACGACCAAGTTGGGCAGCAGCCAAAGGAAATCGGCGCCAGCTTGGTCGGAAATTATCCTTGCGGCCTTCTTCAAAAGTTCAATCTGCTCTGGCTCTGGAGACTGATCGGCCTGTGCCATGACTTGACGTAGTTCTTCGTTATCGAAATGCCAGTAGTAGTCGGGGGTCGCGAAACGCACGATATCTCGCGGTTCCACGTGCGAAACGATGGTCAGATCGTAGTTCGACTTGACCATAACCTCATCGATCCAGCGCGCTGGAAACTCTAGCTGTTCGATGTTCAGCGTGATACCGACCTGGGAAAGAACGCTGGAGATGTAAGCGGCAGAGTCAGTGGCATACGGCAGTGTCGGTACGCGCATGGTAAGAGTCAAGCCGTCACCGTATCCAGCTTCGGCCAGAAGTTCTTTAGCCTTTTCTGGGTTGTAAGGATAGGCATCGGAAAGATCCTCGAACCAAGGCTCGAACGGTGGAACCATGGAACCGATCAGCGTTCCTTTTCCTGCCCAAACCGCGTCCAGTAGAGCCTGCCTGTCAATGGCGTAGTTGATTGCCTGACGGACTCTAAGGTCTTTGAGCAGCTCACGCTGCTGGTTCATTCCAAGAACAACCTCGCCATTGGTGTAGCCCTCTAGCACCTTGTACTGGTCGTTTTTTTCGAACTGTCCGAGAGCCTGCGGAGCAGTTACATTGCGGATGATGTCGATGCTGCCTGATGCCATCGCATTGTTCATAGCATTCGGGTCGGCAAAATATTTGAAGTTGACGCCGGCAACACGAGCTGGGGTACCCCAATATCCAGGATCACGGATGAGCCTGATTTCTTCGCCCTGCAGCCAAGTATCAAGTTTGTAGGGCCCAGATCCGACCGGCTGTGTTGCCAAGTCGCCAGAGTCAAGCGCCGCAGGGTCATAAATCACGCCGGCGGGGCCAGCCATGCTGTACAGCCAGAAGTTGCTTGGACGCTTCAACTTGAACTCAACAGTGTCTGAGTCTTTAGCCTCGACAGAATCGACTACTGCCATCTCTTTCTTACGTGTTTTAGAAGTATTCTCGTCGTTGATTATGTAGTTGATCGACTTCACTACCGCTTCAGCATTAACTGGAGCGCCGCTAGAGAACTTTGCCCCGGGGCGTAGCGTGAAGGTGTAAGTCTTGCGATCGCTAGAGATCTGGTAGTCGCTTGCTAAGAGCTTCTGTAGTTGTCCCTGATCATCTGTACGTACGAGGGTTTGGTAAACGTTATATAGGAGCGCCTCAGAGATAGCGGCAGCATCATTTGCCGATAAGTCCAACGTGCTTGGTGTGGTATGGGTGCCGACTATAAGAACCCTGTCTTGTGGGGCAACGTTGGAATTAGAGCCACACCCACTTAAGACTAGGAGCAATGCGACCAGGCACACCAAAGCTTTGCGAAACATGATCCTCCAAACGCTCATCGCGTATTACACCGACCACCAGGTGATTGTAGTCTTGGGATAGTTTAGCGCCTAACAACGTTAGGTTATACAGAGAATTCTCACTGCGCTTCAATTTTGCATTTTATAAAACATGCCTTATAGTTGATCAGACGCCGCGGGGTGGAGCAGTTCGGTAGCTCGCCGGGCTCATAACCCGGAGGTCGCAGGTTCAAATCCTGCCCCCGCTACGAAAAAAGAGGGATCCGCGCGGATCCCTCTTTTTATATCTGCCGCCAAGCTGAGATAATTCAGATACCTATATGTGGGGATGATCCCCGTTGTTTTGTTGATTCATCTTCAACTTACTTAAGTGTTCCTCGCTCCGGCGGGACTCTTTATCCACGGTAGGCCCGTTCAAATAGGTAAAGTTTTATTGTTAATGCCAATAAACGCTTAACAAGACAGGCGCACACCGATGTCCCAACTGCAAGAACCCATATACGCTTCAGCCTGGGCTAAATCAGATCGTTTCACCGGCGACTCGATGCCACTGATAACTCACTGCGAAGACACCGGAGCGGTAGCCGAGCTGTACTGGGAGCACTACCTTTCCGAATCATGCAAGCGCACGCTCGAGGAATGGCTGTCCACAAATGAAGTTTCTAATGACGCTAATCAACTAGCTAGAAAACTGGCTGTTTTTCTGGCCTCTTCCCACGATGTTGGAAAACTGTCGCCCGCATTTTCGATTCAAGTTGAGCCTTTGCGAGCAAAAATGGAATCGGCAGGCTTTCTATACACGAACCCGCTGAGCGAAAAAGAAAGGCGCTTCTACCGGCACTCCCTGATTTCTCAAACAGCTACTTCTGCCTGGCTCGAAAAGAAGTTCCCGTCTTCATCAGCACCCAGAATACGAACCATTGCATGCATTTCTGGCGGTCACCACGGAAATTTTCAGGATAAGTCTGCTTTACGCGAAGCTGATCCAGGATCAATAGGAACTGGGTCAGAACCGATCTGGCAGCAAGCCAGGGAGGCCTTACTCGAGGATCTCCAGGTAGCTTCGGGACTTACCGATGACGAGCTAAAAATGATCACAGAAGTCGGCTTGAGTCAACCCTGCCAAATCATCCTCACCGCCTTTGTGATCATCTGCGACTGGATAGCTTCCAACGCAGACTTGTTTTCATATCATTCTTCAAGCACTGCTCAGGAAAGAGCGCTCGATGCATTCAATAAACTCGAGCTTCCTCTCCCCTGGCTTCCGATGGTAACCAGTAATGATGAAGAACTTTTCATTAACAGATTCGAGCTACCAAAGGGCGCCGCGCCTCGCCCCGTCCAAAAAGAAGTAATGCGTGTTGCCCGTGAGATTCAACGTCCTTCGCTAATGATCGTTGAGGCTCCTACAGGTGAGGGCAAGACCGAGCTGGCATTTGCTGCCGCTGAAATCTTTGCCCAGCGTTTTGGCTCTAGTGGGGTGTTTATCGGACTGCCGACCCAAGCAACCTCGAATGCAATGTTTTCTCGAACAATCAAATGGCTTCAACACTCTGTTCCCAATGAGGACACAGCCTCTGTTAACCTCATGCACGGCAAGGCCCAATTCAATGATGAATTTTCAGATTTGAAGAGTTGGAATCTTCGAGCAATCGGTGAGAACAAAGACGACGCTTTGGAAGCTCACTGGTGGCTTAGCGGTCGAAAGAAATCTATCCTTGCAGATTTCGTTGTGGGCACTATCGACCAGGTTTTGATGGCTTCCTTGAGTTCAAAGCACGTAGTGTTAAGACTTCTCGGCCTTGCTAGCAAGGTAGTCATACTCGACGAAGTACATGCTGCTGACGAATACATGCAGGTATATCTTGACAGCACATTGAAGTGGTTGGGTGCTCTCGGAGTTCCTGTCATCGCTCTATCGGCTACCCTGCCCCCCAAACGTAGGGCTGAAATGCTCAGCGCTTACCAGCAGGGCAGACATGATTCAAAAGAAGAAATAGAGAACGTAAAACAATCAGCATTTTCTGTCAGCGGTTACCCCTTAATATCAGTCGCTGAAGCAGAGCTAGCCCCTAGAGTAGCTCCTCCTTCAGGCAGAAGCAGTTCGACCGCTATCGAATTTTTGGGAATTGAACCCGAAGAACTAGCCGCAAAAGTTATTGAAGAGACGAAGGCTGGCGGCTGCGTCGCGGTAATTCACAACACAGTAGGACGTGCACAGAAAACTTTTGGCCTGCTGAGAGAAACGCTTGGCCCCGAAGTCGTCTTGCTGCACTCTCGTTTTATAGCAACTGATCGTCTAGAACGTGAAGCGAAGCTGGTCAATCTTCTTGGCCCAAAGGGAAGTCGCCCGCGAAGACTCGTAGTGGTAGCTACCCAGGTAATTGAGCAGTCTTTAGACCTGGATTTTGATCTGATGATCAGCGACCTTGCGCCTATTGATTCTTTGATTCAACGAATCGGTCGGCTCCATAGACACGATCGATTGTCTTCAGATCGACCAGAACGCATGCGCTCCCCTCGCCTGCTCATTCCAGGATTGGAAGAAGCCAGTGAACAACCACCGGAACTGGAGAAAGGCTCTGCGATAGTCTACGGCGAGTCGCTTCTCTTGCGCACGCTTTCAACTCTGCACCATCATCTAGAAAGCTCAAAAACTTTGACCAGCCCCTCAGATGTGCCATTACTGGTTGAGCGGGCTTATTCGGATGATTTGGTGGCACCGTGTGGCTGGGAGGATATGTGGGCTGAGGCCGAGTCCATAAGGAGAAAAGAAATGTCTGCCGCTGTTGCACGAGCAGAGACAGGATTGGTGCCTAAGCCAGCCATAAAGGCGACCAGCCTGGATGGCTGGTCAAAAGCTAAAAAAGATGCCAACGAGAATGCATTCGCAAAAGCGGTGAGAGATATTTCCGACTCAATCGAAGTAATAGCTGTGGTGCGAGATTCCGATGGCGTTATTAGAACTTTGGACTGGCTAGACAAGCACGCAGACGAGCCTGTCGATCTAGGCGTCGGCTTGGATGATGACTTTGCAAAACACATAGCCCAGTGCTCTCTTCGGCTGCCCGCCTGGCTCGCTAAAGGAAAACTAGGAGATTTGGTTATTTCAGAGCTTGAAAAAGATGGCATCCCGTGTTGGCAAAGTTCATATTGGCTTAGAGGTCTGTTGCCATTGGTTCTCAACAGCGATCTGACTAAACAAGTGGGCAACTACCTGCTCCGGTACAGCAGAGATGTTGGATTGGTCGTCGAAAAAATTGAAGAATCTTAAAAAATATTTCCTAAACCGACTGATCCGTTCAAAAAATGTCAGTGCCGACAGCAAGACTGTAGATACCAAGTTGTTTGACGGCAATAGCGCCCGTTGGGCTCACTCTCCGTCAACAGCACCAACCTAGTAGACATGAAGCAAGTTAGATAGGAGCAACCGTGAAAGTGGATAGAGATGAATGAATCCAGATTCAATGTGATTGATCAGCCCTGGATCCTCGTCAAAGATGTTGATGGCGCTCAGAAAACGGTCTCTATGCGTGAGCTTTTTCAACGTGCCCACCAGTTCGAGTGTCTGGCTGGCGAGTTACCTTCCCAAGATTTCGCTATATTAAGAATCCTTCTGGCTGTGCTCTACAGGGTTTTTGACGCTGAAGACCATGATTCCCCGACAGAGGAATGGGGAGAAATCTGGGAGAGGTCTGATCTGCCAGTAGATGAAATTAGCGAATACTTAGACAAATGGTACGACCGATTTTATCTTTTTGACGACGCCCGGCCATGGCTTCAGGTTGCGGATCTAGAAAGCACAAGTGGCAGCACAAAGCCAGTTGATTTGCTAATTCCAGATTGCCCAATTGAAGGCGGGCTATTTTCGATGCGTAGGGACTATGAGAGCATAACGCCGGCTGAGGCTGCACGTTGGCTGGCTCATTGCCACGCATATGATATTTCCGGCATCAAAACCGGAGCTGTCGGCGACGGCAGAGTTAAAGGCGGAAAAGGCTATCCGATCGGAATTGGTTGGGCTGGCTGGCTAGGTGGAATCGTCGTCACAGGAAGCAATTTGCGAGAAACTCTGCTCCTCAATCTTGTCTTCGCTCGTGAGCATGACGAACGGGACGTCCCGATCTGGGAAGAGCCTCCGCTTACCTCTGCGCAACGCGAAGATGCTCAGGCTCATGGCCCGGTGGCACTATTTACCTGACCACAGCGAAGAATACGGCTCTTTCAGAATTCAGCCGGTGACGTATCAGAAATTTTGATTTGCAATGGTGATCCGATCGCCTATCAGTCCCAAGACAGCAACGAAGTTATGTGTGGTTGGAGGCTAAGCGCTCCCCAAAGCAAGAAGTTCGGTCAAGACGTTTATATGCCGCGCCAGTTCGATCCATCAGAGACTCTGTGGCGAGGAATTAACGCTTTGCTTCCTACTTCTAAAGCGGACTCAAGCAACAATGATTTCAAGAACTGCCCGGTAATAGAATGGTCGGCTGATCTGGCCCTGGATGATATTCTGCCCAGAACTCAAATCACGAAGATCAAAACCGTTGGGGTTGTCTATGGCCCTCAGAGTGCTTCATGGGACGAGATATTTAGTGACGAGTTAGCATTCAACGTGCTGCTAGCTTCTTCGGAAAGCACTCGAGCAAAAGAAGCGGTTTACCTTGCTGCTGAAAGAGCTGCAGAAGCAGCCAGAATAGTTGGCCGCCTCGGCGGAAATTTGGCTACCGCTGCAGGCGGAGATCCGGAATCGGCTAGCGGTAAAGCGCGTTCGCTTGGCTTTTCGGAGCTAGACGCCCCCTTCAGAAATTGGTTGGCTGATTTTTCCCCTTCTGAAGATGTTAACGAGCAGCTAGCAGCCTGGACTTCTAAGGTTTACCAACTAATTCGTGATTTAGCTACGCAGTTAGTAGAAAACGCCGGCCCAGAAGCTTGGGTTGGCAGATCAGTAACCCAAAACAATACGACGAGGGTCTATTCCACTGGCCAAGCAGAGGTTTGGTTCCAACACGCTTTACAGAAAGCTCTTCCCCGCTCTAGCAAAACCCAGGAGGTAAATGCCTAATGGAAACACAAGAAAAAGATAAATCTGAGACAAGAGAATCGCTACACACCTTTTCTCCGAGCAATCACTCGAATCTCAGAAATTTTGTCTCTAGCAAAGCCCAGCAGCTTCAAGCTAACTATCTGAAACAAAACCCTAAGGCAAAAGCTAAATTGGCAGCTCTTCGAAAGAGCATTAACAAGCCTGTGGGCTCAGATCCTGAAACCTGGCAAATCGTTTTCGAAGATTTCCCTGAAAACCTAATCGGAAAAAGTGATGAGCCCAACAGATGGGAGCTGGCTGCTCATACAGCATTAGCGCTGTTTTCGCTGCACATGCAATCTGCAAAAAGCGCCCGTCATGTCTCTCGAGTGGGTCTTGGCCAAGCCATTCGCAAGCTAATAGACGCAGGAAGCCGAGACGACCAAGACTCGCCAGTAATGCGACGTTTCCACGCCTTAGGCACTGCGTCTACTTTCGCTGAGATTGCATATCACGCCAGAGGCCTTATTCAACTAATGCGCGCAAAAGATATTCCGCTTGACTACGGAATGCTCGCTCAAGATTTTGCAGACCTACTAGTCACATCCAGACAGAATTCTGTCCGGCTTCGTTGGGCTCGCCAACTCTATAAAGTCAATCGTCCTGAAGAAAAGCAAGAAAAAGAGTAGGAGTAATAATGACCAAGACTTACGTAGACATCCACGCTATCCAGACCGTACCGCCTAGCAACCTTAACCGAGACGATACAGGTAGCCCTAAAACTGCGATTTTTGGTGGCGCAAGAAGAGCACGCGTTTCCAGCCAGGCCTGGAAACGGGCGGTTCGGAAGGATTTCTCTGATTTTCTCGATCAGAACAAACTCGGCGAAAGGACTCTATTTCTCGCTGAGAGAATCGCTGAAGAAGTTAGAAATCTAAATCCGGAGTTAGCTGATACAGCACTAGACCTAAGCGTCGACGCTCTGAAGGCAGCCGGAATCAAGGCAAAAAAATCTGCCGTAAAGGTAGGAGGTGATGAAACAGTAGAGAGAGCTCAAACGGACTATCTAATCTTTGCTAGCCGCCCACAGATCCAAGCCATGGCAAAGCTAATCGCCGATTCCCCTGACACTAAATTAACCAAGAAAGAGGCAAAACAGGCTTTAACTGAAGGGGTATCTATTGACGTGGCCCTATTTGGCAGGATGATTGCTGACGATCCTGGACTGAATATCGATGCTTGTTGTCAGGTTTCTCATGCGCTTAGCGTGCACGCGGTAGACACTGAGTTTGACTACTTTACTGCTGTGGACGATAACGCCGAGGCAGGTAATGCTGGCGCCGGAATGATCGGTACTGTCGAGTTCAATTCTTCTACCCTTTACCGGTATGCGACAGTAAACGCACACGAACTAGCCAATGTTCTCGGCTCACCGGCAGCAGCAGCGGAAGCCACTTCTGCTTTTATCCGCTCTTTCGTAACAAGCATGCCTACCGGTAAACAAAACACTTTCGCTAATAGAACACTTCCTGAGTTCGTTTTAGTGACGATTCGTGAAGACCAGCCAATCAATCTGGTGGGAGCCTTCGAAGACCCTGTTGAAATAACTTCTGGGAGATCGGTAAAAGCAGCAGAACTTCTGGTTCAACAAGAACAAGAAATTCAAGAAGCATACGGCTCTAAGCCCGTTGCGGAGTTTGCTATAGCAGTGAAAGATTGCAAGGAAGCTCTCACTGATCATCCAGAAATAACTTCTTGCCCGCTCGACGAATTAGTTTCTAATGTCTCGTCTCTGGTCGCCAGCCGTAACCAAGGATAACTATGGCGACACTTTTATTGAGGCTAGCTGGCCCCCTCCAATCTTGGGGAGATGGCAGCCGTTTTAATCGCAGAAAGACAAGAACTGAGCCAACTAAAAGCGGAGTTTTCGGTCTTCTAGCGGCAGCACAAGGACGACGGCGTACTGATCCTATTGAAGATTTGCTATCACTAAAGTTCGGCGTTCGATGTGAGCAGCCTGGGAAAATTCTGAGAGATTTCCAAACAGAGATCGACTGGAGAAACGGAAAAGCTTTTCCACTCACCCACCGGTATTACCTAAGCGACGCGGTTTTCTTAGCAACTATCGAAGGGCACGATCACCTGATCGAGGCCTTGCATGACGCCTTGCTTAATCCGGTGTTTCCGCTTTTCCTTGGTAGAAGATCGTGCCCCCCGTCCGGCCGTATTGTCGTGGGGCTACGAGACGATAATTTCGTAGATGTACTCCACGAAGAGCCGATACGCGCATCGAGGCATTACTTAATGAAACTTGCTCCACAGATAAGGCGCGAAATAACCAGAGATGCACTCGACAATGAGCAACCACATGAGGCTGTTCGTGACGTACCGATTTCTTTTGACATTAGAAACCGTAGCTATGGCATAAGAAATGTTGTTAGGGAGTACAGCAGTCTTCTAGAAAATATGCACTCAAAGGTTAAAGCTAAGGATGATTTTATGTTGCTTGCTAAGGAGGTAGCCGATGTTTCTGAGCAAACTGGAAGTTAACCCTATGCGTAGGCAGTCGCGGCGTTTACTTAGCGATCCGCAGGCGATGCATGCAGTCGTAATGAAGACCTGTAACCCAAATGAGGGTGAGAGAATTCTTTGGCGCATTGATGAGACTGACTCATCAATTGATCTCTACATCGTCAGCCCGCAGACTCCTGATGTTTGCACTCTGAACGATCAGATAGGTTGGGAGAATCAGGACCCTGAAAGCGCTGATTATGATGGGCTGCTCAACTCACTCGAGAATGACCAGAAATATGCCTTTCGCCTTACTGCGAACCCAACTCATGTTTCTACTGAAAATGGCGTAAAAAAGCGTTATGGTCACGTAACTATAGAACAACAAAAGAATTGGCTCTTGCGTAAAGCATCACAGCATGGATTTAAAATTCGCAAATTGGGCAAACCTGAATTTGATGATCCACATGATCTCGTTGTCCACGATCGAAAGGTGAAAACATTCAGGCGCCAGGGAAAAACTGTGACCCTGAATGTTGCCTCCTTTTCGGGCAGCCTAGAGGTAACAGATGCCGAACTATTGCGAACAGCTCTAGTTATGGGCATTGGCAGAGCTAAAGCCTACGGATGTGGGCTGTTAACCTTAGCGAGACTATCTTGAGACCGATTCCTGGCGCTCGCCCTAGTGAGCTCAAAGAACTCACTAGGGTTCAGGATAGGCTCTCTTTTCTTTATGTTGAACACTGCATAGTTGAGAGAGATGCAAATGCGATCACATTTACAGACGATCGCGGTACTGTGCATATTCCGTCAGCTGCCTTGAGCGTGTTGCTACTAGGCCCCGGGACTAATGTCACCCACCAAGCGATGGTATTGATCGCAGACAGCGGCTCAACTGCTATCTGGGTTGGTGAACAAGGCGTCCGCATGTACGCTTCAGGGCGTTCTATGGCACGATCGTCCAGGCTGGTAGTAGAACAGGCCAGGCTGGTCTCGAACCGTTCTTTGCGTCTTCAAGTTGCTAGAGAGATGTATCAAATGCGTTTTAACGAAGACGTCAGCTCACTAACTATGCAACAGCTCAGAGGTCGAGAAGGAGCACGTGTTAGAGCCACGTACAGGAAATACTCGAAACTATACAAAGTCGATTGGGATAAGCGCGATTACGATCCAAACGACTTCTATGATTCGAATGATATTAACCAAGCCCTATCCGCTGCCAATGCCTGCCTATATGGTCTAGTGCACTCTGTCGTCGTTGCTCTCGGATGCTCCCCTGCTCTCGGCTTTGTCCACACCGGGCATGACTTGAGTTTTGTCTACGACATCGCTGATCTTTACAAGGCTGAGACCACTATTCCGATTTCGTTCAGCATTGTGAGTGAAAAACAAAGATTAGAAAAGACTGAATCTGATAGCGGATTATTTTCCGAACATTTTTTAGAAGACTTGACAGCTAAAATTCGGCATCGCATGCGAGACACTTTCAAGGAGACTCAGCTGATCACGAAGTGCGTAAAAGATATAAAACATCTTTTTGACACATCTGGAGAAAATAACGTCGAAGATTTAGAAGAAATAGAGGTCTTATCTCTCTGGGATGAAAAAGTTGGATCGGTACAAGCTGGCAAATCTTATAGTCCAGATTACGAAGACATGGAGCCACCATTTTGATTGTCCTAGTTTTAACCGCCTGTCCCAACGGCTTGCGAGGTTTTCTTACCAGGTGGCTGCTTGAAATCTCACCCGGAGTCTATGTAGGAAAATCTAGTGCACGCGTAAGGGATGCCATTTGGGCTAGAACTGTAGAGATGGTTGGCAGCGGAAGAGCCATCATGGTTGAGAACGCTCGAAACGAACAGGGCTTAACTTTCCGCACTCACCATCACGACTGGATTCCTGTGGACATCGACGGTTTGCAACTAATGCTAAGACCGAAAAAACAGAGCACCAACAGACTAAAGTCAGGGTGGAGTTTAGCTAGCCGAAGAAGGAAGGCAAGGAAATTAAAATAGCATTATTTCCCACATCTCCTAACTATTTTGCCTAGCCAAAAAGCGTGCTCCCCGCGCGAGCGGGGATGATCCGACTATTGGGCTGACATGTCCAGCGTCGAACTTGTGCTCCCCGCGCGAGCGGGGATGATCCTCAAACACGCCGGGGGTAAGCCTACTTAGAGCAGTGCTCCCCGCGCGAGCGGGGATGATCCCTTTCGACTGGCGCTTAAAGATGGCTTGCGCTCGTGCTCCCCGCGCGAGCGGGGATGATCCGATATAGTCCGTTATAACAATAGACAAGTTAATGTGCTCCCCGCGCGAGCGGGGATGATCCGTTCCTTCGCAAGTTTCAAATGCTTGTGCCGGTGTGCTCCCCGCGCGAGCGGGGATGATCCGACCCCACAGCGGCGGGTTAGTGATAATCTCGCCGTGCTCCCCGCGCGAGCGGGGATGATCCGAATGGGTGGGGGCGAAACGAGAACTAGGGGAGGTGCTCCCCGCGCGAGCGGGGATGATCCCGATGAGCGGGGTTATCGGCGACGACGCACAGGGTGCTCCCCGCGCGAGCGGGGATGATCCCGGCCAGGTGATCAATTATCCTAAACGGAAGACGTGCTCCCCGCGCGAGCGGGGATGATCCACACTTGGGGGTCGGTTTTGGTCATTCCCGGCCGTGCTCCCCGCGCGAGCGGGGATGATCCTAATGCGATCAGCTCGTGCCCAAGCGGGAGAAGGTGCTCCCCGCGCGAGCGGGGATGATCCGGCAAGCACCGACGCAGCGATAGGGACTTCCCGGTGCTCCCCGCGCGAGCGGGGATGATCCAAGGCCAAGGCTGAGCAAGAGGAAGTAGAGGACGTGCTCCCCGCGCGAGCGGGGATGATCCCACCTGCTCCTGCAGTTCCGGCTTGTACCAGATGTGCTCCCCGCGCGAGCGGGGATGATCCCCGCATTAGTGAGTCGTAGAACTCGTCTGCGGCGTGCTCCCCGCGCGAGCGGGGATGATCCCGGTGTCGTGCCACAACAAGCAGCGTTAGCGCTGTGCTCCCCGCGCGAGCGGGGATGATCCTCATGATCGCCCTCCTCGGTCCAGCCACAGACAGTGCTCCCCGCGCGAGCGGGGATGATCCCTCGCCCCAACCGCCGATAGTCTCCACCGATACGTGCTCCCCGCGCGAGCGGGGATGATCCTAGATGCGGGCAACAGGAGCGCCACGAGTAGCGGTGCTCCCCGCGCGAGCGGGGATGATCCCAGTTCTGGGCATGGGCGTTAGCGAACGGCATCGTGCTCCCCGCGCGAGCGGGGATGATCCGCCAGTTGTCTGCCCAACGGCGCATAGCGATAGGTGCTCCCCGCGCGAGCGGGGATGATCCCGCCTGCGTCGCTCGTCGCCATTGCCGTACTTGGTGCTCCCCGCGCGAGCGGGGATGATCCTAAAGACGAGCAAAACATCTTCGGATTCGCGCCGTGCTCCCCGCGCGAGCGGGGATGATCCGAAATCACAAAACTAGATCACACCAGACACGCTGTGCTCCCCGCGCGAGCGGGGATGATCCGCGGCGCGCCGGAAATACGCGGCGATAGCGTCCTGTGCTCCCCGCGCGAGCGGGGATGATCCCAGGTTAAGAATCGGCTGCTTAGCCTTCATGTCGTGCTCCCCGCGCGAGCGGGGATGATCCTTGATTGTTGAGCGCTTCGGCGCGTTTCCCTCGGTGCTCCCCGCGCGAGCGGGGATGATCCCATGTGAGGAGCCTCTCCGAGCGAGCGATCGACGTGCTCCCCGCGCGAGCGGGGATGATCCATATGGCAACGGGGAAGCTCGCCGCGTAGCCCTGTGCTCCCCGCGCGAGCGGGGATGATCCCTGCGGCTTACCAGTCTCGGCAACCTCAGCGAAGTGCTCCCCGCGCGAGCGGGGATGATCCCCTGTCGCGGCCTGCAACAGCCCATCAACCATCGTGCTCCCCGCGCGAGCGGGGATGATCCCCTGTCGCGGCCTGCAACAGCCCATCAACCATCGTGCTCCCCGCGCGAGCGGGGATGATCCAAGAATTTAGCCGAGCATTCGGTTCATTCTGGCGTGCTCCCCGCGCGAGCGGGGATGATCCGAGTCAGTCTCCTGCAAGGTAGGGCTATCGGGCGTGCTCCTTGCGCGAGCGGGGATGATCCCTACGACAAGTACGTCGATGGTTCTATCGCTGAGTGCTCCCCGCGCGAGCGGGGATGATCCGTCTCCGAGCCATGCCGGTATCAGCTGGATTTCGTGCTCCCCGCGCGAGCGGGGATGATCCCACGCACGCCCTATGGAGTCGCGACGCGGCACGGTGCTCCCCGCGCGAGCGGGGATGATCCTGGTCGACCGGACGACCCCGATCGCACAGCAGCGTGCTCCCCGCGCGAGCGGGGATGATCCCCCTGAATCGGTGCGGCTCATCTTTACCCACTTGTGCTCCCCGCGCGAGCGGGGATGATCCCAACACCGCAGGATCGACCTTGCTGGGCGCCCCGTGCTCCCCGCGCGAGCGGGGATGATCCGCTTCGGCGATTAGTTCGTGCCGGTATATGGGTGTGCTCCCCGCGCGAGCGGGGATGATCCTGGCCATGTCTATTGCGGTGATGCTGCTAGCTAGTGCTCCCCGCGCGAGCGGGGATGATCCGTAAAAGGAAGGGCACCCGCATCGAAAAAGGTGGTGCTCCCCGCGCGAGCGGGGATGATCCTCATGGCTTGCCTAGTTGTTATGGTTACGCGCGGTGCTCCCCGCGCGAGCGGGGATGATCCCTAAAGCTAAAGACTTGACACATTGCCTAACTAGTGCTCCCCGCGCGAGCGGGGATGATCCACGATACGCCTAACGGGGTAGAGGCGACGTTCAGTGCTCCCCGCGCGAGCGGGGATGATCCTCACTATCAGCGGGCAGCTCTTGCCAGACCACGGTGCTCCCCGCGCGAGCGGGGATGATCCTGTGTGGCCTGCGTGTCGGTGAGGCTGTCGCGCGTGCTCCCCGCGCGAGCGGGGATGATCCTAAAGCCGGTCATGAGCTCATGGCGAGGATCGAGTGCTCCCCGCGCGAGCGGGGATGATCCGTTGCCGTGTGCGTCGCTGGTTTGTTCCATGATGTGCTCCCCGCGCGAGTGGGGATGATCCGTTTACCAGGGGAAGAAGAACTGATTCCCAATTCGTTCCCCGCGCGATCGGGGATTTTCAGAACTTATTGATTAGACAGAAAATAAAAACCATCGTTTTACTCCAAAAACGATGGCTCACTTGGCTCCCCCGCCTGGATTCGAACCAGGAACCCTCTGATTAACAGTCAGATGCTCTGCCGTTGAGCTACAGGGGATCGCTCGGTGCAGAAAGAAACACTAGCAACATGTTGGCGAAGATTCAAAATCGACCGTTTCTGAGCCAGAAATACCTAGTTGTCGTACTCCTTCTGAATGAGTTTCGTCTTCTCGATTACACGCTTTTTGACCTTTTCATCTGCAAGATCCGTGGCGCCAAGAGCGTAGACCGTCCAAGTTATCTTGCCGCCGCTGGGCGCGCGACGGCCGGCAATCGTTACTTTTCCGAGACCGTCACCCAGATCGACGTTAGTTTCGGTGATTATCGATGCCCTTATTTTTTCGGCGAATACGAGGGGAAGATCTCCGGGATCATCTAGCTTTATACCGCCACGAACGCCGTCAAGCAGTTCCCAAGCTAGAACACCGTTTTTTGCGTCCCAAGATCCTGACTGGATCTCTTGCCAGGCGATGATGTCCCAACCAACTGAGCCAAGTAACGCAAAGTGATCTTCGAGAATGGCCGCTGTCCCCTTGAGGCCTTTAGCGGAAACAATGATTCTCGCTTTAGGCAATTTCTCGCGAAGGGCTTGCAGGTCGTCTCGTGATACTTTCATTTGCCTTCCAGTGTCTACCGTTGGTTACGCGGCTTGTTGAATGTAGCCACGAAGCTTTCTTAACGCTTTAAGTTCAATTCTACGTACGCTGCTGACGCTCAGTTGCATTTGCTCTGCGATGTAGTTCCTTGTCCTGCGTTTGCAGCCCAAACCGTAATGCATTCGGACTATCTGATTTTCTTTTTGGGTCAGCACGCTCGACCACCCAGGTGGCAGATCGGGTTTTTCAATTTTCAGCTCGACAATGTTTTCTGCCATCTCCGGGACAAGCTCAAGGTGCCGTCCTGCGCTCATCACCAAGTGCGCGTAAGCGCCTAGCTTTGCTTCTCTGGCGAACCTGCCTTCTGAGATTGTTTCGTCAGCTTCGGCTTGCCGTCTATTCCATGCTTTTCTTGCCTGCCATATTTTTCGTGCCGCACTAATAGAAGTATCTAGCTCTCCGCAACGTAGCGCAGCAGCTTGTGCCAGAACCCCATTTATTGTGTTCCAAGCGAAGGTGGTGAATCTATACCCTTTTGCCCAGTCCCAGCGTTTGATTGCCTCCCCTAGCCCGATGCACGCCTCTTGCAGCAACTCGTTGTTCGGCAGCCCTGCTTTTCGAGACCAGGCGTTGGCAAGTTTTGAAGCCAAACGCAGGTTGGCTCGGTATAGCGTGGATCTGGCGTCTTCGCCTAAAGCTATGACTGCTTCCAGCAATCCAGTGGGAACCGCGCTGCCCGAGTTAAGCAGGTGTTTTGCATATACGCCTGATTCGACAGTTTTGGCCAGTTCTATCTCTTCGGGATGGGTCAGTGGATCTATAGCTAGTTTGCAAATGCTCATGCCCTAAATTTTGGGCCGCGTGTTGAGCCAAAAACTTAGTTATCCACAGCTATTCTTCAACTCCGAGAGACTCAGCCTGGTATCTACGTCTATCGGTTTCGAGAGTTAGGAGTTGAGCAAAAAGATCTTTGTGCTCTTTAGGGTTTTGTACCGGGTTCAGGCGCTGCAGTTTTGAACGCAGATTGGCGAGTTTTCGGTTGGTGGTAATCAGCTTCAGCCTTGCCACGTATGCAGTTGCGTAATCCTCGCTGGGCTGAGCTAAGACTTCCTCAACGATCAACGAAAGCTGTAGCTTTCTGAGAGATTCGTCCTCGAGCGAATCGTTTACGGCTTGTGGCCAGTTACTTGCCTGGAAGCCAACGTTCAAGATGTTTTCAGCCAGCGCCCGGTAAGCGGGGTGCGTGAAATCTTCCGGGGTAAGACTATTCCAGGAAGTATCGAAAGTGGTAGGAGCCTGCAGCATCAGTTTCAGTGTGCCTCTTTCGACGCCGATTCTACGATCGTTCCTGTCGGGCATCGGCATCAGCGTCGCTGCGTTCTGTGCGGCGCTGATTTGAGCTGGCCTTCTGCGCCGCTGGTTTTCGGGCGGAATATTGACTCGGTTGGTTCTGTTAACTATCTGCCTAACGTCATTTGGATCCATGCCCACCATTTGGGCTAACTCACGCAAGTACCCGGGAATTAGTGATTGGTCCCTGACGGATTTAATCAAACCGGATGCTTCGCGGACCGCGTCGAGCCTGCCGTCTGCGCGATCAAGATCGTATTTGCTGACAATATTATCCATGACGAATCTATAGAGCGGAACGCGCCTACCGATTAGCTCTCGCACCGCGGCCTCACCGTGTTGAAGACGTAGATCACACGGGTCTAAACCGCTTGGTTCCACGGCGACGTAGGTCTGAGAAGTGAATTCCTGATCTAGATCGAAAACCTTTAGCGCCGCCTTCTGACCGGCCGCATCGCCATCAAATGTGAAGATTACTTCTCCGTGGAAGGCGTCGCTGGCACCCATCAGCCTTCTAATGAGACGAGCGTGACCTTCACCAAACGCAGTGCCGCAAGAAGCAACAGCGGTCTCTACGCCCGAAAGGTGAGCCGCCATGACGTCCGTGTACCCCTCGACGATGACCGCTTGGGCTTGTTTGCCAATCTGTCGACGCGCTAGGTCGAGACCGTAGAGAACATTAGATTTTTTGTAGACCGGCGTTTCTGGGGTGTTTAAGTATTTTGCAGGCATGCGATCATCGTCGAATACCCTTCTAGCGCCGAAGCCGAGCACGGAGTTAGCGGAGTCGCGGATCGGCCAAACGACCCTGCCCTGAAAATAGTCCCAACCGTTTTGGCGGATCAGGCCGGCTTGCACGAGGGTCTTGTCGTCGAAACCTGCATGGTTGAGGGCATTGTGCAACGCCCTACCACCTTTAGGCGCGTACCCCATGCCAAAGTGTCGGCAGGCTTGTTTGTTGAATCCCCTGCCCATCGCGAATTCACGGAATACATCGTTATCGGATTTTTCGATCTGGGAAGCATAAAAATCTGCTGCGGCGCCATTAGCGGCAAGAATCCTCGCCCTGGCCCCAACGTTGACGCGCGGCCCAGAGTCTTCAGTCTGTCTTAATTCGACCCCGACTTTGTCGGCGAGCAACTGAACCGCCTCGACGAAATCCAGATTGTTAATTTTGCGCAAGAACGTGATCACGTCCCCGCCTTCGCCGCAGCCAAAACAGTAGAAAAGCCCGCGAGAAGGGGTCACCTGGAAACTGGGCGTTTTTTCGTCGTGAAACGGGCAAAGGCCCTTCATGGAGTCGGAACCGGCAGGACGGAGCGTCACGTAGTCACTGACCACGCTAACGATATTTGCTCGCTCGCGAACAAGCGCTATGTCGTCGTTGCTGATAAGGCCTGCCATGGATTGAAGTCTAGCTAGCGAGAGAAACTATGGTTAGCCCAATCTGAATGAAAGACGAAACAGCCCGGCTAAAACGGCATAATGACAATCATGCAGATAGATCCGACCTGGCAGCTAGCAATCGCTCTGATTGCACTGTGCGCATTGGCAGCGACAGTTGCCAGGTTCGCGAAGCTAACTCTCAGCAAACAAATCATTATTGCCGCGATCCGCTCCATCTTGCAGCTCGCGGCCGTTTCATTCATAGTTGTGCTTGCGGTTCAGCGCTGGTGGAGTGGGCTGCTTTTCATCATCGCAATGTTCTTGTATGCGGTCTGGACAACAACTGGCACAGTAAAAAACAGGAACTCTTTCCTATGGGTTTGTTTGGCAATGGGCTCAGGTGTGCTGCCGGTTTTGGCGGTAATTTTCCTGTCTGAAACTGCCCCTTTTAACGGCTTTTCTTTGGTGCCGATCGGCTCAATCATCATCGGTAACGTGATGAAGGCTCAAACCCTCACCGGACGACGAATTTTCGGCACGTTAAGAGAAAATATCGGCATTTACGAGGCAGCCCTAGCTCTGGGTTTCAAACGCCCCCAAGCCGTCTGGATCGTCATAAAACCAGAACGCAAAGAAGCACTCATCCCGAACATCGACTCGACCAAAACCGCAGGCCTGGTGACGCTTCCAGGTGCTTTCATCGGAGTCCTGCTTGGCGGAGGAACAGCCCTGCAAGCAGGCGCATCACAAGTATTGGTACTGCTTGGCATCATGGCCGGCCAGGTCTGCTGTGTGGCAGTTTCCCATGAGTTGATTAAGAGGACGAAGCTGCTTCCTCCCCACCTCAAAGCAGCCCTACACCCCTAGGCTCCTCTTCCAATACCTTTAGGCAGCTTCGCAGGATCCCAGCCTAGGAGCTTCTCGGCTTGATCGAACGCAAACCGGTCCGTCATGCCCGACGTATAGATAACCGCGGCCTTAACCGGATCTTTTGGGTCTCTGTATGAATCTGGCAGGTAGGCAGGGTTATCGATGTAGAAACTTACGAGCGCCTGCAGAACTTTTATCACTGTCAACGACTGATCAAGAGACTCTTGTCTGGTGTAGATCTGGTCGTAGTTGAATCTACGCAAGGCGGCCATTGCCTCAAATATTTCCGCTGACATCGCCACTACGCCGTGCTTGTTAGTGGTGTCAATCACGGAGCGGATCAGCACAGACAACTGTTCACGACGGGATATGCCCAGCACACCAGAGATATCTGATGGCAGATCCGATTCTGAGACGACGCCGGCATGAATCGCGTCCTCGAGATCGTGGCAGCAATAAGCAATCCTGTCGGCCCAGCTGCAAATCTCACCCTCGACAGTGAAAGGAGCCGGCCTCGACCAAGAGTGATTACGGATTCCATCCAACGTCTCTTCGCACAAATTCAGATGCGCTAAAGAAACATCCGCACCCCAAGGCCCGTGATCGAATCCTTCTGGAATAAACATATCGAAGGCCTCCTCCGAGGCATGGCCTCCTGGACCATGACCGCAATCATGGCCAAGAGCCATGGCATCTGCCAGCGCAACGTTTACGCCTATCCCCCTGGCAATTGACGTAGCCACTTGAGCGACTTCGAGTGCGTGTGTAAGTCGAGTGCGCTGATGGTCAGTAGGGAAAACGACTGCCTGCGTTTTACCCGCTAGGCGTCGAAAAGGGGTCGAGTGGACGATTCTGTCCCTGTCTCGCTCGAAACACGTTCGCTCCGGATCTGGTTCTTCCGGGAGCGCCCGATTACCCGCACCTTTGGAAAGCGTCGCACCGGGTCGCAAAGTGGCGGCCTCTAACTCTTCCCTTGCTACGCGTCCTACCGTCTTTCCAGGTTCGAGTTCGGCATGCGTATCCTTATGCGCGGTGATGAATTCTCCACCACCATGGCCACTCATCGTTTTAGCCCATGCTTTCGTGCGGGAATTAGGTTCTAGCTTTGCCACACATCCAGCTTGCCACCTGAAGAAAGAAAATTCCTGCCTGCAGGAACTACCCGCCGTCGACGTGTTCTTCGGCACCGCTCATATCGAATCCTTCGACGCTGCGAGTTTCTAGCCAACCGTCTGGAAGCGCGACTCGTTTTGCTCGTCCTGTTCTTCCCCTGGTTTTCCCTAGCAGCTTCTCTGGAAACTCCATTTGCGGATCAAGCTGACTAACGAGATCGTCGTATTCGTCTAGAGTACTGACCATTCCGAAAGCGTGTCGCATTTCGCCGCCGATGGGGAATCCCTTGAAATACCAGGCAGTGTGCTTTCGGAAATCCGGCATACCGTGTTGCTCTCCCCTATATTTGATCAGCAGCTGGGCGTGTCTTCTGGCCAATGCAGCAATCTGCCCCAGGTTTGGCAGTGTAAGCGTCTGCTTGCCTGCCATTGCATCGGCGAGATCCCTGAATATCCAAGGCCTTCCTAAACAGCCCCTGCCCACTTCAACGCCAGCACAGTTGGTTTGCTTAACCATCTCAACTGCATCGGAAGCTTCCCAAATGTCTCCGTTGCCGATGACTGGAATATCAAGAAGCTCCACCAGATCTGCGATGGGCTCCCAGTTGGCGTGCCCGCCGTAATATTCGGATACTGTTCGCCCGTGCAGGCAAACCGCGGCGATGCCGACGTCCTGAGCGATCTGCCCGAAATCGCGATATGTGATGTGATTCTGGTCGATTCCGATTCTGGTCTTGGCGGTTACCGGAACCCCATATCGGTCTGCAGAATCTACAGCGGCCTTCAGCACAGCTCGCATCAAGTCGAGCTTCCATGGCAAGGCGCCACCCCCGCCTTTTCTAGTTACTTTAGGCACCGGGCAGCCAAAGTTGAGATCAATATGGCTGACGTTGAACGACTCGCACAATATGCCGACTGCGACATAGATGGACTCGGGGTCTGCGCCATAAGTTTGAACGCTCCTGAAGACCTCATTATCGGCGAACGTGAGCATGTCCGCGGTTTTCCAGTCACCCATCACTAGGCCTCGTGCCGTGATCATTTCGCACACGTACAGGCCCGCGCCCTGCTCTGCGCAAAGCTGACGGAAAGCGGCATTGGTTACCCCCGCCATAGGCGCGAGGATAACAGGAGTGTTTACGACTAGCGCGTCTGGGTTAGAAGGTGCGCTGAGTTTTAGCGGAGGTAGAAGATTCACTAGGCAAAAAGAAAAATAATGGGGGTGCGTTCCAAGGAACGCACCCCGGTTGATTATTAGCAGCCGATCAACTTGCCGGCCAGGAATTCCTTGACCTTGTCGATTCCGATGCGTTCCTGACGCATGGTGTCGCGCTCGCGGATCGTCACGGCATCGTCGTCAAGAGTGTCGAAGTCCACCGTGATGCAGTAGGGAGTGCCGATCTCGTCTTGACGACGATAGCGCTTACCAATTGCCTGTGCGTCGTCGAAGTCGACGTTCCAGTACTTACGCAGCTCAGCTGCTAGATCACGCGCCTTCGGAGAAAGCTTCTCGTTGCGCGAGAGTGGTAGAACAGCGGCCTTAACGGGCGACAGGCGCGGGTCTAGCTTGAGAACAACGCGTTTATCTACGCCGCCCTTAGTGTTGGGAGCTTCGTCTTCGGTGTAAGCCTCAACCATGAATGCCATCAAGGAACGGGTCAGACCAGCGGAAGGCTCGATCACGTACGGAATGTAGTGCTTGTTCTGAGCCTGATCGTAGTACTCGAGGTTAGTGCCGGAGTGCTCGGAGTGGGTCTTCAGGTCAAAGTCTGTGCGGTTCGCGATACCCTCGAGCTCACCGAAATCGCTGTTCTGGAATCCGAAGCGGTATTCGATGTCCACCGTGCGCTTCGAGTAGTGCGACAGCTTCTCCTGCGGGTGCTCGTAGAAACGCAAGTTTTCTTCGCTGATGCCCAGGTCCATATACCAGGCCTTGCGGTTATCGATCCAGTACTGGTGCCATTCCTCATCGGTTCCCGGCTCTACGAAGAACTCGAGCTCCATCTGTTCAAACTCACGGGTTCGGAAGATGAAGTTGCCTGGGGTGATCTCGTTGCGGAAACTTTTACCGATCTGGGCAATGCCAAATGGAGGCTTTATGCGCGAAGAATTGAGCACATTCTTGAAGTTCACGAAGATGCCTTGAGCTGTCTCGGGACGCAGGTAGTGCAGACCCGACTCATCCTCGACCGGACCGAGGGTGGTCTTGAGCATCATATTGAAGTCGCGAGGCTCGGTGTATTCGCCGCGGTTGCCGCAGCTTGGGCAAGGCACGTCGGTCAACGCAACGTCTTCCTCGGATATGTTCTTGCGAGCCGCAAATTCTTCCATCAACTGGTCTGCGCGCCAACGCTTGTGGCAGCTCAGGCACTCAATCAGCGGGTCGGTGAAGACTCCTACGTGACCGGAAGCAACCCAGACCTCTCGAGGCAAAATTACCGACGAATCCAAACCTACGACGTCACTACGAGAGGTGACCATATGCTGCCACCACTGACGCCTAATGTTGGTCTTCAGCTCTACACCAAGCGGGCCGTAGTCCCAGGCGGCACGAGTTCCGCCGTAAATCTCACCACAGGGGAAAACAAAACCGCGACGCTTACAAAGGTTGATTACCTTATCCAGCTTGCTTTCAGCCATTAAATCCTCATCTACGCAGGCCCCATTAGGGCTATTTCTCGATACCTGGCTGGCACCGAGCCTGGTCGGTGAAAGAACCGACACAACATATATAGGTTATCTGTTCGGCAATGTTGTCTCGAATCGAGTTTTTATGAATTTGAAAACTAACCAAAATAATATGAGAATGATTATCGTGTTTAACAAGTTTTTTAAGACTACATTCCTACTTTTCGCTGCCGGTTCGCTCGCACTAGCAACTGGCTGCTCCGCTGAATCAAACGAGACTTCTGCGCAGAAGCCAAAAATTATCGTCGGAGCATACCCATTCCAGTACGCAGCAGAGGCAATCGCTGGCGATAACGCGCAGGTGACGAACCTGCTCAACCCCGGAACTGATGCCCATGACCTCGAGCTAACAGCCAAGCAAGTATCTGCAGTTAAAGACGCAGACCTGGTGGTATACCAGTCCAAGTTGCAAAGCGCTCTCGATGACGCTGTAGCCCAGCAGTCCCCCAAGCACGTGCTGGACACCGCTGTTTTTCTGAAGCTTAGGCTGGCTAACAACGCCGACCACGAGCACGAAGAAGAACATTCCGAAGACCACGATCATGCCGACCACGACCACGCAGATCACAAGGACTCTGCTGAGCACACAGATCACGATCACAGCGAGCATGAAGAATCGGACGAGCACGGCGAACACGACCACGGAAAATACGATCCGCACGTTTGGCTCAACCCAATGAACGTTTCTGAGATTGGTCAACACATAGCTGAAGAGCTATCGAAGATTGATCCCGAGCACTCCGAGAGCTACAAGAACAATGCGTCGGCCTTGAGCGAGTCGATGAGCGAACTGGACGGCGAATTCTCCGCAGGCCTGCAGAGCTGCAAGATCGACACCTTCGTTACCAACCACGCAGCATTCGGATACCTCGCAGACAAATACAACCTGAAGCAGGTCGGGATCTCCGGGCTATCCACGGAAGAAGAACCCAGCCCCGCACGCATCGAAGAGGTCCACGAGATCGCCAAAGCCAGCAAAGTGACCACGATCTTCTACGAGCAGACGGTTTCCCCGAAGGTTGCCGAAACAATCGCTAGCGACCTCAAACTCAAGACCGACGTACTGGATCCTCTTGAAACCCTAAGTGACGGGTCAAGGGGCAGCGACTACGTTGAAGTTATGAAATCGAATCTTGAATCGCTCAGGAAAGCAAACAGCTGCAAGTGAGCGAAAAAGTAATTCACGCCGCCGGCGTTGACGTTTTCCTTGGTGATCACCAGATCCTCCATGGTGTGGACTTGGACGTCAACGCCGGCGAGGTCGTTGCACTCTTAGGAGGTAACGGCTCCGGCAAAACGACCCTGATTCGAACCCTGCTCGGGTTAATTCCGTATTCGTCGGGAAGCATCGAATTGTTCGGAAAAGATTTGGGGCACTTCCACGACTGGTCGAAGGTCGGCTACGTTCCCCAACGCGGATCGTTACAAGTCCCGTCGGCAACGGTCAGCGAAGTGGTGTTGCTCGGCAGACTCTCCAGGCACCCCTGGTTTGGCATCCCGAACAAGAAAGACCGGCTCGCCGTCTCCGACGCTCTCGAACGAGTCGGGCTGGGTGGCTACGAAAATCGCGCAATAGCGCGGCTCTCGGGCGGTCAACAACAGCGTGCGCTTATTGCGCGAGCACTTGCCGGGCACAGCAAATTATTGGTTCTAGACGAGCCGCTGGCAGCTCTTGATGTGCGCACCCAAACCGAGCTTGCTCACTTGCTGGCATCGCTCAACGAGCAGGGACTGTCCATTCTCACTGTTCTTCACGAGCTGGGGGCGATGGAGCCGCTTCTGCAGCGTTCCGTTGTTTTACAACTGGGCAGGGTCATCTATGACGGCAACCTGGTCTCCGGCCCCGGCTCGGAGCACTGCCCCGAAGACGCCAGGATGCAAAAGCATCTGAGAATTTTTGATCAGGATTAACCTTGAGCATCTTCACTTTAGATTTCATGATCAGGGCGCTGCTCGCAGCGACCCTCACCGGGCTAATGGCACCTGCGGTCGGCACATACATCGTGCAGCGCAGGCTTAGTCTTCTTGGTGACGGCTTGGGACACGTCGCAATCGCGGGTGTTGGCCTAGCCTTGATGACTGGTCATGCCCCCGTTCCTGTCGCAGTTGCCATCTGCGTCGTTGGGGCTATCGCTATCGAGTTGCTCCGCCAAAGCGGAAAAGCAACCGGTGATGTTGGCCTAGCTATTCTCTTCTATGGGGGTCTGGCTGCGGGAGTGTTGATGGCTGGTATCGCAGGAAAAGGGGCTGGGACTCTATCGCAATACCTGTTTGGCTCGCTAACCTCTGTTGACTCGACCGATCTGAAAGTCGTCGCGATAATGGCCGCGATAGTTCTTGCCTGCTCGTTGGGAATGGCACCGCAGCTATTCGCAGTATGCGCGGACGAGGATTTCGGGCGCAGCCAGGGCGTTCCGACCAGAATATTCAACATTCTGATCGTCGTTTTAGCCGCCATAACCGTGGCCGTATCAATGCGAACGGTTGGGCTCCTGTTAGTTAGCGCGATGATGGTCGTTCCCGTCGCAACTAGTTCAAACATCGTTTTAGGCTTTAAAAAGTCCTTGGTTTTTTCGATGCTGATCGGCCTGTTCACGTCCGTCGGTGGAGTGACATGCTCCTACTATCTAGACACTGCTTCGGGCGCTACTATTGTGGTGTTGGCTATCCTTGTCTACATGGCTAGCCTACCAATCAGCAGCTTCATCCAGCGCCGTCACCGGAAAGCTCCGCAAGAACAACCTGCGGAAGTCTTCCCGAGGGCAGAGGAACACGAGTCGCTAGAGCAGGCGAAGAACTACCCAGCCATGCTGCACGGCGACCATGTCGATTATCTTCACAATGGTCACCGGCATGCACCGCACGGAGACCACTTTGATGAACACTGACAGAAGAAATTCACCCAGCCAAGCACCTCGCCAGACCAAACGCCGCAAGCTAATCGCCGCGACCATTGACGAAAGTAAAGAGTTTTTAACCGCTCAGCAGGTTCACGCCCAGCTTCGTGACGCGGGCGAATCCGTTGGCCTGGCTACTGTCTACCGGGCATTGCAGTCCATGGCCGAAAACAACGAGGTCGACTGGATCCGCAATGAGGAAGGCGAGGTCGCCTACCGTTCTTGCTCAGACGAGCACCATCACCACTTAATCTGCCGGGGATGCGGGAAAACCATCGAGGTGTTCCCCAACTGGCTAGAGAATTGGACATCAGAGGTAGCTGCCAAGCACGGTTATACACAGCCCGAACACCTACTAGAGATCTGGGGTCTTTGCCCTGACTGTAGCTAGCGGCGATCCACCATCGGAAGCGCCCGAAGCTCACGCTCCAGGTGCCAGTTAACGAAGGCCGACACCAAACCGCTGACTTCCGCTTGCGTATGAGGGCTTACCGACCTGGTTGTAGGCCAATCGCCGGTGAGCAATGAAATCATCAGCCCCCAAGCCGCCCCGCTCGGTTTCGCTGCCCCCGGCGGCTTGCAGGAGACACAGACCGCTCCTCCACTTTCTGGGGAGAACCATTCCAGCGGTCCAGCCGCCCCGCAATGGGCGCAATCAGACAAGGAAGGCGCATAGCCTGCAAGCGATAGTGAGCGCAGCAGGAAAGAATCAAGGATCATTGCCGGAGGCCTGGGACCATCCGAAGTGCGCCAGCCCAGTGCCCACAAAGCACCAACCAATAATCGGTACTGACCGATAGCAGGTTCCCCCTCCACTGTCACTAGCCGATCGGCGGTTTCGAGCATCACCTGGCCCGCAGTGTAGGCAGGATAGTTGGTTGCCAATGGACGTCCGAATGCATGAAGGGTCTCACATTGCGCCACCACATCAAGGTTTCTACCAACGGCGAATTGCACATCAATATGGCTGAAGGGTTCGAGCCGTGCCCCAAATTTGGAGGAGGTCCTTCTGACTCCCCTGGCGACCGCCCTAATTTTGCCGCGCGAACGAGAAAGCAGCGTGATGATGCGGTCCGACTCACCAAGTTTGTGGGTGCGCAGGACGACTGCTCGATCTCGATACGTAGGCATTTACTCCATTGTGCCCACCAACGACAAACTAATTCCACTCTTTGATGCGCTAAATTTGAGGCTATGAGTATCCAGCGTCCCGAGAAGCGTAAGCCCACCCCGCATCCGAGTGGAGTAACGCCCCCAAACGTCCCTGCCGAGGCGCTACCAAGACACGTGGCGATCGTAATGGACGGGAACGGGCGCTGGGCAAAGGCGCAAGGCTTGCCTAGGACTAAGGGTCATGAGGCTGGCGAAAGCGTACTTTTCGACGTCATCGAAGGTGCGATCGAGATGGGGATCAAGTATCTCTCGGTATACGCCTTCAGCACCGAAAACTGGAAACGCGACCCTCGCGAGGTCAGCTTTCTGATGGGTTTTAGCAGGGACGTCATCCACAATCGCCGTGATGATTTGGATGCTCTAGGAGTAAAAGTTCGGTGGGCTGGCCGCAGGCCGAAATTGTGGGACTCCGTAATCAAAGAGCTAGAAGAGGCTGAAATCCAGACGGCGGATAACCACGTCATGACCATGCAATTTTGCGTTAACTACGGTGGCCGAGCCGAGATCGTGGATGCAGTCAAAGCTATCGCCCAAGATGCCAAGGATGGAAAGATAAACCCTGCGAAGATTTCGGAGAAATCCTTCAGGCAATACCTTGACGAACCCGAGATCCCAGACGTGGACCTGTTCATCCGAAGCTCAGGCGAACAGCGCACCTCGAACTTCCTAATCTGGCAGTCCGCATACGCCGAATATGTCTTCGTTGACAAGCTTTGGCCAGATTGGGACAGGCGAGACCTTTGGGATGCGGTAGAGAAATTTGTGAACCGCGATAGGCGATTTGGCGGAGCTAAGGCATAACGCTTAATAGATAGGTCAGCTTACAAATGGAAAATTTTTTCAATAGCGAAACTGTGAAATAACCACTTACCTTGACGCCAGGTAATTATTTTCCTTCGAGACAGATTTCTTAAGTCGACAGATCCTCTGAAGGTCGCAAAGGCGACTAAAAAATAATTTTTCGAGCTTAAACCGGCTGATAAAGCAGATTCCCGGCGACCCAGAAGGGGTAAATAAGTCGCCGGGAACTATGTTCCATAGTGCACCATGCACTATGGAATTTGCAAATCCTTTTCACCGATATGGTCAAGCAGTTTTATGCCCTGTTACATGCACTGATTAAGGCATGCAATGAAGCGGTCGTGATGTCGGGGTGGATACCGACACCCCACAGAGTCTTTGCATCCTCGCCCTCCCCGATTTCACACTCGATGTAAGCGGCCGCCTTAGCGTCTCCGCCAGAAGTCATCGCATGCTCAGCGTAGTCAAGAACGTGAACGTTGAACCCAACCGCCTTCAGAACATCGACGAACGCCGAAACCGGGCCATTGCCCCGACCTGTGACCTTCTTGCGTTCACCATGAAAGTTCAGCTCGCAAGTAATGTTGTACACACCATGCTCGTTTCTGAAGTTGAAGTCCAAACCGCTCAGCGGCTCGTCCATCTTCAGATACTCGCTTTCGAAAAATTCCCACAGCTGCTCACTGGTGATTTCGTGGCTAGCTTCGTCCGCATACTTTTGAACGACTCTGCTGAACTCCATTTGCAGACGGCGAGGCATATCGAGCCTGTGGTCCGTCCTCATCAGGTAGCTGACGCCACCCTTGCCGGACTGCGAATTGACTCGGATGACGGCCTCGTAGTTTCGCCCGACGTCATGCGGGTCCAAAGGCAGATAAGGAGCAATCCACTCAATCTCGTGAATGGTCTTACCCTGCTCATCTGCCTTGTTCTGAAGGTCGTCCAAGCCCTTCTTGATGGCGTCCTGGTGCGAGCCGGAGAACGCCGTGTAGACCAGATCTCCAGAGTACGGCTGCCGATCGTGTACCGGCATTCCTGTGCAGAACTCAACCGTGTGCCGGATTTCATCGAGGTTAGAGAAATCAATCTTCGGGTCAATCCCCTGCGTATAGAGGTTGAGCCCCAAAGTGACCAGGTCGACGTTACCGGTGCGCTCGCCATGACCGAACAGGCAGCCCTCAACACGGTCAGCTCCTGCCATCTGCGCAAATTCGGCAGCAGCGACTGCAGTGCCACGATCGTTGTGAGGGTGCAATGATACGCAGACGTTTTCGCGGTTGGGGATGTTGCGGCAAAAATACTCAACCTGATCGGCATAAGTATTCGGGGTGCTCATCTCAACGGTAGCAGGCAGGTTGAGGATAATCTCGCGATCAGCGTCAGGCTGCCAAACCTCCATGACCCCCTCGCATACTTCCAAAGCGAAATCAGTGTTCGCCTGGCTGAAGATTTCGGGGCTGTATTCGTAGCCCATCTCGGTGTCGCCAAGGTGACGTTCCATGGCGCTTACAACCCATTGAGTGCCCTGTTTCGCCAGCTCCTTGGTCTGCTCTGGGGTGTTCTGGAAGACGACGCGTTGGAACAAATCGGCCACCGCGTTGTACATGTGGATGGTCGCACGCTTGGCGCCAACTAGGGACTGCGACGTGCGATCGATCAGGTCTTCCCTAGCCTGCGTAAGCACTGAGATGACTACATCATCGGGAATTGCGTCTTCGTCCTCGATTAACGACCGAACGAAGTCGTACTCTGTTTGCGATGCAGCGGGGAAACCGATTTCGATTTCCTTGTATCCCATTCGGACTAGCAAATCGAACAACTCGCGTTTACGGCCAGGAGTCATGGGGTCAATCAAAGCCTGGTTGCCATCCCTGAGATCCGTCGACAACCAACGTGGAGCCTTCGTCAGCTCCTTGTCGGGCCAAGTGCGATCGGGCAGCTTCAAAGGTTGAAACGGACGATACCGCTCGAAAGGCATCGGTGAAGGCTGCTGCAAAGGGCAACCGTGAGGCTTAATCGCAGAGATTTTAGACATATTTCGCTCCAGAAAAGTATTAGATATGGAAGCCAGGCACGCGAAAACTCCGCAGCGAGGAGGCTTGGCTCTAGCCCTTAACGGCTAGCTAGCCTCGCTGCGGCGGCCAAGGAGCAGCAAATATGCGCTGTTAGGCGTAACCACGTTTTCCATTTTAACTGCTGATTTGCCTAGCCAGCCAAATCACCACAGTTTGGACATTGCAGATTTCAGAAGCCCAAACGGTTGAGTTGTTTAGCGTCCTTCTGCCAGTCTTTAAGCACCTTTACCTTGAGATCTAGATATATCGGAACACCAAAAATAGCCTTGAGCTGCCTGCGCGCTTCGGTACCGACCTGCTTGATTCTGGAACCACCTTTACCGATCATGATGCCCTTTTGAGATTCGCGTTCAACAATCATCGAAGCATAGATCTGCAGCAGTGGTTTGTCTTTTGGTCGATCCGGCTTGAGACTCATCTCATCGATCTCGACGGCTATCGAGTGCGGCAACTCATCCCTGACATCTTCCAATGCCGCCTCGCGGATGATCTCGGCGGCCAAGGTCTCGTCAGGTTGGTCGGTTAGATCATCATCTGGGTAAAACTTTGGCCCCGGCTCGAGCAGGCTGGTCAGCACTTCGGCGACGTCATCGGTCTGCTCGCCGGAAACCGCAGAACAAGGCACGATGTGTTCGAACTCGACCTCAGTTCGTTTAGCCAGCTCATCGACCTCGATTAATTGCTTTGCAAGACGTTCTTTGCTCACCAAGTCGGTCTTGGTGACGATAGCCAACATCTTCGGCCGCTTCGAAAGCTTCGCGAGCTCAGAAACTAAATATTCATCGCCAGGACCGACATGTTGGTTCGCAGGCAGCACAACTGCTACGACATCAACCTCCGACCAAGTCTCGTAGACAAGATCGTTTAGCCTTGTTTGCAGCAAAGAACGCGGCTTAGAGACACCTGGCGTATCGATGATGATCAGCTGGGCGTTAGGGGTAGTCACGATACCCCGCACAACTCGCCTGGTCGTTTGAGGCTTGCTAGAGGTAATAGCTACCTTCTGCCCTACGAGCGCATTGATTAGTGTGGATTTACCTGCGTTCGGACGGCCGACAAAGCAGGCGAAACCCGATACGAATTCTGACATTTATTCCTCCTCGGTTTCTTCCTGCGGCTCCAACTTGCGGACGAGAATGGTATCGATCTGGTGTCGTCTGGCTGTCGCTCTTTCTGCGGTCAGTTCCAACCCGTTCCAGGTGATGCTGGAGCCCGGAATCGGCACCATGTTCAGTTCTTTAGCTAATAGCCCGCCTATGGTCTCTACATCCTCGTCGTCGACCTCCAGATCGAACAAAGCACCTGTGTCATCGATCGGCATCCTGGCTGAAACACGCCACAGCCCCGGTTCGACCTCCTGCGCGAGATCTGGTTCAGAGTCGTATTCGTCAGTGATCTCGCCAACGATCTCTTCGATTAGATCTTCGATAGTGGCCAGGCCAGAGGTGCCACCGAATTCGTCGACCACCACGACCATGTGATTCCTGGTCAGCTGCATCTCGCGAAGCAATTCATCGATCGGCTTTGAATCTGGCACGTACTTGGGTTCGCGCATGACCTCGCCAACAGTCTGGGTGCGCTGCTTTTCAGGCTCACAATAAACCCTGCTCATGGCGTCTTTCACGTAGAGAACACCGACAATGTCATCTAGGTCGTTAACCACAACCGGGATCCTGCTGAACCCAGAACGCAAAGCTAGGGATAGCCCCTGACCAATCGATTTTTCCTGCTCGATGAACACGACGTCAGTGCGGGGAACCATGACCTCGCGAACCAACGTGTCGCCAAGCTCGAATACCGAACGGATCATTTCTCGCTCACCGTCTGAAGCGACCTCGATCTTCTCCGCCTCCGGGCTTGCGGGCCCATCGGTCCAGCCCGGGCCCGGTGTCAGCGCGTTGGTGATCCAGATCAGCAACTGCCCGATCGGCCAGACCAAAGAAGAAACGAATCCAATAAGTTTGACGCAGCCAAGCGCCAGTTTCTCATCGTGCAGTTTTCCTAAGGTCCTAGGCGCCGTCCACCACATGGTAAAAGATACAATGCTCAAAACGGCGATTGTGATCAGCAAGCGCAGTAAAAGCGCATCGGCGAGGCTGAAGACCAGCATGGCAAACAGGACACAAGTTACTATCTCGAAGACGACCCTAAGCAAGGTAACTGCGGTTAGCGTCGGTGCCGGATCCTCCAGAATCTCTTTAAGCTTGGGGGCATTCTTCCTGCCTTCCTCAACGAAGACATCGACGCGAGCTTTCGTCATAGATGAAAGTGCGGTGTCTACCGTCATCACCAGAAAGGCTAGAAAGGAAAAAACTACCGCTAGCCCCAGCCAAATCCACTGATTAAGACTCATTTAACGGGCCGGCCTTCCAATCAGCAATTATCCGGTCGTTTAGACCAAACATTTCGGCCTTTTCATCGGGTTCTGCGTGATCGTAGCCGAGCAGATGCAGCAGGCCATGAATCAGAAGATAATCAATCTCTTCCTCAGGCTCGCGTCCGTTTTCGGGCGCTTGAGCGCTGGTGAATTGAGGGCATATGACGATATCGCCGAGTAAGCCATTCGGCGGTTCTTCGCCGTCTTTCGGCACCCTGAGCTCGTCCATCGGGAAGCTCATTACATCCGTAGGCCCCGGAAGGTCCATAAACCGTTCGTGGTATCCGGCCATGGTTTCCTCGTCGACCAAAACCAGCGACAAATCAGCCTGCGGATGAATGCGCAATTTGTCGAGAGCGAAAGCGGCGAGTCTGACTAGGCGCTGCTCGTCTACTTGAGTGCCTGATTCGTTGTTGATATCAATCATTTTCTGCCTCGGTTCGTGAGTGCCTGTTCGAGCGTCGCATCGTATTTGTCGTATGCCGCAACGATCTTGCCGACCAGCCTGTGGCGAACGACGTCTTTCGAAGTCAGCTGGCAAAAGGCGATGTCGTCTATACCTGAAAGAATTTTCTGCACGATTTTAAGGCCGCTGGAGGTCCCGCCTGGCAGATCTACCTGGGTGATATCGCCCGTCACTACAACCTTTGAATTGAAGCCCATGCGAGTTAAGAACATCTTCATTTGCTCGGCAGTGGTGTTTTGAGCCTCGTCAAGAACGATAAAAGCATCGTTAAGAGTGCGTCCGCGCATGTAGGCGAGAGGAGCTACTTCGATCACGCCCGAAGTAAATAATTTGGGAACCTGATCGCGGTCTAACATGTCGTGCAAAGCGTCGTATAGCGGACGCAAGTAAGGATCCACCTTGTCGGTCAGGCTACCCGGCAAAAATCCGAGCCTCTCCCCCGCTTCGATGGCCGGACGCGAGAGAATAATCCGATTAACCTGCTTTTCCTGTAACGCCTGCACTGCTTTGGCCATAGCCAGATATGTTTTTCCTGTTCCTGCCGGGCCGATACCAAAAGTGAGCGTGTGGGCATCGATCGCATCAACATATCGCTTCTGATTTATCGTCTTGGGCCTGATAGTTTTGCCGCGAGTAGACAGGATGTTGGCGGTAAGCACCTCGGAAGCGTGCACATCTCCGCCTGTATCGGTAGCGATCGAGATGATTCGTTCTACCTTTTCCGAGCTGAGAGGCTGCCCCATTCTGACGATCGTAACCATCTCGGTGAGAATATCCACGGCATTCTGGACGCTAGCCGGGTCTCCGGTGACCGTAATGTCGTTTCCACGGACGTGCAGATCAGCTGCGACCGCACCCTCCAACAACCGCAGAAATTCGTCGCGAGGCCCAAGCACATTGATCATGTCAACGTTCGCTGGCACGGATAAAACACGCAGACCGTCATCAGGATTCGGCTGGTTGGACAGGATTCCTCCAAAAATTGCTAAACCCACCGGCAACTTGGCGGTGGTGACACAATAACTCTAGCTCAACCGCCTTAGTCTCCTAAGACTATTCTTCTTCGCCCTTATTCTGCCGATCAATTTCGTCTTCGTCGATGATGTGCATCGCGGCTTCCTCTGCGCTGGCTGCACCACCAGAAATACCGACGTCCTTAGCCACTGCGTCGCCCTCTTTATCGTTGGTGATCTTTCCGTCTGCTGTTGCCACCAATCGACCGGCGCGCTCCTGGCCAACCTGTCGAGGTTCCTGATGCGGGTTCCAAGGACCCTTATCTTCGTCGGTTGTTTCGGGTTCTTCTTGCTTGATTCGCTGTTCGACGCTTTCGCCGCGACGCGCCTCTTCCGCGGTATTGCCATACCCTTGGGCGACGGACCAATTGTCTGGGGCTACGTAACCTTCGTCTAGAGGATCCGCCACTCCTCGATCGATCAACGTGTCGGAGGCTGAAAGCTGGCCTTCGTCATAGTCCGGCAGCCCAGCGTCATTGCTAACCGTTTGCTCACTCATATATAGATTCTGCCACCCCAAAAGAAGATTCGGGCTCCAACACGGCTAACTATTGGAGCCCGAACCAAGCAATTTAGCTTTTACGGGAGACTTTTGGATAACCAAACCCGCCATTCGGATCTTGATTGGCAGATCGAACCGACGCGAAAAGAGAACTCCGCATCTCGTTCATGACTGCCTCCAGACCACCAGGGTTAGAGGGCAGCATCAGAGTTTGAGTGTTGGAAGACTTAGCCACTTCTTGAAGAGTGTCGAAGTACTGCGTGAGCAGAAGCATCTCTTGTGCTTCTTGTCCTATACCCGCTTTCCTGAGCAGCTCATACTGCTCGGCCAGGCCGTCGACTATCGCTTTGCGCTGGGCCGCAACGCCCTCACCTTGTAGCCGTTTGTACTCGGCATCGGCTTCAGCCTGTTTGACTATCTTGATCTTTTCGGCTTCTGCAAGCGAGATAGCTGCTTCACGCTCACGCTGGGCAGCGTTGATAGCGTTCATCGATGCCCGAACATTCGGGTCTGGGTTGATGTCAGTCACCAAAGTGTTAACAATCGTGAAACCATAGGCCGCCATTGACTCGGACAAGGTGGCCTCCACGTCCGAGGCAATTTGATCCTTAGAGGAGAAGGCATCATCAAGGTTAAGCTTCGCCAAAGAAGTTCGTACACGGTCATAGACGTAGGATTGAATCTGGCGTTCCGGATCAGCGAGTCGGTAATAAGAATCAACGACGTTCGCGACCATGTATTGGACCGAAACCGGTATCGTCACAAACACGTTGTCCTGGGTTTTCGTCTCGACGATGGAATCGAGTTGCATTATACGAAGCGGAACCTTTTTTGCGATCTTGTCGACGAATGGAACCTTGAAGTTAAGCCCCGGATTCGCCACCTTGTGGAACTTTCCGAACCGCTCGATGATGTAGCTCATCTGCTGCTTAACGACAAACAGCGAGGAGAAAAGAATTATCAACCCGACAGTTAAAAAGAAAACGAAAACAGAAAACACGGTCAGCCCTTTCGGATCTGCGGCCCAACCAACGAGCCAATAAACACTTGAGTTAGAGACTAAAGAACCACTATCAACAGAAAATGAATTCTTTAAGAATTACCCGTTAACCGCTCAGCTCTTCTTCTGATAAAACCGACCCAGCATTTCCCCTTTGAATTCGTAGAAATCGCCGTTTCGGATAGAGGACCTAATTTGATCAACGAGGCGAACAGTGAACCTTTCATTATGAATCGTGGCAAGCGTGTTAGCCAACATCTCCTTCGCTTTGAATAGATGGCGAACGTAAGCCCTGCTGTAATTGGCACAGGTGTAGCAGTCGCAACCTTCCTCAAGCGGGCTGAAATCTCGCCTGAAGCGAGAATTAGTTATGTTGTATCTGCCATCGGCCGTATAGATCGCCGCATTTCTTGCCACCCTCGACGGGTTGACGCAATCGAAAGTATCCGCGCCCACTTCGCAAGCGGCAAAAAGATCATCCGGTTCGCTGATCCCCAACAGATGCCGAGGTTTGTTGTCGGGAAGCTCCTGCGCCATCCAGGTAACGATCTTAGCCAAATTGTGCTTTTCGAGCGCTCCACCTAGGCCGAAGCCGTCGAAGGTCCAGCCATCCGATTCAGTAGCAGCTAAATCGCGACTGGCTTTACGCCGCAAATCTTCGTACTGAGCTCCCTGAACCACCCCAAAGAGAGCCTGATAGGGCTTACCTTTCCTCTCCAAAGTAAGTCTCTTGTGCTCAGCAAGGCAACGTTGCGCCCACCGTTGCGTTCTGGCGATAGACTCGACCTGATACTCGCGAGTGTTCAGAAGGGTCGTCAACTCGTCGAAGGCGAACATGATGTCAGCACCAAGCTTGTGCTGCACGCACATGCTGACTTCGGGAGTAAACCTGTGCATTGAGCCGTCCAGTGGAGACTTAAAGTTAACCCCGTCCTCATCGACGTGAGCCTTACGCTCCTTGCCCTCGGCTATCACCTCATCGTTCTGCATGCCGGTTACGTCCATCGCCAAGACCTTCTTAAAACCAGCGCCAAGGCTCAGCACCTGAAAACCACCAGAGTCCGTGAATGTCGGACCTTGCCAGTTCATGAATTTGCCTAGACCGCCCGCCTCATCGACTAAATCTGGCCCCGGCTGTAGATACAGGTGAAACGCATTAGCTAACACGGCCTGCGCGCCCAGATCGCGAACTGTTTCAGGAAGCACCGACTTAACCGTGGCCTTCGTGCCAACCACTATGAATGCTGGAGTTTCGATTTTTCCATGCGGAGTCGAGATCAATCCCGTGCGGCCAAGACCGTTCGACAAAGTAGCCGTAACCTCGAACCCGAAATCTTCTTGGCTCGCTGGTTTACTCGATGCTTCAAAACTGGTCATAAGACTATTTTTGCAGGTCCAAAAAAGATACGGTTGAATCCGTGAGTGATCCGAACAAATGGACTAGACAAAAAAATCATCGCATAGCGACATCTATTGCTACAGAGATGCCGCCTATCCCCGACTTCCAGACGGATCTAAACAAAGAATTTATCGCCACCGACCTCGAGGTGAGCACGGTAACGCCAACGAGCGTAGTGATCACTTGGATCACTCGCAGGCGCTCTAAGCTTTGGCAGCTTGTGCCTGCTCCGGTAGGCACTAACACGCGCCTCTTCCTGGGTACTAACAACCGCGATCTGAAACTGGTCCACGAAGACTCAACCCCGCGAGCCTTCCACAGAGTGCATATCAGAGGTTTGGAACCTGGCAGAAGATATTTCTTCTCTTGCGAGAGTTCGGGGATTACTCCCCTGCCAGCACTTCACGTCACCAAGAAACCGGGTAGCTTCGAGCGAACCTATTCCTTCACCACGCTTCTTCCCCCACCGGGAAAATATTTGACATCGATCGTATTGGCTAATGACATTCACATCGGAGAGGTCCGCCAAGGGATAAACCTTGGCCCGCTCTTTCCGACATCGGTTTCGGCGAGCCATGACAAAAAGTATCCGGAGACCATGTTCACCAGCATGCTCGAAGAACTAGGTAAACGTGGCAGCCCCTACCTGTGCCTGGCCGGCGACATAACTAATTCTGGTAAGCAAGCTGAGGCCGTCCGATTCCGTGATCTTGTTGACGGGTATGGAACGCAAAACGACGATTGGATGGCGGTACGGGGCAACCACGATTTCCCCAAACATGACGACCCATTTGGCAGCCGAATCGCCGTATTTCAAAAAATGCAGCTTGCAGACCACCCTAGCGGGCTTCGAATCATAGGCATAGACACGACCTACAAGTCTGGTGGCGGAAGAATATGCGCTGACCAATTCGCTCAAATCAGCGATGTGCTACGAAACGACCCAGACCGACCAACGCTGTCCATGAGTCACCACCCAGTGACGAAAGATTCGGTTAATTCATGGCCCGCAGGCCAGACGTTCATGCTTCGCAAACGCGACAGGTTGGAACTGCAAAAGCTGCATGTGAAGGCACCGGGAGTGTTCTTGCACTTCTCTGGGCACACACACAGGATGCGCAGGAACAAGCCTGATTTGTTTGGTGCTCACACCGAATACCTAGAAAATGCTGCAGTAGCCGCATACCCAGGTGGCTATTCGCTCCTCCACCTTTACGAGGGTGGATACATATTGAACTTCTGGCGTACTTCCACACCCCGGGCTCTTGACTGGACGTACAGGAGCCGCTGGCAGATGATGGGCATCGGCCCTCACCTGACCGTCGGCACGGTAGACGACCGTAATCACGTAGTATTTGCCGATCTTTCTGGCCTAGAACCGTACGGCGAAATACCGGAGGAGCTGAGAGTCTAAGCCGCGCCGAGTTGGCTGAGTATTTGTAGCTGGCTTAGCGCGACAAGGCCTGCAGTCGAGGTACGCAGAACCTGTTCTCCAAGACCGACCAGCTTCCCGCCTGCGCTCTCAAATTGCTCGACCTCTTCGGGGCTGATGCCGCCTTCGGGGCCTATAACAAAAAGAATCTCACCAGATTTTGGCAGTTCGATTTCCGACAAGCCAGTTTTTGAGTCTTCGTGCAGAATTAATGCGCAGTCTGCCTCAGAAATCCTTTTTGCGATCTGCGCAGCATCCGCGTAGCTGATTTCAGGAATCACTAGCCGCCTGGACTGTTTGCTGGCCTCGCGAACCGTAGACTGCCACTTCGCAATGCCCTTGTCGGCTTTCTTCTCCCACCTGACAACCGATCTAAAGGCCTGCCAGGCAATGATCTCATCGACTCCAAGCTCAGTTAGTGCCTCGATGGCAATATCTGAGCGCGGGCCCTTCGCCAGCCCCTGAACCGCGGTCCAGCGAATTGGCCGCTGCGGGGCTTGGAGAACGTTTCCGACACGAACGGAAAAAACATTTTTACCGGTCTCGATTACCTCGCCCCAGATCCCGTGCCCCAGACCGTCCGCGAGTAACACGCTCTCGCCTACACGCAGCCTCTTTACTGAAACTGCATGCCTGCCTTCTGAGCCAGCAACGTTAACCACGTCGCCGACGCATTTGTCGGCGACTTCGGCGATGAATAGTGGTTCAGTCACGGAAAGCGTCTTTTAGTCGTTCGAAAAAGCCTTTATCATGGCTAATTTCGGCTTTTAGCTCCGTTTCGTTTCGCTCTTCCGCCAGCTCAGCAAGCAATTCCCGCTGCCTGTCAGTGAGCTTAGTAGGCGTGACGACGTTGAAGATAACGATCAGATTGCCTCGCTGTCCACCACGACGACCGTCGTTCAAGCTAGGAACTCCTTTTCCGCGCACAGTGACGCGGGTTCCGGTTTGGGTTCCTTCCGGAACGTCTATCTGAACAGTCGAATCGTTCGGGTCGCAGTCGTCGCGCTCGGACTCCAACGTGCCCAAATCGATCTTTGCCCCCAGCGCTGCAGCAGTCATCGGAAGGTTCATGTACGTTTCGAGGTCTTGGCCCACTCTGCGGAAACGTTCGTGGGGCCTAACTCTGATTTCTACGAAAAGATCGCCTGCAGGGCCGGCACCCTCTCCAATCTCTCCTTGCCCCTGGAGCCTTATCCTGTTGCCGGTGTCGACGCCAGCAGGAACCTTGACGTTCAGCGTGCGGCGTTCATTTACCCTGCCGTGGCCGGCGCAATCTGGGCATGGGTTTTTAATGACTGTCCCGTACCCCTGACAAGCTGGGCAAGCCTGAGTGGTTCTGATCTCGCCCAACAAAGAACGCTGGCTTACGGTTACGTCACCGCGGCCGTTGCATTGGGTACACGTCACTGGATCGCTGCCGTCAGCGGAGCCTGCACCATGACAGTTCTGGCATGCGACAAAAGTGTTGATCGTCAACTCCGAAGTGACGCCGAAGACTGCCTCGGAAAGCTCCAGCTCAAGTCTAGCGAGAAGATCCTTGCCACGCTGAACGCGAGACCGCGGCCCTCTCGACCCGCCGAAGTCTCCACCGAACATGGCGCCGAACAAGTCGCCAATGTCGAACCCTTGCGAGCTGAATCCGCCAAAACCGCCCATGCCGCCGTCAAATCCGCCGCTCATCGGATCGCCACCACGGTCGTAGATAGCGCGCTTATTTTCGTCGCTTAAGACGGCATAAGCCTCGTTTACAGCCTTGAATTTATCCTCGGCATCAGGTGAATCATTGACGTCGGGGTGGTACTGACGTGCCTTGCGGCGAAAAGCCTTTTTGATTTGTTCCGCGCTGGCGTCTCGAGGCACGCCAAGCGTCTCGTAGTAATCACTCATTACTTTTGAAATTAACCTTCAGATAGAAAACGACCGACGTAATTGGCGACGGCTCGAACGGCCGCCATTGCTGATGGATAATCCATCCGAGTTGGCCCAACGACTCCCAACCTCGCATATGCATCGGCTGGACTGCCATAAGAACTCGCGACTAAGGATGTGGCCTGTAGCGGCTCGTAGCTGTTCTCCTGGCCTATTCGAACAGCAACCTGGCCCGGTTCGGTAGCCGTCTCTGAGAGCAGCTTCAACAAAACCACCTGCTCTTCAAGCGCCTCGATGACCTGCACCATCATCGGCATGTAATCCGCTCCATACCTAGTCAAGTTGGGGAAGCCTGCAACCACTACCTCGCTATTCGGATTAGACTGCGCGATGTCCACTACAGCATCCGTGAGGGCAGCAAACACCTCGTCCTTTTCATATAGTTCGTGTTCGGAGAGCGTGGCTGCGGCCTGATCCAAAGATTGATCAGCAGACAGCTTGTTGAAGACTTTCCTTAGCTCTTCGAGATCTTCTGGAGCAGTGCTGGCCTGGACCATCCGTTGTTCCACGATCCCAACAGAGTCGATGAGGATGACCATCACCTTGGATGTGCTCAACTGAACGAATTCAATATGCCTGACCGTTGCCTGATCGCTGATCGGGTACTGGACTATTGCAACTTGTCTGGTGAACTGAGCCAAAAGCCTCACAGTTCTATGCACAATATCGTCGATGTCGGCCGAGCCGGCCATGAAGGTTTCGATGGCTTTTCGCTCGGCTGGCGATAGCGGTTTGATATCGGCTAGTTTATCGACAAACAACCGGTAGCCTTTATCGGTTGGAATACGGCCCGCGCTGGTGTGCGGTTGGGCCAGATATCCCTCTTCCTCAAGGGCTGCCATATCGTTGCGAACCGTTGCCGGGGAGACATCTAAGCTGTGTCTTTCCACCAAAGCCTTAGACCCCACCGGCTCGTGCATAGAGACATAGTCGGTGACGATCGCTCGCAGCACCTTTAGTCTACGGTCGTTAAGCATCGTCACCCTCTCTCATCGAAGCATAACTAATTTTCTAGCACTCGAATGCTCAGAGTGCTAGTTTAGCTCAGTTTTTCGGTATTTCTAGCGAGCTCTTTTCGAGATCGTTTTTATTTGTCGAGATTGGGCTTCCACGCATCAATAATCTGCTGCAAACGCTCCACGTTCGAACCAGAGAAAATGATAGAAGCATCGCCGCTAGCATCGTACGGGGATCCGTCCATCTTCAGGATCTCGCCGCCAATCTCTTGGAGCATCAGCTGGCCCGGCAGGTGGTCCCAAGGCTTCGGTGACGTGTACAGGAAGTAGTCAATCGATCCCTCTAGCAAATCTGCGTAGTCGACTCCTGCGCAATTATTTGTCGTGGTAGTGGGTTCGAGTTTGCCCTCAGCGTCGTAGCCCTGAAGATTCTTCCTGGAGGTTCCCCCAAGGGCAACACCAGTACGCTCAATTGGGCTCAATCTCTGCCCATTAAGAAATACCCCGTTGCCGCGCTCTGCGACGTATGCCTTCCGGAACATCGGCAACCAAATCCACGACCTCGAAAGCTGGCCATTCTTAAGTTCGGCCAGCATCACCGCGTGTTTATCGCTACCCCGAACATAGTTTCCGGTGCCGTCGATGGGATCGATGGTGAATGCATGATCTGCCTCTAGCAGCCCATCCGGAAGAGAAGGGTCCTTGAAGGTTGCCTCTTCGCCAACGATCAGGGCATCCGGGTAAGCCTCGCGGAGCGCCTTAGTGATCTCCACCTCCGACTCCCTGTCGGCGACAGTGACATAATCGCCCGGCTTCTTTTCGAATATTTGGTCGTCACTAAGGTTGCGAAACCTCGGCGTGATCACTTCTGCCGCTACCGACCTCAGCATCTGAAGTATCTGATCGGTCTGCATCATTCACGTCCTTATCTGAAAATTGTTCTTTTTTGGTCTGCGGAATGCTTCTGTCTTTTTTGAAAATTTTGTCCGGTTTCGGAAGCTTGATCTTGTCGAAGTCTGGATTATGGAAGAGCGGAGACTCCTGGTCTGCAGCAACCAATACCGCGATAGACCATGGCTCTACCGTGTAGTTACCCTCGATGGGCATTGCCATACTAGGCACCCAGAAGTTACTCACCTCTTCGGCCCAATCTCCAGTGTCAATGATGTTAAACCACTTCAGCTGAGGACGGTTTGGATCGGGTTCTTCCGGTAAATCGAAATCGACGTTCGAGTCGCTCATGTTGAGCATAAATAGGTATTCACTGCCGCCAATGCCCTTGCCATCGATAAGAACGCAAACCGCCCTGTCGCCCTCTTCTGGAGCACCGCTCAGATCCGGCTTGAAGAATAAATATGTAACGTCGTCATCGTGAAGCTCTCCGTTGCCCCATGTGGGCTGACGAAGTGTCGGATCCAAAGATCGCAATCTCGCCACGTACCGGGTAAAGCGGAACAGCGGGTTGATTTTTTCTGGTGCCGCGGTTTGACCGATGACATCGTAGTATCCGTTAATTGTCTCGTCTCTGGGGTCCACTGGCACCTGAGTCGGCGCGTTCGATGCTGCCTGAGCCCAGTTGTTCCAGACCCCGACCGTGTTCAAGTTCCACGGGTTATTGTTTCCGTTTTGGGTGCGGCCAAATTCATCCCCGCCGACGATCATCGGAACACCACGCGAGAAGAAAAGCGTGACGATGAAGTTACGCCAACGCGTTCTACGCAGAGACAAATCACCCCCGGAATCCCAAGAATTGTTGTTATCTGAACCACCGTCGGAGGGTCCGAAAGGATATTCCTGGTTATTATCTTTCGCGTTAAAACTAACCAGGTCCATCATGGTGAAACCGTCGTGCGCGGTGACGAAGTTAATGGACTTATTGGGACCTTCCTTGTGCCCGAATCCCGCCCAGTCACCGTTAAAGACGTTGATGAATTCAGAAGTGTTACCGTCCCCCTTTAGGAAACAACGAATTGCATCTCGATAGCGACCGTTCCACTCGCCCCATTCCGCAGGGAAGTTTCCAACCTCGTACCCCCATAGGTCCCAGGCCTCCGCAACGACACGGAAATTATTTTCTTTCGCTTTCCTACCGATCCTGGTCAGCAGAGGATGGCCACGGAAGAACCTCTTCCGGCCCGCCCAATCGCTCTCGTCAAATAACTCCGGCATTCTGCCGAGGACTGGGGCCAGATCGAAGCGGAAACCATCCACTCCCATTGCCTCATGCCAATACTTGAGCGAATCTGCAGTCAAGCAGCACATACCGGGCGAGGAAAAATTGGTTTGGTTTCCCGACCCCGTTGCAGCATCGTGTATCGCGCCACCTTCGGCTAGGTCGTAATATTCCGCCGTGCCAAAACCACCAAAGGTGGTGAAGCCCGCATTGTTGGGGTCTGCGTCCCAATTTCCACCTTCTGCCGTGTGGTTAAATACGACATCGATGAATACACCGATCCCATGTTCATGGAATGTGCGCACCATTTCTTTGAACTCACGAGTCGGACCGCCAGGAGACTTATCGGAGGAGTAGTCCCTGTTCGGAGAGAAGAAATTGAGCGTCTGATATCCCCAGTTATTCGTAGACCCATTGTTGTCCCCGACCTGATCGGAGTCGGTTTCGTGCACAGGAAGGAACTCAATTGTGTTTATGTTTAGCGCCTTCAGATAAGGAGCCATATATGCCGCACCCGCATAAGTGCCGCGAAGTTCCTCCGGAACGTTTTTTACCTCATCGAACCCCAACTCGTCGCTGAAAATTTCTTCGAGCTTGGAAGCAGAGGGATGCATCGTCAGCTGCTTGACATGGACTTCGTAGAGGCAGATGTCCTGGCCCTCTCGGTTGATCCCCTGGCCAGTGTCCGTCCGGTCGGACACAACGATGCCTTTTGGTGCCCACTTTGCAGAGTCGAGCTCCCTGACCTGCTTGCCTTCCCACACGGTGCTACCGGTGCCAAAAATGTTTTTATTGAACCCCATTTCTTCGAGCTTGGGATTCATTGGCGTGTGCGACACCTCTAACGCGTAGGGGTCGAGAAGAACCTTATTCGGATTGAAGTGGTTACCGTATTCGTCCCTATCAGCCTGGAAACCTTCCAGAGTTCCTGGACGCCAACTTTCAAGATACGGCCAATTTTTTCCCCAACAACGGTAGCCGTAGTACGTGCCGTGCCCCGCTCCTAACAGGCTGGCCCGCCAAACTCCCTCATAGCTCTTGGCCATGTCGACCCGCAAAATGGCCTCGGTCCCGATGGGATCTAAAAAGATCTCCAGAGCTACGTGCTCAGCCATAGGTGCGTAAACGCCAAAAGTTGTGACGCCGCTTTCCTCATCAAAGTTAGCACCTAAGCGCCAAGATGCGCTCTCCCAATCTTGTGGGTTATGCAAACGGGGTGTCTGGTCTTCGTTCACATTCATAGCAATCAGCCTACTTTTAAAGTCTCGCCCGACATACTTGAAAGCTAAAACCTAGTGAGCACAACATCGGTTTTAGCTACTCACCGATATCTTCAAGGTGATCTTGAGTGACGAAATCGATCAAAATCTCGACATTTCGCACTAGCTCCATGTCTAAATCTTTGATTGTTTTCACCCTGCTCAACATTTTTCTCCAGGCTTCGGCGATGTCCGCCTGATTGTCATGTGGAAGGCCCAGTGCGACCAAAGTTCCTTTTTTAAAATCGACGTCCCTGGGGATACTCGGCCAGCTCTTGAAGCCAAGAGTTGAGGGTTTAATAGCTTGCCAAATATCTATGAACCGGTGCCCTTTTATGAGGACGAAATCGCCGTAGCCACCGCGGATGACGTCATCGGCGATACCTCGCTCTTTTGTCCCCGAAACCAGGTGATCGACTAAGACACCGAGCCTTCTACCCTTCTGTGGCTTGAACTGAGCGACGATATTGACCAGATCGTCGATACCACCTAGGTACTCAACCGCAACCCCGACGTGACGCAGATCGTCTCCCCAAATCTTCTCTACTAGCTGAGCGTCGTGGCGCCCCTCGACGTAAATTCTGCTCGGCAAGGCGACTTTGGCGGCTTCCTTTTCTCCGATCCGAGAGCCCGACGCAGTGTGCGTAACGCGAGCCCTGCCAGTACGTGGCGGAATGCACAGCGATACCGGTTGCCCATCCAGCCAGAATCCGGGCCCAACTGGAAAAGTCCGACGCTTAAGGTGCTTGTCTTCGAGAATCACCAGACCGTTTTCCCAACCCATGATCTCCCCGACAAATCCGCTTGTGGGATCCTCGACGACCATCCCAAGTTCCATGGTCACGCTGCGGGCTTTCTTCAAGTGTGCCTTCTGCCAACCGGGAGCCAAAACGTCCTTGGCGTATCTAGATTCTGCTGCCACGAAACGAAACCATAGCCTGACTTATTGCCGCCATCGAGCCCACATACCCGAACAGGGCTAATCCAATATTTCTACGACTATTCCATCGATGAGCAGCCTGCCGTCTTGGCTCGCCCTAATCATTTGACCTTCTTCGGAAACAAATTTTTCGAGTAGCCCTTGGTCGATGAAACGTTGCACCCTGGACGCCTCAGAAGCGCTAAGTTTTCGAAGCTCAAGCCCGCGTTTAAGGCGCATGCGGAGCAAGACTTCTTCCTCGTGCTTAGCGATCTCGTCTAGGGTTTCGGAGCCCTCGATGGCGGACCCGTTTTGATGAAGCTGCTCGGCGTAGCGAAGCGGACGCTTCACATTCCACCAGCGCTTATCTGCCAGGTGAGAATGCGCCCCTGGACCGATACCCCACCAGTCCCCGCCTAGCCAATAGGCAATGTTGTGACGGGATTCAAACCCATCCTTAGCCCAGTTGCTGGTCTCGTAATTTTCCAGTCCGGCCTCGGACAAAAGCTCGTCTGCAAGTAAATATTTGTCCGCGAGATCATCCTCGTCCACCTTGGCGACTTTCCCCTTTTTAATCCGCCTGGCGAGTGGAGTCCCGTCCTCAACTATCAGGGAATAGGCGCTAATGTGATCCGGGCCTGCGGATAGGGCATCGAGCAGACTAGACCGCCAAGACTCAAGGCTCTCCCCCGGTGTGCCATAGATCAGGTCCAGGCTGATGTTTGAGAACCCGATCTGTCGGGCGCGCTTGGCCGCCTGCACTGCTCGTCCAGGCTGATGAACTCTATCCAGTACGCCCAAGACGGTCTCGTCGCTAGATTGCATGCCGATAGATAGCCGGTTAAACCCTGCGCTAAGAAGATGTTCCAGCACGTCGTCATCGAGGGTTTCCGGGTTGGCCTCTGTCGTGATCTCCACGCTGCCGGAGAACCCGAAACATTCTTTTGCATGCGCCAATAGCCCCCCGAGGGCTTCGGTATCTAGCAACGTGGGGGTGCCACCACCGAAGAAAACTGTGTCTAGTTTTCTTCCATCACCGATAGTCTCCCAAGCGATATCAATTTCATTGTGGGCCGCATCAAGGTAGGCCTGCACAGCCCCCAGGCCGACCTGTGCTGGCGTGTAGGTATTGAAATCGCAATAGCCACATCGCTTTGAGCAAAACGGCACATGAACGTAGAGGCTTAGCGTGCGCTGCATTGATTAGCCACGCTCTTTGCCCTTGATGTCCTTGCCCGATTCGTTGGTCGAAAGCGCGGCTACGAAGGCCTCCTGTGGCACCTCTACTCTGCCCACCATCTTCATGCGCTTCTTGCCTTCCTTCTGCTTCTCGAGGAGCTTGCGCTTACGAGTGATGTCGCCGCCGTAGCACTTAGAAAGAACATCCTTGCGCATGGCTCGGATGGTTTCACGAGCAATCACACGGCTACCGATTGCCGCCTGCACTGGAACCTCGAACTGCTGACGAGGGATAAGCTCGCGCAGCTTCTTGGTCATCTCGAGGCCGTAAGCGTATGCCTTCTCACGATGCACAATTGCGCTGAACGCATCAACCTGCTCGCCATTCAACAGAATGTCCACCTTGACTAGGTCAGCTTCCTGGACGCCGGCCTCGTGGTAATCCAAGGAGGCGTAACCCTTGGTCTTGGATTTCAACGCATCGAAGAAATCGAACACGATTTCGCCTAGTGGCAGCATGTAGCGAAGCTCAACACGGTCTGTGGACAGGTAGTCAAGGCCCTTCTGCTCGCCACGACGCTGCTGACACATTTCCATTACCGGTCCGATGAATTCGGATGGAGTCAAGATCGTTGCGTTGACGATTGGCTCGCGCACAGCGGCGATCTTTCCTTCTGGGAAATCCGAAGGGTTATCCACCAGCTTCTTCGTACCGTCTTCCATCTCGACTTCGTAATGCACGTTAGGCGCGGTTGAGATGAGGTCGAGATCGAACTCTCGCTCGAGTCGTTCCCTAACAATCTCCATGTGCAGCAAGCCAAGGAAGCCCACCCGGAAACCGAATCCTAGTGCTGCAGACGTCTCGGGTTCGTAGGTCAACGCGGCGTCGTTTAATTGAAGCTTCTCAAGCGCCTCACGCAGATCAGGGAAGTCGGAACTGTCGATGGGATATATGCCCGAGAAAACCATTGGGATGGGGTCTCGGTATCCGCTTAATGGCTGTTCGGCTGGCTTGATCGCGCTGGTGATGGTGTCACCGACTCGAGACTGCCTGACGTCTTTGACGCCAGTGATCAAATAACCGACCTCGCCGACGCCTAAACCATCTGCTGCTGTCGGTTCAGGAGAGATGACTCCGAGTTCAAGAGCTTCGTGAGTGGCTCCCGTTGCCATCATTTTCAGCTTGTCACGCTGTTTGAACGAGCCGTCCATCACCCTCACGTAAGTCACGACTCCCCTGTAGGAGTCGTATACGGAGTCGAAGATCATCGCCCGTAGGGCCTCATTTTCGTCGCCCACAGGGGCAGGAATCTTGTTGACGATCGTGTCCAGCAGCTCCGGAACGCCCTGACCGGTTTTTGCGCTGACCTTGAGCACTTCTGACTCGTCACAACCGATGATGGAAGCGATCTCCGCTCCGAACTTTTCGGGATTCGCGTTGGGCAAATCAATCTTGTTCAAAACTGGAATGATGGCGAGATCGGCTTCGATAGCCAAATAAAGATTAGATAGCGTCTGAGCCTCGATGCCTTGAGCTGAATCCACGACCAGGAGAGCTCCCTCACAGGCAGCCAACGAACGGCTCACCTCATAAGTGAAGTCGACGTGACCTGGCGTGTCAATCATATTCAACACGTAAGGCTGATCGTCGGACGTCCAATTCATTCGGACCGCCTGAGACTTAATGGTGATTCCGCGTTCGCGTTCGATATCCATTCGGTCTAGATATTGGGCACGCATAGTGCGATCGTCAACAAGACCAGTCAACTGCAGCATACGGTCTGCAAGCGTCGACTTTCCGTGGTCGATGTGCGCGATGATGCTGAAGTTGCGGATGAGTTGCGGATCAGTCTGCCCAGCAATGTGTTTAGCCATGGATTTCGAATTAAACCTCAAGACTCGTTAGCACCGGTTCGCGATGCTGGCGATTGGACGCGGACGCGCCAAGTGTTATTGTTTCATGCCAACTAATGCTCTGCCATTATTTGGACTGAAGCATTCAAACTGGTAGATTATCTCGTCGCGCCGTAAAAGCGCGAACCCAGAAAACGACTTTTAGAAGAGGCATAACCCAAGTGGCAAACATCAAGTCCCAGAAGAAGCGCATCCTCACCAACGAGAAGGCTAGGCTGCGCAACAAGGCCGTTAAGAACGAGCTGCGCTCTAGCGTTCGCAAGTTCCGCGAAGCTGCCGATGCCGGCAATAAGGAAGACGCTGTTAAGCTCGCCGCGAGCGCTAACCGTCTCCTAGACAAGGCTGCCAGCAAGGGTGTAATCCACAAGAACCAGGCTGCTAACCGCAAGTCGGCTATCTCGTCTCGCGCGGCTTCTCTGTAAATTAACTTTCGCCTAAATTTAAGGGCTAAAAGATTTTTGTCTAACGCCTCAACTCCCTCTGGGTGGGTTGAGGCGTTTGGCGTGCGTTTTTCACTTATGCCTGGCAGAGTTCACTTCTAGGATCATCTTTTCCAACGTGTAATCGGGATCGGCAGAAGCGCCCTTAACTTGTGCATCCGCTTTGGCTACGGCCTGTATCGCGGCGCTCACGCCTTGAGGTGTCCAAGTCCTACTTAGCCTGGCTAGATCCTTGAGTTTCCACGGGGCAACTCCGACCTTTCTTGCAAGCTCGTTACCTCTTGTGCCACGAGCACCGAAGTATTTACCTAGCCCTCTCAACTCGCTTGCGAAAGCTGAAGTTATCAGAACTGCGGCAACACCGTTTTGCAGCGCCCAACGAAGTTTTTCTAGCGCAGACCCGGTTCTGCCGTTAAGCACGTCGTAACAAATAGCGAAGCCACTGATCTCGACGTGGCCGCTAAAGTAGCGCTGAACTATTTCTTTATCGATTCTGCCATCCTGCCAGTCGGCTGCCAGCTGCGCTACAGCACCGGCAAGAGCAGACATGTTAGTCCCCAACGCATCAATAATTGCTTTAGCCGCTGCCTCATCGATCCGCACTCCGTTGGCTCTGCCTTCCGCAATCACAAAATCGGGCATTTTCCACGGCTTGGGAGCTTCGACAGATTGGGTTTGCACTTTGGCTTTTTTGAGTTTGTTTAGCAGCCCGCTACCTTTCTGCCCGCCCTCGTGAACGAGAGTCAAGCTGAGGTCGTCATGCGTGCTTTTCGCGATTGCCAGCACTTGATCGTGCAGTTCGGCGGGCAATTCTCCTAGTTGACGAATTACCACAATTGTTTGGAGCGAAAAAAGAGAACCTCCAGTGAGGGATGAGAGGTGACTACCGTCCAGATCCCCCGCGGAAAGATCGTTGTATTCGGCCTCGGGACACTCTTGCTTAGCGGCCCTGACTCTTGCTTCCACTGCGCGGTCAAGCAGAAGTTGCTCTTTTCCTGTGATTAGCAAAGTTGTGCCGAATGCATTCATCTTTTCCATTTAACCGTTCTCGTTAGAACCACATCTTGCTTGTCTCAGCGCTGGGTAGCAGCGACCAGTTTACCGTCACTCCTAGCGACAGCTACACTCCCGTTCTCATCCGTACGATAAACCAAAGCGCCGCTCTGCTTAGCCAGCTTCAATGATTTAGCAGAAGGGTGGCCGTAATCGTTGTTTTTGCCCGCCGAGGCGACAGCTAGCTTAGGTGAAACTGCTTTGAAAAATTCTGGAACTTGATGTGCCGATCCATGGTGCGGGATGGCTAAGACGTCTCCACTGAGATCTCGACCTTGCATCAGTAGCTTAGTTTGGCCGTCGATCTCTATGTCACCAGGAAAAATAGCTTTGGTTCCAAAGAGTTCGACTTTGCTCGTGATACCGGCATCGTTTTCCATCTGACCAGTCAATTTAGAGACGTCGCTAGTCAATTTTTTACCGCCCAAAATACTTATCCGGGCATTCCCCACTGATAAGACTGCACCGTCTTCCAGTAACCGTGTTTGGATACCCCTAATGTTTGAAGAGCTGTAGATGTTCTCGGTTGGAAATTTCGCCAAAATCCTGTTCAAGCCCCCGACATGGTCGGCATGGCGGTGGGTCAAAATAATGGCGTCCAATCTACGTAGCCCCGATCCTTCTACGCACCTCAAAGGTTTTTCGTCGTCTAGACCCGCGTCTATCAGAACTCCCGAATCGCTGCCGCTTCTGACTAGATTTGCCGATCCCTGCCCAACGTCACAAAAAATGTACAGCCAATCCTTCGGGAGCCAACCAATTCTTTGTAGAGGAAATAGCGAACAGACAACAAGAATGAATGCAAGCAGAATAGTTAGCCAAGGAGTGTTCAGCACCTTACCGATGACGAGGATCAACATACCGCAGAAAATGCTGAGCACCGTGATCGAGGGAATCGTCGCTGACCACTGAAACGTGGCTCCAGGCAGGACAGAGAATGTGTGCGCAATGACGATTATCGGGTTAACACACCACCCCGCCAGCCACCCCAAGCATCCAGACAAGAAACTTGAAAAAAAGGAAAAACCACCTGCAACAAGCCCGAGTACGGTCACCATACCGACGAACGGTCCACTTAAAGCATTGGCAAAAAGACCGACGAAACTGATTTCACCGCTAATACAAGTTACAAGCGGTTGAGTGCCGAGTTGAGCAGCTAAAGGGATAGCAATGGCCTCAGCAAGAGGCCCCGGCAGCCACTTGCGAAGTTTAATCTGCCACCCGCTCGCCAACACGAGGATCGACGCCGAAGCGGAGACGGAAAGCGCAAACCCCCAGGACAATGAAAGCCAAGGATCGATTAGACAAAGCGCCATAACAGCACCACCTAGTGCGCGTAGGCCTCGATTCTTGTCCGTAGCCACGCCTGTGGCAGCAAGGCCAATCAGTCCCATGACCGATGCCCTAAGCACGCTTGGCTCAGCCCTACAGACGATGACGAACAGCGCCACCGAGCCCGACGCAACAAGCCAGATCCACCTACCCCTGACGCCGATGAATCTCGCTAAAGGCAGAGCAAAAGCAAGTAGCAAAGTTAAGTTGGTGCCACTAACCGCAGTCAAATGGGTTAGCCCGGTGGCTTTGAAATCAGATGAAATTGTTTCGTCAAGTTTAGATGTGTCTCCTACCACTAGCGACGGAACAAGACCGCCTTGTTTCGGTTCCGACCATCTCATCGACTCGCGAAGCCCATCTCGCATGCGGTTTGTTATCGCCGACAACCAGCCAGGATTTTTGACTGGTGTCACCTTCAGGACAGATAGAAAAGCGCTTTGCCGTTGAGTTCTCTGCGCTGGGCGCGCTTTAGCAGTCACCTTGATTATCGAACCGACCGTTTGTGAGCATAAGCTTGTCTGCTGTTCACCAGAGGCGATCAAGAAAACCCGAGAACCCGCGGCGGGGTTTCCTTTTTCTAATATTCTTTCCACCGTTCCTAGTGAACGGCACGATTCAGAGTTACGTTTAGCAGTCGCAATTTCTGGATCTGTGCTTATTTTGACGATCGCATGTATAACGGAACCATTTCTTGCAGCTTCCGCAAGCGGGTCTTCTTCTTTCGCGTTAGTCCTTACCCCGCTGAGGACGAAACTGGTTAAGAGAATCAGAGCGAAAGCTATAAAAATATTTTTCCTGCATTTGAGGAATAGGGCCCCACTGACAGCGCTAATAACAAGCACTACTGATAGGTGCAAACCGAGTATTCCAGCGGCTGCTCCTGCCCATGCCGCAGCCCCGATGGGCACCATCCTTAGGTCTGTTTTATTCACACGCAGACCTTCTCGGAGAGTTTCGCAAAGGATTTCGGCCCTATCCCATCTATTTCTTGGAGCTGTTCGGGTGAAGAAAATTTTCCATTCTTGGTGCGCCATTCGACTATTGCCGACGCAGTTACTGGGCCAACTCCTGGTAGCTGTTCTAGCTCACTTTGGCTTGCTGTGTTCAGGTTTATCTTTCCTGCTGAACCTTCCGCTTGTGTTCCTCCTTCCGCAGCTTTACCTGTTCTCACCTCACTAGAATCGCTTCCTGAGCTGACGAATATCTGCACGCCGTCCGAAATCGGCATAGCCAGATTCAGTTCGCCCAAGTTTGCGTCGTCAGTGACTCCCCCGGCTGCCTCAATTGCTGTTACGACTCTAGATCCTTCTGGTACTTCGACTACTCCCGGGTTATTTACCGCGCCTATGACGTGCACCACTAATGGTTGCCGGCTTGGTGAGGGCTCCGGTGTTTCAACAATTACTGGGGTCGTCCTATCCTCGGTTTCGGGAAGCTGAGCTGCGGAGGATCTATCTAGCTGGGCTACAACGAAGAGCACCGCAATTGCACCAGCAGCTATGAGCGCAAGCAGGTTTTTTCTGCTTACTTCAACGATTTTGTCTTTTATCGAAGCCGGTTTGGGCGGCTCTACGTATTTCTCATTCAGTTTTTCTTCGTAGCGGAGGTCGGCATCGACTTTGTAGTCCTGTTCCGATTGCGTGTATTCATTCACGTTGGCAAACATCGCTCTGCGAGCACTCCCGGGAGGTCTTTCTCCCGAGACCAACTCGCTTAGCCTGCGATCTAAGTCATCGGAGTTCTCTAGCACGAAAACACTATTGACTAACCCTCATGACTTGTTCACAAAGACAACAAAACGGCAGAGCCTGACAACATCAGACTCTGCCGTTTTTTACGGTCTATTTACTTTTTGGGAACGATGCTGACCATCTTCGGAAGCTTGACGATGGTCTTAAGAATCTCACGACCATCTAGGGCCCGTTGAACGTTATCTTCGGCGAGTGCGGCTTCGATAGCCTGCTCCTCAGTGATATCGGGGCTTACGGTTATCTTTGCCCTGACTTTGCCCTGCACTTGGACTACTAGTACTACCGATTCGGCGACCAGGAGCTTCTCGTCGGCAGTTGGCCAGGCGCTGTTAGCAACCGAGGGCTCCTTGCCCAGAAGTTCCCACATCTCTTCGGCGACGTAAGGAGCAAATAGGCTCAATGCCTGAGCGGTGAACTCGGCTGCTTCACGGACTGCGGGATCCGCTGCACCAGTCTCGCCGTTAATTTCTTTCCTGGCTGCGTTTACCAGCTCCATTACACGAGCTACAGCGACGTTGAAGCGTCCCATCTCGACGAGCTCTGTGACGTCGTGGATCGTCTTGTGTGTTACTCGACGCAGACCCTCGTAGCCAGATTCAACAGGACAACCCGGATCGCTGGTCACATCGGCGGCAATACGGTAAGCACGCTGCAAGAACTTAAGAGAACTGGATGGCGAGACCTCTGCCCAGTCAATGTCGTCCTCGGGCGGACCGGCGAAGATCATCGTCAGACGAACAGCGTCCACACCGAACTCGTCTATCTGTTTTCCAAGATCTACGCCGTTGCCTAGGGACTTGCTCATAGCTTTGCCCTGGTTGATGACCTGGCCCTGGTTCAGCAGCTTCTTCATCGGCTCATCGAAGTCGATCACGCCAAGATCGTTAAGAACCTTCGCAAAGAAACGCATGTAAAGCAGGTGCAAGATGGCGTGCTCAACGCCACCTACATACTGTTCCACCGGCATCCAACGATTAACGTCCTCCGGATTGAAGGGGCCGTCCTCAAAGTGCGGCGAGCAGTAGCGATAGAAGTACCAAGAGGAATCGACGAACGTGTCCATCGTGTCCGTATCTCGCTGTGCATCAGCACCACAATTCGGGCAGGAAACACTGCGCCATTCTGCAGCCGCGTCGCTTGCCAGCGGACTCATCCCCTTAGGAGCCAGGTCTGCGCCTCGAAGGTCTGGCAGCTCTACCGGCAGCTGATCGTCGGGGACGGGAACCAAACCGCACTTCGGGCAGTGGATAATTGGGATCGGGCAGCCCCAGAAACGCTGACGACTCAACAGCCAGTCGCGCAACCTGTAGGTAACTGCCGCCTCACCCGAGCCACGCTTGTTCAAAACCTCTACAGTCTTCTTAACGCCTTCTTTGACGCTCGTTAAGCCATCGAGCGGGCCGGAGCTCACGTAGACACCATCACCGGTGGTGGCAACCCCGCTTGTCGCGGGATTCTCTTCGCCAGTGTCGATGACAGGACGAACCTCGAGGCCGTACTTCAACGCGAAGTCCAAGTCACGCTGGTCGTGAGCAGGCACTGCCATAATCGCGCCAGTGCCGTAATCGCTTAGGACGTAGTCGGCAGCCCACATCGGGATTTTCTCGCCGGTTACCGGGTTCTCAGCGTAGACGCCGAGGAAAACACCAGTCTTCTCGTGCTGGGTGGACTGTCGCTCAATCTCGGTGTTCTTTTTGACCTCTTCCAGATACTTCTCGAAGTCTGTCTTCTGCTCGGCGGAGACGATATCGCTGGCCAGATCGCTATCAGGCGCGACGACCATGAATGTTGCGCCATACAAGGTGTCGGGGCGAGTGGTGAAAACCGTTACCGGCTCCTCGCGGCCTTCGATTTTGAAGTCCACGTAGGCACCCTCAGAGCGACCGATCCAGTTGCGCTGCATCGCAAGCACACGCTCGGGCCAGCCATCCCTTAGCTGATCCATGTCGTCGAGAAGACGCTGGGCATATTCAGTGATCTTGAAGTACCACTGGTTGAGCTTCCTCTTAGTGACAGGGGTTTTGCATCTCTCGCAAGCGCCCTCGATTACCTGTTCATTAGCTAGAACGGTCATGTCCTTCGGGCACCAGTTGACGTAAGAATCCTTCCGGTAGGCAAGCCCACGCTCAAAGAATTTGTTGAACAGCCACTGGGTCCAGCGGTAGTACTCGGTGTCGGAAGTGTGTAGCTCACGGCTCCAGTCGAGGCTCAAGCCGTAACGCTTGAACGAAGTTTTCTGAGTCTCGATATTGCTGTAAGTCCACTTTGCCGGGTGTTCGTTGTTCTTAATCGCAGCGTTTTCAGCCGGAAGGCCGAATGAGTCCCACCCAATGGGGTGCATGACATCGTAGCCCTGCATGCGATAAAGCCTGGCGGGGACATCACCCATTGCATATGCCTCCGCGTGACCCATGTGTAGGTCTCCGGATGGGTAAGGAAACATGTCTAGGACATAACGACGCGGCTTGGAATCATCATCAAGAGTTTTGAACGTGTGATCTTCGTCCCAAAACTTTTGCCACTTTTCCTGAGCGGCCACTACGTCGTAGCGACCCTCTGCTTCGTCATGTACGCTCACAGCATTCTCCTATTAGCTAACCAATTCGCGAGCCGAATCAATGCATAAGTCCATCATCGGATGAACGTCGAGGCACGATTCTACCCGACTATTGGCTTCAGGTTAACTTTCCATCACCCCTACACCTCTGCCTTCTCGAATGTGTCTTGCCAATTAAGAAATTCGCTAAGAAATATTTGCCGCATCGGCTCCCATTCGGTGGGCGGTTGCAACATTTGATTTGCCGTGATCGGTATTTGCAGCAAGACGCTATTTGGATCTATCTGCGAACCGATGTCTAAACAAATTGACTGTAGGGCGCCATTTCCTCCAGCCCAAGCCGAGATGGCTGTCAAAGCAATCGCAGTCAGCGCATATTGCTTTGGCATTTGGCGACACACCTTCTGCCATAGTTCACATTCGGGTATCGCACGGCGGCTCGAAATCCTCGACAACGCGCAGATTAAGGTCCAATATCGCGAAGTGAGCATGCCGATTTCCAACAATTGCCGCTTCGAGAGAACTTCTTGATTCGCCATCAAAAACTTGAATCTCTCAACAGCGTCTTTTTCTTTCATCGTGGTGATTTCTTCGACTAACTCGGCCATCAAGACCATGTTCTCGTTAGCAAGCTCACCTTCAGCGGGTTGCACGAGGGCAACTAGATCGCTGCGATCCTCAAACATTCTCATCCCTGCACCTGCGAATTCAGCTCGTGCTGTCAAACTAATTTCTGGCACTGGTCGACGACGCGGTTCCGCTTCTCCCCTGATCCAGAAACTTCGCCCATTGGACACCACGCTCATCATCAAGGCATCACCCACGAGCCGCTCGATACGCTCAGCACAACTCGAGGCAAGCCCGAGATCGACGGAATATGCCGCCACGAAGAACAAGGCGCCCGGGTATTTTTCTCGCAGATCAATAAACCGTTCCAGGTCGAATTCCAACTGACATATATCCATGCGAATCGTCACCTCGACGCAATTGTTTTCGATGACCATGATCACAACTGATTCTTTCGGTTTGAATCCGAGCATTGCCGGGATCACCGATAAAAGTTCGGCTGGCTCGTTTAGCTTTACGCGAGGAGGGGCAAGGAAAGTTTCTTCTACTGATGCATTGCCTGTTTGCTTCATGCATTGTTTATTGCAGTAAGCAGAGCCCAAAAATCACCGGTACAACACCTTTGCTAAAGAAGAAAACACCGTCTGGGTTCCAGACAACATTTGTCGAAGACTTTAGGCTTATCGAGTATGGAGCTAAACAGGCCCGAGCAAAGCCTCAACGATGATCCGCAACAGGCACCAGCTGACGGAGACTTGGTCCAGAGGCCATATGCCGACCTTGAACCTGTCAACGTTGAGGTTCAAGAGCAACGCCATGAGATCCCCACTGCCCCAGCACCAGTCACATCACACAAACCTCAGACACGAATTAGGGCCTATCGCCGTCCTTTACTGGCTAGGCTGGCACTGCCGCTAATCTCTGCGGCAATAATTTTTGGTTTGATCTGGTTCGCAGGTCGAACCCAGGAAAAGCCTGAAGAGACCCCGCCGAACGTTTCTCCCACCGCTCCTGCAACTCCGCGTGTGCCTTCATTGCCGGCAGAAAGACCTTTCGATGACGGCCACGTTAGCGGTGCTTTCATCGTTGAATCTGCGCAGTGGGACGCCTATACGCTGAGCGTAAACGTACGCGTAAAGCTAGATTCCGGCTCGATGAACTACACGTTCATGGCTCTTGATTCGCAGGCGGGATCCGGAAATATCGTTTACCCAAACCGGGCGGCTTCCCCCAACCAGTTGGACAGAGGCAGGATAGACGAGGGTCAAGAAATTTCGGGAACTGTGATCTTTCCTCGCCCGACACAATCTGCTCAAGTCGCCCTAACTAATTTATCGACTGGCAACAACATCGCGATGGTCAAGATACCAATTTAAGCCCGATCCAGGACCCTGAACTGTTGACGGTGCGGCATTAGAATGTGACTATGACTAGTCGCATTGCTGATCTGAGTATCGAAGACCATTTCATTACGGTTCCCCTAGTTTGGTATGACGATTCCGACGAACGCACGATCGACGTATACGCGGCCGTAGTGAGCCGACCGGGCGGAGAAAATCTTCCATACCTTGTTTTCCTTCAGGGTGGCCCTGGCAATGAAGCGCCTCGCCCTTACCGCTGCCCTACCCAACCGACTTGGCTCGACGTTGCGCTGGAGAATTATCGAGTCGTCATGCTCGATCAGCGCGGAACCGGAAAGTCGACTCCCATAGGTGACAACGAACTCTCCAACGGAACCGACTGGGTCGTCGATCGTCTTCGCTACATGCGGGCTGATTCCATTGTCGAAGACGCCGAAGCCATGCGTGAGCATCTCGGCGTGAAGAAGTGGACGACGCTTGGGCAATCTTTCGGAGGTTTCACGACACTCGCTTACCTGACTAAGCACCCCGAAAGCCTCACTCAGTGCTTCTTCACCGGTGGCCTCAGCGCGGTTGGTCACCACCCCGATGACGTTTATTCGCTCTGCTATAAAAAGATGAAGGCAAATTCCCTTGCCTATTACCGTCGTTTCCCGGAGCATAGGGAAAAAATGCGCGAGCTAGCTGATCTGGCAGCGGAAGGCAAAATTGTTCTTCCCACCAGTGAGGTGCTCTCGGTATCTAGGCTGCGTTCCCTCGGCCATTTACTTGGCAGCACTGACGGTTGGCAAGATCTTTATAACATCCTCGAGAGAGATCCAAAAACTAACGCCTTCAAATACGCGCTAAGCGATGCCATGCCTTTTGGCGGATCGAATCCGCTGTACTACGTAATACACGAGTCGAGTTACTCCGACGGTTTCGTCACAGACTGGTCAGCGGAAAGGACCTTTCCGGAGGAATTCCGCGAGGACGTGACACTCCTAACAGGCGAGCACGTCTGGCGAGAGTGGACTCAAACGGTTCCAGCCCTTCAGCCCTGGGCAGAGGTCGTCGACAAGGTCGCGCAGATCGAATGGCCCAGCATCTACGACGCTAAGATGATTTCCGAATCGGGTGTTTCTGGTGCAGCAGCCGTCTACTTCAACGACGTATACGTGCCTCTGGAGTTCTCTGTTGAGACTGGGGCGCTACTGCCAGGCATCAAAAAGTGGGTAACTAGCGAGTACGAACACAACGGTTTGCGTTGCAGCAATGGTTTGGTGCTTCAGCATCTGTTCGACTTGGCTAGCGGAAAACGTGTGGCCAGCTAAGCCCAGCTCAAACAAATTAAAGGTTCAGACAACTAGGAGAATCGTGAGCAAACTTTTTACACCGATAACCCTTAAAAAAGTCGAGTTCCGTAATCGCCTTTGGGTGCCTCCTATGTGTACGTATGCCGTTGAGAACCAGGACGGCATAGCCTGCGAATGGCATCTGGTGCATTATGGGGGTCTCGCTAGCGGTGGCGCAGGAGGGATAATCGTCGAGGCTACGGGAGTGGTTCCCGAAGGTCGGATCAGCCCAAGAGACTTGGGAATCTGGAACGATAAGCAGCTTGAGGCTTTCAAGCCAATCGTTAAGTTTGCACATTCCCAGGGCGCCAAGATAGGCGTTCAGCTTGCTCACGCAGGTCGCAAAGCATCCACCTACGCGCCTTGGGGCATGAAAGAAACCGCAGGTAGCATCCCTGAGGATCGTGGTGGCTGGCAAACCTTCGCACCCTCCCCGATCGCAAATGGCCGGTATGCAGAGCCGAAGGGCCTCGACAAAGAAGGCATCGAGAAACTAATCGACGCGTTCTCTGCGGCAGCAAAACGTGCGATAGAAGCGGGATTTGATTTCGTTGAGGTGCACGCGGCTCACGGTTACCTGCTTCACGAATTCTTGTCTCCGCTAAGCAACCAACGCAAAGACGAATACGGCGGGCGCCTAGAGAATAGAGCTCGCTTGCTTCTCCAGATTGTCGATGCGGTTCGTGACCAGATTGATGAAGTGCCCCTGCTAGTCCGGCTTTCTGCAACGGAATGGGTAGAAGGCGGATTCAGCCTCGAAGAAACCATTGAGGTCTGCCGCGAGCTTGAAAAGCACGGAGTCAGCCTGTTCGATATTTCCTCTGGCGGAAACATTCCCATGGCCCCAATTCCAGTCGGTCCGGGTTACCAGACTCCCCTCGCCAAGGCAGTGAAAGATTCGGTGTCTGCACCAGTAGCCGCAGTCGGAATGATTACTGACGCTGTTCAAGCCGAGCAGATCGTCGCTACTGGCCAGGCGGACGTCGTCCTAGTCGGGCGTAAGTCGTTGAATGACCCCGCCTTCGCGCTTCATTCGGCCAGCGAGCTAGGAGTCCAGGTCAGCTACGTGCCCGGTCCCTACGAACGCGGATTCTAAAATGACGGGGCTGGAGATCTCTCGCCCCGTCATTTCTCTAGCCAAAGACTATGAAGAATAAATTTTGACTTGTCTGATCGATCGGCTATAGTTCTTTTTCGTGCCAAGCACGAAGTTAAAAAAACTTTCGCGAGGCAAACCCAATCTTGGGGGTATGGCGCAGTTGGTAGCGCGCTTCCATGGCATGGAAGAGGCCAGGGGTTCGAATCCCCTTACCTCCACAATTTACGAAGGCGGCCGCGAAGTGGCCGTCTTTTTGTTTATCCTTTTGCGTTAAAACAGCAACCGTTAACTCCGGGCTTATCAGTTTGACGTTCTCACATGGTCGCCGAGTGGCTAACGGGCATACGCGGTTAATCTATCTCTACAATAGAGATAAAATATTTTGAATTTAAAATCATTTCTGCTTTAATTCACGTAGCGAAAAAACATTTCTAAACACTCTCGTTTCTGAAAAAAGGTAGCCTGTCTTAACAAGCAAACGCCTTCATCCTTTTTACATAAAGGAACACCTACCCTTCTTTTTCTTGTATACCAAAATTTCAAAATTTAATGTGACATAAAAGGAATTGCTTAGAGGCGGGTCTGATGACTGTATTAGAAAAGATCGATTCTCGTCCGCCCAGTTCACACGACAAGAGCGTCCAGACTGCGGCAAAGCTTAACTGGCTACGGGCAGGTGTTTTAGGTGCGAATGACGGTATCGTTTCGACAGCCGGCGTGGTCGTAGGAGTTGCCGCGGCGACCCCAGCAAACAACGCAGCAATATTCACTGCGGGATTAGCCGCCGTGGTCGCTGGCGCCATTTCGATGGCCGCTGGCGAATACGTTTCAGTTTCCACGCAGAAGGACACAGAGCAAGCTCTGGTGGCCAAAGTAAGCAGAGGACTAAAGACATCGCCACGCGCTAGCTTGTCGTCCCTAATCCAAATCTATGAGTCCAAAGGATTGTCGCCCGACACGGCGAAAAAGGTGGCGCTCGAATACACCTCGATAGATCCAATCGGCGCCCACGTGAGCGCCCGATACTCGATCGACTCGGAGGAGTTCGCAAATCCCTGGCATGCAGCTATTTCGTCAGCGGTTTCTTTTACGCTCGGGGCAATTCTGCCGATGCTGGCCATACTAATATTTCCGGCATCAATTAAAATTCCAATGACTTTCATAATAACCGTTTTAGCTTTAGGCATTGCAGGCTATGTTTCTTCACGACTTTCCGAAGCAAGGGGAATTAGACCAATAATTAGAGTTATTTCGGGCGGGGCTTTAGCGATGATAACCACTGGCGCCGTTGGACATCTAGTTGGAATGACTTTGTAAAAAAGATATGCCGGCTAAATAGCCGGCATATCTTTTAATTTAATTGCAGATCAATTTGTGGGCAATCTTTCCAGAGCCGCTCTAAGTTATATAGCGCCCTGTCCTCTTGGTGCTGAACGTGAACAACGACGTCGCCGTAGTCCAGAAGCACCCAGCGTTGTTCTCTCTCGCCTTCCCTACGAATGGGCCGAGCATCTTCCTTCTCGATGATCTTCGCCACTATCTCGTCGACGATTGCGCCCACTTGGGGCTCACTATTTCCGGAAACGATCAGAAAGACGTCTGCTATCGCCAGCTGTTGAGAAACGTCAAATGCCACAATGTCGTGGCCGATCTTGCTGTTCGCAGCCTGGGCCGCGATCCTTGCCGTTTGAATAGCTTGGCTAGTTGCGCTCATATGTTCCCTTTAGTCAGTTGGTTCGATTTGTAGAGGCTCGATGTATTGCTTATCGGTGTAGAGACCCCGCTTAGCCACGTACTGCACGACCCCGTCTGGCACAAGGTACCAAAGCGGTAACCCTTCACCTACGCGTTTACGGCATTCAGTAGAGCTGATGGCCATAGCCGGAACCTCGAGCAGCGTCACTTTGTCTGGCGGTAGATGGCTGATGTCCTTTTTGCCAAGGTCAACCCCAGGTCGCGAAACACCGACGAAATTCGCTAGATCGAAAAGCTCATCGGCGCCTCGCCAAGTGAGTATGGAAGCCATGGCATCTGCACCCGTAATGAAGTAAAGATCTGCCTCACCACGTTTTTCTTTGATTTCGCGCAGCGTATCAACCGTGTAAGTATTTCCAGGCCGCTCGATATCCACCCTACTTACAGAAAATCTGGGGTTAGATGCAGTGGCGATAACCGTCATTAGATAGCGGTCTTCAGCATGGCTAACTTTCCTACCAGCTTTTTGCCAAGGGATGCCCGTGGGCACGAACACCACCTCGTCAAGGTGGAACCTCGCGGCAACCTCACTAGCAGCCACTAGGTGTCCGTGGTGAATAGGGTCGAAAGTGCCGCCCATCACACCTAACCTGTATCGGTGTTTTGTGTCCTGCCTGACGAGACCGGTCTCGGCACTACCGCGTTCATTACTCATATCTAATGGCGCTAGCTGCGCACCTGGCCCTCTCCAGTTATTACATACTTGGTTGAAGTCATCTCTTGCAACGCCATCGGCCCCCTCGCATGTAACTTCTGCGTCGAGATACCGATTTCAGCGCCGAACCCGAACTCTCCGCCGTCAACGAATCGGCTTGAAGCGTTGACTAGTACGGCAGCTGTATCGATGGCTGAAACGAACTTGTTAGACGCAACCATGTCGTTCGTAACGATCGTTTCCGAGTGACCTGTGGTGTGTGTCCTAATGTGCTCGATGGCATCATCGATATCAGATACGACTTTTACTGCGAGATCTAGCGAGAGATATTCCGCGTTGAACTCGTCACTTCTTGCTGCAATGATTCTAGAATCTAGGCTCACTGCCTTGTCGTTACCGTGTAGCGTGACCCCTTTGGCCATCAGCGAATCGGTTATCCGAGGTATGAAGTCTTCAGCGACTTCTTGATGAACCAACAATGTTTCGAGTGCATTACATACGCTAGGACGTTGAACTTTAGCGTTGAGAATGATCTTTTCAGCAATATCCAGATCTGCAGCGCGATCAACAAATAAGTGGCAATTGCCTGTTCCGGTTTCGATTACGGGAACCTTCGAGTTTTCAACCACTGCATTGATCAACCCGGCACCACCGCGAGGGATCAGCACGTCGATAAGACCACGAGCGGCCATCATCTGCTGTGTCGTCTCGTGGCCGCCCTCGACCAGAGAAACAGAGTCAACAGGCAACCCGCTAGCTTCTAGTCCGCTTCGCAACGCTTTGACGATCGCCCGATTGCTGTACAGCGCGCTAGAACTTCCTCTAAGGATGCTGGCGTTACCCGACTTTAAGCACACTCCAGCAGCGTCCGCTGTGACGTTAGGGCGAGCCTCGTAGATCATTCCCACAACGCCGAAGGGAACGCGCACCTGCTTGATTTGAACACCGTTTGCCAGGTTCCATCCCCTGACAATCTCGCCAACCGGATCCGATAGGTCCACCAGCTTGCGGAGGCCGCCCACCATGCCTGCGACGCGAGAGGCATCCAGCGCGAGTCTGTCAATCATGGCCTCCGGAGTGCCGGTTTCACGTGCCTGGTCAACATCTATTTTGTTTGCCGAGAGCACTTCCGCCATGCTCGACTCTAGAGCGTCCGCCATAGCTCTCAACGCTTCGTCCTTGAGCGCTCGGGAGGCTGAGGACAGTTCAAAGGACGCCTGCCTCGCGCGCGTTGCGAGGGAGTTCACGCTGTTATCTTCAACCGACATGGGCACTATCTTAGTTAACCCTGTCGCCGATGGAACCAGTTCCTGCATGCAGAACTATAAGCATGTCGCGATGAACCACCGCACGATCGTATTCGTGTCCCATCGATTCGGCTAGCTCGACGGTATGTTTCCCAATCATCTTGGGAAGTTCGTCCGAAGAATATGAGACTATTCCTCTGGCAATGCTTGTCCCCTGTTGATCGCAGAGGTCGACGGGATCTCCGGCCTCGAAATTGCCTTCGACTCGGGTCAATCCGGCTGGCAGCAAGGAAGCGTTGGCAGAAACTACTGCTCGCTGCGCACCCGCGTCCAAGTAAAGTTTCCCCTGCGAGCTAGAGGCATAAGCAAGCCACAGAAGCCTACGCGGCCTGCGTTTATCTATCGGAGCGAAAACCGTTCCCACTTCTTCGCCTCTGGCTGCCGGACCGAGTTGCTGCCAATTGGTCATTACGACGGGAATGCCAGCGCTGGAAGCAATCTTTGCGGCCTGAACTTTGCTCTTCATGCCCCCGGAACCAACCGCAGAACCAAGCCTGCTAGTGTCTGCGTCCAGGTTTTCGACGTCTTCCACGAATGTTATCTTTTCAGCCCCTGGCTCGTCAGGATGAGCGGTGTATAGGCCGGGAACATCAGTGAGCAGAATCAAAGCATCAGCCCTAGTCAACTGGGCTATCAAAGCTGCGATTCTATCGTTGTCGCCGAAACGGATCTCGTGAGTCGCTACAGTGTCGTTCTCATTAATGACGGGAACAACGCCCATCTGCAGCAAAGTTCCAAGCGTACGCAAAGCGTTGTTGTAGCTGTCGTGGCGGGTAAGGTCTTCGACTGTCAGCAAAACTTGTCCGGCCAAGATACCGTGAGCCGCAAACAGCTCTGCGTAATGCTGCATCAACAGCCCTTGGCCGACTGCAGCCGCAGCCTGTTGATGCGCCAGATCCTTAGGACGCTTCTTCAACTTGAGCGGAGCCAGACCGGTTGCGATTGCGCCAGAACTGATCAGAACTACATCTCGCCCAGACCGGTGGATCTGCGCTAGCTCGATCACCAACTGAGTGATCCGACTCATATCTAGGCCGCCAGAAACGCTGCTAAGTGAGCTCGATCCGACCTTAACGACAACTCGCCTGGCGTTCTTTACGGAATCGCGCAGAACCTGTTCGCTCCAGTGCTCAGACACCAGTAATCAGTCCTCAAAGTCCGTAGCCATGTCGGCTTCTAGTTCACGACGGTGTTGCTCGCGCCAATCGACGCCTTCCTCGCGTTTAACTCCAGAAAGGGATTGGGCACGCTTCTCCTTATATTCCGCGTCAAGCTCACGACGTCGAACAACTGATGGCCTCACCTCATCAAGTCGCGGATCTTCACCACGGCGGCCAAGCAGCTCAGCACCCGACTTAACCTGAGGAGAGAAGTCGAAGACCACGGGATGTTTTCCGGGTCCGATCGCAACAGCATCGCCTGGCATTGCGCCCATCTTGAGAAGCTCGTCCTCGATTCCCAAACGATTCAGGCGGTCTGCAAGATAGCCAACAGCTTCGTCATTAGAGAAGTCAGTCTGCCGCACCCAGCGCTCTGGCCTTTCACCTCGCACTCGCCAGATCTCTCCCCCTTCGCCATCTCCCTGACGTTTAATTGTGAAGGTCGAATCGCTGCGCGAGTCGACAGGCTTTGGCTTGATCACTATGGGAACCGGCTTTGGCTGATCACGTTTCATTTCCTCGACGAGCTTGGCCATCGCAAACTTAAGTTCGGTAATGCCCTCCCCCGTCTTCGTGGAGATCGGAAATACTTTTAAACCACGCTCGGTCAAGCTATCGATGACGATGTCTGCCATGTCTGCGCCATCCGGAACATCGATCTTGTTCAGAGCAACAAGACGAGGACGTTCCTCCAGGCCGCCGTAATTATTCAGCTCTAGCTCAATGGCGTCGAAGTCGCTCAACGGATCGCGACCTGGCTCGTAAGTCGCGCAGTCTATGACGTGGACGAGCGCCTGACAGCGTTCGATGTGCCGAAGGAAATCGTGTCCAAGGCCTTTACCCTCGCTTGCCCCCGGGATTAGTCCAGGCACGTCCGCCACCGTGTAAGTGACATCGTCTGCAACTACTACGCCTAGGTTCGGCACCAATGTAGTGAACGGATAATCTGCAATTTCAGGTTTCGCCGCCGAAATTGCTGCAATCAGACTGGATTTACCCGCGCTCGGGAAGCCGACCAAGCCAATATCGGCGACGACCTTCATCTCGAGCACGATTGTCAACTCATCGCCGGGCTCTCCAAGCAACGCGAAGCCCGGGGCCTTGCGAGCCTTGCTGGCTAGCGCGGCGTTACCAAGCCCTCCTCGCCCTCCTTTAGCGACCACGTACTCCGGCGTCTCTTCGGTTAGGTCGGCGAGTACCCCTCCACCTTCTACGCTGACGACGGTTCCGATGGGAACGCTCAACACGATATCTTCGCCGTTAGATCCAGCCCTAAAATTACCCATTCCCGGCTGACCATTTTCGGCTTTACGCTGCGACTGCCTGTGGTAATCGACGAGGGTGTGCAGCCCCGGATCGACACGCAGAATGATAGAGCCGCCGTTTCCGCCGTTTCCGCCGTCGGGACCGCCAAGTGGCTTGAACTTTTCACGGCGTACGGACGCGCAGCCGTTACCGCCGCTGCCGGCTGCTACTTTCAGTACGGCGCGATCAACGAACGATGGAATAGCCATGTTATTTCCTCAAATTAACGATTACGTCAATCGTATCTTGCGTAGAAAAAGCATCAGAGCGATAAACAAATAAGAGGTCGCCCCTCTTGCGGGTGCGACCTCTTATCCAAGTTTTTGCTTAATTAAGCCTCTACCGGGTCAACGTTCACGACCTTACGACCGCGAGTAGATCCGTAGCGTACGGTGCCGTTGACAAGGGCGAACAAAGTGTCGTCCTTACCTAGACCAACACCTTCACCGGGGTGCATGCTGGTGCCGCGCTGGCGAACCAGAATCTCACCGGCGTTAACCTGCTGACCACCGAAACGCTTTACACCCAAGCGCTTTGCGTTTGAGTCACGGCCGTTGCTAGAGCTAGAAGCACCTTTCTTATGTGCCATCTTAAATTCACCCCTTGATGTCTGTGATCTTGACCTGGGTGTACTTCTGGCGGTGCCCGATGCGCCGCTTGTAACCGGTCTTGTTCTTGTACTTCAGGATGCGGATTTTCGGTCCCTTGGTCTGACCCAACACCTCGGCGGTGACCTTGGCCTTGCCTAGGTCCGCACCCGCGGTGATGTCATCGCCGTCGACCAGCATCACTGGCTTCAGCTCGATGCTGGAGCCGACTTCGTCGCCGATCAGATCGATTTCGACGACGTCACCGACGGCTACCTTCTGCTGGCAGCTGCCACTGCGCACGATCGCGTACACGCCTGACTCACTCTCATTTGTATCGACTCTCGTCGATTTACGAACAGTTCAAAGTTTTACTGCTTAACAATCTTCAAGCCTAAAAACTAAGCGATTGGTTAAGCACCGAGGGTCAATAATACGGGGTAGTTCCTTAGCTCGCAAACTGCGTCACTTTTTGGCTTGCAACCGCGACTGATGACCCTCAATATTCAGTTATTTTTGTTTTTGCCCTTGCCGTTTTTTAAATTTTTGCGTCCGTTCTTGCGTCCGTGGCGCTCGCCACCGTCCGCAGGAGCCTGGGATGCGACAGGGGTGTCGTAGCGGTGGTATCCACGACCGCCACAAGCCTCGCACTCGGTCGTGAAGGCCTCAGCTAGACCGGTTCCGATCCGCTTCCTGGTCATTTGCACCAGGCCGAGACTCGTCACCTCAGATACCTGATGCCTGGTGCGATCACGGCTTAGGCATTCGACCAGTCTGCGCAACAAAAGATCCCTGTTGGCGGGCAACACCATGTCGATGAAGTCGACAACGATGATTCCGCCCAGGTCTCGCAAACGCAGCTGACGAACGATCTCTTCGGCAGCCTCCAAGTTGTTCTTGGTGACCGTCTCCTCGAGATTTCCGCCGTTACCGGTGAACTTACCGGTGTTGACATCAATAACAGTCATTGCCTCAGTGCGGTCGATAACTAGCGAACCGCCGGAGGGTAAGAACACCTTTCGCTCCATGGCCTTAGAAATCTGCTCATCGATTCGGTACACGGAGAAGAGGTCTCCCTGCTTCTGCGAGTCCCACTTCTTGAGCCTATCCGCGAGCTGAGGAGCGATCATTTCGACGTATTGAGAAACGCTCTCCCAAGCGTCGTTCTGGCTGCCCTGACCGGCAATGATGAGTTCCTCGAAGTCTTCGGTGAAGATATCTCGGATGGTCCTCAAAGTTAGGTCGGGCTCCGCATACAGCTGAGCCGGGGCTCCGCCACGTTTCGCCTTTTTCTCGATGACCTCCCACTGAGCCTTCAACCTGTCGACATCGTGAATAAGGTTTTCTTCAGTGGCGCCCTCGGCCGCAGTGCGGACGATAACGGAGGCGGAATCGCTGAGTGTCTCATCGAGAATCTTCTTCAGCCTGGCGCGTTCCTTGTCTGGAAGCTTGCGGCTGATGCCGGAAAGGTGACCATTCGGAGAGTAAACGACATACCTGCCAGGCAAAGAAACATGTCCAGTCAGTCTGGCGCCCTTAGCCCCAACCGGGTCCTTGCTGACTTGAACGATCACCGAATCGCCAGACTTAAACACCTGCTCGACCTGACGTTTATCTGAGGCGACCTCGAAAGCGTCCCAATTGACCTCACCGGCGTAAAGAACGGCGTTACGGCCTCGACCGATGTCGATGAATACGGCTTCCATGCTCGGCAGAACGTTTTGCACGCGACCAAGATAGATATTGCCGATCAAGCTGGCGGAGTTTTTACGGTCCACGTAGTGCTCAACAAGCATGTTGTCCTCAAGAACAGCCAGCTGAGTGTAATCGTCGCTTTGACGAATAACCATTTTGCGGCTGACGTTCTCTCGCCTAGCGAGGAATTCTGCCTCGGTGAGGATCGGAGCGCGACGACGCTGAGACCTGCCTTCGCGGCGACGCTGACGCTTCGCCTCGAGACGTGTGGAGCCTTCGATGCTCGTGATTTCGTCGCTTACAGATCGAGAACGCGGCTGACGAATAGCAATCGTCGTATCGTCATCGGAGGAGCTTCCTCCCCTACGCCTACGACGTCGCCTGCGGTGTGAGCCTGAAGACTGCTGGTTGTTGTCTTCCTCAGACTTTTCGTCCTTAGCATCTTCCTTAGCCTCGTCAGAGTTGTTGGACTCATCGGAGTCGTCATTGGAACTGCCGTGACGCCTGCGTCCGCCCCTACGCCTGCGGCGGCGGAGTCCGTTGCTCGAGTTATCGTCTTTTTCTTCCTCGGAGTTCTCGGCAGAATCTTTCTTCTGCTGATCGGCGTCCGAAGGTTCTTCTTGGTTCTTCTTGGCGCTCACCGACTCGCCAGTTTTAGATTTGTTGGCTGACTTGTGCTTGACGTTGCTTGGCTCGGCATCAGAATTGCTGGTCTTACCAGCGATTGTTGCAGTCAGGTCTGCCAGGGCTGCCTCTTTGTCAATTTCTCCAAGCTCATTGGTGGGGACCTTACCGCCGAGCAGCTCGCTTGCGCTCTTGTGATCCCCATCCTTGTGCGCTGCCTTCTTAGCCCCAAGAACCTCGTCTAGTTTGGCTTCCAGTTCCGCGCTAGGCTCGGTTTCCGCAGCGGGTGTCTGGCGCCTACGGCGACGACGCGACTGATTCTTCGAATCAGAATCATTGCGCGAAGAAGATCTCCTAGACCCACGCCTGTTATTTTGGCTCTGCTTGTTCTGGTCCTGGGATGAGGCTTCCGCACGACTCTTTTCGTCAGAATTGGATTCAGCTACATTGCCCTGAACTTCATCGGATGCCTTCACCTCCGATGAAGCGGAACTGGATGAATTCCTCCGCCTGGAGCGTGATACGCGCTGATTTGCCGGCTTCGACTCCTCTTTTTTGAAGTCGCCGTTATCGGACGAGTCGCTTGCCGGCTTCGGCGCATCGTAGAGCGATTCGGCAGAGAGATTAGTATTTTTCGATGTCTGGCTAGGAGGTCCAGCAGGCCTGCTAGCGGCCCTACGCCCGCTTGGCGGACGGGGCAAGTCTGGATCTTGCGAAGCTGCTGGATCTTGTCCTGCAATATCAAGTTTTTCAGCCATGCTAAAGGCTCCTTAACGCATTATTAAATGCGAGATCGTGGCGTTGTTAACGCACAAAAGCTGTTGGCCCGCGGCTTTCGCATCTTTCATGCATGAGGCCCGTCGATCCTGAAATATCAACGGGACGGGAGCATCTTTCCCAAAACCCTACCTGCGCAAGTGAACGAATGCCCAAGAAACGTCTGTCGGGCAGAATTCACGCGTTTGGCCTAGTCCGGGGTGCGGATACCTGCGGTTCGCGCCAGGTTGGCACGATTGCCTATCGGCAATTATTGCATAACTTGACTGTTAGGCCACAACTGACGCCAGCGGGTCGCCAATCTTGTCGCCCTTTTCCAGTGGCCCTTGGCAGAGCCTGTCGAAAAGCACATCCGGCAACTCGAAAAGATCCTTGTCGATTAAGATAAGCGCTCTGATCACGTCATCTGGACGGACCAAAGGCACGACGTGCCTGAGCATGATCTGGAGACCCAACGAAGTTACTTCCAGTTTCATGACAGCTTTTCGAGTATCGAAAGTCCGCTCGCCCTTCTTCGCCTTCCGAGTGACGAGAACTTCGTCCCTGGAAAGAAACTCTCTAACGGCGTTTTCAAGCGCAGCACGGTCAGTCTCGACAGGAATTTTGCAGTCCCAGTTGGACGCCTCGATCCGATCCTGCAATTTACCGCCACCTGCTTCCACCGCCTTCAATACTCTGAAGTCCCTGGGCAGCGAGTCGTTCAGCGCCTCAACTAGTTTCTCCGGATCAACTGTCTGAGAGAGGGAAATTTGCAAATATTCAGCCTCGCTGGCCGCCCCGGTCGGCACCGCCTGAGCAAAAGAAATTCTTGGATGAGGATGAAACCCAGATGAATACGCCATCGGCACCCCGGCACGCCTCAAAGCACGCTGAAATACACGGCTGAAATCACGATGACTAGCGAAACGAGCGACGCTTCTTTTTGCGTACTGCAACCAAATCTTTTGCACCGGTTGCGGGTTTTGCTCTGGCTGTTTCCGGCTCATAACTTCCCCTGACCGCATCCAGCTGGGACAATCGGCAGAAGCTTTTTACCGGTTTCGCCGAAGTCCAAATCGACACCAAGCCCCGGGCAAACACCACAGTCATTACAGTCTGCCCAGCGGCAATCGGGCAGAGATTGAGCACCGAGTGATTCTTGGTAATCGTCCCATAACCAACCACGGTCTAGGCCAGAGTCCAGATGGTCCCATGGCAGAACCTCATTCTCTTCACGCTCACGGGTGGTATACCAAGCTATGTCGATACCGAATTCCTCTAACACTTGCTGACTAACTTGCATCCAGCGATCGAAATCGAAGTGCTCCCGCCAACCATCGAACTTGGCACCCTGACGCCAAACCTCTTCGAGAACTTTTCCGACCCGACGGTCTCCCCTAGCCAGCAAACCCTCGATCAAACCAGGATTGCCATCGGAAAATCTGATGGTGATCGCCCTACCGCACTCCTTGTCGCTGATCACTAAGTCTTTGAGCATCGCCAGGCGCTCGTTGGTGATCTCTGGGTGTGTCTGGCCAACCCACTGGAATGGCGTATGCGACTTAGGAACGAAAGCCCCAACGCTAATGGTGCAACGAACGTCCTTTTTTCCCCTAGCTTTTCGGCCGGCAGCAATCACGTCATGTGCCATCAATGCGATCTGAGCGACGTCTTCATCCGTCTCGGTTGGCAGACCGACCATGAAATACAGCTTCACGTTTTGCCAACCGCTGGCAAATGCCGCCGTAACGGTAGCGATCAGATCTTCTTCTGAAACGTTTTTGTTGATGACCGCACGCATCCTTTCGGACCCACCTTCGGGAGCAAAAGTGAGTCCGGACCTTCGCCCGCCCCTAGATAGCTCTTCTGCCAGATCAATGTTGAAGGCATCTACCCTGGTGCTGGGGATAGACAGAGAAACCTGGCTAGACGAATAACGGTCGGCGAGCTGATGAGCCAATGATTCGATCTCGGAGTGATCAGCGCTCGATAGCGAGAGCAGGCCTACCTCGTCCAAGCCAGTAGATTTCAGCCCGTGGTCGATCATCTGACCGATGGTCTGCAGGCTGCGCTCACGAACAGGCCTAGTGATCATTCCTGCCTGACAAAAACGACACCCCCTGGTGCAGCCTCGGAAGATCTCGGCGGAATACCTTTCGTGTACGGTCTGAGCCACCGGAACCAACGGGGCTTTGGGGTAGGGCCACTCGTCCAGATCGGTTAATACCCACTTCTCCACCTCGTAGGGAACGCCCCCACGATTTGGAGAAACCTTGGCGATGGAAAACGGGATCAAACCTTCATAGTCTTCGTAAGTTACGTCGTAAAATTTCGGGACATAGAACTTCCCGGTCTTTGCCGCATTCAGCAATAACCCGTCTCGGCCGCCAGGGCAATCTTGCCTAAGCCAATCATCAACTAACCGGGTGAACTCGATCGATGCCTCTTCGCCGTCACCCATCACGACAACGTCCAGAAAATCGGCGAGCGGTTCCGGGTTGAACGCACAGTGCCCACCGGCAATCACAAACGGATCCTCGATCTGCCTATCGACGCTGCGCAGCGGAATCCCTGCCAGATCTAGGGCCTCCAACACGTTCGTGTAACCCATCTCTGTGGAAAGGCTGATTCCGAGAATGTCGTAGCCGCGCACGGGACGATGACTTTCCCAAGTGAATTGGCTCAGGCCCTTAGCTCTCATCAGTTCAGCAAGGTCCGGCCACACAGAAAAAGTTCGCTCGGCGCTTGCGTAATCGAGCTCGTTGATCAATTCATAGAGGATCGCTAGACCCTGATTCGGTTGGCCAACCGAATATGCATCCGGATACATGAGCACCCAGTGCACTCTCACTTCATCCCACGATTTTGAAACGCTATTGATTTCCTCTCCAACGTATTGGACAGGTTCCGTAACTCTATTAAGAAGTACCTCAAGCTCGTCCCACTGCGACGACGGTTGCGGTTTAAATGTCATTCAATACTCTGCTCAGTTTGATTATTTATTGCCCTACGAGGCTTGCTCATTTCCTCGTCGGTTCCCTCCTCGGGAAATCTCGGCGCTATCTGCTTAGGCATAACCGATGCTGTATCCGGCTCTTCGCTGGGCGCATCGGGTGCGGATGTCTTTTGAACGCCTAATTTCTTAGCGACGAACAAAACCAAAAGCATACCTACTATTGGCGCAGCAATCTGAATCAACGCCGAAGCATCTGCAACACCCGAGGACCGATCCAAAAGACCCTCGGTGTCCCCGAAGGGCAAAGTGGTCATAGCCACCAGATTGTTTACCGCGTGCATTGCGATGGACGCTTCTAGTCCACCAGTTCGCCAAGCCATAATGCACGAGACGACACCGAACATGAAGTAAAAGAGGTTTAGCCAAATATCGGTTGCCGCGTGCGCCGCCATGAACATGAGCGAAGAAACCAACGTACCCAAGAGCATGCCCGTGGGGACTCCGAAGATCTTCTTATCCGGTCTAACGAAACTACTCACCGAACGGTTGATCAAGCCTCTAAAACCGTACTCCTCGCCCGCGCACTGCAAAGGAGTCGTCAGAAGAATGATGCAAATGAATAAAACGGTCTCGTTGTTGGCATGGAGGCCGTCGAATTGGGCGGGATTAACCAACCACGAAACCAAGATCATCAACGCCCAGACTGGGATCATTATCGCGACGCAGACACCTAGCCATCCCCAGCGCAGTTTTCCAATGACAGAAGAGACAAAGCCGCCCTTCTGACCGAAAATTATTCGCCCAATCAGCATTGCTGTGGGCACTAATGCAGCTAGGGACAGATTGGTTGCGAGGAACATAATCGGGGTCATCTCGAAGTCAGCCATCGAGGTGATCTCAGTTATCTTTTGACGCCCGGTTGCTTGATCGATCAAAAGCCCGGCGACGCTAGCGATCATCGAGAGCACGAAAAAGACGAAGACTCCGACGACCAGGGCAACGATAGGTCGCCAGACCTGCCAAGTCTGAGTACGCCAAAAAGATGGGTAGTTGGTCTCCATCACAGGATAGGAGCACTTACTGCCGCCAGAGCGCTCAGCTGGCGACGGCGGCGCCCATTGTTCGTTGACTGACTCGTTCAAGGCTGTCTCCTAACCTATCTAGGCGTCACTTTAATTCTTCTTTAGAAGAAATTACGTCAACCTGCCAACTAGCTTTTTCGGTGTTGTTCTCATCTATTAGGCGCGGCCGAATAAGGCCGGCAAGATAGACAGACCCAAGGACCAAGACCACAGCATCGTCAGCCCGGGTATCAGCCATACCCATCGCAATAGCTAGAGCTTCTTCTGGGCGCTCAGACATTCTGACTCGCCCCGCGCCGAATGCTCCCTGTGCCTGATCTGCGAAGTCTGCGGCAGAATCAGCGCGCGGGTTATCCGGAATCGTGGTGGCGATCAGATAATCGACTTCGTCAGAAAGCATCTCGAGAACTTTGCCGGTCTGCTTATCTGCCATCATCGCGCAGACGCAGATAACGGGGTTGTCGGGGAAAACCTCACGCAATCCCGCAAGCGTCGCCTTAACCCCATGCGGGTTGTGCGCGGTATCTAGGATGACCGTCGGTTCTGAGTGCACCAGTTCTAGTCTTGCCGGTGCTTTCACGTTGCCGAGCCCCTCGTTGATGATTTCGGGATTAAGCGGTTTTCCACCCTGGAAAGCCTCGACTGCGGCCACTGCCAGTGCCGCGTTATGGGCCATGTGCGCACCGAACAGAGGCAGAAAGATGTCGGAGACAGGTCCACCGGAGGTATCAATCCTGATTAATTGACCACCAACTCCGGGTTGCCTATCTAAAAGACCGAGATCGATCCCCTCCCGTTTCATCGAGGCTCCGACTTCTACACAACGCTTAGTCAAAACCGAAGCGGCCTCTGGCTGTTGGCCCGCGAAAACGCCAACCCCTCCGTGCTTTACCACGCCAGATTTCTCTTCAGCTATCTCAGCAACTGTGTCACCAAGCAGATGCATGTGGTCTAGCGCTATTGGCCCGACAACTCCGACTTTGGCGTCAGCGACGCTCGTCGCATCCCACTTTCCGCCCATGCCGACTTCCATAATGGCAACGTCTACTGGGGCATCCGCGAAAGCCGCATACGCCATGGCAGTGATGACCTCAAAGAAGGTCATCTTAACCCCGCCAATCTTCTGCTCGTCCACCATCTGAACGAATGGCTCTATCTCTTCATAAAGTTCGTCGAACCGTTCCTTACTGATCGGTTCCCCGTCGACACAAATGCGCTCTCTAACGTCAACCAAATGAGGGCTTGAAAAACGACCGGTCCTTAGGCCCATTGCACGAATGAGCGCGTCTATCATGATCGCGGTCGAGCCCTTGCCATTGGTGCCAGTGATCTGAATCACCGGGCAGGCCTCTTGAGGATCAGCGAGCAGATTGCATAGCGCCTTGATCCTGTCCAAGGACGGCTGGGGGTGAGACTCGGGCCACCTATTAATAAGCTCTTGAGAAAGTTCCTCGTGCTTAATGTCTTGATCGTTCGTCACACCAAAAAGATTACGTCATCCGGTGGAAATATCTAAGGGCCTCAAACCCGACTATCCCAGACCGATACCGTATGCTTTCCCACATGAATAGGAGCTGGAAAGACTGGCTAGGTCTCATTGCGAGAATGGTGCTTGGAATAGCTTTGATCTGGGCTGGCCTCACAAAGGTCGGCAGGCTCGCTGCGAATGTTGAGCAAGTTCGCCTTTACGAGCTGCCACTGCCGGATTGGGCAACGTTGGTGATTGGATATGTTCAGCCTCCGTTAGAGATACTCGTTGGCGTGCTACTCGTTGTCGGCCTTTTTACTCGATTTAGCGCAATTCTTGGCGCGGCCGCAATGGCAGTTTTCATCGTGGGCATATCTTGGGCATGGGCCAAAGGCCTATCGATAGATTGCGGCTGTTTTACGCCAGGTGGCTTGCTCGAGGAAGGCGAAAAAACCAAGTACCTCGAGGACATTTTGCGTGATGTTTTCTTCCTGATCGCAGGCATCTGGCTGATCGTCCGACCAAGCTCCGCGCTCAGCCTCGACGGATGGCTTTTCGGCTCAAAAACTGATTATTCGCATACCGACGCCATAGCCGACTAATCTGATAACAGAAGTTTTCGATTTTTAGGACTCCGATGAGCAAGAACAAGAAGAACCACCAGCAGAAGGCAACCGGCGTTAGCAGACGAGAGTTGCTGCGAGCCCAACAGGCAGCGGAGGCAGAAAAAGCCAAGCGGCAGAAAGTCGTTGTCGTCGCGGTGATCGTCCTAGCTCTAGCCGTCCTAGTCACTCTCGGCGTGATTTTGTTCAACAACTGGAACGACAGCAAAAAGGAGCAGGCCCGAGGCGAGGGCGTGACTAGCTCCCAGATCACCCCAAAAAACGTATCCGACAATGGCCACACCATCGCATTTGCGAAGGACGCATGGAAATCGGACAAGCCACGGGTGACGGTCTTCATGGACCCCCAGTGCCCCGGATGCGCGGTGCACGAAAAGATGCTTTCTTCTAAGTGGCAAGAACTGGGCAAAAACGGCGATATCCGTCTGGAGTACCAGATGTTGCACGGCCTAGACCGCATGCTCGGAACAGAGTATTCGCTACAGGGCGTTATCGGTATGTCTTGTGCTGCGAATCTGGACTCCTTCCCCAGCTATGCGCTTGAGCTTTACAACCAGCAGCCCGAACACGAAGGCGACGGCTGGACACCGGAGCAACTCCGCGAAATCATCCCCACCGCGGCTGGAATGACTGGCGACAAACTAACCGAATTCCAGAACTGCTACGACAATAAGGCCACGCAAGACTTCGCAATGAAGATGCAGGAGAACATCCCGAGCATTTTGAAGGCAACTCCGTCTTACGTGATTGATGGCAAACTCGCAGAGTTTGACCCGACTAAAGACTTCGCTAGCACTGAGAGCCTGCTGGCTGCCATAAACCGCGAGGCCAATAAATAAACCGTTTAAATTGAGTAAGTGACAACGCCGATAGGATTAGTTGAATGACGTCGCATTCTTGGAATATGCCAGAAAAGCCCTCCCTGGATGGGCTTGAGGAAAAATGGAATAAGCGCTGGGCAGAAGATGAAACTTACAAGTTCGAGCGTCCCGCCTCTCGAGAAGAAGTTTTTTCCATTGATACTCCCCCGCCAACGGTCTCTGGATCGCTGCACGTGGGACACGTTTTCAGCTACACCCACACCGATACGGTTGCTCGCTACCAGAGGATGCGCGGCAAGCACGTCTTCTACCCGCTGGGTTGGGACGATAACGGTCTGCCAACCGAGCGAAGGGTACAGAACTTCTACGGCGTCCGCTGCGATCCATCCCTGCCCTACGATCCCGATTTCACTCCGCCCGAGAAGCCGGATAAGAAGCGTCAGCTGCCGATCTCTCGACGAAACTTCGTCGAACTCTGCCTAAAGTTGACCTCTGTAGACGAGAAAGTTTTCGAAGATCTTTGGCGTCGCGTCGGTCTTTCTGTTGACTGGAGCCACCTCTACTCCACGATCTCCCCAGAAACCCAGGAAGTTGCTCAGCGCGCATTCCTGCACAATCTGGAACGTGGCGAGGCTTATTTGTCCGAAGCACCGACTATGTGGGACGTCACATTCCAAACCGCGGTAGCCCAGGCCGAGCTTGAGGCTCGCGATTACCCCGGCGCCTACCACAAGCTCAACTTCCAGAAGCAAGACGGCGGAGTCGTCGAAATCGACACGACCCGTCCCGAGTTGCTACCCGCTTGCTGCGCTTTGATCGCGCACCCTGACGACGAGCGCTACCAGGATCTTTTTGGCACCACCGTGAAGACGCCACTCTTCGGCGTTGAGGTGCCGGTTTATGCCCACCGCGATGCTGAACCAGATAAGGGTTCAGGTATTGCCATGTGCTGTACTTTCGGTGACCTGACAGACGTCACATGGTGGCGCGAGCTCCAGCTCCCAACGCGAGTCATCATTCAGCGAAACGGACGGCTCGACCTTGAAACCCCGGAATGGCTGGTTAATAAGGAGCCATATGAGCAGCTGGCTGGCAAAACTACCTTCAGCGCACGCAAGGCGATCGTCGAGATGTTACAGGCATCAGGCGAGATGGTCGGTGAACCGGAACCGACTCAGCGCAAGGCTAACTTCTACGAGCGTGGCGACAAGCCGCTCGAGATCGTTTCGACTAGGCAGTGGTATTTCACCAATGGCGGCCGCAACGAAGAGCTACGCGAAAAGATGCTCGAGCGCGGCAAGGAGCTCAATTGGGTTCCCGACTTCATGCGCCACCGTTACGAGGATTGGGTAAACGGGCTCAGCGGGGACTGGCTGATCAGCCGTCAGCGCTTCTTCGGTATCCCGTTCCCTGTCTGGTATCGACTGGACGAAAATGGCGACCCGCTGACGGACGAGATCATTACCCCAAGTGAAGATCAGCTTCCAGTCGACCCCCAGTCGCAGTGCCCGGAGGGCTACACAGAGGAACAGCGTGGCAAGCCTAACGGGTTCGTCGGTGACCCAGACGTCATGGACACCTGGGCTACCAGCTCCCTTACTCCTCAGATCGTCTGCGGTTGGGGTAAGGACGAAGAACTGTGGAACCTGACTTACCCGATGGATATTGCCCCGCAGGCGCACGATATCATCCGCACTTGGCTCTTTACTAGGGTGCTTCGCAGCCACCTCGAAGAGGGCAAGCTCCCCTGGCACACCACGACGCTGTCTGGCTTCGTTATGGATCCCGACCGCAAGAAGATGTCGAAGTCTAAGGGGAACGTGGTTGTTCCCACGGACATCCTGGACCGCTTTGGGTCCGACGCAGTTCGTTGGCGTGCCGCGATGGCAAGGCCAGGAATGGACTCTCCGTTCGACGAGGGCCAGATGAAGGTTGGCCGCAGGCTGGCAGTCAAGTTACTAAATGCGGTTAAGTTCGCACTGATGGACGCTGGACCCGCCGAGACAAGCAAGATCAAGAACCCGATCGATCTTGCGATGCTTGCGACTCTCGCTCAGGTGATTAAGAAGGCGACGGATTCATTCGACAAGTACGAGTACACCGACGCACTGGAGGCAACCGAAAAATTCTTCTGGGAATTCTGCGATGACTACCTAGAGACCGTTAAGGAACGTTCTCACGGCGCGTTGGGTGAGGAGGCGGCCGAGTCCGCCCACGCTGCGCTGCAGTTGGCTCTTAACGTAATGATTAGGCTGTTTGCGCCTTTCATGCCGTTCGTTACCGAGGAGACCTGGAGCTGGTGGCAGGAGGGATCGGTTCACCTAGCAAAGTGGCCGACCACCGACGAGTTGCCTGCTGAAGGTAACCCGGATCTGCTTTCTGCGGTATCGACTGCGCTAATTGGTATCCGAGGCGCTAAGTCCAACGCTAAGGTGTCCCAGAAGACGCCAGTCACGCTTGCAAAGATAAGCGGCCCCAAGGACGAATTGGAGCTTCTGAAGCTTGCGGAAGACGATCTACTCAATGTGGGACACATTACCGGCGATGTTGAATACATCGAAGAGGGAACTGAGATAAGCGTCTCCGTCGAATTGGAGCAGCAGGAAAAATAGATAGCACATAAATGCCGGGCGAGAACGAACCATATTCTTTTCGCCCGGCATTAGTCTGCCCAAAACACCTAGTTAAGAGCTTTTAAGCATAACTTAATTTAGAAAAATTCAAGATAGGGCTGCATTTTCTCACTACCACTGGTAAAGCTGAATACATGAAAACAACAGACAGTTTCAGCGGGCTTCCCGTTGACATTAGCGACGACACCGTGAGCAAATGGAGCTCACTGATCGTCAAAATTGTGTGGGCCGTGCTCATCGTTGGAGTAATCGTCGGCCTAATTCTCTGGTACACGGTTGGCGGAACCGTCGGGAACTCCCCCGAGAACGAACTCGGTAAGGATCTCGGCGCTATGGTCTGGACCATGACCGGAGCCCTAATGGTAGCTCTCATGAGCATTCGTCAGATGCTGCTGGCTGAGGGGAGGTAACCGAAAATGTTGATGCAAGGAATTACTTACAACACCACCATGGCCCTCGTCGCCGGATCGATCATGATCATGGCGGTCGTTTTTGCCAGGATTTCTTCAAAGCAGAGCACGAGGTCCTTGTCCGGTTGGGGCTTAGCGTTCATCGCGCTTGGCAGCTTCCTGGGTATTAGCGGCATTTACATGATGCTCACCTGGCCACTTGACCAAATTGAAGGCGCATTTTGCTGTGCGGTCGACAACATCACCTTCGGTGAGCCAGCCGCTCTGTACGGCATCCTCACCGTCATCGGCGGTATCGGCATCATTTACGCTCAGCACCGCGCAGATAAGAGAAACGAGCCGATAGACCTGGTAGGAACGCTCCGCCCAATTCTCTACGTAGCTGCTCTAGGTGGCTTCGGACTGATCATGTTCGCTATCGCTGGCATGCACTTCGGCATGTGGCGTCCGCCGCTCGAAGAGCCTATTGCCCGATTGATGGCAGGGTCTATCCTCGAGCCGCTAATGGTTATGTTCCTTTACGGCTTCAGCGGTGTAACCGCCATCCTCGCCCCGTTCGCTCCAGACAACAAGATTGTTGCTCGGATCGCTTCGTTCATTGGTTGGGGCTGCGGCATCATGTGGTTCTTCCTTTCACTGACTGTGTTCTACAGCCACGTAGGTTTCTTCCCACCGGCCGCTTAGGTTAAGCATAAAATTGGTGTGCCCGATCGGGCACACCAATTTTATGCTTACTTTTAGCTTTTCGCCTCGATTACCTGCTTCAGCCGATCTACGTCATTGGGCAGATCGAGGACGATACGTGGCCCGTCCTCGATGCCTTCGAACCTTTCAGGAACCTCCGGGAATTCTCCAGTGGCCTCGAGGATTGTGTCTAGGAACTTAACTGGCAAAGCGGTCTCAAGGGAAACGATCTTGCCCTCCACCTCGTCCAGTAGATCAGTTGCTACGTGAACGCCATCGGCTGTGTGCGGGTCGATCATCATGCCCAACGACTTCCACAAACCGTGGATCGTAATCAGACGAAGCTCGTGGGTCGAGGCACCCGAAAGGAAGCCGAAACGCGTTATTGCGTCTCGATACTCAGGTAGCTCGAAACGCCCGTGCAGCGAAATCTGGTTGCCGAAAAGATCCGCCACGCGCTCCGAATCTCCATCGAGCAGGTCGAAGACGAAGCGCTCGAAGTTAGACGCCTTAGAAATATCCATGGACGGGCTGCTGGTGGCAAGGGTTTCTGCTGCGGATCGCACGCGGTACTCCCCCGTGTGGAAAAACTCGTCTAGAACGTCGTTCTCGTTTGTCGCCAGAATGAGGTTGGCGATAGGAATGCCCATCTGTCGAGCAATGTGCCCAGCGCAGATATCTCCGAAGTTGCCGGTAGGAACAGCGAAACTTACTTTTTCTCCCGGCTCGCTAACCTGCAGATAAAGGGCAACATAGTAAACAATTTGAGCGGCTAGTCTCGCCCAGTTAATCGAGTTAACCGCGCCAATGTGGTGCTCCGCTTTGAACTGCGCGTCGGAGTTAACTGCCTTAACCAGATCCTGGCAGTCGTCGAAGACGCCGTCCACCGCTATGTTGACGATGTTCGGGTCGTCTAGACCGAACATCTGCGCCTGCTGGAAAGGAGTCATCCTGCCGGCCGGAGTAAGCATGAAAACTTTGATGCGGTCACGCCCGCGAAGAGCGTATTCTGCCGAGCTGCCCGTATCGCCACTGGTCGCCCCGAGAATCGTGATCCTGGAGTCCCTGCGATTCAGTTCGTACTCAAAAAGTTCTCCGAGAAGCTGCATAGCCATGTCTTTGAAAGCAGCGGTTGGGCCGTAGGAGATGTGACCGATCCAGATTCGCCCCTCGCCGACTCGCTCGGCGCGCACGATCGAGGGATCGCTGAACTTCGGATACGAGTAAGCCCTCTGGCAGATCTGCCTGAGATCATTCTCGGGAATATCGTCGATGAACAGACTCAGCACTTCAAAAGCGAGCGCCGCGTATCCCTCGTCGGCAAGGATCTGCCTCCAGCGAGCGATCGTCGATTCATCGACCTGCGGATAGCTTTCGGGAAGGTAAAGGCCACCATCGCTAGCTAGGCCATCCAACAAAATGTCGCAGAAGCTCGCTGCAGGAGTATCTTTCGAAGCACGGGTGGAACGGTATCTCACACAGCCAGTCTAGTTGAAGCGAAGAGATAAGCCCACCATCGGTTCACTAGGCAGAAAGTTCTTGTTGATCCAACTGAGAACGATCGACGAAGATTGGTTTTGACCTGCCGGCAACTGCATCGGCGTCTACTATTACCTGCCCAACGTTTTCGGTGCTAGGCACCTCATACATCGTCTCTAGGAGAAGATTCTCGAGTATCGAACGCAGGCCTCTAGCTCCTACCCCACGCTCCAGGGCGTTCTTTGCTATCTGAGAGATAGCGTCGTCCGTGAATTGAAGTTCAACCCCGTCGATTTCAAACAGCTTCTTAAACTGTTTAACGACGGCGTTCTTGGGCTCGAGCAGGATCCTTTCGAGAGCAGCCTCGTCCAGTTTCGGAACAGTCGTGACTACCGGAAGACGACCAATAAATTCGGGAATCAGACCATAGGCGTGTAGGTCTTCCGGCGTTACATCGACGAATGGATCTAGCTCGTCGATTACTTTGACCGCTTCGGGATTGTTCGAGAAGCCCAAAGGCTGAGCTCCAAGACGCTTCCCGATGATTTCGTCCAGCCCAGCGAATGCGCCGCCCACGATGAACAAGATATTTGTGGTGTCGATCTCGATGAATTCTTGATGCGGGTGCTTTCTGCCACCTTGCGGAGGAACAGACGCCACAGTGCCCTCGATGATTTTCAATAGCGCCTGCTGGACGCCTTCGCCAGAGACATCGCGGGTGATGGACGGGTTTTCCGCCTTGCGTGCCACCTTGTCGATTTCGTCAATATAAATGATGCCGGTCTGAGCAAGCGCAATGTCCCCATCCGCCGCCTGAATGAGCTTCAGCAGAATGTTCTCTACGTCTTCGCCGACATACCCTGCCTCAGTCAAGGCGGTGGCATCCGCCATCGCGAATGGCACATTTAACATTCTCGCGAGCGTCTGAGCAAGATAGGTCTTGCCACATCCAGTAGGCCCGATAAGGAGAATATTGGACTTTGCTAGTTCGACTTTCTCGCCGTCTTCGTGCCTGTTGTTCTTCTGCGCCTGGAGACGTTTGTAGTGGTTGTAGACCGCAACAGAAAGGGCCTTCTTCGCACTCTCTTGGCCGATCACGTACTCGTCTAGGAATGCTGATATCTCATTAGGCTTCGGGAGTTCGTCGAGGGCCTTCTCCGAAGGGGTCTCTGCGAATTCTTCCTCGATGATGTCGTTGCATAGATCGATACATTCGTCGCAAATGTATACACCAGGGCCAGCAATCAGCTTCTTAACTTGCTTTTGGCTCTTACCGCAGAACGAGCACTTAAAAAGCTCGCTGCTTTCGCCTATGCGCGCCACGATAAAACTCCTTCGGTGTATTTTCTATGCGTTTAACACCATATATCTAGCCACTGACAAAAAACTGCAGGCCACCCGGAGGTGGACAAAATTAAAGGCGCCTAACCGGCGCCTTTAATTTTTTACACTTACTTATTTTTTGTCAGAAAGCGACGTCAATACATCGTCGATGATGCCATATTCGATTGCCTCAGCGGCTGTCAAATACTTATCACGCTCGACGTCTGCGCTAATCTTCTCCACCGGCTGGCCAGTCTTTTCGGAGAGCATTTTCTCCATCAACGAGCGGATCCTAAGGATCTCATTCGCGGTGATCTCGAGATCACTGGACTGGCCGTAAGTGCCCTCTCCGCTGATCGCAGGCTGGTGGATCAGGATTCGAGAGTTTGGTAGGGCCAAACGCTTTCCCTTAGTTCCAGCAGCTAGCAAAACGGCGGCAGCAGAGGCAGCCTGCCCCAGGCAAACCGTTTGCACGTCAGGCTTGATGTAGTTCATGGTGTCATATATGGCAGTCAGAGCAGTGAACGAACCGCCAGGCGAGTTGATGTAAATGGAGATCTGTCGATCGGCATCCATCGACTGCAGGCAGAGCAACTGAGCCATTACCGCGTTAGAAATCTCATCGGTGATGGGAGTGCCCAAGAAGATGATTCGTTCCTCGAAAAGCTTCGTGTACGGGTCCACCCGACGCACACCGTAGCTAGTACGCTCTTCCCATTGAGGGATGATGTAGTCCATCCTCGGCAAGTAGTCTTTACGAGCAGCAGCCGCCGGCAGGTTGGTGCCTGGAATCGTTTCGTAATTCATAGATCCTCCTACTGGTTAGGCGCGTCCGTGCCGCTGATCTGAGCGGCCTTGTTAATTACGTCGTCGATGAAGCCGTATTCCTTTGCCTGCTGCGCGGTGAACCATCGGTCGCGATCGGAATCAGCAGTAATCTGCTCGACGCTCTGGCCAGTATGGAAGGAAATCAGCTCAGCCATCTCCTTCTTAATGTGCAGGGACTGCTCGGCCTGAATCTTAATGTCAGAAGCAGTACCGCCGAGACCACCGGAAGGCTGGTGCATCAAGATGCGAGCATGAGGAAGCGCGTAGCGCTTACCCTTAGTGCCAGCACACAGCAGAAACTGCCCCATGGAAGCAGCCATGCCCATCGCTACAGTCACTACATCGTTGCTGATCCACTGCATCGTGTCGTAGATAGCCATGCCCGCGTACACAGAGCCACCGGGCGAGTTGATGTAGAAGTAGATGTCCTTATCCGGATCTTCGGCATTCAGCAAAAGCATCTGAGCCGTGATCGCGTTGGCATTTTCGTCCTTGACTTCACTGCCCAAGAACACGATGCGGTTAGCGAGCAGCGACTGGTAGACGTTGTCGGTCATGTTACCGCCGCCCGCAGCGGCCATGCTTAGGGTACGAGACAAATTTTCATTCACGTTCTCAAACCTATCTTGTAGAAAAAATATTTCGGTCTATTGGGCTAAGACTGAGCTGCAGCAGCTTTCGCCCTTACCCCATTCGAAAGAAGCGAGTTAACCCATCTAGCCTTCGGGTCGGCGTCCACCAACAGCGACTTGGCCAGCAGCGTGCAAGGCAAGGCGATTAGTGCGCCGAGCGGGCCAAATACCCATGCCCAGAACAATAGAGACAGCAACGAAACAGTCGCGTTTATTCCTACGGCGTCCCCCGTCATCATCGGCTGAAACACTCCTTGCACAACCCATGTGGTGATTAGGTACATTCCCAGCAGCAACAAACCGTCCTGCCAGCCGTTCATCGCGAAGGTAACCGCGACGGGCGGCACCATGGCAAAGAAGAAACCAACGCTTGGGATGTATGTGGTGATGAATGTCAGCAGCATCCAAACGTATGGCAACGGGGCACCGACAATCAGCAATTCTGCGTAGTTTAGGCCAGCCATCACGATACCGAAACAGGTGGAGACTAACCAATACTTGCGGATCCCACGGCTGAACATGCGCATGGCTGCGACAACCCTAGAGTGGCTGCGGCCGGCAGCCATCATCCGCTGTTCCCAGCCGCCAACGTCAAGAACCATCATGATAATCATCGAGAACACAACCGCTATTACGGAAATTACCCCGGAAACGCTAGAAAACACTTGCGGGAGTGCGCCTAACAGACTCGCAGGGTTGAACTCCGCCCAAAAATTATTCAACGTATCCGGGTCCATCCCGAGCTTGGCCAGCTGATCGAAGGCTTCGTGATAAAGAGGCATCGCAGAATTAACAATTTGAGGGGCCTCGTTGACGATGCTGGAGATAGCCCAAAACATCGCGAAAACAAGAACCCCGAAAATGCCTACCAGGGCTAGCGCAGCGAGCAAGGTGGCCAGCCACTTTGGCCAACCACGACGCATCAGATGGGTCTGAACCGGGTAGACAACGATGACTAAGTTCAACGCCAAGAAAGTCGGCGCTAACAGCCAATCGAGGGTTTTCAACAGCCAAATTAGTCCGGCTAAACCGAGGCATGCCAGCATGATCAGCACCAAGCGCGGCATATTCGGCGGAGCTCCCCAATAAGGACCCTGCGGGACCGCTGCGGGATCTGCGCTGGTGAAAGTATCCTTGCTTCTCTGTTCCTGTAGCAGTTCCAGACCAGTGGCGGACGGAGAGTCCTTCATAGTCTGGAGCTCGACACGTGTCGAGCCGGTTCCGCTAGCTCGTTTGGCGGTGGCCATGTCTTACCTTTCTAACAGGCCGACTACTCGGAAGAATCGGAGTCAGGTTTACTACTAATTATGTACCCAACCCAGCGTGACTTGGGATCGATGTCGATCAGCAGCGCCTTCACCAACAGGGTCATTGGCAGCGCAAGAAGCGAACCGAGTCCACCGAGCACCGCGCTCCAAAGCAGCAAGGACAGGAACGAAACCGTCGTAGTGACCCCAACTGACTCGCCCGTAAACCTGGGCTGGATCAGAGACTGAACCACGAAGTTCAGCACGCAGTAGGCAATGATCACAGCGACGGAAGTCTGCCAGCTATTCGCGAACAACGCGACTAGAGCAGGCGGAATAACGCCGATTACGAAACCAATGTTAGGAATGTAGTTAGTCAAGAAGCTAAACAACACCCAAACCATCACTAGCGGAACATCCATGATCTGAAGGGCGATACCGTCCAACACGGCGACGATCAGACCGAAAATGGTGGTCACCAACCAGTAGCGACGAACTCCTGTTGCGAACTGATTAAGCGCGAAGGCAGCGTTCGGGCGAACCTTTCGGATCTTCTTAAAACGACCATGCAAGCCGGGGCTGTCCATCGCCATGAAAAACACCGCCATCACGATGACGACAAACATGCCGACGAAGCCGCTCGCTCCGCTAAACACGGAACTGGCAGCGCCGATCACACTGTTTGGATCCACCATCCGCAGCAGGCTCGCCAACTGGGAAGAATCGAAGCCAAGCTGTCCCGCCCAATTCAGGAGTTGGTTGTAAAGGCTATTCCACTGATCGGCGTAGTTAGGCAAGACGTTGATCATCTCGGCAACCGACCAAATTAGGCCCGCAACCATTGCGAGTAAGACTGCGTAGACGGTGAACATGGTGGCGCACGCCGCCATCCACGAGGGAACACCGCGACGAGTCAACCAGCTATGGATTGGATACGCGGTCACCATCAAGTTCAGGGCAAGCAGGATCGGACCAATGATCGATGCGTACCGAGACATCAGGACCAATACAAGCAAAGCGGCGGCAAGGCCTACCAGGACTGTTGCCAGTCGCGGTAAGCCTTGCGCGCCGGATTGCTTGTTATCAGCCTGACTAACGATTTCTGAATTTTCGTTAACCACGCTTCTTATACCTATCTAGTTTTATTTCTTGTCTTCTTTTTTCTCAGACTTTTCCTCGGAGTCTTCAGAGTCCTCGGCGATGGTGCCGTCGTTGTTCAGCTTCGCGAGGTCTAACTTTTCACCGGCGTCGTCGGAGATCTGAGCAGCAGTGACGATGGTGCCGAGAGCCTTGCCGCGGCGAACCTCGTTCATCCACTCGCCCATGTGGTTGTGCTCGAGCATGTGGCTCATCTCCTGCTCAGGAGTGGAGCCAGCCTGCTGGGCCTTCTGGACGATCAGCGAAGTCAGTTCTTCCTGGCTTACGGAGATTTCTTCACCCTCGGCGAACTTATCGAGGATGATCTGTGCGCGCAGGCCCTCTTCGCTTCGCTTGCCGATCTCTTCCCAGAACTCGTCTGCTGTTTCGGGCTCTTCGTCGTTGTTCTTCAGGTACTGGTCGAGAGTCAGTCCGGCGTTGCTGAGCTGCTGCTCAATATTTGCCTTGCGTGCTTCCTTCTCGTCTGCCAGCAACTTCTCGGGAAGATCGAACTTAGCGGCCTCGACGAGCTTCTGCAGAACCTCCTCGCGGGCGTCGTTAGCCTGCTGCAGACGAGCTACTCGGGTCAGGCCTTCGCGAAGATCGTCAAGCATCTCGTCGACGGTGTCGAACTGGCTGACCATCTGAGCGAAGTCATCGTTCAGCTCGGGGAGCTCCTGGTTCATAACCTTGTTAATGGTTACGGTGATGTCTGCTTCAACGCCGCGCAGTTCGCCGCCGACCAGGGTGGACTCGAAGGTCTTCTCGTCGCCAGCCTTCATGCCTTCGAGAGCCTCGTCGAGACCATCGAGCATGCCACCGTCACCCAAACGGTACTGGACGTCCTTAGCCTCGCCTTCGGGCAGCGCCTTGCCATCCTTGGTGGCGGTGAGGTCGAACACGGCGACATCGCCCTTGGCGAGCTTGCGGTCTACCTCTTCGAGTTTGGCAAACTGAGTGCGTAGCATATCTACACGCTCGTTTACTAGGTCGTCGTCAACCTTAACCGCTGGGACCTCTACCTTGATCTTGGAGAAATCAGGAAGATCGAAGTCAGGGCGGACGTCCAGCTCTGCGGTGTAGACGACCTTGTTACCATCGTCGAGTTCCTTGATGTCAATCTCAGGTTGACCAAGCGGGTGAACGTCGTTCTCGCGCACGGCTTCGGCGTAAGACTCCGGTAGGTACTTGTTTATGGCCTCCTCAAGAACTACGCCGCGGCCGAACCGCTGATCGATGAGGCGTGCAGGAACCTTGCCCTTGCGGAAGCCCGGAATATTTACCTGATTGGCAATGTTTTTGTAGGCCTGCTTGATGGACGGTTCCAGATCAGCGAACGGAATCTCGACGGTCAGCTTCGCCCGGGTCGGGTTGATTTGCTCGAAGGTGCTGGGCACTTGGTCTCCTGAAAATGTCTATTTATCTGTTGCCCAGTATTTCTGGGCACGTCAATGGGCAAACGCATCTTGCGCGCTACCTATGGTAACCGTTTGATCTTATCTACCCTGTTCGATTGGCGGCAAATGATTATGCCAAGAGCGGCTTAACGCTTCGATCCCATTGCTCCCGCCATAGTCCAGTAAGCATGCAGATGAAGATCTGACTTCGTTAGCCCTGCTTTGTTTCGTAGCCACCTGCGGGCATCCTGCGCCGCGGAGGCTTCGCAGACGATTTCCGCATACCAGCCATCCCAATGATTAGCCGACAGATTAGTCATCAATTCTGCGGGCAGAACCCACTTGGTTGCGAGTCTTCCGTCCACCGGCAAATGCAAGTCCTTCTCGGAGTGTTGGAGTAAGAACGCTTTCGCTTCTATCTGATCGAGTTGGTCCGCCGCGGCGTTCACGAATGGGACTCCTGCGGCATCGGCGATGAATAGCACACCGGCAGGCTTATCTTCTGGGAGCCTAAAACCCTCCGAACCGTAGTACGAGACGAAGAGGTCGTCCCCAACCTCGACATTCTTCGCCCACGTCGCCGCTGGCCCGGGGTTTTCGTGGAGCAAGAAATGGAGCACGAAGGTCTGCTTCTGACGGTCGATTTGTGTCACCGTATAGCTGCGCATGAACTCATCGAAGCCATCGTTTCGGTCCGGAAACCAGCAACTTATCGGATCACTGTTCCTGATTCCGGTTTCCAACAGTTCAGGAGCGTAGAAAGTGATGCTACGCATGTTTTCGGCAAGCCAGCCGACTGAAACGACGTCACAAAGAAAGTTTTGCTCCTGCATTCATCCTCCCGTTTAAGCCTCGCACAAATCCAGGAAGTTTTTGATGATCTTTGCGCCGCAAGGAGTAAGGATTGATTCCGGATGGAACTGGACGCCGAAGATTGGCAGTTGCTTGTGAGCCACAGCCATTACTTCATTGTCCTCTACGCAGCTGGCGGTTACTTGGAGTTCTTCGCCGAGCGTGGCAGGGTCGACAGCCAAGGAGTGGTATCGAGCAACCATCTCTTGCGGTTCACAACCCTTAAACAAAGGGTTGGAGGTATCGAAGTTCGCTAAGCGTGCGATTCCGTGGACTACCTCGCCCGCATACGTAACCTTCGCCCCGAATGCCTCACAAATCGACTGGTGGCCTAGGCAGACGCCAAGAATCGGATATTTATCGCCCAACTTTGAAACAACGTCCATGGAGACGCCGGCGTCCTTCGGGAAGCCCGGCCCAGGTGAAATGATTATCGCCTCAGGAGACAGCTCATCGAGCTGATCAGTGGTCAGAGCATCATTGCGAACCGCTTTCACGTCGGAACGATAGCAACCAACCAGCTGGAGCAGGTTGTAGGTGAAGGAGTCGTAATTGTCGATTATGAGAATCATCAGTTCTCCTCCATGTCAGCAGCATCTTTCAGCGCCTGAAGAACCGCAGCTGCCTTATTAATGGTTTCCTGGTATTCATTGGCAGCCTTGGAATCTTGAACGATTCCAGCCCCGCTTCTGGCGAAGACTTTGTCGCCAATCTTGTAAGCAATACGAATGCCGATGCAGGTGTCCAGATTCCCAGAGAAATCCAGATAACCGATCGCTCCACCGTAGATGCCTCTCTTATTGCCCTCTAACTCGTTGATCAATTCACAAGCACGAACCTTAGGGGCACCGCTCAATGTTCCTGCGGGCAGGATGGACTCGACGGCATCCAGCGCGTCCATGTCATCTCGGATCTCTCCCCTAACGGTGGAGCCGATGTGCATGACGTGGGAAAAGCGAACCACGTCTAGGTAGCGTTCGACATTTACGCTGCCAAATTTTGCAATCTTCCCGATGTCGTTTCTGCCCAGGTCAACGAGCATGTTGTGTTCGGCTAGCTCTTTAGGGTCGGCTAAAAGCTCCTGTTCAAGCCTCTCGTCCTCTTCGATGCTCTTGCCCCTTGGACGGGTCCCTGCCAACGGGAATGTATATAGGCGACCGTCTTCTAGTTTTACGAGCGTCTCAGGAGAAGCGCCGGCGACCTCAATGTTATGGCCACTGAAGTAGAACATATAAGGCGAAGGATTGATCGTCCTCAGAAGCCGGTAAGTATCAATCATGCTGCCGCAGAAATCGGCTTCCAGACAGTTCGAAAGGACTATCTGAAAAATATCGCCCTCATGAATGTAATGCTTGGCCTTATTCACCATCTCGATGAACTCGTCATTTTCTAGCATTGGACGAATCTCGCTCTTAAGCACGCCAGAAGTTTCTTCGACGAATTTACCGTTGCGCAGCAATGCCGCCAGATCGACCAATTCTTTCTTCGCGTTTTCGTAGTCTCTATCCAGATTTTCCAGAGAGACAACTTTGATCAAAATGATTTTTTGCCGGAAATTATCGAAGCAGATTACCTTGTCGAAGAGCATCAGGTCTACATCATTGAAACCGTGCACGTTCGGGGCGTCGAGATTTAGCGTGGGTTCTGCATATTTGACGTAGTCATAGGCGAAGTAACCAACCAGTCCGCCCGCGAAACTGGGCATGCCTTCAATCTTTGGGCTGCGGTAGCAATTCAGCACCTCGCGAATCGCGTCCGAGGGGTTGTCGTATTCGACGTCCTCGTCGTTAAATTTTGTCTGACCGTCCAGGCAAGTGATCTCGAGCGTCGGATCGAAGCCCAAGAAGGTGTATCTGCCATACGTCTTGTCTTGGCTAGCCGATTCGAGCATGTAGACGTGCTCGGACACATTTTTCAAGATTTTCAGGGCCATAACGGGCGTAAGAAAATCAGAAAGAATTTCTGTTGCAATGGGCGCGGATTTATATTCTGAACCTATTTCGCGTAACTCATCGAGGGTGGGAAAAAACTGCATAATAATCCTAAAAATAAATTTATTTTGACGCAAAAAGAAAATTATTAAGCGCACCATCGAAACCAGCCGCAAGTGCGGGGCTGGCAAGTAGCAGTATCCACGTGCATGCAGGTTACTTTAACAGGTAATTTCCTCAAGGTACTTTAGACCCACATTCGACAGCATCTGACATGATGGAGTCATGAGAATTGAGAAGATGTTTAGCGTTTGCGGATTAACACAAGCACCTGAAGCAATCCTCTGGGACATGGACGGCACCGTCATCGATTCCGAGCCAGAGTGGACTCGCGCCTCTAGGCAGGTTGTGGAAGAGAATGGCGGGCTTTGGCAAGACGACGACGTCAAGCGCATAACTGGAGCCAACAAACAAGATCACGGCAAGGCGCTCTCTGCCGCTGTTGCACGAGGTGGCGGAAAGGATCCAGGCTGGCAAGTGCTGTTCACTTCCGTTGTAGAACACGTTGAACGCCATTTCCGAACCGACGCGCAACTGATGCCTGGGGCCGGCGAAGTTCTAAAGGCTGTGCACGAATCAGGCACCAAACAGGCACTTGTAACCGCTTCCCCGGCTTCGATGGTGGAGGCTCTCAAAAAAGTTATGGTCCGAGAACTGGGCTATTTCCCCTTCGAGCAGACGGTAAGCGCAGAAGACCACGCAAAGGGCAAACCAAGTCCCGAGCCGTATCTTCTTGGCGCCAAGAAACTTGGCGTTAACATCCTAAACTCGTTAATTTTTGAGGATTCTCCAACAGGAATCGCCGCCGCAAAGGCATCCGGAGCGAACTTTGTGGACTTGCGAAATGTCAGCTTAGCTGAATTGGCAAAGGAGCTTTAACGACCATCTGATAAACCAAGAAAGCTTCCCTAGAAAGAGTTGGAATGTTCCTGACCGTTCTATTCATAATCGGAATCACGTCGGAGGGTATGACTGGCGCGCTTGCAGCGGGTCGTCAAAAAATGGATCTTTTCGGCGTCATAATGATTGCGATTATTACCGCCCTAGGCGGAGGTTCGGTTAGGGACGTTCTACTTGGCCACTACCCACTAACTTGGGTTAGACACCCCGAATATCTATTGATAGTTTCCGCCGCAGCAATTATCACAGTTTCAATCTCTGGAATCATGAAACATTTCCGAGTGCTTTTCTTGGTTCTTGACGCTATCGGATTGGGAGTTTTTACCGTTTTCGGTATTCGCGTCGCGCTTGAAATGGGCCACGGCGCCATAATCGCTTTAGTGGGCGCAACAATTACCGGAATCATGGGCGGAGTTTTACGAGACTTATTTTGCACTAGAATTCCACTCGTTTTCAGAAAAGAGCTTTACGCCTCCATTCTCCCAATTGGCGTCGGCGTTTACTACATTTTTAAAACGCAAAATTTTAGCGACGAAATAACCGCGCTGGCCACAATCATCACCGTTGTCGGTCTGAGATTATTAGCTATTTATTTTCGTCTCTCACTTCCTCATTTCAAATATCAGGACGCCCCTACCTCCCGCACTAGACGGTCAAGATTTTGGAAGTTTAGGGAACGAATTGTCCCGCCAGAGGGCTATGTTCTTGGCAAACTTCCTAAACGTAAACAATCCAAACCAGACGACTGTTAGACGAAAAAGAGCAATATCTACTGTCTTAACCGCATTACCCCGCAACCGCGCTGATTTTTGTTTATTTGAGCTAACCTGACCTATCAAATTCGACACGGCTAGGAACATCGCGACATTCGTATTCACCGACACAGCCCTGGGTGCTTACAAGCGCATGTGCATGTGCCGCTAGGTGATTTTTCCTAGCATCTTTTAGGTTAATAACCCGCCATTTTTTCAATTAAACCTACAAACCCTTTTTGCGGTTTATTAGCCTACATTTCAGCCTTTTTAAAATTAGGCGAATACTTGCATTGGCCCACTCAAAGAGAGGGTAAGTGGCCAAATGTGGTGCCCTGCCGGGCGTGTCGCGGCTTGTTTTATCGTCTGGCCCAGACTTTGCGAATGTGTAGCGAACCGTCTTGATAGGCGGTGTCATGGTCGATGGCTGTATCGTAGCCGGTCGGGCCGATCGGGGCGTTGGCGGCTGGAAGCGGCTTTTTTGACCAGCAGATTTCCAACGCTTTTGCGATGCTCAATCTGCCCCCCCCTGGGGCCAGTAGCCGATTCATTAATGCTTGGTAGGCGGCAGAGTTTTCCCGCTGGCACCATTGCCAAGCGATAATCTTTTCCCAATTGATAGCGGTGATTAAGCACCATCTGTAGGCAAGATAGATTCCATCAAGTAGCACCTGATCATAGACGTGGAATCTATTACTAGATGAGCAAACCACGACCCCACTAGACGTCTCCAAAAAAACTTTTTTGCGGTAAAAAACGGGTAAAGAAATTTTGCCACGCACCCTCGTTTTACGCGGGGAATTCTTTTACCCGCTAAAAACGCCAAACCTCACGCAGACACACGAAACGCTAGATTAAAATGCCTAGTCCAACCACGTAAAACCTAAAACCGCTAGTCGGGGCGGCGGGACTCGAACCCGCGATCTCCTGCTCCCAAAGCAGGCGCGCTAGCCACTACGCTACGCCCCGGACAACCAATTACTTGGCCGCACCGCAATAGTTTACTGTAAAAATTAAATCTGCAAAGTTCGCGCGTGTCGCGTGTTGTCAGTTAGCAAAAACTGGCCGACCTGTGTAATGTTGTAACGCATCGCGGATGTAGCTCAATGGTAGAGCCTCTGCCTTCCAAGCAGATTACGCGGGTTCGATTCCCGTCATCCGCTCCACTTTTCCAGAGCCCAAGGGCTCTGGATTTTTCACTTCGCTTACTATTCATTTCCAAATTCTAAATGGCTAAAACCACCGCCAAAATCTTTAAGGGATCCTTGCCGGCTAGGATTGAAGAGAGATTTTTTCCAACGGAAAGGTGTCTGCCGTGCCAAAAGATATTGACCTGACCATTTCTCCTCTACCTCTGCCTAAGAGGATCCTCGCACTGTTTACCGCGGCCATGGCCGACGAAGCCGCTCCCCTGGCCGACTTAGCTGGCGAAACCGGCCAGCCCGTGAACACCGGCGCCAGCGGGTATCTGCACCTTTACCAGATCGGCAACGAAGTCATCGGTCTGCTGCGCACCGGCATCGGGTTGGTTAACGCCGCAAGCGCCCTAAGCGCTGCCCTGCTTTACGTGACACCGAGCTACATCTTCTCCTGCGGCTCTGCTGGCGGTCTGGACGCCAATTCCCATATCGGCGATGTAAGCGCTGGCGCTTCCTGCGTCTTCTCCAGCGCAGATGCCAGGGTATTCGGCTACAAGCTCGGCCAGGTACCAGGAATGCCCGAGAGCTATTTGGCCGACCCCGACCTGCTGACTCGCTTCGAGCAGCTATCCAAGAAGCTAAAAAAGACTAATCTTCGAAGCGGCCTATTCCTATCAGCTGACAAGTTCGCCAGTGTGGAAAACGCTCTCGAACTGCGCAAGAACTTCCCTGAAGCCATAACCGTTGATATGGAATCAACCGCCCTGGCCCAAGTGGCTTACGGCGCCAATATTCCATTCCTGGCGCTCAGGGGAATTAGTGATCTTTGCGGACCGACCGGCCACAAAGATAATGAGGAGCACGCCGGTGATGTATCGCGGCTCTCCTTCCTGACAGCCATGACCCTTATCGGTCTGCGCGATCCTGAAGAGTTCGACGTCTAACGCCTCGGCGTGCTGACGGCCGCTTAGTGAGAGTAGATTTCAGACCACTCGTCGCGGTGGTCCAGCATCCGCTGAGCGGCCTGCTGCGCGCCCTCTAGCGAGTGGCTAGCGCCCCAACCGCATTGCACCTCGTTAGCAGCCGGCACCTCGGTCATCTTTGTGATGTCCTTGAGGGTCTCCTCAAGAATCTTGAGGAAATCGTCATACTCGATACCCAAGGTCATGGCGTAGAAACCGGTCTGGCAGCCCATCGGTGAGAAGTCGATCAGCTTGTCGGTGTGGTTGCGCATGTGCTCGGCCACGGAGTGCTCCAAAGAGTGCACAGTCGGCATCTCCAAGTGATCCGCGTTTGGCTGAGTGAAGCGCACATCGTACTTGATTAGCTGGTCACCGCCAGGCAGCGTCTCCTGGTGTGCGACCCTAACGAACGGCGCCTTAACTTTGGTGTGGTCTAGCTGGAATGATTCAACGTTCGTTTGTTTCGTTTCCATACCCCCTAGTCTTCCGCAATTACCCAAACTGTATTTACTGAAGCCGCGGCAGAACAGAAAAATGCAAACGCCGAGCACGGTGGTGGCCGATATTTTCGACTAATTTCCCAGGATTACCGATGCCCAGATCTCTCGCGCACCCGTAGTTGAGCCAAATTCACGAATTACGAAATGGCCTTAATTGGTAAGGCGATCCTGTGCCTTGAAGTAGATCATTGTTCTTTGGAAAAATTCTGGCCTGAATAAGCTAAACAGTGTCATCCAGCTACCAAGGAAAGGAAGTCTCGCATGGCGGTAAAAGACAACGGACCAGAACCCTACAGCTTCGATCTTGAAACCGAGACAAAAAAGAACGATAACTACCGCACCACCGCTTGGACTGGAAAGTTCCTGCAGGTTACGCTCATGTCGATTCCGGTCGGCGAATCAATCGGTCTTGAGGTGCACCCTGACAACGACCAGTTCCTGCGTCTCGATGCAGGTAAGGGTAAAGCGGTCATGGGCGATGCCGAAGATAACCTCACCTTCGAGCAGGAAGTCTCGGACGGCTGGGCCATCATGGTTCCCGCCGGCAAATGGCACGACATTATTAACACCGGCGATGAGCCGATGAAGCTCTACGCAATCTACTCCCCCTCGCATCACGCGCAGGGAATCATCCACAAGACTGCGGAAGAGTCCGAGGCCGACGAAGAGTCGGGCAAGGATGTTCCGCCCGAGTGGACCGTCCAGCTGGGCAAGTAAAAACGCTAAATAAAACAAGAGGTCGGGTTGTGCTTTCTCCACAACCCGACCTTTTTGGCAACAAAAATATTTTCACCCGAAACCATCAACACCTCTTCGACTAGGAACTTTGCGATCATTCATCACCGCAGCTGAGCCTAATAGCGATAGCAACCAGTTAATTGTTAGGTGCCAGCTATTGCACCTTCAAAAAATCCTGGCGTAATGTCTCCTGCGTGTCAGAGTTGAGACGACACCCGCGTAATCATGCATCTGTGATTCTTTACGGGTTTATCACCGCACTCGTTTTGGGGACGGCGTTATTAATGATGCCGATGTCCACCGTCCACCCCGGTGGGCTGCCACTTTTGCCGGCACTGTTCACTGCCACCTCGGCACTATGCGTCACAGGATTAACGATCGTTGATACCTCAAGTTACTGGACCGTTTTCGGCAAGGTAGTCATAGCCTCGCTGATCCAGGTCGGCGGGTTCGGCGTGATGAGCTTCGCCACCATTTTGGGACAGGCTGTCGTCAGGAGGGCAAACCTGAACGCAAACCTCGTAACCGCCGCAGAACGACGATCTTCGATGGGCGGGATGGGCGTCCTCTTGCGTCGCGTGGTCCTGGTCAGCTTCGCCGTCGAAGGTGTTGTAGCAGCCGTACTAACAGGAAGGTTTCTGACTCTTGGGTACAGCTTTTCTAGAGCCATCTGCCACGGAGTTTTTCACGCGATTTCTGCCTTCAATAATGCGGGATTCGCGCTGTATCCAGATAATCTGACCCGTTTCGCGGGTGATTGGTGGATCTGCGTTCCCTTAATGTGCGCCATAATTATCGGAGGCCTTGGTTTCCCGGTGATCTTTCAGCTCAGACACAACCTGTTTAAGCCCCACCGCTGGAACCTGAATACGCGCATGGTTCTCGCAGGAACGACGGCTCTTTTACTTGGTTCTTCACTGCTTGTGACGGCCTTCGAATGGTCAAACCCTAGAACTTTGGGCAGCCTCGATAACTCGAGCGCAATCCTAGCTGGCATTTTCCAGGCTGTTCAGACCAGAACCACAGGATTCAACTCGATAGATATATCAGCAATGTCGGATTCGACCCTATTTGCGATGGACATGTTTATGTTCATCGGCGGCGGTCCGGCAGGCACTGCGGGAGGAATCAAAATAACCACGCTTTTTGTGCTGTTAGCAACAGTTTTTTCTGTAATTCGTGGGCGAAACGATGCAAGTGTGTTCGGCAAAGCAATATCCCCAAACGTGATTCGCCAGGCAATCACCGTGGTCATGCTAAGCTTCGGATTAGTTGCGACAGCCACACTGGCCATTCTTCTGTTAACAGATTTCAACCTTTCAGAAACACTATTCGAGGTGCTTTCAGCTTTCGGAACGGTGGGGCTATCCACCGGAATAACGCCGCTGCTGAATTCCCCTTCGCAAATAATTCTTATTTCCCTCATGATCGTTGGCAGATTGGGCCCGATCACGGTCGCCACTGCGCTGGCCTTCGCACCAGCATCTTCGGCGATCTCGCTTCCTATAGAAAGGCCGATCATTGGTTAGATTCTCTAAGCCCACCTACGCCGTACTAGGTCTGGGCAGATTCGGTAGCGCTGTCGCCAGAGAACTCATGTCGGACGACTCGGTGGTTGTCGGAATAGATATCAACGAGACAGTCGTTAATAGAAACAACAGTCAGCTCAGCCGGGTTATTCAGGCAGATTCGACCGACATAGCTTCCATGGAAGAACTCGGCATCGCCGAATTCGACGCGGTGATCGTTGCAATTGGCGGTGCGCACGTCGAAGCATCCATCCTCACCTGTTCGCTGCTGATCGACATGGAAATGGAAAACTTGTGGGCCAAGTCTTCTGGGACAGCCCATGGCAGGATCCTCGACCAAATTGGCGTGCCACACATCGTCTACCCTGAGGTAGCGATGGGCAGAAGAGTCGCACACATGGTACGTGGTTCTAATCTCGATTACGTCGAACTGTCGTCTGACACGGCGATTGTGCACACGATGGTTCCTGAACGTGTGGCAGGAAAGCTCAACGAGGTTGAGTTATGGGATCGCTACGGGGTCAAGGTCATTGCGATCAAGCACGACGACAAATGGAACCCCGTGCTAGGAGAGGTGGAATTGGTTACCGGAGACCAGGTACAGATTTATGGTGACTCGAAACGAGTCGAAAAATTTAGCCGCCTAGCCAGAAAATAATCGACTTTCTAGCAGAACCGTTCTGTCTCTGACAGCAACTAGAATTATTTCTCTACTTGTATAGGAGAACCAATGCGGATTGAACAGGCAACCGATAACTTTGACCAATATTTGAGGCTGCGCACTGAAGTTTTCGTCGGGGAGCAGGGTGTGCCTGCAATGCGAGAAATCGACGAGTTCGACACGCTTGAGGCAAAACTCGTCACGCATTTCGTCTGCATCGACGGTGACGAGGTTGTTGGCACTATCCGGATTCATTTCCCCGAGGATGGCGCAAAAACCCCGACCATTTATCTGCAAAGAATCACGGTCAGAAAAGATCATCGCGGTCTTGGCGTAGGCGCGGCGATGATCAGGTTCGCTGAACGCCACGCAGCGAATAACGTGGTTGAGGAGGGCACAGACCAAATTCGGTTCGAGATCGGCGGACAGGTCGACAAGGTCGGCTTTTACGGGCTCTACGGTTACGAGGTTTACGGCGAACCGTACGTCGACGGAGGGATAGACCATCGCCACCTAACCAAAACTGTTAGCATCGAATCCCTTACCCAGCCTTGCGAATACACACTCGACTACGACTGGCTCTGGCCGCACAAGAGGGCCACTGAGATCGCGAAGCTGCGCGTCTACGTGCACCTTCCCGTCCCGGGAGAGGCTGCGAAACTGGTTGACGCTTTCGCGAAGTCACTGCCTGCTGACGAGAACGGTGTTCGTGGCTGGGGCGGTTGGTGTGTTGCCGAAGCCAAAACGCCCATCGAAACAGAGTCCGCGATCGAGATTATCTCGGCCGGAGAGGACGTCGCCGATAGCATCCAAGACGGTGCTGAATCGCTCTTTGATGCCGCACAGAAGAAGGACGCGCTGCTGTACTACGTTCAGCTACCGCGTTAAAAGGGGCTCGCCTGCGCTTTGGGAACAGGCGAGCTCACAACGGTTAGTTTTACGCAGTTTTGGCTAGTAACCCATGCTTCGGTGCAAGCACCCAAGTGATCAGAAATATCGCAGTCGAGGTCAGAACTATCGAGCCGCCCGCAGGCAGGTCTACCGCCCATGAGAGGTAGCTGCCTACTACTGCGCTAAGGGCTCCGATGAGCGGAGCGAGTGACATCATAACGCCGATGCGATCAGTCAAAAGCCGGGCAGTAGATGCTGGCGTCACGAGCAATGCAAGCACCAAAATATTGCCCACGCTCTGAACCGCGATGACCACTACCATCGTGACCAGCGAATAGAGCAGCAAATCCAGCCAAAAGACCGGCAACCGCGAGGCTTTTGCCGATTCGCGATCAAGGCTTACAGCGATGAGTTCCTTGTTGAAGGCCAGCGCAACCACGAAAATCACCAGCGCTGCGACAAGAACGCCCGTCACGTCAGAATCAGATATTCCCGTTATCGAGCCGAACAAGAACGATTGCAGCGAGCCGGAATATCCGGGCGCGCGGGACAATATGACGATGCCGAGCGCAAAAGCGCTGACGAATAGGATGCCGATTACCGAGTCTTCTTTCAAGCGTCTGTTTTGGCTGAAAATCGTGACGAGCACGGCAGTCGCGAGGCCCGCCGCTACCCCGCCGAGAATCAGCGAACCCTGCAGGACGAAGGCGATCGCAAGGCCGGGAAAAACCGAGTGAGCGACGGCGTCACCGATGAACGCCATGCCGCGAAGCACGACGTACGTGCCGATGAAACCGGCGATCAGCGAGCAAGCGACCGTAACGATCAGCGCCTTCGGCAGGAAAGAAAGAAGCGGGTTTGTCAGATCCTGGACAAACTCGATCGGGGTCAATACCTTAAGGCTCAGCATGCGATCGCCTCGCTTACGAGCACGCCCGCGTTGCGAAGAATCGTCGAGGTTGGGCTGACGCCGAATGTTCTAGACCAGACCGTTGCGTTTCGAACTTCGTCCGGGGTTCCGTATGCGACAACCGTTTTATTGACCAAAGCGACCTTGTCGGAGGTTTCCATGGCCTGAGCCAAATCGTGCGTTGCCATGAGTATGGTCATTCCCTCGGCTCGCAGTTCTTCAAACATTTCGGTGAGCATCTCTTGGGTCGGCATGTCAATGCCGGTGAAAGGCTCGTCAAGGATGAGGAGCTTGGGATAGGTCGCCAAAGCTCTGGCCAGCAAAACTCGTTGGCGCTGCCCACCGGAAAGTTCTCCGACCGGCCTGTCAGCAAGATCGCTCATCTTCACCTTCTCTAAAGCAATCTTTACTGCCCGATAGTCGTGTTTTTTGGCCATCCGGAACCACCCGATCTGGCGAGATCTGGCGCTCAGCACGGCATTGGAAACAGAGATAGGAAAGTCCCATGCAAATTCGTGGCGTTGCGGAACGTAACCGACCATTTTGTACGCTTTCGCAGGCAATTGGCCGGATATTAGTATCTCCCCGCTGTGCGGAACCAACCCAAGTATCGCTCTGATCAGGGTTGTTTTCCCCGCGCCGTTCGCCCCGATCACGCTGACCATCTCCCCTTGGTTAGCTACCAAGTTTGCATCGGTGAGCACCCTGCGCTTGGCCAGGTCTACATCAACGTTCTTGACTCTTAAGATCTCAGGCTGCATTCTTTGCCCTCCGTGCCTTAGCTGCCACGAATGCAGTTGCCGCCACGACTACTACCGCGCACGCCGAGATGATCAGCCACAAAGTTACGGGATTACCCTCAGACTGCTCTTGCGTGAGTGATTCTTGGTTTTTGGGAGCCACGGTCTGGGAGGAATCGACCTCTCCGCTAGCTTCGTCACCAACTGCGAAGGTAAGCGATGCCGGAACCTCGATTTCGGAGCCGTCTTTAAGTTTCGCGTTAAATGCCACGTCGAGTCTGTAGTTTCCCGGCTTTGTGAACACCCAGTTTGCGTGCGTGTGAGTGTTTGCGTCTACCCAAAACTCTTGCGGCAGTTCGCTGGAATTCCATAGCTGGGTGATGCCGTCGAAACCGTTTTGCAGGAATACCGAAACGTTGCCGGGGCCACTCACCGAACGCAGCTGAAGTTTGCCGCCACGATCGAGCTGCTCGACGACAGCGGGATCTTGGGTGTTCCAACCGAGCCAAATGACAGACGCGATTTGGGTCTGTGGAACCACATAGGCCTCGCGATTCTTATCTAACTGCAGGAATTCGTACTCTTGACCTTCGGGAACTTCCATCTTTGCCGCGTTGGAGACCCGCATGACCAGATTATTCGGGTCCCTCCAAACGGCTGGGGTTGAGTTATCGTCGCGGGCAAGTAGCTTCCACTCGCCGTCTACCACCTTCGGGCCGAGATCAATATGTCCTACGTTCACCTCAGCATGTTCAGCACTCACCTGCTCCGAGCTCACAACTGTTTGATCAAGCGGATCTGCCTCATCGGCCGCAGCTGGCACGATGGACATAGAGATTGCTAATAACGCTGCAAAAAATATTTTCTTCATCACTTTTCCTTGGAAAGACAGCTGCTTATCTGGTCTGCGTTGAAACGCATCAGATCTTCGTAAGTGGACACCCGATCATCGAGGGTGTCGGAATAAATGGTGCAAACTTTGATGTCCTGCTCTTCAGCGACTTGATGCAACACCGAGGTGGATTTCATGACATACGGCTCAACAAACACCGCTGGGGTTTTGAGGTCGAAAAGAGTCTGGGTGAGGCGTTGACGCTCAGCCATGCTAGGTTCGATCGACGAGTTTGCTGACACGTATCCGGCGATCTTCAACCCATACCTCTTGGCTAGGTACGCGTAGCCGTCGTGCGTAGTAACCAGGTTTCTGTTTTCCTTGGGCACCTCGGATACTTTTTCTGTCACGTACTCGTCTAACCGATCGAGCCTTGCCAAATATTCGCGCTCGTTGGCCCGGAAGTATTCCTGATCGCTGGGTGAGATCCGGCAAAGCGTGTCAGCGATCGTGCGAATGTACGCCTTTACGTTGGGCACGCTCAGCCACATGTGCGGATCGATCTCGCCGTGGACGTGGGCGCCGAGCACCGCTTGCGGTAGCTGATAGACGAGGTCACCGGGTGAGCCCAAAAACCTATAGCTTGCCCCTGCGGGAATTTCCTGGAGAGTCTTGGAGGGCACGGATAGCACAGCCTCGTCAGCGGCAATTTCGCGCTGAGTGGTTTCGCCGCCGCCCTCTTCGTCGACCAGCAGGTAGATGCTAGATTTTTCCAGATCTGCAGTGACGTCGACGTGACCGATGTCGATAACTTGTCCGGCTTCGGGCTGGACGCCTACTGCAAATGTGACGTTCTGCCGAACGACTTCAGAGCCATCCTTTTTTACAGCGAACGTTGCGACATATTTTCCAGGCTTGGTGAATGCCCAAGACATGTGGGTGTGCGCACCAACGGGTAATAAAACTGGACGTCCACCGTTAGCATCGCCAGATTCGAAGAACCTTTCCGGTTTTCCAAAAGTGCCGGTAACGTATCCAAACATTTGCCCGGGACCTTCGACTCCAGCCAGCTGAAGCTGGGCCTCGCTAGAGCGATCGCTGGAATCGCCCCGCAACCGCAGACCGAGCCACAAAGCGTCCAGGTGGCTGGATTCGACCAAAGGGATGACCTCTGCCCCGTACTTCGTGGACTCCTCGGCGATGGAGATGTTCGGCACGTCTGGCAGTGTCGAGTCAAGCGTCTTAATCACGGAGTGTGGCTCCAGCATCAGGTAGTTTGAGAATGCCGCATCGGCATATGCGATATCTCTGTTTGTACGCAGAGACGGCTCAAAGGTGTGCGGATCAGCGCCGGCTGGCACGATCGATTTCACGCTAACTCGGTCGCCACCCACCTGTCTGACCAGATCGGCGAGGATTGGAGTGGTTGTAACCACTGACGGCGTCTGAGACTTGGTTGGGGTGGCTGCCCCGCAACCGGTTAAGAGGATTGCGAGAACCGCCACCAGCAGTTTCTTCAATGTCATGGCTTCACGTAGCGGCGGCCAAGAATCGAAACACCAATTACGAGGGCTGCGAGTAGAGCCGCACCCTGTCCGACGGCCGCTCCCGTCGAAGGTAAGTTTCCGGCTCCGAGCTCGCAGACCTCGCCCGAGGGCGTGCGTCCCAGTTTTTTGCCGTCCTCGGAGACTAGCGGTTTACCGTCTTTGGCTGTTGAGCCCTGGACTGTGGGAACTTTTGCTTCTGAACCTGCGCTGAAGTTCAGAACGGTCTTGGCGCTGAGTTCCTCGCCATTCTTGCCCTTTGCAGTTGCGGTAAGCGAAACCTTGTAGTCGCCGGCTTCGGTAAAGACGAAGTTCGGGTGCATGTGGGTGTTCTTAGCCACCGTGTAGCTAGTTGGCCCGCCTACATTGTCGAAAATCCTGTCTCCGATACCGCCACCGAAAGTGCCCGATGTGAACGCAGCCATCTTGCCCGGGCCCTCCACGGAGTCGAGCTTCCAGGTGATCGTGCCTTCTGTCTGCTCGACGATGGACTCGTGCATGGTGTTGAAACCAAGCCACGGCACGCCTTCCTGTTGACTGGACTGGATCATCCAGACATCCTGACCGGCTTTGGAGACGAAACTCAAAGCATCTGGCGCCTTCAGCTTGGCCTGGTCGCCGAGCTGGAATGCCACGGAGGCAGGATCCACCCAGGACGCAGGCTGATTGCGATCATCCTTTAGCGAAGCGACTAGCTTTCCGTCTTCGATTCGCGCGCCGAGGTCGAAGTGACCCTCGGTGGCGACGGAACCTGCGCTGCTTGCACCCTCGACCGGCAGACATACCTCTTTAGCCGCTCCCGCAGCCGAACCGCCTGCACTACCGCCACCTGTGCGCGCAGCGGTACCGGCCTGTCCGACTTTGTTCGACCCGTCAGTCGAGCCAGAAGCTGACCGATCGCTACTTCCGCCAACCACTACCCTGTTAGTGTCGCCGCTCTGCTGATCGTCCTTTCCATTAACAGTGAATTTTATTTTCGCCTGCTTGGTTTTGAACTCTCCGGAAGCGTTCGTGCCAAATGCCTCGACACCGATCAGGTATTCGCCTGGCTTGGAGAATACCCAGTTGTTGTGCATATGTGTCGGGCTCTTGGCAATTATTTCGCCCGCCTTATCCGACGAGGCAATCATCTGGACATCGTCAGAGACGTCACTAGTGAAGGCCCACCATTTGCCGCCTTCAGGAGCAGAAATTGAGGAGATGCGAAGGTTCACACCATTGGGGTATTCGGAGTAATCAACACGCTCGGTCGAGAAACCGACCCACGGAACTCCGTTTATCTGCTGCCCGGAAATAACCCACAAGCTTGTGCCGTTATCGCCTAAGAAGTTGTAAGACTTAGAAGCAAATACGCCCTTCTGGCCAGGCCCCTTAATCTGAACTGCGTGCCTGTTGAGCTCGATGTTGACGCTCTCAGGTGCGCGAAGCACGGTCTTATTCGCGTATTGACGAGAGTCGTCACCGATAGCAATCTGCAAGCCAGATTCACCAGGAACCGGCCCAATATCTAAGTGACCGTTATTAATCGTGACCTGCTTGGCATCTAAACCATTAGATTGGTGATTCGTTTCAGCAGAAGCGCCATTGCCGTTACTTTCGGGATTGTTCTCAGATGGCTTCGAGCTTGAACCAAATTGGGACTGATCTTTTGGGCCAAAGCTAAGAGTCTGGCTGCCCTGTCCGCCTTGCCCTTGCTCAAAATCTACGCCGGATCGGTAATCACTGGGGTGTGGAATCAGCTTAAGCCGAAGCGTCGTTTCCGATTTTTGGCAACCATCAGACGGCGCCAAATAGGTTCTATGACCTGGAGAGGAGACAAATTCAACATCGCAGTCCGCGTATTTGTCCTCAGCCTTGTTGAAATATCCACCTTTGACGTTTACCGTCATGCGATCGTCCGCCGGCTGCACGGTGATGTTAGAAAACTTGTTGCTCTCAGTCTTTGCGCTTACGCTGACTTCCTTAGAACCGTCTAAGAAGCCGGGATTGTTAAATTCGGGTGCAGGATCCTGGCTGTTCTTCTGCGGAAATTCACCTAGCTGATTAGTGGACGTAGTTGCCTGCCCGGTTGTGTAGCTGACCGGCGCAGAAACCCAGCGCGGGCTGTCGCCCGACTTCGGAACGTAGACGACCTGGAAGTTGGAGGTCTGAGAACCGATCATCTCGGTCCACTCCGCTGACCCGTCCACTACGGGCACCTCAGCTAGGTAGTAGCCATCAATGTAGAAGACAGCCGTACCCTGATCGGAAGCATCAGAGGTAGTGAAAGTCATCTTGGTCAGCTTGTCATCGCCATCTTTTTCCAATTTGTCGTTCTTGGAAAGCGTGAACTTCGGGAAGAAATCGCTCGACTCGTCGGCCGATGAAGCGTTGTAAGCGGCAGCTACATCGCTTATGTCTTCTGGAGACGGCTTCGTCCCACCAACCTGCCAAACTAGTTTTTGCGGTGTCGAAGAGATCACCCCGTGATTGCCGCGGGCGGTAGCTTTGTACATTATTTCGTATCGTCCAGGACGGGTGAATGTCGTGTTGTTGTGAGTGTGCGAACCAGCATTCATGAACGCAGAGCGCATCCCCACATCGTGACTGGAAAGCATCCGTTCTGCTTTATCCCAGCCTGGACCATAGCGGAACATTTCCATTCGTCCAGGACCGTCGAATCCAACCATGTCGAGGGTAAACGCTTGATCGCGGAAGTTCTCAATCGGAACTGCCGTGTCTGCCCCGAAACCTGCCCAGATCGGGTCTTGCGCGTTTGCGCTTGGGTTTTGGGGAGCTAGATAAAGCAGATCTCCTTTGTTACCAGCGAAATCCAGCTTGCTACCGTCGCCCTTCGTAATCTCGTAAAAATATTGCTGTTGTGCCTTCGAGGAATAGCCCTTCCCAACCCACAGAATCGTCTGCTCGATCGGACGCGGGTTTGGCCCGAAATTAGTTTTCAGATTGAAGTTGTTTTCTGATTTCTCCCAAAACACCTTGGGAGCGTCGACGTGGCCTTGTGTGGCCACGAGTAAGTCCGTATGGGCATGAGCCAGCGGAGCTACCCCCACCGCCACGCATGCGGCTATCGCGGCACCCGCCAGTTTCTTGAAGCTAAGCACTAGCAGCCCTCCTAATTTGATAATGATTCTCATTATTGACGAAAAGGATCATACAACTAATGCACGCCAAAACAAATTTTTTAGGCAGCAAAAAGAGGGCCCGAAAACCGAGCCCTCTCTTTTAGCTAGTTATTTAGTTTTTCTTGCGACGCAGCAGCGCGAATCCACCAGCAATTGCCGCAATTGCGGCGATTCCAGCGGCAGCACCCTGTGCGCCAGTGGTCGGCAGGCCAGGCTTAGAGGACTTTTTAGCCTTCTTCTTAGCCTTCGGGTCGGATGCGCTAGCAGGATCCTCACACTGCGGTGCAGGAGTTGCCGGAGCCGGCTTCACGACGAGCTTGGCGGTCTTGGTGGTCTTAGCACCATTCTCACCAATAACGGTGAACTTGATCTCGTAAGTGCCAGGCTTATTGGCATCAAACTTCGAATCCGGATTGACCGTAACCGTGCCACCATCGTGGGCGCCGATCATGTCGCTAAGGTCAAAGGATTCACCAGCTGTAATCTCAAGATCCTTCAACTCAAGCGTCGGAGCCGGAGTCAAAGGAGTCAGCTCCTTCTTGACGATCAACTTGGCAGTCTTGGTGGTCTTCTTACCATCCTTCTCAGCGATCACACTAACCGGGTACTCACCAGCAACAGCAGTGTTGAACTTCGCATCCGGATCCAAGTAGTAGTTAACACCCTCTTCCGGACTCTCAACGAAATCCTTAACGTTGAACTCGCCACCCTCATTGATCTCAATGTCCTTGACTTTAAGAGCCGGAGCCGCCTCAATCGGAGTCCACTGCTTCTTAACAATCAACTTGGCAGTCTTTTCTTCGGACACACCGTACTTGTTGATGACAACGTATTTAATGTCGTATTCGCCAGCGACGTGCGGATCATATTCGCTTGTCGGGTCTACGTAAACCTTGTCCGCTGGATCAGCCTTCTCGAACAGATCGGTCAGCTTGAACGGATCGCCTTCGTTGATCGTCTTCTCATTAACTTTGAGATCGGGTACCGGCTTACCAACAGTGACAGTTGCCGTCTGGGTCATCGGTTTGCCGTATGCGTCATTAACGGTGTAGGTGACCTCGTAGTTTCCAGGCTCGTTGAAGTTAACATTGCTGGAATCGATCTGGACTGTCTGGCCGCCAAGCTTGGATCCCGGGGTATCGATCAGCGACTTGAAATTGAAGTTCTTATCACCAAAGGGGATGTTCGGAACCTCACCGGTCAGTTTCAACACGGGGTTTACAACCAGGTTTGCGGTCACGGGCTTGCTCTGCGCGCCCAACGAATCGGTTACCTTGAGCGTTACAGGATAGACGCCGACCTTGTCAGGATCGTATTTGCCCTCGAAAGTCACTTTGTCTTTGAGATCTGTGCCTTCGAAGTCCACCGCAGACTTGACTAAGTCTTTGGGTTTGAAGTTATCGCCAACAGTGATGACCTTATCCTGGCCCTCAACTACCGGATTCTTGGCCCACATTGCACGCAGCTCAACCTTAATCTGCCCGCTGTAAGCTACGGTCTTGGGGTTAGCGCGGCCATCGACGATCGACTGCTCTTTCTGATCAAACTTGTAGGGAGAATCTTTTGTATATTTCTGAGGGTTACCTAATTCCAGATTGCTCGTTCCAGACCAACCGAGGAAGGTGTAACCCTCACGAGTTGGATCGGAAGGCTTAGCCACAGTCTCGCCAGGTGCGATGAAGGTCTCGTACCGGTTTCCGTGGGCAGTAAACCAACCGCTTGTTTCAGTCCATGTGCCGCCTTCCAAATAGAACTGAGCTATTTTGAAGGCAGAAGTGTTGAACCTGATACTAGCGTTGTCATAGCCTCCTGCATGAGGATTAGCGATGTTTGCATCTGCAGGTGTTGGAGGATCGTAATCTTCAAGAGTGTAGGTGACGTAGGCGTCCTTATTTTGCCCCGTTACCTCCATCTTGAAATCAGTCAGATCAATACCACTACCGGCATTATTAACAGCCAGATTCGTGGGCTTCATCACGATTTTCCCTCTAACTTTCCAGTTAGCAGGGACGCTCTTCCAGTAAGACTTACCAATTTCGATCTCTTTTACCTCGGAAGGATTGTCCGGGTTGTAGGCCTCGAATTTGGCGGACTGGAAATTGTTATCCTTGGCTACCTCAAAATTGCCAGGCACCTTGGAGGCGTTGGCCAACTGCGCCTGACCAGTAGTCAGCACAACTGCTAGGGCTATCAGCAACCCCAGCAGCTTCGTAAATCTTCCAGATTTCATTTTTTCACCTTCAACATTTGGCGATCCTTAAAGTTCTGGCCCTTACGGGTAATTTATTTGGGGAAAATATAATTTTTGGCTGCCCATTCGTCGTTGAAACTTAATCTTACACAGCCATTTCATGGGTTACGAAAATTTTGCGATTCGGGCAACACCAACATTCCAGCTATGAAGTTTTAACGGGAAAAATACATTACGAGAATGAGCTGGGGCGCAGTCAAGCCTGTTAGAACGAATTAGTAGCATCTATGCCGGTAGCCTTGATTCGTGAGATTTTCAAACCGCACTCTTCGTAATCAGCCAAATTCGATCAGCATTGCAAGTGAAAATCGCACAGTAGCTCTGCTTAACCTCAGCGACTCAAACCCCACCCACAACAGCCTGCAGCCAAAGTCTGCACAGGAAAGCTACGACGCCGATCCGCGTGGCAGCCTAACCGCAAGATCCCAATTGGCTGAATTTATTGCAGCCAATCAAAACCGAAGCGTCGACACCAATAATCTGCATCTACTGAGCTCTACTTCACAGGGTTACAGCTGGCTGATTAAGCTTCTTTGCGACCCGGGAGACGCGGTTCTCGCGCCAAGGCCCGGATACCCACTCATTAGCGACCTGGCCGCTCTGGAGTGCGCGGAAGTGCTTGACTACACGATGCATTGGGACGGGTCATGGTGGATCGACACGGCCCAGTTAGAAACACTCGCTGCAGAAAACCAAGAAAGACTCAAGGCCCTTATTGCCATTAACCCAAACAACCCGACGGGCTCTTACCTGGCCAAAGACGAACGAACCAAGATAATCAGCATTTGCCAGAAATACCACCTCGCGCTGATCGCCGACGAAGTGTTCTTCGAATACGAGCTGAACGGTTGCGGGCAAAGGCTTGCCGGTGAGGATTCCGTACTTACTTTCGCCCTAGATGGGCTCTCGAAAAACTTGGGCGCGCCTGGCGCTAAGCTAGCCTGGCTGCAAACCAGCGGGCCAAAAGAGCAAGTCGACGAGGCGTTGGAACGCTTGGACGTAATAGCCGATTCTTACCTGCCGATGAGCCAATTGATTACTGCGCAATTGCCAAATCTTCTTGCAGAAATCCCCTCACAGCAGAAAAGGATAGGTCAGCGCACCCGGCGAAACCTCCAGACCTTAAAGGAAATAGTCGAGTTCAGCCGCACGGGTACGATTAGCATATTGTCTCCCGAGGGCGGCTGGAGCGTCCTCTTACGCTTCCCTTCGTTCATAGATGAGGAGAACTTAGTCTTGGAGTTGATCGAGAAGCATCAGATAACAGTCCAGCCCGGCTACTTCTTCGACCTGCTGATCGACGGATTCGTTTCTCTTTCTCTACTGCTAGAGCCGAAAGTATTTCGACATGCCGCAAACACGCTGGTCATGGCTATAGACGAGATTGTCGAGGCTAACTCTTAATTGCGGCTTTAATCGCGTCCAACACTTCCTGAGCCAATTGGTTGGTTAGCGAGGCGAAGGACAGGTAATACCAGTGCTTTCCTCGGCCCCATGCGTCACTCAGCGAATACGAGGCTAAGGAGGGCAATCTGATCCCTTGCTTTGCCAGGATCTTGGCGATCTTGGGGTTTTCAAACTTGGCCAAGAAGCTCAGACCGGAGTTCGTGTTCAGCACAGGAATCCCCAATTCCTCAAGTTGATCTATCAGCAGGTCTCGCACCGAGCGATACGCCACCCTTAGCCGAGATACGTGCCTTTCGAAGTTTCCGTCCTCGAGGAACTTGGCTAAAACAAGTTGGTCTAGTGCGGAAACGGAATTGGAGAAGAACGAGAGCTTTTCGGCAAATCTTATGCTTAGGCTTTCCGGAAGAACGGCATAAGCGATTCGCACTGCAGAACCCAACGATTGAGTGAACGTATTCAGGTAAATCACGCGATCAAACGCGTCGATTGATTGCAGCGACGGAATGGGCATACCAGAGAACCTGAATTCCCAGTCGTAGTCATCCTCGATGATGTATTTATCAGTGCCTGCCCAATTCAGCAGTTGCTGGCGACGACCAATCGGCATCACGACTCCGGTCGGAAATTGGTGGGACGGGCTGACATGAATCACGTCAACGTCAGCGCTGGGCACTGCAGCGCCCGCTGCATCCAGCTCCAGAAACTTCGGAATCACCCCGTCGGCGCGATAAATCTTGTTAAGCCTCGGATATCCAGGGTTCTCGATGGCGTATACAAGATCACGACCTAGCAGCTGCACGAGAGTTGTATAAAGATACTGTGCGCCCGCACCAATAATGATCTGCTCACCGCAGACGCTCATCCCCCGCCCCCCTCGAAGGTAGTCAGCTATTGCCTCCCTAAGCCTGGGCAGGCCCTGTGGCGGGAGCTTGCCCAGCAAGATGCGTTCAGGTTCATGAGAGACTACCTCGCGAACGGTCTTCGCCCAGCGGGAAAACGGGAACAGATCTGGCCTGTTAGCGCCCTTAGCCAGATCTATTCGCCAGTTTTCCTTTTCCATCATCACCTTGGTCTTCGTAACCGGAAGCTTCTTCTTGGGCGCTCGCATGTTTTTGGCAACGAAAAACCCGGAGCGAGGCTTCGAAAATAGATAGCCCTCAACGATCAGCTGATCCAATGCGCCCTCAACAGTGATCACACTGACTCCCAAGTTCTTTGCAAACGACCGCTTCGAGGGTAATTTCTGGCCAGGCATAAGCCCTCCCTCTTCTATGTCGCTTCGAATCGCGTTATAGAGCTGCTCATAAAGAGGAGCGCCCGATTCTGGTGATAGTTGATAGGTCAACATCAGAATCTGACCTTAAAAGAACTACCGAATCTGGACATACCAATAAGGCTAACTCGCGATACGGTTTGTGCAAACCCAAATTTTCAAGGAGTAAAAGTGACACGCTGGTTCGATCCTTCCAATAACCCCGCATATCAATTCCGTGGAGGCGTCATCATGGACGTCACCACCCCCGAGCAGGCGGAAATTGCTCAGGGAGCAGGCGCTAAAGCAGTCATGGCATTGGAGCGGATCCCCGCAGACATTCGCGCGGCCGGCGGCGTTTCGAGGATGTCTGACCCCGGCATGATTTCCACGATTCAGAAGGCAGTCGACATTCCGGTTATGGCTAAAGCCCGCATAGGCCACTTCGTAGAAGCTCAAATCCTCGAGGCAATCGGCATCGATTTCATCGACGAGTCTGAGGTGCTCTCCCCCGCTGATGACGTCTACCACATCGACAAGACCAAGTTCTCCACCCCATTCGTGTGTGGAGCCCGCAACCTTGGCGAGGCCCTGCGCCGAATCGCTGAAGGTGCTGCGATGATTCGCACTAAGGGCGAAGCAGGAACTGGCGACGTGGTTCAGGCCGTTCGCCACATGCGCACGATAAACGAGGAGATCGCCCGCATCGGCTCCCTACGCGAAGACGCTCTGTTTAACGAGGCCAAAGAGTTGGCCGTTCCCGTGGAGCTGCTTCGCTACGTTAGAGACAACGGAAAGCTCCCGGTGCCTAACTTCTCCGCAGGCGGTGTAGCGACTCCTGCAGACGCTGCGTTGATGCGTCAGCTCGGAGCTGAGGGCGTTTTCGTTGGTTCGGGCATCTTCGCTTCCGGCAACCCGAAGAAACGCGCCGAAGCGATCGTCAAAGCGGCAGAAAACCCAACCAACTCCGAACTGATCGCCGAGGTTTCAAAGGATCTGGGCGAGGCCATGGTTGGCATCAACCCCGACGAAATCAAGGTGATCATGGAAGGCCGCTAGCCCTCCTTCAATTCCCCTTTCGAGCGATGAATCGTTTGAAAGGGGAATTTTTAATCTCTGGCGCCAGATAATCTTTGACCAAGTCAGGAACCTGAATAACTCACCCAAAACGAATTTTCTCAAAGGATTCCAAGAGGGTAAATTTCATCCCCCTCTTCTCGCTCTCAGATAATTCACAGATTATAGTTTTGCTAGCAAATTGATAACAGTGGTCTTCTATTGAACACGTTTTCATTAGTCCACATGGATTTACAGGCAGGTTCGGTATGGCTAGCTCATAGAAGGTACTTAACCAGGATAAGTCCGATGTTGGCTACAACAAGGCTCTAAGGAACCGACACATCCAGATGATCACCAGCGCCGGCTCCATCGCTACGGGCTTGTTCCTTGGTGCTGGCGGACGACTAGCTCAAGGTGGTCCGGCACTAGCAGTCTCCTACGCGCTTTGCGGATTATTCGCGCTGACCATGGCTCGTGCTCTAGATGATCTGACTGTGCACCGCCCGTCCTCGGTCTTATCGGCGTTCTGATCAACTACATCTACCCCACCGAGGCATTCGAGATCGTTATAAGCCTCGCAACCATCGGCATCGCGCGACCCTGGATCTGATGGACTCCATCCTCGAAGAGGACGGGGAAGAAGAGAAAGCGGAGTAAAAAATGGATATTCAGGTGATCTACACCGGCGGCACCATCGGGATGGTGCCGTCTGATAAAGGCCTAGTTCCAGGCATTAGCGACGAGGAAATGTCGAAATGGCTGAACGGGTTGATGGAAGGCTCAGAAATCACGGCCAAAATCCGGCTTAAATCGCTGGACCACCTGATCGACTCCTCGAGTGCCACTCCGCATGACTGGCAAACTATCCTCGACACGATCGAAGAAAATCCTGCTGATAGTTACGTGATCCTGCATGGCACGGACACCATGAGCTACACGGCTGCGGCGCTTTCTTTCGCACGCGCCGGGGACGACACCCCAGTTGTTCTCACCGGATCCCAGTTGCCGCTGATAGCCGCGGACTCTGATGCGGGCAAGAACGTGATCGGCGCGATCACCGCAGCGTTCTCGCCTAAGACCAAAGGCGTCTGTCTTTACTTCGGCGACTACCTGCTGGCGGGTAACCGAAGCAGTAAAACCTCCTCGTGGGGTTTCAATGGGTTCGAGACTCCCCTTGCGCATCCGTTGGCTATCGCCGGCGTACCCTGGCGTTGGGCGGCACACTCACAGAGCCGCGATACGCAGCCGCTACCTTGGGGTAAACCAGCTCCGTACCGTCAGCACGACGTCGCGATGATCGACCTGGTTCCTGGCATCACCGCCCAGCGGTTACGCGCGCTGTTGGCGCCCGCTCCGGAGGCGGTCATCATTAGGGCGTACGGCATGGGCAACTGTCCCTCCGTCGAGCCGGGTTTCGTCGACGTATTAGCCGAAACGGTTGCCTCAGGTGTGCCTGTGGTCATTTCTTCACAGTGCCAACTGGCCGACGTGGCCTTGAGCACCTACGAGGCAGGTCGAGTGCTTGCCCGCGCGGGATGTGTTGGTTCAGCCGATATGACGCTCGAGGCGACCTACGCCAAGCTGATCTTCCTACTCTCGCAAGGAATGAATAGCGAGCAGGTTAGACAGTGGCTAGAAAAGCCAATCTGTGGCGAACTTTCCTAAAAATCGGGGCTGGAATTGCCAGCCTCGATTTTTTATTCCGGACGGCTCCAATCGCCAGATCGGCCGCCGGATTTGTGAGTTATCTTGCAATCCGTTATAGCTGCGGAGCGATCCACGCCCTTAACCATGTCCACCACAGCTAGAGCCGCCACCGTGACCGCGGTTAGTGCCTCCATCTCAACACCAGTTCGATCGGCAGTTCGGACGGTGGCGGAAATCCAAACTCGATCGTCGAGCAGTTCTAGATCCACCTGCGCACCGTGAATTCCTATGACGTGCGCTAGCGGCAGCAGCTCTGGAACCTTTTTCGTAGCGGCGATACCTGCCACGCGAGCTACGGCAAGCACGTCACCCTTGGGAACGGTGCCGTCGCGCAAGGCAGTCATGACCTCCCGGGAACAAGTCACAGAAGCGACAGCCGTGGCCTCCCTAACGGTGGGTTGCTTTGCGGTGACATCGACCATCCTGGCGTCACCGGCATCGTTCAAATGGGTAAATCTCATTAATTTCCTCCGAACCACAGAACAGGTATTTCTTCGCCTGCGTTGATCTGAGCAACTTCTGCTGGAACCATCGCTATACCGGTTGCCCCGAACGTGGACGCAACGAAATGCGACTTCGACCCACCGTGGCTAGCGGGCAGCACCTTACCGTCTTTAGCGATGATCGGCATCAGCTGCACCCTGCCAGGCTTGCGCGCCCATCCTGCCCCAACAGTTCGGGGTTCGAATAGTTCAGTGAACGGGCGAGGCGTCACCCCTTCGATCTTGTCCACCAGTGGCTTGCCAAAAAGATACCAGGAGACGAGCACGCTAACCGGGTTGCCCGGCAGACAAATGACTGGCTTGCCTTTCAGCTTTCCAAATCCCTGAGGCTTGCCTGGCTGCATTTTTACTTTGCAAAATTCGATTTCTCCGAGGCTTTCTTTAACCACGTCGAAAGCGCCCATCGAGACCCCGCCGGCCGTCACGATCATATCGACGTGATCGATTAGTACACGCAGCTGCTTTTCGAAGCCTTCCGGGTCGTCGCCGTGGTAGGCAAGCGGCTTAGCGATACCACCTGCCTGGGTGACCAGCGCGTTCAGTGAAACGATGTTTGAATCGGGTATCTGACCAGGCGCCAGATCATCTCCTGCGTCACGAAGTTCTTCTCCTGTGGTGACGATGCCAATGACCGGGCGCCTGACGACCGAAACCTCTCCATACCCGACGGAGACGAGCGCAGAAAGATGGCCTGGACCAAGACGTGTACCAGCCGGAATCAGCGGTTGCCCCGCCGGCACGTCTTCACCACGCTTTCTGACGTTAGATCCAGGCCGAACCGTCTGAGTGAAGGTCACAAAAGAAGGCGCCTCGTGACGCATGTTTTCGTCTGATTTTTCGGTGTGCTCGACTTGTATGACGCTGTCGGCTCCCTTTGGTATGGGTGCACCTGTCATGATTCGCATGGCAGTTCCCGCTGGCAGATCGGGTACTTTAGTAGACCCAGCGGGGATGTCCCCCGTCACTTCCATACTCAAGCTGTTAGCCACGTCGCTAGCCCGAACGGCGAAACCGTCCATCGCGGAGTTTGTGAAAGGCGGAACAGCAAACCGAGTGCTCACGTCTTCGGCGAGGACTCTACCGAGCGCATCGAAAACCGGCACTTTCTCCGCAGGCAGCGCCTGTCCCAACGCGAGGACGTCGCCGTAGTGTTTTTCTATATCCTTCATAAGCACTCCTTTGGGTCGTGTTTAAGGATAGCCGCAACGTAGTATGGCGTTCATGGTTTCGATAGCTGTGATCACCATCTCAGACCGCTGCGCTCGGGGGCTCAGCGAGGACGCATCCGGCCCGCTTGCTGCAAAGCTGCTTGCGCAGGCAGGAGAAGTAGCCCCCGTGACGATCGTCGAGGACGACATAAACGCGATTCAATCTGCGCTTCTGCGAGCAATCGATGAGGGAGCCGAGTTTGTATTCACCAGCGGCGGAACGGGCTTAACCAGCCGAGACGTCACCCCAGAAGCAACAGCTTCGCTCATCTCTAAGCGCGCTGAGGGTGTCGAGGCGGCTATTCGCAACAATCCAAAGGTCGCTACCGCTGCACTTTCGAGGGGCTTGGCTGGGGTGGTTGAGCACGCTGGCAAAAGAGCATTCGTGGTAAACGCACCCGGTTCACCAGGCGGGGTTCGCGACGCCATTAAAGCGGTGAGCCCGATTCTGGCGCACATCGGAGATCAATTATTAGACGGCGACCATAATCCGCATGCACTAGCCACCAGATTAATTCAGAACACCGCTAACCTTGAGCACGCAGACGCCGAGGTGGTCAGCGCCGCAGTGGTCGAAAATAAGATCGACGTCGAGGCCCTGGCGCGAAGCGTACGAGACGAGCGTGCAGGCGCCACGGCGATTTTTGATGGCAGGGTCCGAAACCACGACGATGGGAAATCCGTCGATGGTATCGAGTACGAAGCCCACCCCAACGCCACTCAGGTGGTTTCCAAGATCGCCAACGAGCTGGCAGCAGGAAGCGGAGCGATAAAAATCGCGGTTTTTCATCGCACAGGGAAACTCGAAATCGGCGACGTGGCCTTCGCAGCCGCAGTTTCTGCCGCGCACCGCAAAGAGGCATTTTCTCTTCTGGAGAGGCTGGTTGAGCGTGTGAAGCAGGAGCTACCAGTCTGGAAGAAGCAGAGTTTCAGCGACGGCTCGACAGAGTGGAAAGGCAGCGCGTAGTACCGGCGAAGACGTGCCCTAGCCACCGGCGAAGGGTGGGAGGACGTCTAGCGATCCACCTGACACCTCGTCGCCATCGTGCAGCTGTTGGCCGTTTAGCATCAGAGCGCAGACTCGAATCAGCTTGCCGAACTGCTCAGGCTTACCTTCTTCCAATAAATTCCTGAGGGTAGCCACGGAGCAGCTATCGGGGATCGAGATAACCTCGCTTCTCGTCCCAGCGAAATCGGCCGCGGCGGCGAAATAGCTGACGCTAAGTTCCATTCGATTGTCTCCTATCCCCCGATGGCGCTCATGTTTCGCTTTGGCTTCAAGAATGATGGATCGTCAATTCCGTGCCCAGGCTGTTTGCTCCACATATTTTCTGCCCAAGCACCGGCTATATCTGCGTCGCTAGCACCGCTACGGAGCAATCCACGCAGATCGGTCTCGCTTCGCGCAAAAAGACAAGATCGAATTTGGCCGTCCGCGGTGAGCCTCGTGCGATCGCAGTCTCCGCAGAACGGCCTGCTGACCGAAGCGATGATGCCGATCTTCCCCGCCGGATGCTCGTCGCCTGCGGCAACGTCCCAATATTTCGCTGGCGAAGATCCACGCTCTGATTCTGGACGCATTTTCAAAGTGAATTCTTCGCGAAGTTTACTCAATATATCCTCACACGTGATCATCTTTTGACGTTCCCACGCGGTGCCTAGCGGCATGAATTCGATGAATCGAAGCGTGTAACCGTTCTTCAACGCAAGCTTGACTAGATCCGGCGCCTGATGATCATTGAAACCAGGAAGCAAAACTGCATTCAGTTTGATTGGGCTAAGGCCAGCGTCGTGAGCAGCTTGCGCACCCGCTATAGCGTCGGCAAAACGATCTCGCCTAGTCAGTATCTTGTAATCGTGAGAATTCGCGGCGTCCAACGAGATATTTACCCGTTGCAGACCAGCCTCTGCGAGCTTCTTCGCTCGGTGGGCCAAACCTAACCCGTTAGTGGTCATCGAGATCTCTAGCTTTTCATCATCTTTTTTTCGCAGATTAGCCGCTTCTGCGATAATTTCTTCGAGATCTTTTCTCAATAAAGGTTCGCCGCCGGTAAAACAAATCTTTTCTATACCTAAAATTTCGACGGCTATTTTAATTAACCTAATTAATTCAGAAGAAGTCAGAATTTCATTTTTGGGCCTAAACGAAACGCCCTCGGCGGGCATGCAGTAGGCGCAGCGCAAATTGCAGCGATCGGTCACAGAGACCCGCAGATCTCGAGCGACACGGCCAAACCTATCGACCAGTCGCATCGGAGCGTTGACCACTGCAGTCATCTAATTCCTAACTTAAAAATCCGAATTTAACCTTACCCCGAATCAATAAACTGCTTCTATCATTTTTAACACAATAAAAATCAGGCCCAAATGTCTTGTGGGCAGGCAAAGCTAAAGAGATTTTCCACCGGGCTCACACTTTTTGAGTTCTTCGCATACAAGACATAAAAGAAGCAAAAAGAACGAAAACTAGCAAACAAACGGGCGCACGAAAATCTTAGCTCTACGACCAATTCAGGTCGAAGCCGAGAAACTCGTGCGCCCGAAAAATTTAGTCGCGAGTCAGCCTACGGTGACGGGAGGCGTGCGGACGAGCGGCCTCCTCGCCCAGACGCTCAACCTTGTTCTTCTCGTAGTCGTCGAAGTTGCCCTCGAACCAGAACCACTTCGGATCGTTGCCGTCCTCACCGTCGCCTTCCCAGGCGAGAATGTGGGTGGCCACGCGGTCGAGGAACCAGCGGTCGTGGGAGATGACCACGCCACAGCCCGGGAACTGCAGAAGAGCATCCTCGAGGCTAGAAAGCGTCTCGACGTCTAGGTCGTTAGTCGGCTCGTCAAGCAGCAACAGGTTTCCGCCCTGCTTCAGCGTAAGCGCCAGGTTCAGCCTGTTGCGCTCACCGCCCGATAGCACGCCGGCAGGCTTCTGCTGATCGGGGCCCTTGAAACCGAAGGAGGCGACATATGCGCGAGAAGCCATTTCGAAGTTGCCGACCTTCAGGTAGTCGAGACCGTCGGATACGACTTCCCAAACCGTCTTCGACGGGTCGATGCCTGCGCGTCCCTGGTCGACGTAACTGATGTCGACGGTTTCGCCGACACGCAGCGAGCCTGAATCGGGCTGCTCGTCGCCGACGATCATCTTAAATAAGGTCGACTTACCGACGCCATTGGGACCGATGACGCCAACGATGCCCGCGCGGGGCAGGTCGAAGCTAAGGCCATTGAAGAGCAAGCGATCGCCGAATCCCTTGACCAGATCGTTAGCCTCCAGAACGACGTTTCCTAGCCTCGGACCGGCGGGTATGTTGATCTCGCTGGTGTCGATCTTACGGAAGCGTTCGGCCTCCGCTGCCAGCTCTTCGTAGCGAGCCAGACGCGCACGGTTCTTCGCCTGTCGAGCCTTCGGCGAAGACCGCACCCACTCAAGCTCGCGTTCCAAAATCTTTGCCCGCTTGGCGTCCTTCTGGCCCTCAATCTTGAGGCGCTTCTTCTTAGTATCCAGATAGGTCGAGTAGTTACCTTCGTACGGGTACAAGCGGCCACGGTCGACCTCGCAGATCCAGTTAACCACGTTATCCAGGAAGTATCGGTCGTGGGTTACGCACAAGACCGCGCCCGGATATGTCTTCAGGTGACCCTCGAGCCAGGCCACAGACTCGGCGTCGAGGTGGTTAGTGGGCTCGTCAAGCAGCAGCAGATCCGGCTGCTCCAGCAGCAGCTTGCACAGCGCAACACGGCGGCGTTCGCCACCGGAAAGCACGTCGACGATGGTATCGGCGGGAGGACAGCGGAGAGCATCCATGGCCTGCGCGAGCTGCGAATCGAGGTCCCAAGCGTTGCGAGCGTCGAGCTGTGTCTGTAACTCGCCCATCTCGGCCATAAGAGCGTCAAAATCGGCATCGGGATCGGCCATCTCGGCGCTGACCTCATTGAATCGGTCAAGCATGCCCTTGGTCTCAGCGACACCCTCCTGAACATTTTCAAGGACAGTCTTGCCAGGGGTCAGCGGAGGTTCCTGAAGCAGGATTCCGACAGTTGAGCCCTTTGCAAGGTTCGCGTCGCCGTTGTTAATCGGCTCGATGCCCGCCATGACCTTCAGAAGAGTCGACTTGCCAGCTCCGTTAGGGCCAACGACACCGATCTTGGCGTCGGGAAAGAAAGACAGCGTAACGTCATCGAGGATCAGTTTTTCACCGACCGTCTTTCGGACGTTGTGCATGGTGTAAATGAACTCAGCCACTACGAACGATTCCTTTGTCTGTAAATAGAAGTCTTGTATTCAATTATGCCAGGGCAAACCGACGTGTCTAAAAGTTAGACACCTACTCTTTGACTCGGATCGGGAGTTCGCCACTCCTGAATCTTTTTTGAGCCCTGCCTGTTTGGCGAAAGCGTGGCGATTCGAGCCTTGATTTGCGAAATCAGGCGACGGAAAAAACCCCGAATGTTTTCGGGGATCCAAGGCAGAGCGCGGTAATCGGTGATCGCCTTCGGACGGTATTTTTCGACGATGAGAATAAGGTCGCGCTGCCTCTCCAACGACCAGGCATCAACCAGTCCCCTGGTCTCCGCATCGCGCAAATAGGCAAGTTCAGTTATGGAGCGCATTAGCCGCCAAGTCGCAGCGCAGACTTTGGGCCCGCTCAGCACGGCGACGATGGAGATTTTCATTCTGCCAAAGAAGCTCGAGTAGACTCTAGGATCGTTTTGGCTAAGCCACCCCATCTTGACGAAGTCCTCGAGACGGCTCCTGATGTTTCGGGTCTGGTGAACGTACCTTGTGCAAAGATAGATGACTAACGCGAGCACGCCCACCCAACCGCAAATCGACGCGACCTTGGCGGAAAACCCGACCGACATCAGACCGTTGAACATCATGTGCCCAAGCACCGCAACAAGGTAGCCCGCGACAGGCGCCAAAAAGCGCACGAGTTTGGATCTGTTAACCAGTCCAACCACAAACCCCAAGGCGGCAATCGATGTGAAAAGCGGGTGGCCGAATGCAGTCGCAACGCCGCGCATCAACACAAGAGTGTTTAGTTCTTTCAGCGGATCCTCGCCGGAGATGTTGGCAGCGAACATGTACGAGCGCAGGTAGTAAACGATATTTTCCACGAAGGCGAAACCGAGCGCGGATAGCCCGGCCATCGTCACCAGTTGGTGAACCGCGACTAGCCTCCTGCGCAGAAATATGGCTAGCCAAAAAACGATCGTCAGCTTCGCGGCCTCTTCGACAAACGGCGCCGAATAGATGGCGGCACGAGCGCCCTGAGAAGGGTCCACTGGACCCTGGGCATTCATCAGCGCGCCGGCCCATGTGTTGACTATCGAGGAGATGGATACGGAGACGCTGGCTCCCCAACCGAACGCCACCCATTTCATTGCCCATGGGGTCGGGCGGATTCGGTCTAGCAGGATGAATGCAACCAGGAAACAAATTGCGGTCGGCACCGCTTTACCGGTAACGAGTAGCAGCGCCTCGTTAATGCCCGACCAGGTGATCACGACGGGAGAGCCTGCCTCCGACGTCACCCTAGAGATCTCAGAGATCAGGTTCGAGCCCATGCTTCGGTATGTGACGAAGAGCGAAACGAAGTAAAAAATGCTCAGCGCGATAACAAACCACAAGTAATGGTTTCGGACTATGCGCTGCCAACGTTTTAGACCGGGTTTTTCGGCAAGCGGCAAACCGTTTCGCACTCGCCTAGCTTGCGCTGCGGGGCTCAGATCAAGCACTCCTGCACGCGACGCGGACATGACGGATTCAGCTGCACCAGCCCCAATGGTTCTAACCGTCTTCTTTGGCTTCTTAGATGGGCGCCAAATCTCTGCGTCAGTCACAATCCCAACACTAGCGGGCGAGAGAAAAGAAAGATTAATGGCGGCCCGGGTGGGAGTCGAACCCACGCGCGACAGATTAGAAGGCTGCTGCTCTATCCTCTGAGCTACCGGGCCAGGCAACAAGTCGATGGTAATAGCCAGAAGAGTTTTTTGCCAGCGCTGGCCACCACAGCGTGCGCTTTTTTCGGGAGTAGTGTAGGGATCGTGAGTGAAAATATTGTTTGGATCGATTGCGAAATGACCGGCCTCAGCCTGAAAGACGACGCCTTAATTGAGGTGGCGATCTTGGTTACAGATGGCCAACTTAACGTTCTAGACGACAAAGGCATCGATCTGGTCATCAAGACCGATCAGGAAAAGCTCGACTCGATGAACGACTTTGTTCACGATATGCACGTAAAATCCGGGCTCCTTGAAGACTTGAAAACCGCCACCCTAACCATGCAGGAGGCGGAACAGCAGGCGCTCGAGTACATCAAAAAATTCGTGCCGGCTGCCGGCAAGGCTCAACTCGGGGGTAATTCCGTGGGCAACGACAGGAACTTCCTGGCCCGCGACATGCCCGAACTTGAGGGCTACTTGCACTACCGCAACATTGACGTAAGCACGATCAAAGAGCTGGCTAAGCGCTGGTTCCCGAAGGCCTACTACACCTCACCTGCCAAGAATGGTAACCACCGCGCCCTAGCGGATATCCAGGAATCCATTGAAGAATTGCGCTACTACCGAGACGCGGTTTTCGTCGAAGGCAAAGGCCCCAACACCGAGGCGGCTAGGGAAATCGCCGCTAAGCACCAGGGCGAAATCACCGGTTTTTGAGAAATACTTCGCGGCGATTTTTCAAAAACGAAAAACCGGGCTACTCTATACGAGTTGCCTGATGCGCCAGACGTATTGAACGATCGGCGCCATGGCCGCTGATGTGTGGACATGGTGGGTGTAGCTCAGTTGGTAGAGCACCTGGTTGTGGTCCAGGTTGTCGCGGGTTCGATTCCCGTCACTCACCCCACGCATATCTCTCTTGCTTCCCCCCCCACTTGACGTTTGATCAATTACTGGTTTGACGTGCGATAATTATCGGGTGAGTGCATTGCAAAACTGCTTTAACAAGGCACGTCGAAAAATTGCCTTCGCTGCCGGAGATCTGGCCGCCTGGGCTTCGAAGGCAACCGGCAGAGGCACAGGAGCGAGTATCCGAGGCGCTGTATTAAGCAAAATCGCCCCGAACCTTTTCGACGACCTACTCAAAGACAAGCGTATTGCCGTCGTCACTGGCACCAACGGCAAAACGACAACGACGCACCTTCTTGCTGCAGCAATGCGCGCGAAGTTTCCAAACGTCGCGACCAACTCGGATGGCGCGAACCTTAAACACGGAATCGTCTCCGCGCTTTCGCAAAACTCGAAAGCCCCGATCGCCGTCTTGGAGGTAGACGAACAGGTGGTGCCGTACGTTCTGGAATCCAAGAACGTCGAAACCCTCGTGATGCTGAACATCAGCCGCGACCAGCTAGACCGCCACCACGAGATCAACTCGATCGGTAAGCGCTGGCGCGACAAGCTGATCGAACTCGGAGAAGACTCCCCCATAGTTATCGCCAACGTCCACGACCCTCTAGTCGTTTGGTCTGCCAAGGCGGCACCAAAACAAGTTTGGGTTGACATGGGGTTGAGCTGGGAGACCGACTCGACGCTGTGCCCCGAATGCGGTTCGATTCTCGAGTACATGAAAGTCGCCGAGGGTAAACCTAACCGCTGGGCTTGCCCAGAATGCGGGCTCAGCCAGCCTGAGGCAGACGTTATTGTCGACGGCGAAAACGTGATTTTCAAAGATGGTCGAAGCGTTGAGCTAAATCTTTCGGTTCCGGGCCGTTTCAATCGTGGTAACGCGGCCTGCGCGCTGGCATCCTGCAGCATATTCGGCGTCGATTTAGCAGATGCCAGCCGCGAGATGACCAAGGTGGTCTCTCCTGCCGGTAGGTTCTCAGTCGGCGCCTTCGATTACGAGACCCACACCACTAAGGCAAGGCTGGCCCTAGCGAAGAACCCTGCGGCATGGGCGGAAAACATGCTCATCATGAAATCCGATCCAGTCATTTTGGTCATCGATTCGGCGATCGCGGACGGCGCTGACGTCAGCTGGCTATGGGACGTAGATTTCGAGCCGCTACGCGGAAAGCGCGTGATAGTCTCCGGCCCACGCTGCGCAGACCTGGCTGTGCGTCTCAGCTACGCCGAGATAGACCACGAAATAATTCCGGGAGCCAAAGATGCGCTAGAGGGTCCTTTCGAGACCACGGTAGACGTGTTAGCCACCTATTCTGCTTTCCTACAGCTATGCCACCTGGGCGGAGTTGATGTTTCATGAGCCACAAAATCGTAGTTGTTTACCAATCCCTGCTGGGCATTTACGGCGACCAAGGCAACGCGCAGGTTCTGACCAAGCGCCTGCAGTGGAGAAGCATAGACGCCGAGCTGGTCGTGGTTGAACCTGGTCAGGAAGTGCCCACGGACGGATTGATTTATCTGCTTGGCGGCGGCGAGGACCGGGCACAATCTGCTGCGGTCGCAGAGCTTAAAGCAGATGGTGGCATATTCCGCGCGCTAGACGCTGGCGGCATCCTTTTTGCGGTCTGCGCCGGTTATCAGATTTGCGGAAAGACTTATACTGTCGGAGGCCGCGACGAAGTCAAAAAAGGGCTGGGCTTGCTGGACGTGGAGACCCGCAGGGGCCCGCAGCGGGCAGTCGGAGAGATTCTGACGAGCTGGCAGGCGCCCGATGGCGCTTCCCACCTGATCACTGGCTTCGAGAACCACGCTGGCTACACGAGTCTCGGCTCAGACGCCGAACCCGTCGCCAAAGTCGAGATTGGCATTGGTAACGGCGACGGATTCGATGGCGCACAGCAAGGGCGAGTAATCGGCGTCTACCCGCATGGGCCGATTCTTCCACGCAACCCGCGATTTGCGGACTACCTGCTAGAGAAAGCTCTAGGCCACGAACTCCCGGCTCTGGATCATCCTGTAACCGCGGAACACAAGATGCTTCGGGAGCGCAGAATTCACGTGGTGAAGACCACTAAAGACAGGGCCAAACAGACCCGCTAGTGAATCGCGGGAATCTGCGTCGTCTCTGAGGAATAATCCTCTGGGGCGTGGACGACGAACTTCGGTTGACGCTGCTTCACAGGCTTAGGGACTGGCTCTTCTTCGCCCTCTTCTGGCGAATGAACTGCCAACATGCTCATTGTGCGTTCGCCTGGGTTTATTGCCGTAATGGCCTCGGTTGCCTCGTCGATCTTGACCGCAACCATCCTGGCTGTGTTGGCGACGCTAACCACGACGATCTTGAACCTTTCAGGCTGCCAGCCGAACATTCTCGCCACATAGCAAGACAAAGCCGTGGCTAGGAGGACGAGTTGGCTGCCCGAACTAAAAGTAACTGCGGAATCGCGAGCCATGACAGCCCAGCCAAGCCATGCCGACTGGATCAGGCTGCCGAATATTAAGTACCCAGGCGAAACGCCGCGAAGGCTGTGCTCGGCGACGATCGAGTAAATCATCGCCAACAGACTGACCGACTGCGGAATCATCACCGCCAGTCCGAAAGCAAGCGGCCCGAGCAAGACGTCTACCGCGATGAGGATAGATGACAAAGCTAGAGAAACCAGCATCACACGCATAATGCCTAGGCTGCGCTTGCTCTTGATGAAGAAGAGGATTGCCGCATTGCAAAGACCGATCAGCAAAGAATTGATCGCAATGTTGGCCGATGCGGCAAGGACTGCGTGGGTTACCCAGGCTATAGAGCAACCGACAGCGAGCTGCCAGGCAACCAGCGAGAGGCCAGCCACGCTCTTAGCGCGCACGACCTTCAGCAGCTGAGGCGCACTAAACCCCGCACCTATGATTGCGACGGCCCAACCATAGATTTCGAGTACACCCATTTGATCTCCGAGTGAACGTTACCGACTGGACAATCTCATCGTCGCTCTAGAAAGAGAACGAACAAAATTAGAAGCTGGAAGTTGCACCGACTAGTCGATGTGCTTGAGCATCTGCCAGCGAGTGGTGTAAAGCTCCGCAAGCTCCAGATCGGCCGCTGCAGCCTCATCTACGAGCACGATGGCGCTCGGGTGGAGCTGGAGGACGGTCGAAGGCCATTTGGCGCTGACGGGGCCCTCTACGAGCTGCGAAACGGCCTCGCGCTTGGACTCGCCAAAAGCCAACAGCAGCAGGTTCTTGGCCGACATGATCGTTTTCAAGCCCTGCGTGATGCAGGTTTTCGGAACCTGGTCGGAATCGGCCTCGAAGAACCGGGAATTATCGGCCAGGGTCTGGCTCGCGAGAACCTCGTGGTGCGTCTGGGAGTTTAACGAACCGCCAGGTTCGTTAAAACCGATGTGGCCGTCGGCGCCGATGCCCAGAATCTGTAGATCGACTCCTCCCGAAGCCTTAATTGCAGCCTCGAAGTTGATGGCCGCCACGTCGGGGTCTGGGTGAGAAACGTTAGGGGTGTGCAGGTTTTCGTTGGTAAGGCCAGTCTTGTCATCGCCAACAAGTTCCTGCTTCAAAACGTTGCGATACAGCTGCGGGTGATCAATATCCATGCCGACGTATTCGTCGAGAGCAAAGGCCAGGGAATTGTGCAGCGAGAACTCTCCCCTAGCGTGCGCATCGCGCAAGTGAGCGTAGAGCTTCAACGGAGTCGAGCCCGTCGCAAGGCCAAGAGTTGACGCGGGCTTGCGGCTAAAGAAATCGACAATTATGTTCGCGCCTTCTTTTGAAGCCTCATCTGCGGTCTTGAAAATCCCTACTCTCACCGGTTTCCCCTTTTTTAAGTCATTAAATCAAAAGACCCCGGCAGTTTTTGCTACCGGGGTCTCACATCGTACACCGCCTGGGACTCGAACCCAGAACCCATTGATTAAGAGTCAATTGCTCTGCCAGTTGAGCTAGCGGTGCGCGCGGGAAGTAACTATAGCGTGCCTTTTTTCAGATGCAAAATCGAGGGTTTTGCAACGGTTGCTCAGCTACTTCCACAGGCGTGAAACTGCCGACAAAGCGCCCAGACCAGCAGCCAAACCACCGGCGGATAACAGGACAGTACCGACGTTGTTCCACTTAACGCCCAGATCGTCCACAAAGAAATCCTTGACTCCGCTCGCAGCATCACTAACGGTTTTCTTAGCCGCAATCTTGGAATCTTCGGCGGACTGCTTTACCGACTCTTTGACGTTTTCTTTGACAGCCTTCGGATTTACCTGAGAAGCAAGATCCTCAATTCCACCCATCAGGTTTGCTCTGGTCGCAGCAATCCTCGCGCGGATCTGTTCGGTGTTGTCATCAGCCACGATCTTCCTCCAAGTATCTAGCGGGACGACGTCTAGCTTAATTGCTTTTTAAGCCTACCCGTAACTAGCTAAACTATCTGGCATGACTGACCTCAAAGTTGGCGACACCGCCCCACAGTTTTCGCTTGAAGCCCACGACGGGAGCATCATCAAGCTATCCGACTACAAAAGCCGCAAGGTTATCGTCTATTTCTACCCCGCTGCCATGACGCCGGGATGCACGGTCGAGGCGGTCGATTTCAGCAATGCAAAGAGCCAATTCGACGGGGCAGGTGTGGACGTCATCGGGATCTCCCCGGACACCAAAGACAAGCTGACCCGCTTCATCACTAGAGACAACCTGGACGTCACGCTTCTCGCAGATCCCGAAAAGGAAACGATCAAAGCCTACGGCGCATGGGGCGTCCGGAAGATCTACGGCAAAGAGGTGACTGGCGTTATTCGCAGCACGTTCGTCGTAGAAGTTGACGATAAAGGCGTTGGAACGATCGTTGAGGTACAAAGAAACGTGCGCGCCAAAGGCCACGTATCAAGAATTGGCGCAGCTTTGGGTTTGAAGCTAAATTTGCCCTAAGCTAGTCAAACGCACCGGAGTGGTGGAATTGGTAGACACGCAGGATTTAGGTTCCTGTGCTTAAAAGCGTGAGGGTTCGAGTCCCTTCTCCGGTACCCCTGAAGGTTCCTTCATCCAAGGATCACTCATGATTTGTTCCGGCGAGGTTTACGACGGTGAAGGAAATATCGTCGGCCGAGGACTCCACTTAGAAAACGGCCGCATAGTTTGCATTTACCAGGCCAAAATTTCTGCTGCCCAATCCGACTACAGCGGCCGATACATCGTGCCAGGTTTTGTAGACACTCATTGCCATGGCGGCGCAGGTTTTTCTTTTTCAGACAACTACGAGCCAGACCAAATTGCGGCTGCTATTCGGGTACACCGCCTTAACGGGACAACCGCGCTCATTGCCTCGCTTGTTTCTTTGCCAGACCCGATGCCTCAAATTCAGGCCTTACTGCCCTTCTGCGAAAGCGGAGAGCTGGCCGGAATCCACCTAGAGGGCCCATATGTGAATCCGGAAAAATGCGGTGCTCAAAATCCTCACGCACTGCGGAACCCAGACCTCACAGAACTGCGAATTTGGCTTCATGAGGCGAAGGGCTGGATCAAAACCATGACTCTAGCTCCGGAACTTCCCGGAGCCGCTGATGCCGCAAGGTTGCTCATAAAGTACGGCGCACGCCCATCCTGGGGGCACACGAACGACACGGGAGCTGCCACCAGGGCCGCGTTGACGCAAATTTCCGATTTAGCCGATTCAAAGATCCTCCAGACCGTGACGCATCTTTTCAACGCGATGCCCCCGTTGACGCACAGAGCCCCGGGGCCGGTACGCGAGCGAATTCATTCGAGCGGCAAAGCTTGGCTACAGCTGGCTGGAAATTATCGGAGACGGCGTCCACGTCGACTTAGATTTAGTTGGTGACGTGTTGGAATACGTCGATAACGCTTATCTGGTCACAGACTCGGCCGCAGTAACCGGAAGCGAGCAGGGAGAACATCTACTTGGTGGATTACCCGTCGAACTGAGGGATGGCGGATGCTACCTCACCAGAACCGAAACCCTTGCAGGCGGCGCAAGTACCATTGCGGATCAATTCCGAGGATTATCCGAAATTGATTTTTCGAGATTAATCAGGGCGTGCGTTTCAGTTCCAGCCAATGCGTGTGGAAGTCAAAACGATATTGGGGTCACATTTGATTTTTCGATTAGTTCTTCTCCGAACTTTCTAATTCTCGACGACGAGCGCAATATTTTACACGTGTTTAGAGATGGCCAGTTAGTCAGGTAATCAGCAAAGTGTATTTCACCCCCGGGATATATTTGAGGTATGTCGAAGAAAAATTCCAAAGGAACGCCGGCAACAATCGCGCTTGAAAAAGCAGGCATAAAGTTCGACATCCTCAGCTACGAGCACGACAGCGACCAAACTCACTACGGCGAAGAGACATGCAAGAAGTTGGGGTTAGACCCAAGATCAGTATTAAAAACCCTGATCGTAGATCTAAACCCAAACGGCAAGCAGAAATTAGCAGTCGCAGTAGTTCCTGTTGCCGGCATGTTGGACCTAAAATCTGTCGCTAAAAATTTCGGCGTCAAAAAGGCCGAAATGGCTAATCCGAAAGACGCCGAAAGATCTAGCGGATATGTAACCGGAGGCATCTCCCCACTAGGGCAAAGAGCTAAATTACCGACCCTCATCGACGCTTCGGTAGAAAACCTAGAAAAAGTATATTGCTCCGGAGGCAAAAGAGGTTTTTCTCTAGTCCTAGACCCTAAAGATTTGGCAAGCGCAACTAATGCAAAATTCGCTCAACTTGGCCGAGATAATTATTTTCATAACTGAAAAGTTGAGGAGGTGAAATGAGTGGTTATCTGCAACACTATCTAGTTGATTCGGCGGATATTCCAGAACGAACAACCTGGGACGTAACCAGCCTCCGAGAGGCGGGTGAAATGCGCATGAACTCCGAAGGATTTTGCCCTAAGATAGCGGTGCAAAACCTCAGCATCAAAGCTGCTGACCACAATCTTGTCCTCAAAATTTTGACTCCAATCGGGATACCAGCAGACGCCCCGCTAATCATCGCCCCGCACGGCAGAGGATACGTTTCTGGCCTTGCCCAGCAAGACGACGACAGAATTGCACGATTAGCGTTAGAACAAAACTGCCATATCATCTCCCCCGAATATCGCAGGGCACCAGAAAATCCTTATCCCTATGGCAGGGACGACTGTTCAGCCACGATCAAGTGGGCGTTAGAAGCTCAAAAAGGCAGCCCTATCTTCGGCTTCGGCGACACTGCGGAAGCCAGAATCTTCTGGGGCGGCCTCATAAAGCATCTGAGGGATGGCGGCGAACCCATCTCGGGGTTCATCTGCCTGGAACCATTCGTCGATCCGTCGCTGAATGCAGAATCAATGCTGACAGACAAAGACGGTTCGGTGTGGACAAGGCAGGCTGCGTTCCATGCGTGGCAGGCTTACTTGGACGACGCCGATCCGAAAAAGGTCTTCCCACCCATCGAAGACCTTGACAACATCGAATTGCCACCGTCGTTTTTCGTCGTCAACCCCGTAGACCCGCTGAGCGACGAGGGCGTCCGGTTCGCAATGGACATGGTTGAAGTCGGGGCGAAAGTAGAGTTTCACATGTATGAGGGCACATTCCGCGGCTCTCTCGGAGAGCCAGGGCCGGTTTGGGACGAGCTTAATAAAGACATCGCAAAGTTCATCGCCAAATATTCCTAATCTTCGTCCCTTTGCCAGCGCATGGGCAAAATCGCGGGACGAGTCATCAACGGGTCATCCTTCAAGATTGTCCGGACTCTTCCGGGGCCGGTCCTTCGGGTCTCGAACCGAACCCCGATCGACTTTCGGCTGGTGGCCAGAATCCATCCCCGACCGAATTCTTCGTGCTCTATTTCTGTTCCGATTCGCCAACCATCCGTGCTGAATCTTCTGAGCCTGCCCTCGGAAACGAAAGTGTGTTCTGCCGGCTCGCTTTCCTCGATCCAGAAAAGCTCCTCTTGAGCAGCCTCGGTAAAATTGGAAACGCCGATGCCCAGGAGCCGAATCCCCTGCTCTATCTCTATGCCATCCAAAAGCCCCTTAGCGATCAGCGCGATCCGCTCGCAGTTATCGGTGGCTCCGGCGATGGTTCTTGAACGCGTGTAAGTGGTGAAGTCCGCGAGGCGAGCTTTCAGCGTAATTGTTTTTGCGAAAAGTCCCGCTTTGAGCAGCCTCTTGGAAACATCCGCGGCATCGCGATCAACGAATCCGTCTAGTTCTGCTCTATCGGTTACGTCGACCTCGAAGGTGTCTTCCGTCGAGATCGACTTCGCGGCCCTAACCGAAACGACCGGGCGATCATCCCTACCGAAAGCTAGCTGCTTCAAGCTGTGTCCAGCGGCTTCTCCCAAAGCGCGTACGAGCTCTTTTTCGGATGCCTTCTGCAGATCCTCAACAGTCTCAATACCCAACCGATTCAGTTTTATGGTTGTGGCGGGACCGACGCCGGGAATCGCCTGCACTTTCATCTCCGAGAGAACATCAATTTCGGTTCCCACCGGCCAGACCTTGTAGCCGTTCGGCTTGGCAGCCTCGCTGCCCAATTTTGCCATCAGCTTGCTGGTGCCGATCCCGACCGAAGCGGTTAATCCCTCAGTGCGGATAAATAGCTGGGCGCGCAGCCTCCTGGCAAGCAGTTCTAGATCCTCAGGATTTCGGCAATCTATTCCTCCCGCGGCTAGATCTACGAAAGCCTCGTCGATGCTGAGGGGCTCGATGATCGGAGAAAGCTCTCTGAGTAGATCCATCACGATTCGACTGGACTGTTTATAAGCCTGTCTGCGTCCAGCGAGAAAAACCGCATCCGGGGCAAGCCTTCTTGCCTCCGATGCAGACATCGCCGAATGTACACCTAGCTTGCGCGCTTCGTAGCTAGCAGTCGCTACCACACCCCTCGTACCGACACCGCCGACGATAACCGCTTCGCCTCTAAGCGAGGGCTTATCCCGCTGCTCGACAGCCGCGAAAAACGCGTCCATGTCGAGGTGAAGGATCGATGCCTTAGAGCGCACGTCTATATGTTACGAAATCGAATTCGCTTCTGGGTTCTCTGGAGACTTCCTGCCATTGTACGCCGAGCTCGGGGAAAGTTACGGTGCCCTCTGCGTCTTTAGGCACCTCTGTCAGGTCGATTTCGTCTAGGTAATCCATAGCAGCCCGATAAATCTGTCCCCCGCCTAGGACGTAAGCGACATCTGCGCGTTTGCTAGCCTCTCCAATGGCCTCTTCCAGGCTGGAAACCGCAATTGCCCTTGGCGTTCCCTTTTTGTCTAGGGGAAAGTCTAGTTTCTCAGGCGTTCTAGTAATTACTATGCTGAAGCGCCCAGGCAGCAAACCCATCGAATCAAATGTTTTGCGTCCCATGATCAGCGGGTGCCCCATGGTGACGCGCTTGAATCTGGCGAAATCCTCGGAGAACTTGAATGGTTGATCGACTCCGTCGCCAATCACTCCGTTTGCAGCGACGATAGCTATTGCTATCAGTTTCACGGCTTGACCACGATCTTTCCGTAGAAGTCTCCGCTTGCTAGCTTCTCCAAAGCCTTGTCAGCTTGCTCGAGCGGGAAGGTGCTGTCGATAACAGGCTCGATGCCCTTCGCAGCCATGAACTTCAGCATGTCTTCCAACTGTTCCTTGGTGCCGAAAGTGGAACCGATCACCTGAAGCTGACGGAAGAAAATTTTCGTCAGCTCAGCCCGCTCGGGAGCATCTCCAGTAGTGGCCCCACAGACGATGATCTGTCCTCCCGGACGCAATATATTCACCGAGTGAGACCAGGTAGCTGCTCCCACGTTGTCTATGACGACGTCGGCTTTCTCGGGGAGCCTCGCGCCTGGCTCGAAAGCTTCTTCGGCGCCCAGATCTATCGCCCTGACACGCTTTTTTTCGCTGCGGCTGATCGCCCAAACGCGAAGCCCTGCGGCGCTTGCCAATTGGATCGTAGCGGTAGCGACTCCACCGCCTGCACCCTGGACGACAACCAACTGGCCAGGCACCAGATTGGCCTTACCGAAAAGCATCGCGTAGGCGGTCAGGTACGCTGTGCCGACGCTAGCTGCAACTTCCCAAGACATGCCCTCTGGCTTTGCGACGAGGTTCTGCTTCGGCACAGATATGTATTCTGCGAGCCCGCCATCGTACTTCTCGGAAAGCAGCGTGCGACGTGGATCTAGCGTCTCGTCGCCTCTCCACCCTTCTGAAGCGATCAGACCGTGAACGATGACCTCATTACCGTCTTCGTCCACCCCCGCGGCGTCGGTGCCCAGAATCATCGGACATTGTTTTTCGCTGAGGCCTATCCCGCGAAGAGAGAACAGGTCGTGATGGTTGACGGAGGCCGCCTTGACCTTAACCTTCGACCAGCCCAGTTTCGCTTCTGGTTCGGGGCGCTGTCCAACGGTCAGCGCGGAGATCGGATCGTCATTGTTTACGGTGTGTGCGAAAGCAGCGAGCATAATTTTTCCTTTTATACCGCGATCGGCGCCTTGATGGGCGGGTGCGGATCGTAGTTTTCAACCTTGATGTCCTCGAGCTCGAAGGCATCGATCGCCTTCACGTCAGGATTCAGCCAAAGGCTCGGTAGGCTTCTCGGCTGCCTGGAAAGCTGCTCGCGGACCTGATCGAAGTGGTTCAGATAGATATGGGCGTCGCCGAAAGTGTGGACGAAGTCTCCCACCTCGAGATTGCAGACCTGAGCGACCATGTGAGTGAGTAGCGCGTAGCTGGCGATGTTGAACGGCACGCCGAGGAAAAGATCCGCGGAGCGCTGATAAAGCTGGCAGCTCAGCTTGCCCTTCTGACCGTCTTGGCCGGGAGCCACGTAGAACTGGAAGAGCGTGTGGCACGGCGGAAGCGCCATGTCCTCCACTTCGGCGACGTTCCACGCTGAAACTATGTGGCGCCTCGAGTCTGGATTGTTCTTGATCGAATCGATCACCTTGGCGATCTGATCGATGTGTTCGCCGCTAGGTGTGGGCCAGGATCTCCACTGGTATCCATAGACGTGGCCCAGATCGCCATTCTCGTCTGCCCACTCATCCCAGATGTGGATGTTGTGATCGTGCAACCATTTAATGTTCGTGTCGCCGTGCAGGAACCAGATGAGTTCACCGAAGACTCCCCTAGTGAAGACCTTCTTGGTGGTCAACAGCGGAAAGCCATCGGAAAGATCGAAACGCATTTGATAGCCGAAAACGCTCTTCGTTCCTGTGCCTGTGCGGTCGGTTTTTACCACGCCGTTATCCATGACGTGGCGCAACAGATCAAGATACTGCTTCATTGGTTCTCCTTTTCTGGGCTCAGGCCTTCGGTTTTTGGTCCAGCCCGAGCATCTGCGCCAAGACCGGAAGAATCTGGCGAAGAGCCTTGTCCCTGTGGCTTATTGCGTCCTTGTCCTTGCTGGACATCTGAGCGGTGGTCAGGTTGCCTTCCTGCTCGTCCGCGATGAAGATGGGATCGTAGCCGAATCCGTTCTCCCCGAGTTCTTCAAAAGTTAGCCTACCCGGCATTTCTCCTCGCACGGTTTTCTTGCGGCCATCGGGCATGACGATTGCTACTACAGAGACGAACTGGGCAGTCCTCTTCTCAGCCTCGACGTCGTCGATCTGGGCCAGCACCAAATCCAGATTCGCCTGGTCGTTGTGCCCGGGCCCAGCCCACCTGCTAGAGCGCACACCGGGCATTCCACCCAAGGCATCCACGCACAGCCCGGAATCGTCGGCGATGCTCGGTAGTCCGGTTCTGCGGGCCCCCTCCGCAGCCTTTATGAGCGCATTGCCCTCGAAAGTCCACTCGGTCTCTGCGGGTTCAGGGTACTCCGGGACGTCGTGCAGGCTAACGATTTCGATGTCCAGGCCGGCTTCCTCGACGATTCTACGCAGCTCGACGAGCTTCTTGTCGTTGTGAGTAGCCAGCAAAACCTTGCTTGTCACGAAAGCACCTCGCGCTGCATGACGGAAAGCTCGCTGCAGCCCTTCTCGCCCAGTGCGAGCAGCTCATTTAGCTGTTCGCGGTCGAAGGGGTCGGCTTCCGCGGTTCCCTGGATCTCCACGAACCTACCATCGTCAGTGCAAACGATGTTCATGTCGACGTCCGCCACGGAATCCTCAACATATGCGAGGTCCAACATCGGGGTGCCGTCTACGATCCCGACGGAGATCGCGGAGACAGATCCCGTTAGTGGATCACCGGCAAGCATCTTGCGCTCGCGCATCCACTCAACCGCATCGTGCAAAGCGATGTAAGCGCCCGTAATGGATGCCGTCCTGGTGCCACCATCTGCCTGCAACACGTCGGCATCGATAGTTATGGTGTTCTCGCCTAGAGCTTTGTAGTCGATCACGGCGCGCAACGAGCGGCCGATTAGGCGACTGATCTCGTGGGTGCGACCACCGATCTTGCCTTTGCGAGACTCGCGGGAGTTACGGGTGTTTGTTGCCCTTGGCAGCATTTCGTACTCGCTGGTTACCCAGCCCAAGCCGCTACCCTTCCTCCAGCGCGGCACCCCGGCCTCAACAGATGCAGCGACTAGCACTCGAGTTGCACCAAATTCCACCAGCACAGAACCCTCTGCATGGTCCAGCCAGTTACGGGTAAATTTCACTTTGCGCAGTTCATCAAACGCGCGACCATCTTCTCGCTTATCCACCCTTCTAGAGTAGCCTTCGCGAAAAGGAATTTTCGAGGCCTAAAGTTCGGCCTTCTCAACTCGACTCACAAAGTCGCCGACTAGTCGCGATCCCAAACCGGCGAATTTGCTTGGGTCCCCCGTAGTGAAGAAACGATGCTCTGCGCTCCTATCGGGTTCTGCATCGCGCAATCCCTCAAGCTTGGTCAAAATTGCGAAAGCCGAGCGAGCGCACTCGTCAGAGCTTGAGACCAGCGCGACCTCTTCGCCCATCACATAGCTGATCGCTCCAGAAAGCAGTGGATAGTGAGTGCAGCCCAGGATAAGCGTGTCGACATTCTTTTCCTTCAGCGGCTGCAGGTACTCGCGAGTGACCTCCAATACCTCATCGCCGCTGGTAATGCCTTCTTCGACGAATTCCACGAAACGCGGGCAAGGCTTGGAGTATAGCCTGACGTTGGACGCTGCTAGTGCATCGAAATAGGCCCCGGATTTGTCGGTCGCGGTAGTCGATATGACTCCAACGCGCCCGTTCCTGGTGATTTTTGCCGCCCTTCTGGCAGCGGGAATGATTACGTCGACAACCGGGACGCTATAACGCTCGCGGATGTCCCTGAGCGCGGCAGAAGACGCGGAGTTGCATGCCACGACCAGCGCCTTAACGCCTTGATCCATCAACCAATCGAGGCCCTCGAGGGCAAACTTCCGCACCTCCGCGATTGTTCGGGGCCCGTACGGCGCTCGAGCCGTGTCCCCGAGATAGATGATGTCCTCATGCGGCAACAGATCGGTGACTGCTCTTGAGACGGTCAACCCGCCGAACCCAGAATCGAAAATACCGATTGGCAGCCGGGAATCTATCTTTCCGACCGCCGGGAGAAGACCTGTTGAAAGCTCGCTGGACATAGTTCCTATTCACAAACCGCTAGCAGGGATTCCTGGACGAACCCCAACCATTCATAAATAGAATAGGCGAAAGATCGCGGATCATCTTGACCGATTTCCGCAAGAGCCTCTGCGTCCGTGCTGGTGCTGATGCCCAGCCGCACTGCCAAAGCTAGGCGCATGCTGGTCAGAGTCTTCAACCAATATCCGAGGTGCTCGCCCGGCACCGAACAGACCCCATCATCGGAGCAGTTATCGGCCAGGTCGGAGAGCATCGCGCGTAGCCCCGCCACCTTGTCTTCAAAAATGCTAGGCGCGCTGAAACGCTGGAAATCAAAATTGGCCTCCTCATCGTCGAGGTAGGCGGGTGGAAAAAGCCGCTTTATCACCGGATCCGCATGGGAAAAATACGTCGGATCGTTGAGCTGCATGCTCGAGGTGAATTGCCGATCTAACTCTGCGAGGATTGCGTCTTCACCTTCGCAGCAAGAGTTATTAGAGCCAGCATCGCAGCAACAATCACCTAATTGCTGACCTGGCTGCAGGAAGCAGGAATCATCGGTGATTAACCCCAAGAGCTGGCACAGCAGGCTTCGCAGAATCTCTATTTCTTCCGGCTCGAAGCGGCAAACCGTCGCCTCGCCCACCCGTTCGAATGCGTGCATCAAGCACCCCGATCCAATGTTGCCCAAAGGCCGTATTGGTGCATCGCTTGCACGTCGCGTTCCATGGCTTCGCGGACGCCGCTGCTGACTGCCGCCTTGCCCTCCATGTGAACCTGCATCATCAATGTCTCGGCCTTCGCATGGTCGTAGCCGAAGTAGGTGCTGAAAACGTGAGCCACGTAACTCATGAGGTTTATCGGGTCGTCCCAGACCACGGTCACCCAAGGTTTATCGGCGAGCAGAGTCGACTCGGCATTCGGGCGCACCGACGTCGCGCCGATTGATAACTGCTCGTTAGTCATACCTCTATTCTTATAGCCCTGGTCAAAATCTGGACTCGCCTTGGCTAAAAGCCGCCAGTTCGCAAGTAAAATCGCATTCATGGCATCAACAGCACTGCTGACAGACATGTACGAGCTGACCATGATCAACGCAGCTATGAAGGCCGGTATGGCGGATCTGCGTTGCACCTTCGAGTTATTCCCCCGCAGGCTCCCATCCGGACGTAGCTACGGCGTTGTGGCAGGAGTTGGTCGCGCTCTCGAGGCGCTAGAGAAGTTCAGGTTTGGCCCGGAAGAAATAAAGTTCCTGCGCGAGAAGTCGATCGTCGATGACGAAACTGCCGACTGGCTGGCCAACTTCAAGTTCAGCGGCGACATCACAGGCTACCCAGAGGGAGAGCTCTTCTTCAGTGGTTCCCCCGTGGTCACCGTTGAAGGTGGCTTCGCCGAGTGCGTGATTTTGGAGACTTTGCTGCTTTCTATCTACAACTTCGACTCAGCAGTCGCCTCGGCAGCATCCCGCATGACACTGGCGGCCGAGGGCCGTCCTATCATCGAAATGGGCGGCCGCCGCACCCACGAATGGGCAGCCGTTGCGGCAGGACGCGCGGCCTGGGTCGCCGGTTTCGGATCGAGCTCCGACCTAGAGGCTGGCCGTAGCTGGGACATTCCGGTGAGCGGAACAGCAGCACATTCCTTCACGCTCCTTTTCGACGACGAAGAAGAGGCCTTCAAGGCACAGTTGGAGACCATGGGCGCTCACACCACACTGCTAGTGGACACCTATGACGTGGACGAGGCGATCAAGACCGCAGTAAAACTTACCAACGGCAAATTGGGCGGCATCCGGATCGATTCGGGCGACCTGCACACGGAAGTTAAGCGAGTGCGCAAGCTGCTAGATTCGCTCGGCGCGACCGATACCAGAATCATCGTCACGAACGATTTGGACGAGTACCAAATCGCGGCGCTGCGAGGCGCTCCCGTAGACGGCTTCGGGGTCGGCACATCGGTGGTAACCGGCTCCGGGCACCCAACTTGCGGAATGGTCTACAAGCTGGTCGCTAGGGCCAGCTCGGCTGATCCTGACGGCCCTCAAAAGCCAGTGCACAAGAAGTCCAAGAACAAGAACACCATCGGTGGGCGAAAGTACGCAGTCCGTCAGATTGACGAAAACGGTCGTGCAGAGGCCGAGGTCATCGGGGTCACGGTGGCACCAAGGGCAGACTGCAACGACAGAAACCTGACCGTCGATCTGGTTCGCGGCGGGGAGATCGTCGGCAAAGAGCCTCTTTCGCTGGCACGCAAGCGCCACGAAAAGGCCAGGGCCGAGCTTCCTGAAAAGGCATGGAAGATTAGCCGCGCGGAACAGGCCATCCCGACAGTCATCATCGATGAGGACCGCCAGGTCAGGGATAACCCCTACCTGGCGGGAAAGCAGCCCGATAACCTGTAAATAAAAAAAATAGCGCGGGTTGACCCGCGCTATTT
>NZ_AZIS01000002.1:0-188334 GCF_000510445.1 Propionimicrobium sp. BV2F7 | reverse complement strand
CGGCTAGCTAGCCGGGGAAATTTTTTGGTTAGTTTCGCTTAGCGCGGGTAATCGCTCAGCGCTGAGCCTTCACGAAGCCTGCCTTCTGGGCGGCCTCCTCGCTGTTGAACCAAACATCTGCGTTGCAGGCCTCGTAGCCGCCGGTGCCGGGCACGTGATATTTCATCGAGCGCTCGTTGCCCTTGTAAATGTAATCGGCCGGGGGCTCGTCGCCGACGTATGCGCCCTCGCCGTACTCGGTATCTTGCTCGGAGCGCTTTGGCTTTGCCTCCTCAGAGTCCGAATCGGTGTCAGTGACCTTGTCAACGACCTCTTCGACCTTCTCCTTGACTTCCTCAGCAGACTTTTCCCAGGCTTCGTTGAACTTGCGGTTGGGCTCCTGCGGGGTCCAGCCGTCATCGGAATCGCCGAGGAACGAGCGGACGAACCAAACCACGCCCGCAACTGCTGCAGCGATGCTGACGAAAATGAACGTTCCGCGAACCAAGCTGCGCCTCTTACGGGGCTCGGGAAGGACCGGCTTGGGCAGGGAAAGATCGCCACGAAGAGCAGCAACCGCTGCGGCGCCCCTGTCAGTGGCTTCCTGAACCGTCGGGTTCATTTGGGCCTGCTTCCACGCCTTCTGAATGCGGGGAATGACTTCTTTATCTACGGCCTTAGTGACGTCGCGGTAAGCATTGTTGACCGCGGGCTGAACCTTAGAAACAGCCTTGTCGACCGCCGGCGCTACGTTCTTCTTGTAAGCGCGGGACACATCGTCGAAAGTTTCGGATGCAGCGTTCGCAGCCTTCTTTGCGTGCGGGGCAATGAAATCTGCCACGTCGTCGAAGGTGTGTTTGGTGTTGGCGACGGCCTCTTCGGCGGCAGCCTTGGCCTTGCGTGCGGCCTTTCGTTTGTTGAACATTTTAAGATCTCCGATCTTGCTTGGGGCTCGTAATCGAGCTTGCTCGTAGTCGAGCTATGTTCAACGTTACTTCGCTAACGACAGGATCAAATGGACGGCGCAAAATTCATAGGTTTTATACAGCATGGAATTGTGCTTTGAGATACCGGTAAACTGGCTTGCGAAAGAAAAGATAGGAGCAAGCGTGACGCAAGCAACCATCCACACTAACCACGGCGACATCGTGGTTAAGCTGTTTGAAAACGAGGCCCCGAAGACGGTCCGTAACTTCGTTGAGCTCGCCACCGGCAAGCGCGAATATCGCGACCCTCGCGACGGCTCGGTAAAGACCGATAACTACTACGACGGCACCATCTTCCACCGCATCATCGATAACTTCATGATTCAGGGTGGAGACCCGACCGGCACCGGTCGTGGCGGCCCCGGCTACCAGTTCGGTGACGAATTCCACCCCGAGCTCAAGTTCGACCGTCCGTATCTGCTAGCAATGGCCAACGCTGGCCCTGGCACCAACGGCTCGCAGTTCTTCATTACCACCGTCGAGACCCCGTGGCTGAACATGCGTCACACCATCTTCGGCGAGGTTGTTGACGAGGATTCTCAGAAGGTCGTCGACGAGATCGGGAAGGTGGCCACCAATGCCGCCGACCGTCCGCTCGAAGACGTAGTCATCAACTCGATCGACTTCGAGTAAAACCTAAAAAAATTGCGCTGCCTTTCGGCAGCGCAATTTTTTATTCACCAATGTTGAAAGTGGCCTCTAAGTCAACCTTGCTGTAGGCGCGGAAGGCCAGGTGCGAACTGGTGTCGATGACCCCTTCCACCTTGTTTAGTTTGTCGGAGATGACCGACGATATCTCGTCGAATTCACGCACTCGCACCATGACTACCAGGTCGATATCGCCAGTCACCGAGTAAACCTCGCTGACGCCGTCGATGTTTGCGATTTCCTGCGCAACCTCGGGGATGCGGGAGCTTTCTACCTGTACAAATGCGATTGCCGTAATCATGGCCTCAAGTTTAGCCACTCGTTCGCCAAAAGAACCGACCTGTTCGAACGATCGGCCGTTTCAGTCATTTAGTTTCACCATTTGCGGCGCTCCCGCATTGCTGGGGATGGCCCAATCTCCTTCGATCTGCATCAACCGCACGCCCGGGCTTTCGAGCCAGTTGGCGATGCATTCTGCCTCCTCGACTGAGCCGGCGGGCAGGCCATGTTGTGGTTTAGGAACGGTTGCGCTGACCCGTAGCGCTTCGTCCGCTATTGCGAGAGCGGATTCACCACGCTTAGCGCGGGCGGCTCCGGCCAGGAAACCGTACTTTACGATGTTGATCTGCCACCCACCAGCGTTGGGGCTTGCGGCGACGATCAGTGGGCAACGGGTCAACGCTTTCAGCCTTTGCCAACGCAGGATGGTTCTTTGATAGAGGCCGAGCCTGTCCCTGACGACGCCTGCCTCCTCAAAACTTTCTTGTGCGCTGAGGGTTCGCATCTGTTCGCTAAGCGATTCAGTGATTGCCCGCACGTCGTAGGTCGACCGGATCGCCTCGTCCAGGGCCAGTGAATATAGTTCGCCAAGCGTCTCGTCATCGCCTCGACAAGGGGCAAAACAGCGATTTAATTGGGCTAACGCGCAGCTAGAAGAAATAGAGCGCGGCCCGATGCGTTGAGTGCACTGGCGCAGCTTGAACGATTGGGAGAGGACCAGCGCTAGTTCTTGGGCGACCCTTCTGCTGACGCAGGGCCCAAAATATTTGGCATCGTCGGTGATTTTCGAGACCACCGAGAACCTCGGCCAGCGCTCGTTGGTTAGTTTCAGCCAGGCCAGCTTTTGTTGGCGACGAGAACGACGGTTATAGTGCGGCTGCTGGGAATCGATCGTTCGCAGCTCGCGGATTTCGGCCTCTAGGGGAGTCTGGCAGACGATGGCTTCCACGCCCGTGGAGATGCGAACCATCTCTTCCATGCGCCCGCGCGTCTCCGACGCAGTGAAGTAGGTGGCAACCCTCTTTTTGATGTTCACCGACTTGCCGACGTACAGAATCTCCCGGCTGCCATCCTTGTGAGATTTGTCCGTGTAGAACTGATAGATGCCCGGTTCCTCGGGAAGATCCTTCGCCCATACCCGCTTGGCTCGTCGCTGCGGGGAAACGTGGTGGGCGTATTCGAGGAGATCTTCGAGCGTAGTTACGCCAAGCGCGCCGACCCGCTCTAATAAGCCGTGCAGCACGTAGACGGTTGCTCGGGCGTCGTCGAGTGCGCGGTGCGTCGGCATCTCTGGGACCTTGAAGAATGCAGAAAGTGTGGACAGCTTGCAATTGCGGACTTCGTCGCGCAGCAGGGTGTGCCTGGCTAGCTTGACGGTGTCTACAACCTGGTTACCAGGCCATTCGTAGCCCAAGTTCGCGCAGGCACGTTTCAGAAAACCAACGTCGAAGCTCGCGTTGTGCGCAACCAGAACCGTCCCGCGAGCGAACTCTAAAAAGCTCGGCAGTACGGTATCGATGGTTGGTGCATCGTCAACCATGCGGTCGGAGATGCCAGTCAGCACCGTGATGTTTGCGGGAATATGCATTTGGGGTTTCACGAGCGTGGCGAATTCGCCTTCCGCCTCGCCGCCACGAACCTTAACAGCGCCAATCTCGGTGATTGCCGCACCCTCTCCAACACCCGTCGTCTCGAGGTCGACGACGCAAAAACTGACGTCGAACAACGGCACGCCGAGGTCGTCAAAGCTGGGCTGTAAAGGTTTCATGCAATCAACGTTAGTAGGCGCCACTGACAATTTTTTCAACAATTCACTCCCCGGCTGTGCTCGAGATAGTTCTACCGAAGCACTCTCGCCAGCTGATGTGAGGCTGATAAGAAGGTCAATTTTTCGAATCAGCAAACTTGGTAATGGCAAAATTGTGCTCATGCGTGCACGTCTACTGGCGATCATCGTTTCGCTTGTCTTGGCATTTTCGGGCTGCCAGAAAACCCCCGACTTAGAATGTGTTGCTGAATCCTTGAATCAGTCAGTTAAAGAAGGCGATTCCGCAAAACTGCTGAATGTGCTTTCCGGGCGACGGGCACCGCTGGTTGCAAAGAATCTCGGTCGGCTCGCCGAGGCCACTTTCGAGCCTTACAAAGACGGGCTTAGGGTCAAGTGGCGAGCGGCCGCTATCGATGCCCCTGCCTGGCATGAGATAGGAATAAAAGCTCAAGGCTGCCGGGTCGTGGACGTTTTCCCTAAGGAAGACTCACCGGCTCCGATCTGGTTGAGCCAACAGATCGAGGTTTACTCAGACGATGACGTCACCGTGATGGCAGCCCCTCGCGACGCTTCCGGTAATCAGGTAGACAACAGTTCCTGGTTGCTGGCGGCGCACGACGCCGTCGAAACGGTTCGGGCAGCGGTTCCTGAGCTGAGTTGGGACTCGCGCCTTGTGATTCAGGTGGCCGACAGCATCGAAAGTTTTCACAAAATCACCGGGGGAGCGGCCCTAGACGGTTCGGCCGCTTACACGCTCGCCCAGGATTTCGCGGATGCGAACGACCAGGCTGCTAGCCATATCATCGTCAACCCGATTCACAAGGTCGACCCGAGATTCTTGCTCACGCACGAGGCCGTGCACGTCGCGACTGCGGAACTGGGCGTTCCCGACGATAAGAATATGTGGGTCAGCGAGGGCTATGCAGAGGCGATCGCGCTGGCTGCTAACCCGGAGCGCGCCCAGGAGAGCGAGCGGCTGATCGAAGAGAATGGCCTGCGTCCAGAACAGCCGCCGACAGCCCATGAGTTCATGTCCAAGGACCCTAAGATCAGCTCGCTGGCGTACGCGAGAGCAGCGAAACTGGTGGGTGAGGCCGTGAGCAAGGGCAATGTGTTAGTCCAATTGCAGAATCTGGGTTGGCCTCGCTAAAGAACCAGCCCGCCGTCGCCCCTCGGGTCATTATCCCTTGGGATCAGCGTCAATGACACGGCTATTCCTGCACCGAAAAATAGGACGGCCATCACCCAGAAGCCTGGATTCAGCATTCTGGCCCACAGCAGCACGATTAGAACCGCTGCGGCGATGAACATGCCTGCGGCAAATCCGGCACGCTTGGAAAGTGAAATGGGCTCGGGGTCGGGATTCCACTTTGCTGGCTCGTCAGGCTCGGTGCTTTCGATCGCGTCAGACATGGAGAACCACTTCTTGGGCTCAGAAAAGCTGGGACCGACGTTCTCGCCGAACTCCTCTTTTATTAATTTCGCAAACTCTTCGTCTGTGTCCGACACGTTTTCTCACTCCTCAGGGCTCGGCAAAGCTCCTAACGTCTGTGTCATTGCATAAACTAAAGGAATGGACACTGAGCGCGCCGAAAATAAACCCGATAACAACGCTAGCCGCGGTTACCAGCCAGGCAACATCTGGTATCGCCTTTTCCGTAACCTTATCTTCACACCAATCGTAAAGTGGTTTTGGAAAGTTGAAGTTATCGGTGCCGAAAACATCCCGGCGAACGGCTGCGTGATCGCGGCCAATCACATCGACGCGGGCGACACCATCGCGCTGCCTGCTGCGCTGAAACCCGCAATGATCTTCCCCGCCAAGAAGGAATTGTTCGAGGGTGAAAACCTGGGCGGAAAGATCGTCGCATGGTTCCTCAAGCTCGTCGGGCAGGTGCCCATCGATCGATCCGGCGGAAAGGCATCCGTTAGCGGCCTGGAGGAAATCGAGCAGAAACTCTCCGCAGGCCACGCCATCGGCATCTTTCCGGAGGGCTCCAGGAGCACCGACGGGCGTCTCTACAAGGGCCACACCGGAGTTGCCCGAATGGCGCTCGAGGTGAACAAACCCGTCGTCCCGGTCGGGTTGATCAACACCAGGCTGTTGAAAAATAAACTCGGCCTGCCCACCATGAAGAACGCGAAAATCGTCATCGGCAAGCCGCTCGACTACAGCCGTTTCCACGATTTCCGAAACAACATAAAAGTTGGCCGATGGGTGACCAACGACATCATGGCCCACATCCAAGAGGTCACCGGTCAGGAGTATGTAGACGTCTACCTGAGCGCAGTGAAACGAGGAAAACTCAGCGGCGAGGCCCTAGAAAAGCACGTCAAAGAGACCCCCAGCCTCGAGGAGCCTCAGCTATGAGTAACTTCTTCGAGCGCGTGAAACACAGCCTGAAAATAGGCTGGTCGAGGCTGCGGGCGACATTCCGTGCCGACGTCGTTGGGCAAGAAAATCTTCCCGACGGCGCGTTCATATTGGCATGTAATTTTGTTCATTCCACCGATTCTCTGAGAATCGTCAATTCGCTCGGCCGAAGAGTAGTTTCGCTCTCCAGGCTTAACCCGACGAAGCGAGACACTCCCACGGCGCGTCAGGAACGCGCGCTAAGCACGTTATCCAAGGGAAAGGGCGTGCTGATCTTTCCTGAAGGCGCGCCGAGCCTCGACGGACGCCTGCACAGGGGCCGTCCCGAGGCAGTTGCTTTGGCTATCAAGGCCGACGTTCCGCTAATTCCTGCCGCCCTGGTTAGAGCGAAAGATCCCCAATCGGAATACGAGTTGAGGATTGGCGAGGCGGTCTCGCTGGATCGTTACCGCGACGCCGGAGCCGCCAGCGATAAGGTCGAGGGCTTCTGGTTGCGGGGAGCCTCTGATTTGCTGATGCTCAAAATTAGCGAGCTAAGCGGTCAGGAGTACAGCGACCTCTACCCGATGCAGGCCCGAGAGCTCAAAAAGCAACAGGTTGCAGCCAGCCAGCAGCGCGCCCAAAGCCAATGGGAGGATTACCAGCGCGAGCAAGAAAAGGCCAAGGAAGAGGCAGAGCGCGCCGAAGAAGCCGAGCGCGCCGAGCTGCTTGAGGCCGCGAAAGCCGCCAAGGAGTACGTGAAAAGGCTCGCGGCAGAGGAAAACAAGGGGCGTTAGGGGTCCGGCTGCCGGGCAAAAATAGTCTGTCTTGGCGCTGTCGCTTATTCTTAATGGTGTGCGCAATATCCCAACCCTAGAAGAACTTCACGAGCTGCCCCAGATCCAGCAGCCGACCTATGAAGATCCAGCCAAAGCAGCCCAGGTCGTAGCACAGCTACGCAGCCTGCCGCCGCTGGTTTTCGTGGCGGAATCCGATTCGCTGCGCGAACGTATCGCGCAGGCAGCTGTTGGTAAATCGTTCATTCTGATGGGTGGCGATTGCGCTGAGACTTTCGACGGCGTTACCGCAGACAACATCATGGCGAAGCTTCGCGTTTTGCTGTCGATGAGCGTCGTCATGACTTATGCGGCGCAGGTGCCGGTCGTTAAGATTGGTCGCATCGCAGGCCAGTACGCCAAACCGCGCTCCAAGAACACCGAGACCCGCGACGGCGTCACGCTGCCCGCCTACAGAGGAGACGCGGTCAACGGCTTCGAGTTCACGCCCGAGTCGCGTAGGCACGACCCGGAGCGCCTGATCGATTCCTACAACGCTTCCGCCGCCACTCTTAACCTGGTTCGCGCGTTCGTCTCTGGCGGTTTTGCTGATCTTCGTCAGATCCACGCCTGGAATTCGAGCTTCGTCAAGGACAGCCACGTCGAGAAGAAGTACGAGCAGATGGCGCTCGAGATCGACCACGCCGTGCGCTTCATGCGCGCTTGTGGCGTCGAGGATTCCACGATGTCCAAGGTGGATTTCTATTCGGCACACGAGGCTTTGTTGCTGGACTACGAGCACGCCCTGACCCGAATCGACTCTCGCACCGGCAGGCCTTACGTAACCAGCGGCCACATGGTTTGGATCGGCGAACGCAACCGTCAGCCAAATGGCGCCCAGGTGGAGCTGCTGCGGCACGTCTACAACCCGCTGGGCGTCAAGCTCGGGCCGACGGCCACCGTGCAGGACGCTCTTGAGATAGCCGATCGACTAGACCCGGATCGGGTTCCCGGCCGGATCAGTTTCATCACCCGCATGGGCGCTGCGCAGGTGCGCGACAAGCTACCCGCGATCATCGAGGGCGTCGAGGCCTCCGGACGTAAGGTGGCCTGGATCTGCGACCCGATGCATGGCAACACGATCGAAACCGCAAACGGCTTTAAGACCCGACGCTACGAGGACGTGGTTGAGGAGCTGAACGGTTTCTTCGACGTCCACAAGCAGTTGGGCACCTGGCCGGGCGGCGTGCACCTCGAGCAGACCGGAAAGGACGTCACCGAATGCATTGGCGGCGCCTTCCAGTTGAACGAGGATGATCTCGTCAACCGTTACGAGACCGCCTGCGACCCCCGGCTGAACCGTAACCAGAGCCTAGAGCTGGCTTTCATGGTGGCCACCAGGCTAAACGAGTTCAGGAATCTGGACGAGGAAAACGTTCCCGAGCGCAACATGTAGCTAGCGGGCGGTGATAACTACCTTGCTGCCCTCAGCCACTTTTTTACCAACTTTTGGGTCGGTCCAGAGAACCTTGCGGTTTCTGGTACCGAACGGGTACTTGACCTCGTCGACGGCCAGGCCCGCTTCCTCGAGCTTCTTGGTGGCCTCATCGACGCTCATGCCCTCGACATCGATCATTTCGATCTCTTTGGGGCCGTCGCTGACGGTTAGCTTCACGGTGTCGCCGACGAAGCCCTGAGTGGTCGCGACCGGCTCTTGGCTGATGACCTTATCCTTTGGCACGTCCTTGTCGTTGGCGCGCGTGGTCTCCACAAGCAGACCCAGGTCGGTCAGTTTCTTAGTTGCCTCTTCGAGCGTGTCCGAGGTGACGTTCGGTATCTCTACGGGTTTGCGTCCCTTGGAAACCTCGATGTCGACGGTCGTGTCCCGCTTTAGCGGCTCGCCTGCACCGAAGCTGGTAGAGACGATGGTTTTTTCCGCCGCCGTGTCGTGGTAAACCTCGCTGACCTTACCCAATCGCAGGTTGTTGGAAGAAAGGATGCTACGAGCCTCGTCCACCGTCTTCCCGATCAGATCGGGCATCGGGTAGCGTTCCTTGCCCTTAGAAATGCTCGCGTGAATCGTGCCTTGGCGTTTGACGCGCTCGCCTGGTGCGGGATCCGTTGATATGACGTGATCGGCAGGCACGTCCTCAGAGAAGTCCTCCGTGAACTCGACGCTCAATCCTAGCTCTTGCGCGGTCGCGCTTGCCGTCGCCCGGTCTAGGCCGATCAGTTCCGGCGTATCGATGTAACGGCCGGCAGCTAACCACCAGGTTCCGACGGAAACCAAAATCGCTAGAAGAACGAGTAACACTAGCGAAAACCTTCGCCTGCGTGCTGTCGTCTTTTTATGTGGCTGGGTGCGTACCTTAACCGGGGCAGCCACCGGGGCAGGCGCGGGTTGTACCGGCTCGGAAGGTTCGTCGTATGAATATTCCGCAACAGGCTCGCTTTGAGTAACCGGCGGCTCGTAGGTCATCTCCTGCTGCCCGCGATGGTCTGCGCCCGGGAACATGATCATGGTGAGGGCCTCGTCGTGTCGGATGCCTCGTTCCAGAGCACGCCTGGCTCGGCGGATTCTGGTTAGCAGCGCATGACCGTCTCGTGGCCGCAGCGTCGGATCCCGCCTGGTGCAGGCCAACACCAACGCGTCTATGTAGTCGGGGATCGGATGATGGCGGGCCGCATTCGGTTTCTTCTCCACGAGCCGCTGAGACGGGCGCGGCACCTCGCCGTTAACGTGGGCGTATGCCACGGTGATCGGGCTGTCGCCGATGAAGGGCTTCGTGCCGGTAAGCAACTCGAAAAGCACGATGCCGAAAGAGTAGACGTCAGAACGCGAATCTGCCTGGCCGCTCATTACTAGCTCAGGAGGCAGGTAGCTGACGGTTCCGATCAGCATGCCTTGGGTGGCCGTCGCGGTCTGGGTGCTGACGCTTCGTGCAAGGCCGAAGTCGGCGACTTTCACATCGCCGCGCTCGCTGATCAGCACGTTCTCAGGTTTCACGTCCCTGTGCACCAGCCCGTTGTCGTGCGCCGCAGCGAGTGCCGCGGCTACGGGTTCGAGAAGCTTCAGTGCTTTCAGCGGGCTGAACGGCGCCTCTTTAGCGATTAGGTTGCGAAGCGTGTAGCCCTCGATGAACTCCATCACGATGTAAGGGCGTCCCTGCTCCACGCCTTGGTCGTAGATGGAAACGACGTTCGGGCAAGTGAGAGCCGCTGCGGACCTGGCTTCGCGGTCGAACCTGGCCTTGAAGTCGGAGTCGTCGCCCAGGCCCTCGTGCATCACCTTAACTGCGACGATTCGCTCCAGGCGGCGGTCCCAAGCGCGGTAGACGGTGGCCATTCCGCCTCGGGCAAGCCTCGCCAAAATTTCGTAGCGGCCATCAAGCACGTTGCCAGACATCTGATCAGTGCTCATGAAGGCTCCAAAGTTAGGGGAAGAATAACTACTAGCTTATAAGGTCAAGGTACCGATAATGCCACATGCCACCTGTGCTTTTGCTCGGCGTTTTCGCGACCCAAGCTAGAATTTGTGCCATGACGGCTGTGATGGGTCTTTCAAGCAGGTTGAAAACTGCGAAGCTGATGGCGCTGGTGCCTGCACAGGAGCAACGCAAGCTGGCCACCCTTTGCGATGAGTTGGCCTCTGCCGGCGTTTCGATGGTGTTTTTGACCGCTCCGGACGCCGAATCCTTGAAGACCGCAAAGTCATTTTCTGGATATGACGCGTTAGTCGGTGCTTTTGGCGACGAAGACCTAGCCGTTGATCTCAAGTGTGACGTCGTGGCGCACCAAAGATTTCCAGTCGAGAAGCCGCACGAGTTTGCGCTCAGGGGAGCAGCATGTCCGAGCGAAGACAGGCTAGCCGAGGCTATCGATAGCGACGATGTCGACTTCCTGATCGTCACAGGAGCTCTAGCTTGCGTCGCCCAGAAGTTTGCGCCCGCCTCCGACGCATCTTCTAAGCCGTGGTTCGCGATGACCGAGGGCGATGACGTCGACGAGCTGATCGAATCTGGGGCAAAGCGGTTGGCGCTTTTTGGGCCCGCTGTGGAGGCCAAGCAAGCGGAGAGAATCTGGAAAAAGATCTCTGCCGCATGGGGGCCGGAAATGCAAAGGTTACTTTTTACCCAGCTTGCGCAGGGTTAAAAATAGGTTTTTGTCAGAGGCAATCTGTGGGCTCATTTCCTGAAATCAAAAAGGGGAGATTATGCCTAAAGTAAAGGCCGTATTCGCTCTGGTAGCAGCACTTCTTCTTGCGGGCTGTTAGGCCAATTCGGGGGCGCCCGAACAGACGCCTTCTGCTTTGGAGTCGGTTGTGGAGACGCCGACCCCCATACCTCAGCCAGTGAGTATCACGCTGAACGTTTCCGGGGATTTGCTTTGGCACGACAGCTACTTCGAGCCCGCTGCCCAAAACGCAGTGGCAAAGGGCGAAGAAGGCATGGATTTCTACCCTTTCCTGGAATCTGCAACTAACTATGTATCTTCCGCAGACTGGGCTATCTGCCAGAACGAACTGCCGTATGCGGCACCGGAAGGCCCGTACAGCGGTTACCCCTCGTTTAAGACCCCGCCGGACGCAGCCAAGGCAGTGGCCAAGACAGGGTGGGACATGTGCTCCACCACCTCCAACCACACCATGGACGCCGGCTGGGACGGCTTAGTGCGCACCAAGGACGTTTTGGAGAGCGTAGGAGTGGTGCCGATGGGCACCTATCGAACTGAGGAAGAGGCAAACACTCCGCAGATCGTCGACGTCAAAGGCGTGAAGGTCGGTTTCGTTTCGCAGACCTATGGCCTTAACGGGATTCCGAAGGCCGAGGGTAAGGACTGGTCCGTGGATATCCTCGACGCGGATAAGGCGATCGCCGATGCCCGCAAGCTGAAGGTGGCAGGCGCTGACGTCGTTGTCGTCCACATGCACGCCGGTGACGAACACGACCACCAGCCCAACCAGCAGCAGATTGGTTTCGTTCAGGCAGTTTCCGCTAGCCCGGACGTCGATTTCATCTACGGGCAGCACGCTCACGTTAGCCAGCCGATCGCCAAGGTAAACGGCAAGTGGGTTGTTTACGGCACTGGAAACGTCACGGGAATGATGCTGCGCTCTGGTTGGCCGGATGTCTACGAGGGCTATTTTGCACAGATCACGCTTCAGGGTTTCCCCGGGGAAAAGTTCGAGGCGACCAAGATGGAGTGGGCTCCGCTGGCTATCACTTCTGACGGCAAGGTGCAGCTGATCCCCGATGAGCTCAAGAAGGGTGCAGCTAACGCTGAAGAGCTGGAGGCTTCTGCGGCTAGGACCCGCGCGATCGTGACTTCCATGTCCGACGAACTGGTGGAATACACGGGAGCCTAACTTTCGTGTTCGTCGAGGCGAGCCACTAAAATCAATTAGCGTTCCATTGATTTGAGCAAGGAGGCTCTATGAACGCAAATAGTCTCGTAATTGCGGTGGACTCGTCCACGACCAGCACAAAAGCGATCGTGGTGGATTCGGGCGGCATCGTCGTGGCTTCGGCGAAGGTCGAGTTCCCGATGTCGACCCCCAAGGTCGATTTTTACGAGCAAGATCCCAAAGACTGGTGGGCGAGCACCAACGAGGCAATCGGCAAGGCAGTTTCTGGGCTGTCACAGAAAGATCGCGAGCGCATCGAATTCGTCTGCGCGACGATTCAGCGGCAGTCTTTCGCTCTTGTCGACAAAAACGCCGAGCCGCTTCGCCCAGGAATTCTGTGGCTGGACGGCCGCGCAGCGGATCAGGTTCACAAGTACGGCAGCGAGCGGGTGCACGAGATCTCCGGTTTCCAGCCGGACACCACGCCGTCTATCTACAAGATCGCTTGGCTGAAGGAGAACGAGCCCGAGAGCCTGCAGGCGGCCCACAAGATAGTCGGCGTTCACGGCTATCTCACATATGCAATGACGGGCGAATGGGTCGATTCGGTGGCTACCGCCGATTCGCTCGGGTTGCTGGATTCGGCAAAGCTGGAGTATTCCGACGAACTAATCGATCTGATCGGAATTCAGCGTAGCCAGCTGGCTGATCTAGTTCCCGCCGCCTCCGTGATAGCGCCGATAAAGAAGACCGTTCTTAGTGGTTGGGGGATCAAGCACCCTGTTCAGTTGGTTGCCTCTTGCGGTGACGGCCAGGCCGCCGCACTTGGGGCCGGCGCCATCGGAACCGACGAGGCCTATCTGAATATGGGTACCGCTTTGGTGGCGGGAGTTCACTCTCCGAACTACCTGACTGCCGACGTATATCGAACCGACGTCGCTGGCATTCCGGGTCAATACGTCCTGGAGATCGTGCAGAACTCGGGCGCTCACCTTGCCGGTTGGTTCCGTCAGGAATTGGGCGATCCCGCACTCGGGGGCAGGCCAGATCCGGCGTTAGACGCGGCTGCGTCGAAGGTTCCGGCCGGATGCGGTGGCTTGGTGACGATGCCGTATTGGAACGCGGTTCAGTCGCCGTATTGGGATCCGATCGCTCACGGCGCCATCGTCGGTTTGGCCGGAGCTTACGGACGTGCCGAAATCTACCGATCGATACTTGAAGGTATCTCGCTGACCATGGCCTCGAACCTGCGTCAGCTGGAGGAGTCGACAGGTGTGCCGATCAAGTCCGTTCGCGTTATGGGCGGTGGGCAGCGCTCGACTTTGTGGCGCCAGATCATGACAGACTGCATCGGTGTGCCGCTCACAGCCTGCGAAACCGAGGAAGTCTCGGCGATGGGCGCCGCGGTGATCGCGATGTCCAACACGGACGCCTTCGATTCGGTCCAGGACGCTGCGAAGGCGATGGCCGCGCTCGGCGGCACTTCTGAGCCCAACCAGAAGACTCACGAGATTTATCGCGAGTTGGCGGAGATTCAAGATCAGGTCTATCCGGCATTGAAGGATGTCATGGTTAGGCAATATGAATTTTCGCAAAAGTATCCGTTGCGCTAATATCTCGTGATTGCGCGACCAATAAGAGGGTGCCTGGAAAATTAATCCAGACACCCTCTTTTATTCGCTAAGGTCTCGGCCTAGCTGTTTTGCTTACTGCTTTGCCGGGTTGATGAAGCCTTCGGTCGGAACCTCTGCCTCTGCCCAGTAGCCGCCCGGTGCGAACAGGCTCTCGACTACGTCGGAGTAGATGCCCAGGTCGTATAGCACATCCGTGATGTTGTAGCGGGCACGAATGGTCTGCGACTGGTAGTAGGTCAGCTTCATCTTTTCCATGTCGACGTCCAGCTGTGCCGGGTGGTAAGGAGCGCCACAGCGCTTCAGGATGTCGGCGATTTCCTTAGCCGGCATCACCTGCTTCTTGGACTCTTCGAGGATCCTCGACCAGTTGTCCTTGATCAGCTGAACACGCTCGGGCAGCTTGTCTGCCGGAACATACTTCTGCATGGACTGGTCGACTGCTGCGTCGCGGATGGCCTTGATGGGCTGCAAGTCCTCGACGCGCTTCTTGTTGTCTTCGGGGCTAAGCTGCTTGGCTGCGACCTCCTGCGGGTCGATCGCGTCGATGTCGATGCTTGCCAGGGCGTCGTAAAGTGCGCAAGAAGCGACGGTGCCGATGCCAACCTTCTGTCCGTGCGATAGCGGGGGCTCCCAGTCGAGGCCGTGGCCCTCCATCTCCCACTGGTGGGAGAAGTTGTGTCCGGCACCCGATGCCGGACGCGAAGACTGCATGGACTGCATAGCCAGACCGGAGAGGATGAGCTCCTGAGCCAGGCCGTGCAGGGCATCAGGGTCGGAAGCCTTGATGCCCTCTGGGTCGCTGAGCGCCTCGCGCAGCGGGGGCTGGACTAGGTTCCAGGACTGCTCGTGGATTGCCTCGATGCCCAGAATGTCGGAGATAATCCAGTCGGCGCCTGCGGGGACCTTTTCGATCAGGTCGCCGACGCCGGTAGCGGTCAGCCTGTGCGGGGCGTGGGCCATGATGTCCAGGTCGCCGATCAGGCCTGCCGGAGCGGGGCAGTTGCGGGTGATCTTGAAGCCGTCGCGGGTGATCGACGCGCCGAACGCTGCGTAGCCGTCCATAGAGGCTGCGGTGCAGACGTTCATGTAAGGACGGCCGAGCTCGCCGTTTGCAAGCTTGACTAGGTCGTTCAGTGTGCCGCCACCGATGGAGACGCAGCGAACATCCATGTCCTTGACGTGGTCGCGCACGCGCTCAACGTTCTCGTAGCCGGCGTACAGTGTCGGGGTGCCGGGGAAGATGAAAGGCTCGAAGAGCTCGACGCCCGCCTCTTCCAGCGATGCCTTGACCTGTTCGCCTGCAACCTCCCAGGTGTTTCCGTCTGCGATGATGATGCCTTTGGCGTCGCCGAAAAGCTCCTTGAAGATCCTGCCGGTCTCATTGATGACGCCACGGCCGAAAGCGATTGCTTTGGTGTCGGTGGATGTCTTGAGAGCTTCTTGGATCAGATCTGCCATCTTTCCTCCATTTGTTTTATGTTCGAACTGTCTTTGTTCGGATAGATTCTTTAGCGAATCGTCTTGTAACAATCCTCGCACTTTCTAGCGCGAAAGTTTAGTGATCACAGTTAGTTCATAGAGCTTGCACAGCCGGCCCTAGAAAATTCTCAGTCGCGGGGAACTCTAATAAAAATGTGTTGACTCTGCTCGACTAGTTTTGCGATTCGTGACGATTAGGTTTTCGAGCTGAGGCAAATACGAGGAAAGGGAATGAATTGCTAACTTTGCTCCAGGCTGTTGTCCTGTTTGCGACTACGAATATTGATCACCTCGTGATTCTGAGCATGTGGTTCGCCCGTGGCCACGGCCGTCCATTCACTACTTGTAGGACCCTGGCAGGTCAGTATGTAGTGATGATCGGGCTACGCCTGATGACTATCGTTCTGGGCTTAAGTTTTTACGTCAGCTAAAGACTGGGCATGAATTCACTGCTCAGTAAATATTTCCAGACTAATTTTTATGCTCTAGCCTGCCGAAGGTAGCGGAAAATTGATGGTTCGAAGATTTTAAGCGCCCCGGCTAGATCTGCTACCGATGATTTCAACTGGAAAAAGCCGTCCCAGTTTTGTTAGTTAGCTAGCTTAAACGGTTTGGGTGTGCGGATTATTCCCCGCACACCCAAACCGTCTAATTTTTAAAGATAGGAGTGTCCTTTAGCTATATAGGAATCCATCTCTGCTGCCGGAACCATGCTGCCTCCAGTGACCCACCCTAGGTGAATCGCATTAGCTAACCGCTCATCAGTTAGTCCGCTGTGCTCCCGGTACTGGCGGGCGGAATCACTGATTAAATGCGCTGGGCCCGCAAAAGCTGTTGCCGAGGAGGGTTCTATGCGCAGATTTTCTGTACCTGCCAGCAATGCCACCAGACGATACATTTGTGGATCTTCGACGGTGTAGTAGCCGTCGATCAGGTACTGCATGTGGCGTCCAACGAACGCTGAGGGCCGTCCGCAGGCAAGCCCATCGGCGGCAGTTATGTTGTCGATGCCGAAATCTTGTACCGCTACGTTGTCGTGCTCACCAGTCATGACGCCGAGCATCATCGACGGGCAGTGGGTAGGCTCAGCAAAAATGCAGCGAACATTGTCTCCGAACACCGATTTGAGGCCAAAGGCAACGCCACCGGGGCCGCCACCCACACCGCATGGTAGGTAAACAATCAGCGGATGATCCTCGTCGACTCGCACGTCATAGGCCTTGAACTGTCCAGCCAATCGCGCGCCCGAAACTGCATAGCCGAGGAATAGCGAAGTAGAATTTTCGTCGTCGACGAAGTACATGGTTTCGTCAGATTCGGACTGTTTCCTACCCTCTGCCACGGCAACCGAATAGTCAGATTCGTATTCCACCACGGTCACACCGTGAGAGCGCAGTTTGTCTTTCTTCCATTGGCGGGCATCTGAAGACATGTGAACGAAAGCCTGGAAGCCTAGCTGTGCGCTCATGATGCCGATCGAAAGGCCAAGGTTGCCTGTGGAGCCAACCGCAACCTTGTACTTTCCGAAGAGCTCCTTTGCCTCTTTGGTGTTAAGTTTTCGATAATCGTCTTCGAGCGTTATCAGGCCTGCGGCCAAGGCGATTTCTTCGGCATGCTTGAGCACCTCGTAGACTCCTCCTCGGGCTTTAATAGAGCCTGAGATCGGCAGATGAGAGTCAAGTTTTGCCCACAGCTGGCCAGGAATTTCTATGCCATAGTGTTTTTCGAGTTCTGCCTTAAAATCCGGCACGCAAGCTAGGGGTGATTCGAGAATGCCAGCTGTACGTTTTGCCTCTGGAAAAACCTCTGCAAGGTAGGGAGCCCAGCGCTTCAGCCGGTCACGTGCATCCTCGATGTCGGCCGACGTCAAACCTACTTCTTCAAGGCCTTCTTGCGCTGACTTAGTTTGCGGATTGAACCAGTCTGTTTCTTCGGTATTAATCAAGGTCTCGATTTTTGGGTATTCTTCTACCCACTTCGAAATGTCTTTTCCTAAAATCTCAGACATATTAGTTACTCCTTCGTATCTAAAGAACTCAGTTTTCGGTTTAGGGCTAGACGAAAATGTGTAGAACCATCACACAAGCTAAAGCGACGACGGACGCAATCGTTGTTCCCACCGTTAGCGTTTTCAAAGCAGTGCCAACTTCGATTCCCATGTACTCCTTGTAGAGCCAGAAAAGCGAGTCAGTGACGTGGGTTAGGCCCATTGCGCCTGCGCCCACCGCAAGCACCAAGATTGCGGGGTTTAGGTCGGGGTTAGCTGCCAGCATCGGCAGCACGATGCCTGCGGCAGAAATCATTGCAACAGTTGCAGATCCAACAGCAAAGTGCAGAACCAGTGCAATTAACCATGCAATCACGATCGGGCTGACGGGTAACCCGCCGAGGGCGTCGGCAAGTGCTGGAGCTACCCCAGACTTCATCAAGACAGCATTGAATGCGCCACCAGCGCCGATGATGAGCAGAACGCCGCCAATCGGGGCAAAACTGGAATCAGTAATTGACGAGAGTTTTTCTAGGCGCATGCCACGGTGAAGGCCCAACGACCAGTATGCAAAGATGACCGAAATCAGCAATGCGATGATTGGATGGCCGATGAGTTCGAAGATGAGCCTAGCTGTTTGGCCTTCGGCAAAAACCCCTTCGGAGATGGTCTTCGCAACCATCAGCAGTAGTGGTAGCAGGATGGTGAAAACAGTAATGCCAAAGCCGGGTAGCTCCTTCTGCTGGACTGCAGCATCGCTGGCTGATTCGTCAGTTTCCGTGGCAATAACTGCTGCATAAGCAACCGATCCGTCTCCACCACCGACGCGCTTATTCACGCCTTGCTTTACTGACTTCGCATCCGTCGAGGAGGCGTGTTCTTGGGCTAGCCTCATATCTGCAAAACGCATGAAGAAGGGGCCACCGATTAGAGATGTTGGAATGGCGACAAGCAGACCGAGCATGATGACTTGGCCGATGTCGGCACCCAGGGTGTTAGAAATTGCGGTAGCGGCAGGGTGCGGTGGTAGCAGGCAGTGGACGCACATTAAAGAAACGATTAGAGGCACTCCGATTCGCAGCCGGCTCATTCCCGCTTTGCGGGCAACAACGAAAACCAGCGGCACCAGCAATACAAAGCCAACTTCGACGAATACCGGAATGCCGGCTAGAAGCCCCAATAGGGACATGACGATCGGAGCTCGTTTCTCGCCAAACACGTTGAGCATTGATGTTGCTAGACGCTCTGCGCCACCGGAAACTTCAAGTAGTTTTCCGAGAACGGCTCCGAAGCCGATGATTAGGACGAGGAAGCCAAGCGTGCCGCCGACGCCTTCTTCCAAAATCTGGCCGACATCGCCGAGACTGACTCCTGTGACGAGGGCCACAGCTATAGCAGCGATGGTGAGCGCTAAAGATCCGTGCATCTTCAGCGCCCCGATTAACAGAACAATTAATAGAATTGCAGCGATTAATACCACTACAAGACCAGCGGTTGAGGTAACCATAAAAGTCTCCCTTTTGGAATAAACACCGTTGTCTAGAAGAAACTTGCGCGCGCTCTAGGCATCGATACGCGCCGCCACAAGAAACTCTTGATAAAAGTTTATTAGCGTGAAAATAATTTTTTATTACTTACGAACATTTTCTGCAGCATAGATATTTTGTGAGAAAGAACCCTCGTTGGTGTCATTTATTGTGTTGTCCGCTGTCTAGAAGTGGCGTATTCGTAAAAGGAGTTGACTCGGCTTTTGGCTGGAGTGGCTCTTGGCTGTCATGGTTGATTTATAGAGGTTGCACAGCCGGCCCTAGAAAATTCTCAGTCGCGGGGAACTCTAATAAAAATGTGTTGACTCTGCTCGACTAGTTTTTCGATTCGTGACGATTAGGTTTTCGAGCTGAGGCAAATACGAGGAAAGGGAATGAATTGCTAACTTTGCTCCAGGCTGTTGTCCTGTTTGCGACTACGAATATTGATCACCTCGTGATTCTGAGCATGTGGTTCGCTCGTGGCCACGGCCGTCCCGGCACGACCCGCAGAATCTTGGCGGGGCAGTACCTGGGCTTCGGCGCGATAATAATTCTGACTTTGGCTCTCGCGGCTGGCATTAATCTCGTTCTTCCCGTGGAGGCGCTTCGTTGGCTAGGCCTGATCCCGCTGATCATCGGCTTGAAGGCTGCATGGCAAGCATGGAAGTCCAGGGGCGAGGATGAAGATGACGACGAATTGATCCAAGGAAAGCTGACCAGTGTTTTATCTGTTGCGGCGGTGACCTTCGCGAATTCTGGCGACGAAGCCGCCGTCTATCTGCCTGTATTCTCGGTCTCCCAGCCTTGGCAGCTGGCGGTCTATGTAGTTGTCTTTTTGCTTTTAGCCGCCGTGGTCGTTTTCCTTGCCAAGTACATAACATCGCGAAAGGCCATTGCCGAGTATCTAGAAAAGTGGGAAAGCATCCTGTTTCCAGTCGTGCTGATCGCACTTGGCTTGTTGATTTTGGTCCTGGCCTGAGTAGCAGGATAAAGATAAAGCTCCGGAGCTTGGGTAAGCGGCCAAAAGGCTCAGATCCTGCCGACTGCAGAGATCTGAGCCTTTTGTACTAATTAGAAACGTGCGCCTAGGTCTGCGTCGATTACGCGCTGGTTATGCCACCGTCTGCCGCTACCACAGCACCCGTAATGAAAGACGCAGCATCACTTGCCAGGAACAACACCAACGGTGAAATTTCCTCAACCTCAGCTTGCCTGATACCGGTATCGACTCCAGTCATGACCCTCTCCAGGCCAAGCTGGCTCGGTGCTGTCATGTTGATGCCTACCTCAGTCTTCACACCACCCGGGCACACAACATTGCAACGAATGTTCTTTCCGGCATACATAAACGCCGTATTCTTGGTAAGCCCAACCAATGCGTGCTTCGACATTGTGTAAATCGCCCCAGCCTTGCACCCGTTAGTGCCGCCAATAGAAGCTACGTTGACGATATTGCCGCCAGTCTCCTGTTTTTCCATCTGCAAGACAGCGCTCTGAGTGGCGAGCATCGGGCTCTTTGCGTTAAGAGTCATGACTTTGTCGTAGAGCTCTTCGTCGATTTCGCTAACAGGCTTCATCTCGTCCATCATGCCCGCATTGTTGACGAGGATATCGAGTTTTCCACCTGTCTCGACGGCGAACTCAATCATTTTTCGGTTCTCACCGTCATTCATGAGATCAGCCCTGAAAGGGATAATCTGCCCCTCCGCGTTCTTACACTTTTCAGCCAGCTCTTCGAGTCTGTTTAGACGACGCGCCACCGCTACTACCGTAGCCCCTTCCTCGCACAAAGACCGGGCGATCTCTTTGCCCATGCCGGAACTAGCACCGGTGACTACTGCGATTTTGCCTGAAAATCTACTCACAGAAACTCCTTAACTATCGGGTTTTATTCCGCTTTTGATAGAGGGGACAGCAAGCTGACCTGGCGTTGATTGTATCGGGAGGTGATTGAAATGGTCAGGGTTTGGTTCCTAAATATTTACGGGTTAAAAACCCAAAATGAAACACCCCAAGAAAAACAAAACCTGCCGGCACGTCATTGTATCAACACCAGCAGGTAGTTAGTGGAGCTAGGGGGATTCGAACCCCCGGCCTTCTCATTGCGAACGAGACGCGCTACCAACTGCGCCATAGCCCCTCGACAGATGTTCAGATTAGCACCGCTTGCGGGCTAGCTCAAAACCTTCGTCTTAAGTGTTATTCACCAACGGCACGAGGCAGGTCGTTCTCAAGAATTTCGGTTTCTTCGTCGTCGAAGATGGTCTTGACGTCCGGACGTGCGGAAGTGACCGGCTTCTGCTCAACCATGGGTGCCGACAGGTCGACTGTGCGTACGGAACGGGGCAGCAGCGGTTTGCTGACGTACGTCGTCGGGGTGACGGGAATCGGCGCGAGCAGAGAATCCAGCGTCTCTTCAAGGCGAATTCGAATGGAACGTTCACCGGAATCGCGGCCACGATTCAATTCGGACTCTTCGATGACGACGGTGGGCTCGTCACCGATGAGCTCGCAGCGCGCTAGGATGCGCTTGGAAACCCTGTCCATTGCGCATACAGAGTAGCGAGACAGCGCCAGCCATGCGATCAGAACCAGGGCACCACCGAGCGTGATCCAATGCGAAAACGAAGTGATGAACGGCAGCACGATCGTCGCGATGAAGATCAGCGTGTTGCCGATCAGGCCAACCCTGCGTCGCCTCGCAGCAACCTGCTTGCCGCGTCTAATCTCGTACTTCACTGCCCTGCGAATCAGCGGTGTGGAAACCTGGTATTCGCTTTCGGAGTCTCCGGATGAACAGTCTCGAACTAGTTGAACCGATGCGTTGAAATTCGACATCGAGTCGTCGTCTAACTTCACCCAACCTCGATCGCGGCGAGTTCCCCTCGGCACCAGATACGCAGCCCACAAAATCGCAATCGCTGCGAAGATCAACCCCGTAATCATACGGATGAATCTAGGGCAAAAATTTACTAATTCTGGGAGCCCTTACGGAGTGTCAGCCAAACAGCCTGAGATTTTATTAAATTCGCTCCTCTGCGAGCCTAATGAACCTCACAGGATCGCCTTCGTTGACGCTCGTGACGTGATCCGGCAGGCAGATCAACCCGTCGCAGTTTGCGATGTCAAGAAGTAGCCCATTCTCGGCGGATGCGAGAGCAGCCGCTTTGCCGTCGATGATCTTGGCGGTCAGGAACTGAGTCATTCCGGCTGGCGATTCCAGCCTTTCGGCAGAAGGGTATTCCTCGGATGCTGGAACGAAAGTTTCCAGCCCCATCAGCTTGGCTACCACCGCACGAACGAGGGTTAGATAAGTGACGTATGCATCGGTCGGGTTGCTTGGCAGTAAGAACATCGGGATAGCGTCTTCGCCGATTAGTCCGAAGGCCACCTTGCCACCGGGGGACACGGCGATATCGGCGACGTCGACCAGACCCATGGAGTCGACGACCTGGACCATCTGGGAAGTAGCCAGTCCGGCTGCTGACACAATCAAGTCGGCGCGTATCAGCTGGTCGCTGACCATGTCGCGCAGCTGTTCGTCGGTGCTAGCCGGAATATCTACTCGCCAGACCTGCGCTCCATCGGCCTTTAAAGCTGCGGCGATCAGGTGGGAGTTGACCTCGCTGACCGCCCGTTCGCTGACCGAAGTCGCGGCGGAATCCACCACATCCAGCACAACGACGCGCGGCCTGGGCCTAGCCAGAACACGGTCGAATCCTGCGCCTGCTAGCAGCCCGCTTAATCGCGCATTCAAGACGGTTCCGTTCTTGATCAGCAATTCGCCCTTACGAACCCCGGACCCTGAGACGCGAACGTTTAAGCCGGCGTTGACCTGCTTGGTAACGTCCACGATGCAGTTGGTGTCGGCATGAGTCACTACGGCGTCGGTTCCGGACGGCATTTCCTGGCCGACGGTGACGGGCACTCCGCGCACCCTAGAGCCCGGTAGCGCGAAGGACGACGAAATGGCGTATCCGTTGGAGTCGGCCACGTCCGTCGGCGGCAGGTCCGCGCAGGCGTGGATGTCTTCGCAAATTGGCATTCCCCACGCGTCGAGGAGATACATCCCGAATGCGGGCAGCGGCTCGATCAGGCTGAGCAGGTACTGCCGCTGATCGTCCAGGCTGCGTCGCCCGAACTCATCCGCCTCGGGAGGTTGCGGAAGGCTGGGGCGCAGTTCCTGTGCTTCCTCGGAAGAGGTGTTCTGCTCGGTTTTCTTTGAGCCTCGGAAAAATGCCATGGCACTACGATAGGCGAATGAGCAAGATTTGTGCTGCCAAGCGCGCCGAGGCGCGTGCACTATATCGTGATAGGCGCTCGGCTATAGCAGATGAGATGCGGAAGAGATTCGACGAAGCCCGTCGCCTAAACCTGGAAAAGATTATTGGCGATGCGCAAAAAGTGGCGATATACCTGTCCGCTCCGCCCGAGCCGGACACCATAGGCTTTGTTCGGTCTTGGCCAAGGCCTTTGTACGTGCCAGTCTTGAGAACTTTTCCGAAGACCAAATCCCCGGATTGGGTGCTGCTGGACCCCGGTCGATTCGACGAACTCACAAGACCTGGGTGGCAGGGGATACCAGAACCGACTCTGGAGCCGCTTGCAGACGAAATCTCACCGGACGTGATCGTGGTCTCGGCGCTCGCGGCCGATAAGGACGGCAACCGCCTCGGCACGGGTGGCGGCTGGTTCGATCGTGCGTTGTCTCGTCTTCCCCAAAGCTGTCTTCGGGTCTGTCTGCTCTACGCTGACGAGATTGTGGACGAGGTTGAAGCGCTGCCGCACGACAATTCCGTTGACGTCCTAGTTACGGAAAGCGGCTGCGAATGGTCTACAGTTAGCAGTCGTATTTAAAGAGTGCCAAACAGGAAGTGAAGATGCCTACCTATCAGTATCGTTGCAGGGATTGTGGAACCGATCTGGAAGTTTTCCAGAAGTTCAGCGATGACGCCCTGACGGTCTGCCCCGAGTGTAAGGGTGAGCTACGCAAAATCTTCAGCCCATCGGGAATCATCTTCAAAGGGTCCGGTTTCTACTCAACCGATAACAGTTCTTCCAAGGCTGCCAGCCCGCGTAACAGCCCGAAGCCTGCGGAAAAGAAAACGGAATCCAAGCCCGCGGCAGGTAAATAATCTTTGAACGGGTGAACTTTTTGGCGTTTCGCGTCAATAGTTCAATACGTGAGCACTAAGAAAAGTAAACCCGTCGCGCGCCTTCGCCACCTCCTTCTCTGGTACAGAAGAGAGGTGGCGGCGCTTTGTGCGGTGGCAAGTATCTTTTGCATCGTTTTTGCGTTGGCTCCGCGCCCCGCAAAAAGCACCCAGGTCTTCGTTGCCGCTTCTTCGCTTAGTGCCGGAACAAAGCTAAGCGCCCAAGACTTCACCGCCAGAGACGTCCCGGACGAGTACCTTCCCGAGGACGTCATTTCCGATTCGAGCCAACTGGTTGGACGCACCCTGACCGCAAACCTGGGCTCTGGAACCATGCTCACAAACTCGGTCATATTTGGTTCGCAACAATCCTCGGGATCAGAGAAACTCGTCCCGTTCCGCGTCGACGACACCCAGGTCGTGTCTCTACTAAAAGTGGGCGATGTGATCTCGGTCGTGGCGAATTCCTCAGACGGCACCAGTCAGACCGTCGCCAGCAACGTGAAGGTCGCAGCCTTGCCCGAAGTCGAGACGGCAGAATTCGGCGGAGCGCAGACGGGCGCCCTAGTCGTGGTTTCTGCCGACGAACAGACGGCTAATGCACTAGCTTCCGCGTCCGCGCAGTCCAAGTTGGGCATTGTCTTCGGTTAGATTGCAAAGGCTTTGTCACTATCTTGATAGGCAGGTAGCTTGATTGTCGTCGTACCTAAGAAAAGGGGAGAAATGAAAGAATTCAAGGAATTCATTATGCGAGGCAACCTCGTCGAACTGGCAGTCGCTTTCATCATGGGTGCTGCGTTCAGCAAAGTTGTTGACTCGTTCACCAACATCTTCTTAAGCCTGATATCTCTTATTTTCGGTAAAGAGCCAAATTTCGACGCATTCCAGCCATTTGGACTTCCGCTCGGGGAATTTTTGACCGCAGTTACTTCGTTTTTGATCGTCTCGGCTGTTTTGTTTTTCCTGGTCGTAAAGCCGATGAACGAGTTAAATCGTCGAGTATCCAAGGGCAAGGAGGAGAAAGAACTGCCGCCTACGGACAATCAGCTGCTTACCGAGATCCGCGACATCCTAAGCGAGAAAGCAAGCAAGTAATTTTTTTATTGCGCTGCCGTCTCACCCGACTTTTCCGTGGTGAGGCGGCAGTTGCGCTATCAACTGAGCATCGTGGGCGCTGAGCGGCATTCTTGCGTCTCGAAGTTTTGGCTTGTCGTTTAGCTCAAGCTCTAGGCAGACCTGTTGAATGAAAGCATGAGTCTGCGCCGGGCCGACGTCGCCCCGCGCTCTCGGCGATACCGGGAATGGCCAGCGTCGTTCTTGCTCGTGGGCCTCGTCTCGAAGGGCTAAAAGTTTCTCCCTGCTCCAACCGTTCTCTACGATCTTCTTCGCAACCGCGGCAGCAGTTTTTAGATTTGCCTGCTCGCCAGGATCGCAATCTTCACCACTTAGCGCGCTAAAAGCAGCGGAATAGAGGCTCATCGGTTCTCCTCTATTACCTCTTTGTCTGGAATCTTTGTGGGTTTGGGCGCCTCGATTTTTACGTCCCCGATTATCTCGACGTTTTCTCCGAAGCTGACGTCTCCTTTCACGCTCAAGGCGCTAGCGCGTGAAAGATGCAGTGGTTTAGGAAACCTAGCGTCGAAGTCTTGGATCAACTGATAGTAATCAGGGTCAAGATCGACCTTCGGCGCCTTCGCATTGGCAACCAGGTGGTACGAGTCGTCCAAGTTGTAGCAGTCGGAGCGCAGGATAAGCAGCTCGTTCGTTTTCTTCACGGGCACGAAGCGATCGCGGTCGATTTCTACAACTGCAGACTTCTTGAAGATCTCGATCGCTGCGCCCATCGCGGTCTCGATCTGGACCACCTTGGGGCTGCTCGGATCTGTGGGGTCAACTGTTTTAGTGTTCTTGATCAAAGGAAGCCCAAGGACGCCGTGCCGCTCATTTAAGCGCTCGCGCAGAGCCACTAGATCCAGCCACAGGTTGTTCGAGTTGAACATCGCGTGGCGATTTTCGTCGGAAAAGTATTGGAGGTCTTCTTCACGGGTCTGAGCAGATTCACGCAAAATTATGTGCTGGTCGGATCTTCTTACCGCCAGGTGACCTCCCTTGCGGTCGTTGGAGGTGCGGCGGCAGACCTCGCAAGCGAACTCGGCTCCGCTGCTAGCGAACCAGCCAGCGAGCCTGGCATCTGGACGCGCGCCCAGATTGTCGACGTTTGAGACGGCTGCGTAGCGGTATCCGCCTTCGATCAGCTGATCCAGCACTCCGGAGTCCCGAAGAGACGGATATATGTCGCCATGGCCGGGAGGGCACCACTCGAGGGACGGATCCGCGGGCCACGAGACGGGGGACAGGTCGCTCGCGTCCAGCTTCGGTTCGCTTGACTGCTCGAAGTCGATGGGGAGCCCATCGACGGTAAGCTCGGGATACTCCGAGAGCGCGTCCAGGCAAGGTTTGCGGGTGGCGAAAGAGTGCATGAAAATAATCGGCAGTTTGACGTCGTATTGTTTGCGCGCAGCGAGCACCTGCCGAACGGAAATGTCCAGGAAGGTGAGTCCGTCACGCACGTGCAGCAACGATTTGGGTCCGTCCAAGCCCATGGACGTGCCGAGACCGCCGTTCAACTTGATGATGACGGTTTTTGCCAGCGCATCTTGCGCCGCAGCTTCGTCGATCTCGATGTCGCGTAGGGCGGGTACGCCGGTGAGCGGTTCTATGTCTTCTTCGCGGATCGTGCCTACCGTGCCGTCTTGTAATTGCCGGTAGTAGAAAGTGAAGCTTTCGATAGCCGACGCACCTATTTCGGCCTGCTGCATCTTCGCAATCGCGGCCTGGAGCCCATTTTCTGCCATGTGGATACGGTAGTAGAAAAAGCGCGTTGACGCTCAAGCGACACTGTCGTCTTGGGTGTAAAGCAAAAAACCGGCTATTGTAGTCCGAGATGGCCCCGTAGCTCAGGGGATAGAGCAGTGGTTTCCTAAACCATGTGTCGTAGGTTCGATTCCTATCGGGGCCGCCATTAAATAGCCCTCTGACTAGGTGAGACGGTTTTACGCTTCACCAACAGGAGGACAATAACCCGCCTTGGTTTTTTTGACCTGCTGTCAAAGGGGCTGAAACTTTTACCCGGTAAAGATTTTTCTGCCGTGAAAAATAGTTCGGCGGCAGAAAAGTGCACCTAGGGCGTACCTCGGTTAGCCATTATTTAGGCTGCCGGGGTAAAGGCTTCTGCTATTTTCTTCGGATTTTTCTTTGGCTGGATTCCTCCAAGCCGACGTCGCTAGCACCGCGAAGACCAACGTCGTAACAGCGAATACAACAGCGGTCAGCGGCGTCTGGATTCTGGCGCATAAGAAGCCCGCCATAGGATAAAGGACTAAATAACACGAGTGCGAGAGCGCGAACTGAGCGGTGAACAGCTGCGTGGAGGTGTGCTCGTCGCAGTTCCTTTTGATTATGCGCGCAGAAGGCGTCATCACTAGCGAGGAAGTGGCGCCGAGAATTAACCAGCAAAAACAGGCCGCGATCCAGCTGCTGGTGAAGGTGAAGATGAATCCGGTGGCTGCAAGTGTGAGAGCTATCGCGAACGCACCAACGATTAGAACCAAGCGGTCGGATACACGATCTAGGATTTTGGGCAACAGCAAAGCAGACATCATGGAGCCTGCCCCGAAGGCGGCGAAAAGAATCGCCACATCCGAGCCGTCCCTGCCGAGCTCGACCTTTACCAAATTCGTGGTGGTGATGATCGATAGAGCGATGGGCGCTGCAACGCAAACATTAAGCGCCATCAGCGAACGCAGCTCCGGAACCCTCAAGAACTTTTTGGCGCCGCCAGCCACGCGGTCTAAGAAAGGGGGCTCTTCCACGTGTTGGTGCTGCGGGAAAGCAGTCGAAGTTACGAGCGCGAGCGAACCGAAAAAGCCAATTGCGGTGCCCACAAATAGTTGGTTGTAGCTCATGGCTAAAAGCGCCGCAGCTGCCAACCCTGGGCTGATCAAAGATTCCACGTTGTATGCCAGCGACGAGAGTGAGAGCGCTTTGGTGTATTCGCGCTCATCCGGCAAAATCTCGGGGATGACGGATTGGAAAGTCGGGGTGAACGTCGCGGATGCCGCCTGAAGAACGAAAATGAGTATGTAGATTTCTAGCGGATTCGCGACAAAAGGCAAGCAGAAGGCGACGAGCGCGCGAATCAGGTCGGCACAGATGAGAACAGCTTTTTGGGGTAAAGGGGCAACCAGCGCTGAAATGAATGGCGAGATGCCAACGTAGGCGATCATCTTTATGGTCATGGCTATGCCCAGAACCATGCTCGCCTGCGAGCCTGCGACGTCATATGCGAGCAATCCGAGGGCAACGGTCAATAGGCCGGTCCCGACCAGTGCTATGAACTGCGCCGAGAACAGCTTGGCGTAAGACGCGTTTCTGAAGACGCTGAGCATTTTAGCCTGCCCTGTGGTGGCGAGGGATTTCCTCGACGCTGTGTTCTGCCTGGTAGAGAGCGTCGCTGGCCAGTTGAGATACGTGCTCGTTAGCCACCCGGTAAAAGACGCGCTGGCCCTCCTGGCGGGTCTGAACGATTCTCGCCATCCGCAGCTTGGCGAGATGCTGGGAGACCGATGCGGGCTGCTTGCCTAGCATGCCGGCGATCTCGTTTACTGAACGCTCTGAGTCATTCAATATCATCACTATTCGAAGGCGAGTAGGATCCGCCAGCATCGAAAAGACCTCCACCGCCAAGTCGATGTATTCGTTATTCAGATCGAATGATTGCTTATCTGCGTTCATATGCAGATACTTGCATATCTTCTCAGCAAAACCAAAGGAAAAGGGGAAAAGAAGGTAGTGGAACCGAATTTTTTTAAAGTGGTAGCTTCTAAGTAATAGGTAAAACAGTCTGACGAGGCGCTTGGGCAATGACGTGCAACGGCTTCGCGAAATGCTTCGAAGCTCTCATAACGCCTGCCAAAGCCGAATCGGGCGATAGGTTACGAAAGAACGAATATGGTCAAAAAAATTTCTGTTTTGGTCGGTAGTCTGCGCAGAGAATCAATCGCGCGGAAAATCGCACACAATGTAATAGACCTTTTCCCCGAAGGGTATAAGGCTGAGATCGTCGAGATTAGGGATCTGCCTCTATACGATTTCGATTACGACGATCCAGAGGTAACAGACAAGAGCCTGCCTGCCGAATACACCAAATTCCGCGAAACAATCAAAGCCAGCGACGGCGTGTTGTTCGTTACTCCGGAGAATAACCGCTGCATTCCTGCTTGCCTGAAAAACGCGGTCGATATTGGCTCTAAGCCGAATTCTGATGTGGCTTGGAAGAACTTGCCGGCCGGCATAATCAGCCATTCTGTTGGACGAATGGGCGGCTACAGCTCGCAGAAGAATCTGCGTCTAGCATTGAGCTACTTCGACATGACCTTACCCGGCCAGCCAGAAATTTTCCTGGGGCAGTCGCCGACGCTGCTTGACGACGAGGGCAAATTTAATAACGAAAAGACTATCGAATTCGTTAAGGGATATATCAATAATTTTGTCGAAATTGTTGAAAATAACTAGTTAGGAAAATGTGGTGGCGGTTGCTATTAAATAGCAACCGCCACCACATTCTTTAAAAGCCCTAGGCGTTTAGTTCGAGCCATTTATCCTCGAGCTCAGATATTTGCTCCTGGAGCTCAACAAGTTTCCCGCCCTGTTCGGTCAGCCATACGTAGTCGCTAGGGTCGTGTTCTTCCATCTGAGCTTCCAGCTTCTCCTGCGATGCACTCAGACGTTTGATCTTGCGTTCCACAGCCTCTATTTCTTTTCGCTGGGCGCGGAGATCAGCGCTGGAAGGCCCGAGCTGTTTCGTCGGTTCCTCCGCAGCCAGGGGAGCGGGGACCTCACCGTCATCGAGCTTCTTTGCTAACCGGAGGTATTCGTCAACGCCGCCGGGCAGGTGGCGAAGCGTGCCACCCAGGATTGCGTACTGCTGATCTGTGATGCGCTCGATCAGGTATCGGTCGTGGCTTACCACCAGCAGGGTGCCCGGCCAGGTGTCTAGCACGTCTTCCATGGCCGCAAGCATGTCGGTGTCAACGTCGTTGGTTGGCTCGTCGAGAACCAGGACGTTCGGTTCGGAAAGCAGCACCATCAGCAACTGAAGCCGGCGCTTCTGGCCGCCGGAAAGATCATTGACGAATGCGCTGAGATGTGCAGACGAGAACCCTAGCCGCTCCAAAAGTTGAGCCGGGGTGAGTTCCTTGCCCCCGATGTCGAAAGTTGCTTGAGTGCGGCTGAGCACCTCACGAACCCTGTCCGTGCCGATTTCGGCTAGGGCCGAGAACTGTTGGTCGAGCACACCAAACTTGACGGTCTTGCCTCGCCTGACGCTGCCGCTGGATGCCTCGATCGTCCCGCAGATCAGCCCGAGAAGGGTAGATTTGCCCGCGCCATTAGCCCCCAAGATTCCAGATCGCTCGCCAGGCGCGATCTTCCAGTTGACACCATGAAGCACCTGATGATCGCCGTAAGAAACGTCCACGTCAAGAAGATCGACGACCCTCTTGCCCAGACGAGCCATCGACAATCTGGAAAGCTCAATCTTGTTGCGGGGTTCCGGTACATTGGCGATTAGTTCGTTGGCGGCCTCAATGCGGAACTTCGGTTTGCTAGTACGCGCAGGTGCGCCACGGCGCAGCCAGGCGAGTTCCTTGCGCATAATGTTTTGGCGTTTTGCCTCAGTAGCCGCTGCGATTCGATCGCGTTCGACGCGCTGCAAAACATATGCCGCGTAACCGCCCTCGAAAGGCTCGACGATCTGATCGTGAACCTCCCACGTCGTGGTGGCTACCTCGTCCAAAAACCATCTGTCGTGGGTGATTACCAGAAGCCCACCGGTGTTCTTTGGCCAGCGATTCTTCAGGTGCTCGGCCAGCCAGTTGACGCCCTCAATATCGAGGTGGTTTGTCGGCTCGTCAAGCGCGATGACGTCCCATTCGTCCACCAGCAACTTCGCCAGAGCGACCCTTCGCCTCTGGCCACCGGAGAGCTGGCCCACGGGCTTTTCCCAGTCGAGATCGGGAACCAGGCCGGTGATGACGTCCCTGATTCTTGGGTCAGAAGCCCATACGTATTCCTCAACGTCACCGACGATCGAGCGGCCGACGCTGATGTCCCCATCGAGTTCGTCGCGCTGCGTTAGCTCGCCCACACGCAAGTCGGAGCGGTATGTCACCTGTCCCGAATCGGGCTCGACTCGGCCTGTGAGCATTCCGAGCAGACTGGACTTTCCATCGCCGTTTTTGCCGACGATACCCACTCGGTCTCCGTCAGAGATGCCTAGCGTGACCGAGTCGAAAACCTGCTTGGTTGGGTAGGAAAGGCTCAGATTCTGAGCCCCAAGTAAATGCGCCATTTAGCGCCCACGCATGGCCCGGTGCGCGCCCTTCATGTTGGGCATTGGGCCCTTGGGTATTGGCATGCGAGGCTTGCTGGCATCCAGCGCCTTCAGACGCGAGCTCAGATCGATAACTTGGGTCTTGTCCAGCTTCTTGGGCATCCTCTGGATGTGCTTTGCCAGCTCATTTAGCGGCACCTGGCCCTCGCCGTCGCCGATGACGATTGTCTCGACGTCGACGTTGTAGGCGATTGCGGAGTGACGGTTCGCCTCGGTCTTAAGCAGCTTGCGGATGGCGCCGGTCTGGCCGTCGCCAACCAGAACCAGGCCGCATGGGCCGACAACGCGGTGCACGACGTCCTTGTTGCGGTTGAATGCGATGGCTGGGGTGTACTGATACTTCTTCTTGTTCAGCATCGAAAGAGCAACCTCGCCGGAACCGGCCTGGCCCTCGTAGCGGGTGTAAGTGGCCTTCTTCAGGCGATTGGTAAACACCAGCATCGCAACGGTCATGCCAAACAGGACGCCGAAGATCAGGAACCACAACCAGCTGAAGGAGCTGCCTGTAGCCGTACTGATGATCAGGCCGATAACAAGACCAACGACGGCCGTCAGCGCCCAAGCGCCGAACACGAAGAGCGGCAGCTTCTTGTCGAACTCGTACGTGGCCTTCCACGCCTCGCGCAGCTGCCTGATGGTTCCCCAGTCGCGAGGGTTATCGGAATTGCGTTTCTTCGCTCGCAGCGCCTTACGTTCCGCGCGCTGCTTGGCGGCTAATTCCTTTGACCGTTCGCTTGCCATTATCGCTCCGTAACTAGATTGCTTAACGTGTCGATTCTACATATAACGAAAACCAAGTTCATCCCGCGCGGTTTACGCAAAAACTTGGGGCCCGACGATGGTCGAGCCCCAAGAATTTTAGTCGTTTAACTAAGCGCCGAATTCAGCGCCGAAATCGCCGGATTCCAGGCGTGCCTTGATTGCAGAGAGGAAGTCTCCGGCCAGCGCACCGTCGATCAGGCGGTGATCATAGGTCAAAGAGATGTACATCATCTGACGAACCGCGATCGTGTCGTTGCCAAACTCGTCCGTGACGACGACCGGACGCTTCACCAGCGCGCCGGTGCCCATGATCGCCGAGTTCGGTTGGTTGATGATAGGTGTGTCGAACAGCGAGCCGTTGCCGCCGTAGTTGGTGATGGTAAAGGTGGAACCCGAAAGCTCATCCGGCTTGATGGAGTTGGAGCGGACGCGCTTGGCCACGTCGGCGATTGCTTTCGCCAGACCGCCAACATTCAGGTCTCCGGCCTCCTTGATGACCGGAACCATCAGACCCTTCTCGGAGGCAACCGCGATGCCGAGGTTCTCCGAGCCGTGGTAGGTGATGGTCTTTTCTTCCAGGCTCATCGATGCGTTGAAGATCGGGAACTTCTGCAGGGTCTCGACGGTCGCCTTGGCGATGAACGCCAGGTAAGTCAGGCCGACCCCCTCGCGGGAGCGGAAATCGTCCTTAACCTTCTTGCGCAGGTTCGCAATGCCGGTCAGGTCCACCTCGACGGTGGCTGTCAGCTGGGCAGCGGTCTCGAGCGACTCGTTCATGCGCTGTGCGATGATCTGACGCATCCTCGGCAACTTCTCGGTGGTGCCGCGCTTGTCCTCGTCGTGACCAGCCGGCGTGCCTGCTGCGGGCTTGGTTTCGGGTGCGGCCTGAGGTGCTGGGGCCTTTGCTGCCTCGGCGGCTGCCTGGACGTCCTGCTTGCGGATGCGGCCGCCAACGCCGGTGCCCTCGATGGTGCTCAGGTCGACGCCCAAGTCCCTAGCCATTTTGCGAACCAGCGGCGTTACGTAAACTTCCTTGCTGCCAGCGGCGCGAGGCGCTGCTACGGGTGCGGGAGCCGAAGCAGTCGGGGCCGCAGGAGACGGAGCGCTCGGACGCGGCGCAGGTGGCTGCGAGGCCGGAGGCTGTGGTGCCGCGGGAGCTGCCTGCTGAGGAGCGGGCGCTGTGGGCTGCGGAGCCGGGGCAGCGGAAGCGTCGCCGATGATGCCCAAAACGGAGCCGACGGTGACTTCCTCGTCCTCGTTCGCGCGAACCTCAAGTAGCGTGCCTGCTGCGGGAGCGGGAATCTCGGTGTCAACCTTGTCGGTGCTCACCTCTAGGACGGGCTCGCCGGCCTCGACCTCCTCGCCGACCTCCTTGAGCCAGCGTGCGATGACCGCTTGATTGACGCCTTCGCCCAACTCGGGAAGCTTGATCTCGGTGCCGCTCGCCTGACCTGTTGGCGCCTGCTGGGCCTGTGCCTCAGGAGCTACTGCCTGCGCGGGGGCTGGAGCCGCCGGTGCAGGGACGGCGGGGGCCTCGTTGGCGTCACCGATGATTGCGATGACCGCGCCAACCTCGGCGACGTCATCCTCGTTGTACTTGATTTCTAACAGTGTGCCGCTTGCCGGGGACGGCACTTCGGTGTCCACCTTGTCGGTGCTCACCTCGAGCAGCGGTTCCTGTGCCGAAACCTGCTCGCCAACTTCTTTAAGCCAGCGCGAAATGGTTCCTTCGGTGACGCTTTCGCCCAGAGCGGGCAGGGTTACTTCGGTCGACATTTGACGGACGCTCCTTCGCAGCACGTTAATCTTTCGAAACCTAGCCTAATAGCAAAGTCGGAATGTTCGGGCAATAATTAGCCAGGTGGGACTTAGGAGATTTTTTAGACGAGGCCGGCGCCGGGCACAGATAGCCCGAGCCGAGGCGACGATACCCGACGCCACGAAGACTCACCTCGAGGACTTCATCGCTAGTAGGCAGGGGGTGGAGGCTTGGGTAGAGTGCGCCGCGGGGTTCAACAAGGCCTCAATCCTGCTGATAGATAAAGAAGGCGAATCGACGCGCAGATCAGTCGAATCAGAAAGCTGGGCATTCGATTTCGCCAAGAAAAATGGGATACCGGCTTATCAGGCGGGTGTTGTGCCGTATCCCCAGCGCAAGCGTGACTTCGACGCCAAGTCTAGAGGGCGCAAACACCCGCCGATTAATTAGTTAGCCATCTGTTCGGCAACAGCGATCAGTGTGCGAACGCTGGTGCCAGTCGATTCCTTAGGAATGTAGCTATAGGCAGAGTCGCTCCAAGCCGGGCCGGCGACGTCCATGTGAGCCCAGTTGCCGCCATCGGCGACGAAGTGCTCAAGGAACGCTGCGGAGTAGATCAGGCCGCCGATGCGAGAACCGGAGGACAGCAGGTCTGCAACCTCGGACTTCTTGATCTCGGCACGGAGCTGATCGGTGATCGGCAGCTGCCAGAACTGTTCGCCGGAAATCTCGGCGGCATCCAACACCTGGTCGGCGACCTCATCGGAGCTCGCGAACAGGCCAGAAACGCGGTCGCCCAGAGCCGAGACGCATGCGCCAGTAAGGGTGGCGACGTCGATGATCAGGTCGGGCTTGTCCTGGTTCGCGCGGGAAATTGCGTCCGCCAAAACTATGCGGCCCTCCGCGTCGGAGTTGCCGTTCTCGACGGTCGTGCCGTCGTGCATGGTCATGACGTCGCTAGGACGGTAGGCGCGCCCGGAAACCAGCGACTCGGCCATCGCGCCATAAGCGGTCACCTGAACGTTCAGCCCGAGCTCGGCAATGGCGTGGATAGCTGCCATCACGTCGGCTGCACCGGACATGTCGTTCTTCATGGTGATCATGGAGCCGGCCGGCTTCAGGTTGTAGCCGCCCGAATCGAAAGTGATGCCTTTACCGATCAACACCAGGTGTTTCTTGGCGCCACGTGGGTTGTAGCTGGCGCGGACTAGACGCGGAGGACGGTCAGAACCGCCGCCGACGGCCAATATTCCGCCAAAGCCCTGTTTGGCAAGAGCCTTTTCGTCGAGGATCTCGACGTCTACCTTGACGTCCTTCATGTATCCGCTTACCTGGGAGGCGAATTCCGGCGGGCCCATCAGGTTCGGAGGGAGGTTGGTCCAATCGCGGGCCACGCAAACGGCGCTGGAGGTCTTCTCCGCGCGCTCAATTGCCTCATTGTTGGCGTCGGTCTTGGTGGTGACGATCAGGATTTCACCTATCTGCTGCTTGACGGGCTCGCCACTGATCTTGGCGAACTTGTTGGCCGCCAGGAGGGCGCCTTCGGCAACCGCCTGGATCTGCTCCGGGGAAACCGCGTCAAGCGAAATAGCCACCTTGCGCGGGTTGGCGTAGCTGGCCGAACCGATTGCGCGGACTGCGGAGCCTGCGGCGCGGCGCAGCTGTTCGGGGGAGACGTCGACGTCGTCGCCGAGACCGATGGCCAGCAGGCGAAGGTTGTGCAGCGTCAGGGAAGTGATCTTGCCCACGCCGGAGCTGATGCCCTGTTTAGCGAAGAAATCGGCGATTACCTCCGCTTTGATCCCGTCCACAGATTCCGGCAGACCGATGAGCTGCGGTTTGCTGCCCACGGCACCGATGACGACGTCGTCGGCCTCGAATTTATCAGTTAGCGAGACCGGTGGAAGGGCGTGACGATTGGGGTTGAACTTTTCAGCATTGAAACTGCTGTCAGTCAATTTTCCTCCTAGATTATTCGGCAGCTAGTGCCATCTTGTAGAGCAGTTCTTCGCCTTCATAAAGGCTCACTGCCTCCACGCCGAGTTCCTCGAGGAGTTCGTAGTTTTGGGTTACCCATTCCTCGGCCTCGGCGCGGCTATCAAATTCCTTATCAATCCCGGTGTCTGCGAGGTCCTCGACGTCATAGAGCGGGCCGTCCATCATTTGCGGTTTCCAGGTGAACATGATTCAAGTATCCCACCTAGATAAGGCTGCCGGGGTCGAATGAGCTTAGGGATCAGTACGGATCGCCGCGGTTGATTGCGGTGCCGGGGCGCCGCCAACGGCGAGGCTGCATCATGCGGCTCCACATGTAGCCGAGCATGCCGCGCTTATCCGCATTGGGGTAGCGCGAGTAGAGCACCTTCTTGAATTTGCTCCAGCACCAAGCGACCTCGACGATCATGGCCAACACCATCGCCCACAGGGCATAGGTGGCGATTTGAACCAGCCAGAAGAGGCGCACTCCAAACATGCTCACCGCGAGCACAATCAACATGCCGGGCATGATGAATTCGCAGAGGCTCCAGCGGGAATCGACGAAGTTGCGGGCTAGGACGCGCTCGGGCTGATTCTCAATCTCGGCCCATCGACGCTCGCGCTGGCGTGCCTGGATCTCTCGCTTGCGACGCTTGAATTCTTTGCTGTTGGGCTGCGGGTGAAGGCGATTCATGCGATCGGCCTCGGCCTGCTTACGCGTCGGTGTCGGCTCGGATTTGCCCACAGTAGGCGAGCTGTCCTTAGTTTCTTCCTCTGAGCGACCATCGCGCTTATAAGGCCTGAAAAGTCCCATGGGGCTCCATTCTAGCGAGAAGTTAGTGCTTAATAATAAGTCTACCTATCGTGAAATTCATTCAAGCCTAGCCAGTAGTTGCACCAGCTTCATCCGAATGTGTTTTGAGTCGGGGAATCAAACTAGATTTTTAGGTGTTGAATATTTTTGTTAACCGATTGGAGCTAGATAATGACTAATCCCAAGACCAACACCGGCGTGATCCTGAAGCCGGCAGCAGTCGAAAAGGCCGCCTCTTTGCTGGCTGCCGAGGATGGCGACACCAGCGGCATTGCCCTGCGAATCGCAGTACAGCCAGGCGGCTGCTCTGGACTGCGCTATCAGCTGCAGTTCGACGACACCAAGCTGGACGGCGACATCGTCGACGAATACGAGGGCATCAACCTCGTCGTCGACAAGATGAGCCAGCCATACCTGATGGGCGCGAGCATCGACTTCGTCGACACCATCGAGGCTCAGGGCTTCACCATCGACAATCCGAACGCGCAAAACACCTGCGCCTGCGGCGACTCATTCCACTGATCTAGCGCCAACTGGTGTTTAGCGGTCGCCCTTCGTCGTAACCGGAGGGCGACTGAGCGCCGACCACTGCGTACTCGGCCAATTCGCGCAGGTTCGAGGCCCCCGCATAGGTGCAGGAGCTGCGAACTCCGGACGTGATGAAGTCGACCAGGTCCTCAACGCCAGGCCTTTCGACGTCCAGATACATCTTCGACGAACTGATGCCTTCCTCAAAAATCGCGGCACGCGCCCTCTCGAATGCGGTCTTTTCTCTGGTCCTGTTGCGAACTGCACGTTTCGAGGCCATCCCGAACGATTCCTTGTAGTAGCGGCCCTCGGAATCTTGCAGCATCTCTCCGGTGGACTCGTGCGTGCCGGCGAACCAGCTGCCGATCATCACGGAGCCGGCGCCCGCGGCGAGCGCTAACGAAACGTCCCTGGGATATCGGATTCCACCATCGGCCCAGATGGATTTCCCGAAGTCTTTAGCTGCTGCCGCACACTCTACAACCGCAGAAAACTGCGGACGTCCAACGCCGGTCTGCATTCTCGTCGTGCACATAGCACCCGGGCCGATGCCCACCTTTACGATGTCTGCGCCGGCCTCTATCAGGTCGATCACTGCACCTCTTGTGACGACGTTGCCTGCAACGATCGGCACTCGCTTCTCCGCGACCAGCTCGAAAGCGTCTCGAGCCTCGAGGGCCTTGGGTAGCGCATCGATCATGCGGTCCTGGTGGCCGTGGGCGGTGTCGAGGACGATCACGTCTGCGCCAGCCTCCAAAAGCGCGAGCGCGCGGCGCTGGACGTCGCCGGAAATGCCGATAGCGCAGCCAACCTTGAGCCGGCCATCAGTGTCTAGTGCCGGGCGGTAGATAGTAGAGCGAAGCGCACCTTTTTTGGTCATCACGCCGATCAGGCGCCCATCGTCGTCGATGGCTATGGCCAGGTGCTCGTGATTTTCCTCGAGGGCCTCGAATACTTCCTGCGGGCCCGTCTGCGACGAAACGGTCGTCCGCACCGGGAACATCACCTGATGAACCTGGCAGAATCGATCCACGTTCTGCGCCTCGGCCTTGGTCATGATGCCGAGTGGGCGCCCGTCTTGGTCGACGGCGACAACGGCGTTGTGTGCCCGCTTCGGCATGAGCGTGAGCGCAGTGGCGATCGTGTCGTTCGGTGAGACGGTCACCGCGGTCTCGAAAACGGTCGGGGAGCTCTTCACCTTTTTTATGGTGCGGGCAAGAACGTCAACGGGAATGTCCTGGGGAAGAATTGCTATGCCGCCTCTTCGTGCGATTGTTTCGGCCATCCTCCGTCCGGAAATCGCGGTCATGTTAGAGACAACCAAGGGGATGCCTAGTGAAAGCCCATCGTTTGAGGTGAGGTCGACGTCCATGCGTGAGGGCACCGAACTGCGCGACGGCATCATGAACACATCGTTATAAGTAAGTTCATGCCCCAAAGGAGAGGAAATGAAATGCACACCTCATTGTGTCATTAACTTGAACTATTTGACCTATATAATCTGAACTTTTGTGCCGAGGCTTTAGTCCGATGGGTTATGGTACTGCAGTCGCAGTTTTAATCTAGAAAATAAAACATGAGGTAGAGTTCAAGCATGAGCGCTTCGAAGACGCAGCAGAACATGTCAGGCGAAAAGTTGCGAGTAGTCCTCTACTCGTCAGACAGAACAGTTCGTGAGCAGGTGCGCACCGTTTTGGGTCGTCGCATTGCTCCAGACCTGCCCGAACTTGAATATTTCGAGTTCGCGACCCAGCCGGCGCTTTTTAAATCATTGGATAAGGACGCTTACGACGTCGCAATTCTGGACGGCGAGGCAGTTCCGGGCGGCATGGGAATTTCGCGTCAGATGCGCGAAGAGTTGGCCGATCCGGCCCCGGTGGTGCTGCTGGTTGCTAGGCAGGCTGACTCGTGGATGGCCGCTTGGAGCAAGGCGGAAGCGGTCGCGCCATATCCGCTCGATCCGCTAACCCTGCCGCAGGCCGTTGCCCAGGTGGTAAGAGATCATCGCAGCGGACGCCGCACGCCGTTGTCTAGCGACCGCATCAAACCTGGCGTTTCCAGCCGACACGTCGAACAAAGCTAATCGCAGACACCGCTCGGACTGGGACTTGCCGCATAGCCCGAATGTGGTATTCGTGAAATATGGAAAATTCTCAGACAGTAACAAATTCTCACAAGGCTCCGACGTGGCCAGACCTGCTGACTAGCCTCATCAACGGCGAAGACATGACGCAGGAAAACACCGCTTGGGCTATGTCTGAGATTCTTTCGGGCAATGTTTCGCCAGCGATCATGGCCGGATTCATGGTTGCTCTTCGCGCGAAGGGTGAAATCGTCGAGGAGGTCGCAGGCCTCGCCGACGGAATGCTTGCTAAAGCGCGTCCCATCGAGCTTTCCCGCAACGCGGTTGACATCGTCGGCTCTGGCGGCGACCGTGCCAACACCGTGAATATTTCCACGATGGCCGCCGTGGTTGCGGCCGCCTCGGGCGCCAAGGTCATCAAGCACGGTAACCGTGCTGCCAGCTCCATGTGCGGCACAGCAGACTGCCTCGAGGCGCTCGGTCTTGAGTTGATGGTAGCCCCTGAAAATCAGCAGCGCGTGCTCGACGAATGCGGCATCGTCTTCTTGTTTGCGCCCCTGTACCACTCTTCTTTGCGGCACACGGCCCCGACGCGTCGCGAACTTGGCGTGCAGACCACTTTCAACTTCCTTGGGCCGCTAACCAACCCTGCTCGACCGAATGGCCAAGCAATCGGTATGGCAAACAAGTACATCGCCGATCTGGTAGCCGGAGTGCTGGCTGGCCGTGGCGATCGCGGTTTGGTCTTCCACGGCGAAGACGGTCTGGACGAGCTGACCACCACTATGCCGTCCGATGTCTGGCTGTTCGACGAAGGCAAGATCGTCACTACTCAGCTAGACCCAGCCGAACTGGGCCTTCGCGCTGCGGAGCCTCAAGAGCTCGTCGGCGGAGAGCCGAAGATGAACGCGCAGGTAATGCGCGATCTGCTTGCCGGGAAGACCGGCCCCGTTCGCGACATCGTGTTGCTGAACGCAGCTGCAGTCCTGCTCGCCTGGGATGGCCCCGACCTGGAGGCCCCGATCGTCGATCAGATGAAGGACAAGCTGGATCGCGCAGCCAAAGCAATCGACGATGGCAGCGGTGAAAAGCTCTTGGAAAAATGGATCAGCCTGACCCAGGAAATCGGTCCCATTAAGTAAGTTTCTAGCCTGGCGGTGCCGGCGATAATTTTTTGTCGGTGGCAGACATTATGCTTGAGGGCGAAATGATGAATCAGCAGTCACCGTTCTCAATATTCGATCAGCCGGCGCCGCAACAGCCTCAGGCCGCGCCGCAGTCTAGTCCTGCCCCTGTGGCTAGCGACCAGCTTTTGGATGGCCTCAACGATCAACAACGCAAGGCAGTCCTTCACGAGGGTGGGCCTGTTCTCGTTGTCGCGGGCGCTGGCTCGGGCAAAACCCGAGTGCTGACTAGGCGAATCGCTTACCTGGTCGGGGCCCGCGGTGTCCATCCCGGCTCTATCTTGGCCATAACCTTCACCAACAAGGCCGCCGCGGAGATGCGCGAAAGGGTTCAAGATCTGGTCGGAAACAGGGCGAAGTCGATGTGGGTTTCGACGTTCCACTCTGCATGCGTGAGAATCCTGCGCAGCGAAATCGATGCTCTGGGCTTCAAAAAGAATTTCTCGATTTACGACAGCACCGATTCTAAGCGGTTGATGACCATGGTGCTCAAAGACCAGGGCACCGATCCGAAAAAATTCCCGGTAAGGCAAGTGCAAAACTGGGTCAGCAATTGTAAGAACGAGTTGATCGGCCCGGCTGCTGCTGCAGAAAATGGCGAAGGCCCGAGCGGAAACGTCGAGATTATGGCCGAGGCATACAAGGAGTACGCGCGGAGGCTGAAGGCGGCAAACGCACTAGATTTCGACGACTTGATCATGCTCACGGTCGAACTTTTCGAAAAGTTCCCGGACATCCGCGAAAAGTATCGCAGGCGTTTCCGTCAGGTATTAGTGGACGAGTATCAGGACACAAACCACGCACAGTACATGCTGATCAAACAGCTCTGTGGACAGTTCCCGACGCCCGAGGGTGAGCCGGTAATTGTGCCTAGTGAGCTCATGGTAGTGGGCGACTCCGACCAGAGCATTTACGCGTTCAGGGGTGCCACAATTCGCAATATTCTCGACTTCGAGAAAGACTTCCCGGGCGCGGAAACAATTCTTCTCGAGCAGAACTACCGCTCCACGCAGACCGTGCTTTCCGCGGCTAACGCGGTTATTAAGCACAACTCTGGGCGTCCGGAAAAGAATCTTTGGTCCGACTCTGGCGACGGCGAAAAAATCGTCGGCTACGTTGCCGACACCGAGCACGATGAGGCTCGCTATATTGCGCAAGAGATCGATCAGCTTGTGGAAGATGGCCACAAGTATTCAGACGTGGCGGTTTTCTATCGTACGAACGCCCAGTCGAGGCCGATTGAGGAAGTTTTCATCAGGGTCGGCCTGCCATACCGGGTGGTCGGGGGAGTGCGCTTCTACGAACGAAAAGAGGTTCGCGACGCCATCGCATATCTGCGGACGATCTCGAACCCCGCGGACGACGTCTCGCTGCTTCGGGTCATCAACACGCCGAAGCGAGGCATCGGCGACCGCGCACAGCAGGCTCTGCAAGACTACGCCGCTTACAACCAATCGAGCGTGAGCGAGGCGATCGCCAACCTCGACGAAATTCCTGGCATCGCCACCAGGTCGAGAAACCAGATAAAGGCTTTCAGCGAATTGCTGGCACATTGGCGTCAACTGGATGCTGACGGCTCGGTAGCCAGCGACGTCCTCCAAGCCGTCCTCACAGAATCTGGCCTTTTGGACGAACTGAAGGCCTCGAAAGATCCGCAAGACGAGACGCGCGTCGAGAACCTCGTCGAGCTCGTCGCCGTCGCCCAAGAGTTTGTTGCCCAGGCCGGGGCAGTGGATCTAGAAGAGGTGGATGAGCACCTCGAGGCCGGTGGTCTGGCTGGTGGAATGGCGGAGCCGGACCAATCTCTGGCTGCATTCCTTGAGCGGGTGGCGTTGGTGGCCGATTCCGATCAGATCCCCGATGCGGGCGACGGCCTCGGAGTGGTGACGTTGATGACGCTGCACACCGCGAAGGGCCTTGAATTCGACACAGTGTTCTTGACTGGGCTCGAAGACGGTGTTTTCCCGCACAGTCGTTCAATGGGGGACAGGTCAGAGCTATCCGAGGAGCGCCGGCTCGCCTATGTGGGCATCACGCGCGCTCGCAAGAGGCTGTACCTGACTCGGGCTTCTGTGCGTTCGGTTTGGGGCTCGCCCAGCTACAACCCGGTTAGCCGTTTCGTCGAGGAGATCCCCGATGAGCTGATCGATTGGCGACGCACGGGCCACGATGTGTCAGCATGGCAGAACAAGCCGACCAGGCCCAGTCACGATGAGGGGGCCTCGGTGTTTGGTTCCGGCCGGGGCAAACCGAAGGTCGAGGACCAGTTGCGGGTTGGCGACAGGGTGTTACACACCAGCTTCGGAATGGGCGACGTGCTAGCCGTCAACGGCTCTGGCTCGAACGCCACGGTTGATGTCGACTTCGGGTCTCTCGGCAAGAAGCGCCTCGCGCTTCGCTATGCTCCGATGGAAAAGCTCTAGGCGGGGGATTGGACATGGCTAAATTCGGCTTCGGCAAGCGCGGCGATGATTCCGGAATGAAGATTTCCAGTAAGTCCTCGCTTAAAGCCAGGAAGGCCAAAGAACAGTTTCGGGCCAAGAGCAGCCAAGTTGTGGGCTTGGCGAGGGTCAGTGATTTTCGGGGATCTGCAAAGAACATCCCCTGGTATATCTCGGGGCCCGGGGCTGCAGCGAGCGTCGTATTGGTGTCCCTGATGGCCATCTTGATTTTTTCCGTGATTGCGTGGTTGCCCTACTCCGAATACACCGAATCGGTCCCGTTCGCGGTCTCGGGGCACATCTGGCTGCTCGTCACCGGGGTGCCGATAGGCCTAGAAGCCGGGCAGATGAGCCTTTTCCCGCTATTGCTCACGATTTTGCTTTTCGTCCTTTCCCACGTCGCTTGCCAGCTGGTTTTTCCCCGCACCCTGGGCTCGAATGAGTTGAGCGACGACGATAAAAAGATGCGCTTCGTGGCTAAGCTGACCGGCGGGTTTGCTCTGACATACGCCGCAATCGGGCTGCTCGTCTTGGCGCTTAGCGGTCAGGCGTCGTGGGGTGCTCTTTTGCGGTTGGCGATCGTCGGAGTGCTGTTGAGTTTCTTTAGTCTGAAACACGCCGCACACTGGTCAATCGTTCCGAGGGTGATCAGGGATTTAGGGTGGGCAGTGCTTTCCGGCATCTTCACATTGTTGTTCTTTTCTTGTCTGGCACTAATCGCTGCGCTAATTGGCGGGCGCGAAAAGATCGCAACTATCGCTGCATCCTTGGGCGCTGGTGGTCTAGATTCGGTTCTGCTGGCCCTGACGCAGTTGGCTTGGCTACCGAATGCCCTAATCTGGGTGATGTCTTGGGTGAGCGGGGCTGGCTTCAGCTTCGGCGCGGATTCGGTGATCACGCCAGCAGCAACCGAGGTTGGATTGCTTCCCGCGCTTCCGCTGCTCGGTGCTTTTCCAGATCCCGGCGGCACTCCGGCCGGCTTTAGTGCTTGGTTGGTGGCGCCAGTCTTGGCAGGTGCCGTTTGCGGCTACGTCTTTATTCGCCGTCAGATGAAGCAGGTAGATTGTCTCTTTAGCGCCGCTGTGTGGGGAGCAGTTGCGGGAATTTTCGCTGGTATGGCGCTAGTTGTGCTCGGTTATCTTTCTTCCGGAGACCTTGGTGGCGTCAGGTTGGTAGACGTCGGGCCGAGGCTTCCGGAGCTAGCGACGTTCGCTCCCGCACTGCTCGGTTTAGGCTCGCTGTGCGCTTCGACTCTCACCGCTTCGTTATTAGGGGTTCGTCGAATCCTGCCGAAAGTCCAAGTCGCAAAGCCCACCGAGCTACCCGAAGAGAGCTCGGATGGCTAGACTTGGCCAAGTGAGAATGGTGGTTTTGGCGTCCGGTACGGGAACGCTTCTGCAATCTTTAATTAATGCCCAAGAAGATGGGCAGTTGGCGGGGCAAATAGTTGCGGTCGGTTCTGACGTGCCCGGCTGCGGAGCAATCACTCGGGCTAAAAATGCCGGTCTGGAGACTTTCGAGTTGCCCCTAGCTAAGGGCGCAGACCGCGAAGAATGGGATCGAAAACTTAGCGCCAAGGTTGCCGAGTTCTCTCCCGATCTAGTGGTTAGCGCGGGTTTCATGAAGCTCTTGGGCGCTAACTTCCTGAATGCCTTCGGTGGTCGCTGCATAAACACCCATCCTGCCCTTCTGCCAAGCTTTCCCGGAATGCACGGTGTCCGCGACGCGCTCGCAGCCGGAGTAAAGGTCAGCGGTGCAACGGTCTTTATGGTCGACGACGGAGTCGACACCGGAAAGATCATCGCGCAACGCCCCGTGGAGGTGCTGCCAGAAGACGATGAGGCGCAGCTTCACGAGCGCATCAAGGTTGTTGAGCGTCAACTGCTCAAAGAAGTAGTGAACGATTTCGCGAAGAATTTTTAGCAAAGGAAGGCAGCAACAAATGAGCGATCGCAACGCGGTCAAGAGGGCTTTGGTTTCGGTTTTCGACAAGACCGGGATCACCGAATTCGCAAAGGGCCTAGCCGATGCAGGAGTCGAGATCGTCTCCACCGGTTCCACGGCCAAGACAATTCGCGACGCCGGCGTGAAAGTAACAGCGGTTGAAGAAATCACCGCCTTCCCCGAATGCCTGGACGGCAGGGTCAAGACGCTACATCCGCGCATCCACGCTGGCATCCTCGCGGACCGTCGTCTGGACTCGCACCGCGAGCAGCTCCAAGAGCTTGGTGTCGAACCGTTCGATCTGGTGGTTGTCAACCTGTACCCGTTCTCCGAAACCGTGGCGAGCGGCGCCAGCATCGACGACTGCATCGAAAAGATCGACATCGGTGGGCCTTCTATGGTTCGTGCCGCAGCGAAGAATCATCCGTCGGTTGCCGTCATCACGTCACCGGCTCGTTACGAGTCTGCTCTTGCTGCCGTGAAGGCTGGGGGCTTTACCCTCACCGAGCGCAAGAATCTTGCCGCCGAAGCCTTCGCCCACACGGCCGAATACGACGCAGCGGTCTCGCGCTGGATGGCCGAAAACATCGCCGAAGCCAACGAGGATGGCTTCCCGACCTTCGTTCCGGGCGCCTGGAACAAGCTGCACGCGCTGCGCTACGGCGAAAACTCTCATCAGCCCGCAGCCATCTACCGCGACGATTCGGTTCCTGCCGGCATCGCCCAGGCCGAGCAGCTGCACGGCAAGGAGATGAGCTACAACAACTATCAGGATGCCGATGCTGCCTACCGCTCCGCATACGACTTCGAGGAGCCTTGCGTAGCCATCATCAAGCATGCAAACCCGTGCGGAATTGCTATCGGAGCGGATATCGCCGAGGCACACCGCAAAGCTCACGCTTGTGACCCGGTTTCGGCTTTCGGCGGCGTTATCGCCACGAACCGCCCGGTTAGCGTCGAGATGGCCAAGCAGGTCAGCGAAATCTTCACCGAGGTCATCATTGCGCCTTCCTATGACGAGGGCGCTGTCGAAATCCTCGAGGGTAAGAAGAACATCAGGATTCTGATCGCTCCTGCCTATCAGCACCCGCAGTTCACCACCAAGCAGATTTCTGGTGGTATGTTGCTTCAGCAGCCAGACCGCCTGGACGCTCCCGGCGACGATCCCGCCAACTGGGAACTTGTTTGTGGCGAACCCGCAGACGAGGCGACGCTCCGCGATCTCGAGTTCGCTTGGAAATCTGTTCGTGCGGTTAAGTCGAACGCCATCCTGCTTGCCGATGACGGCGCCTCCGTTGGCGTCGGAATGGGCCAGGTGAACCGAGTCGATTCCTGCCGTTTGGCCGTGGAGAGGGCCGGCGATCGCGCCAAGGGTTCGGTCGCAGCTTCCGACGCCTTCTTCCCGTTCTCCGACGGCCCGCAGATCCTGCTCGATGCGGGCGTGCGAGCCATCGTCCAGCCTGGCGGTTCAATCCGCGACGACCAGACCATCGAGGCTGTTAAGGCTGCCGGAATCACGATGTACATGACCGGCAACCGTCACTTCCTTCACTAGTTCATCAGGAGACTGAATTGAGTGCGAACAAGCTAGATGGCAAGGCGCTAGCCGCCGATATTAAGGTGGAGCTGTCCCAGCGGGTCGAAAAGCTCGCTGTCGCAGGGGCTCGTCCCGGCCTGGCAACAGTTCTCGTCGGCGACGATCCAGCCAGCCAGAGCTATGTTCGCATGAAGCACAGGGACTGCGAGCAGGTCGGCATCCGTTCCGTGCGGGTCGATCTGCCCGCAGACACCACCGCGAGTCAGCTCGAAGAAGCGATCGAGGGACTGAACGAAAATCCCGATGTCACCGGCTACATTGTTCAGCTGCCGCTGCCTAAAGGGCTGGATCAGAATCGCTTTTTGGGACTGGTCGATCCGGCTAAAGACGTCGACGGTCTGCACCCGGTCAACCTCGGCAAACTTGTCCTAAACGAGCCAGCTCCGCTGCCATGTACTCCGCGCGGAATCGTGGAACTTCTGAGGCGCAATCAGATTGTTCTCGACGGGGCAGAAGTTTGCATCGTCGGTAGAGGGATCACCGTAGGGCGTCCGTTGTCATTATTGCTGACCCGGCGCAGCGAAAACTGCACCGTGACCCAGTGCCACACCGGCACCAAGGAATTGGCGGCGCACACCCGTCAGGCGGATATCATCATCGCTGCTGCAGGCAAGCCGGATACCATCACGGCAGACATGATCAAACCCGGCGCGGTGCTGGTGGACGTAGGTGTTAGCCGAGTCGACGGGAAGATCCGCGGAGATCTCTCCGATGACGTTTGGGAGAAGGCATCTTGGGTTACGCCCAATCCGGGTGGAGTAGGCCCGATGACTAGGGCCATGCTGCTGCGCAACGTCGTCGACATCGCGCAAGGCTAGGAGCGGATCCTAGATGAACGACGAAATCGAGCAGATCGAAAAGATCGAGGCAAAGGGGCATCAGAAACAACCCGAATATCCTTCTTTCTGGGCCCTAGCTTTCATCATCGCGATCTTTTCCGTCGGTGTCGTTCTGGTCATTCTTAAGTACTGGCGCAAGGGGACCTTCATCATGGGATTCGCGCTTGTGTGTGCCAGTGCTTATCGCGCGGTGGCTGCACCCGAGAGGGCGGGGTTGCTAGTCGTGCGCGGTAAGCGTTTCGATGTTGCATTTTTGCTGCTTGGCGGGGCATCGCTAATGGCACTAGCGGTGTTGGTGGCTGGCATATACATTTGATCCCACTCGTTGGAAGCGTCCGAAGCTATGGCTAGGACGTATTTATGATTGTGCAGCATGGCGACTACTGATTTGCGGCTTGCCGTGCGAGAAACGTTGCCGATTGGCTTGGGCTACGTGCCCCTGGGAATAGCGTTCGGGTTATTCGCGGTCAGCCAAGGGTTTCCTTGGTGGTTGGCGACTATAACCGCAATGATCATCTATTCGGGTTCGATGGAGTTCATTGCTGTCGGGCTGATCACCGGCGGAGCATCTTTCTTTAATACCGCTTTGACAACTTTCTTCGTCAGTTTCCGGCACATTTTCTATGGCCTTTCCGTCCCGATTCGGCAGGTTAATCCTGCGGCTAGGCCATACGCTGTGCATGCGCTGACGGACGAGGCCTGGGCTTTACTTAGCCGTCCAAGCGCGAAGGATTTCAGCGGCAAACGAATAATTCTTACTGAGCTTTTCTGCCACTTGTACTGGGTATTTGGAACGACTCTGGGCGCAGTCGTCGGCTCAAAGCTTCCTTGGGATCTTTCCTGGATGGGGTTTGCTCTGACCGCGCTATTCGTTGTGCTCTCGATCGAGGCCCTGGAAACTGCCCGGCAGCCTGCCTTATTGTTCTCGATCGCCCTGGTATGCGGGGTAGCCGCCCAACTCTTAATACCCGATTACATGATGGTAGGCGCGATGACGGCATATGCGGTCATCTCGGTGGTAGGCGGAAGGTGGCTGAAATGATTCCCGCACAACTCGAGATCAACGCGCACACCTGGATCCTCATCGCGATCATGTTTGCCGGCACTTTCGGACTGAGGCTGACCCCGTTCGTCGTGCGCGCGTGGCTCGCCGACAACGAGACATTAAACACACTGGGGCGGCTAATGCCGGTTGGCGTGATGGTGATTCTCGTCGTCTATTCGTTCTCTGGCATCGTCGACGACGGCTTGGTGCCGGCCGTAATCGGCATCGTCGTCACCGCAGCGCTGCACCTTTGGCGCCACCAGATGCTGATCTCTATCGTTGGTGGCGTTGGTGCGTACGGGCTCGCTTTGCTTCTGTTTTAGGCGTGCCTGGAAAGGTCTGCGTCTTGCGGGTGGACCTTCGGGGACCGCGTAACGATCTTGTGGCCGATCCAGATGCCAAGGAACAAGAAGAGTCCGAGGTAGATGCTGAAGAACTGCAGGAACGAGAAGTCGCTGCGGATGATGTCTAACGACTGACCAACGACCACCACCGCGCACATGCCCAGTGCGATCAGCGGGCCGGCCGGGTACCAGGGGGCCTTGAACGGCAGCTCGGAGAGGTCGTGGCCTTGCGCTCGGAATGCCCGGCGGAACTTGTAGTGCGACCAGGCGATGCCCATCCAGGTGATGAAGCCCGCCAGGCCAGAAGCGTTAACTAGCCAGACGTATACGGTTCCGGACCCGATCCTCGACGTGGCGAAGCAAGCGGCACCAACCAGGCAGGTGGCGATCAGAGCGGCCAGCGGAACGCCGTGCTTGGTGACTTTCGCGAACAACTTCGGAGCTTTGCGTTCCTTAGCGAGGGCGTAGAGCATGCGCGTCGAAACGTACACGCCAGAGTTGCCAGCGGACAGGATGGAAGTGAGGATGATCGCGTTCATCACCGCGGAAGCTCCGGCGATACCGGCACGCTCGAATACCAGAGTGAACGGCGAGGTGGTGACCGCCTGTGTCAGGCCCTCGGCGGTTGAGGTGTCTGCGGTCGCTGACTGCAGCAGGGACGGCTCGGTGTAGGGCAGCAGGAAACCGATGACGGCGATGGCGCCGATGTAGAACAGCAGGATGCGGTAGAACACGGCTCTGGTTGCCCTCGGGACGTTCTTTTCCGGCTCGTCGGTTTCGCCCGCTGCGATGCCGATCATCTCGGTGCCCTGGAACGAGAAACCGGCGATCATGAAGACGCCCATGATGCCCCAGAAACCGTTGACGAACGGTGCCTCGCCGATCGCCCAGTTGCCGAAGCCAGGGGAGGGCCCGCCCAAAATTCCGAAGATCATGAGCACGCCCAGAATCAGGAATGCGATGACCGCGATCACTTTGATCGCGGCGAACCAGAACTCGGACTCGCCGAATCCTCGAACGGTAAACGCGTTGAGAATGAACAGGAACGCCAGGAATCCGGCCGACCAGATCCACGGCGGAACAACGTCTGCGGGCACCCAGTACTGCATGACGATCGCGGCCGCCACCAATTCCGCGGCGACGGTGATCGCCCAGTTGTACCAATAGTTCCAGCCCTGCGCGAAGCCGAAGGACTTGGAGACATAACGGCTGGCGTATACCTCGAAGGCTCCGGAAGCTGGGCAGTAAGTAGCCATCTCTCCCAGAGACTGCATCAGGAAGTAGACCATGACGCCGATTGCGCCATATGCCAGGAGCGCGCCGCCCGGGCCTGCCCCGGCGATGGTGCCACCGGATGCCAAGAACAGGCCGGTGCCGATTGCGCCGCCAATGGCAATCATGTTTAGGTGCCTGGCGTGAAGAGACTTCTTCAGCTTGCCGCCCGCCTTGGACTTGTCGGCACTGTTTGAAACGTGCAAGGCGTTATTCGTGTCGTCGAACGACGTGCTAGCTGCTTCGGCCATGATTAACTCCCTTTCGAGCCAGACTGTTTAGAAGCTTATTATGCGATGCTCGACTAGGAGAAATAACTTGCCTCATATCCACCTGAAAAGTTCAGATTTCGGCTGCTGATTAGGTATCTGTGGTGCGGGACGGTTGTTTCTAGCTGGCGCTTGTTAATATTCGTCCCATGCGGTCTCGTAAAGGTATTAGTCTCAGCAGCTTAATTAACCTGGTAGTTGCGGTGTGTCTAGTTGGTTCCCTCAGCGCCTGTTCTTCGGAATCGGAGCACAGCGATTTTAAGTCCAGACAAAATATTCCCTGGGATAGCTACAGCGTTACCGATGACCACACAATCACGTTTAAGGTGACCACTGGCGACGAACGTTGCTATTACGTGGCCACCGGCAGTGCGGAGAGTGAAGGCCTGCTGAAGGTGAAATTCGTGCAGGGAACGCGTAAAGACGCACCTGACGAATGCACCGCAATTGGTGTCATTAAAGAAATTAAGATCCGCACTAAGCGTGTGGCCAGCACATTAAAAGTAGAGGAAATGAAGTAGTAGCTATTGAGTCGTTTTGGGTTCTTAGACGAGCCAAAAACGACTCAATAATTAAATCCCGATCGCGTCCTTTTCCTTCTGGGTGACGCGGCCGCCGGTGATTGGCTCACCCGTGCTCGGCAAGGTCAAGATCTCGACGCCATTTTCGCGGGCAACCATCGTCTGCTCGAACTGAGCGCAACGCGACTTGTCCTGTGTGACGACGGTCCAACCGTCATCCCACTGCTCGGTGCGTGCGCTGCCTAGGGTGAGCATCGGCTCAATGGTGAACGTCATGCCTGGCTTGATGACCGGCAGGGGTGTCGGTTCATCGTAGTGCAGCACAATCAGGCCAGAGTGGAATGCGGTGTGCACACCGTGGCCGGTGTATTCGCGCACAGAGTCGTAGCCAAAGCGGTCAGCGTACGCCTGAATGACTTTGCCGATAACGTTGAAGCGCCTGCCCGGAGCGACCGCCTTGATGCCTCGGTTCATCGCGTTCTGGGTGCGCTCGGTCAGCAGGCGAGACTCCTCGTCGACGTCGCCACAGAAGAAGGTTGCGCAGTTGTCGCCGTGCACACCATGGATAAAGGCGGTGACGTCGAGCTTAACCAGGTCGCCGTCCTCGAGCGGGCGAGCATCGGGGATGCCGTGGCAGATCACCTCGTTAACCGACGAACAGATGCTCTTGGGGAAACCCTGATACTGCAGAGAAGACGGGTAGGCGCCGTTGTCGCACATGAACTCGTGGGCGACCTTATCAAGATGATCGGTGGTCACGCCGGGCTGGATTTCGGCTGCTGCAACCAAGATTGCGTCCGCAGCGATGCGGCCAGCAATCTTCATCTTCTCGATGGTTTCTTCATCCATCACGTCAGGGCCGTCGTAGGTTTCCCTGGCCATCACTCCGACATAGTCCGGCTTTTGCACCGAACCAGGAACGTGACGGAGCGGACTAACTGCATAAGGCTTTACTGGAGAACTCACAAGCACAAGACTACTAGCGATCCACACGCAATGTGGTCAGCGCATCGGCCACCAGCTTCGCCCGGGGCCCGTCGCCGATGGTGATGCAGCTTATGAAGATGCCCATGCTCTCGGGATCGCCAGTGTCGATGACAATGACGGTGACCGTGTCACCGGGGATCCCAGGCAGCTCCCTGGGCTCGCTGATCCGAACGTTCATCTGGTAAATCCAGCCGCTGAAGGCACCTACGTTGTAGGCCGCGTCCTTAATGGTCTCGACCCCGGTGACGCCGTAATAGTAACCCGAGGTGGACACGCATTCTGCAGACTGCCTAGCCGTGGTGGCCATATCCGTGAAACCGTCGACGGTGTTCACTGCGCCAACGGCCATGTTCGACATCCACCCGTTAGAAACCGCGTCGTATTGGCTTTGCAGGTCCGAAATCCAAGGCAAATGGAACATGTGGCTGCCCCAGCCGGGGATCTTTTCGATGCTCAGGTTTCCGCCGTGCAGCCTGGAATCATTTGGGTAGTCGATGTCTCGAGAGACAGCCGTATATGGGCAGGCGATCATGCTTTGGTCGGGCGAAGGAGATTCCTCGGTGGGAGGAGATTTTTCGTCCCAACCGGAGATGGTTGGCTTGGAGCTGTTCGTGTCTTCCACGACGGGGGAGGAAGGCTTGGACCTAGTTGGTCCGGAACCGATAAGCCAGATCACTAGTCCGATCGCGCAAAGCACAGCGATAAGGACGATCACCAAGTTCCAGTTCGGACGGATTGAGTTGCGGGACATCGAAGTCCAAGACGTTCCATCCCAATAACGCTCGCCACGCCCATCCGGGTCGGGGTACCAGCCTGCGGGAACCTGCTGATTTCGCATATTGCAATTCTATGGTCGATGCTCAGCGCGAATGGCAAACTAGAGATCATGGATCGTCAAACCGAATATGTGCTGCGCTCGGTCGCCGAGCACGATGTTCAATTCATCCGCCTGTGGTTCACGGACGTGCTCGGATTCTTGAAATCCGTGGCTATCTCGCCCGCAGAGTTGGAGAGCGCGCTCGCCGAAGGCATCGGTTTCGATGGTTCTGCGATCGAGGGCTTCGCCCGAATTTTCGAGGCGGACATGATCGCTCACCCAGATACCGCGAGCTTCCAGATACTGCCCTGGCGCAAGAACGCCCCGACGGCGAGAATGTTTTGCGACATTTTGATGCCGGACGGCTCGCCTGCGCTTTCCGACCCCCGAAACGTGCTCAAGCGGGCCATGAACCGGGCAGCGGACATGGGCTTTACCTTCTACCTGCACCCGGAGATCGAGTTCTTCCTTTTCCGCGAACCAGTCATCCCCGGTGAGGTGCCAACCCCGCTTGATGCAGGCGGCTACTTCGACCACACGATCATGGACGAGGGCACCGAATTCCGCAGCGTAGCCATCGAGATGCTCGAGCAGCTCGGCATCTCGGTGGAGTTCAGCCACCACGAGGGCGCGCCCGGCCAGCACGAGATCGACCTGCGCTACGCAGATGCCCTAACCATGAGCGACAACATTATGACGTTCCGCGTCGTGCTGAAGGAGGTTGCGGCCCAGCAGGGCATCCACGCGTCGTTCATGCCGAAGCCATTCACGGATCAGCCTGGATCCGGAATGCACACCCACATGAGCCTCTTCGAGGGCGATACCAACGCCTTCTACGACGCGGCCGATGAGGTTCGCCTAAGTAAGATCGGCAAGCACTTCGTCGCCGGACTGCTGGCGCACGCTCGCGAGATCACCGCTGTCACCAACCAGTGGGTGAACTCGTACAAGCGGTTGAACTGGGGCGGGGAGGCGCCCAACTACGTCTCATGGGGACGCAGCAACCGTTCCGCTTTGGTGCGCGTACCGCTGTTCAAGCCGCAGAAGGCTAGCTCGGCACGAATCGAATATCGCTGCCTGGACTCAGCGACGAACCCGTATCTAGCGTTCGCCCTGTTGCTCAACGCTGGCCTCGACGGCATCGAGCGCGAGCTACCGCTGCCTGATGAGTCTGAGGACGACGTCTGGTCGTTCAGCGAGCGCGAACGTCAGGCGATGGGCATCGAAAATCTGCCCCGCAGTTTGGGGTCGGCGATCGACCTGATGGAAAAGAGCGAACTGGTTGCAGACACCCTCGGCGAGCACGTCTTCGACTACTTCCTGCGAAACAAGAAGGCTGAGTTCGACGCCTATCGCTCGCAGGTTACCCGCCACGAGTTGGCCACGATGCTGGGCAGGGTCTAGGGGCGAACCTGGTAGATAGGCAGCATCCGTTCCGTCTCGTCGGCGTGCGCTCCGGAGACGGAAAGCCTGCCGGAAGAGAAGACACGGTCCCAATCGTCCAGCCCGGTGGCAAGCGCCAGGAAGGTTTTCGCGTCCGTCTCTACGACGTTGGGCGGTGTGCCGCGCCGGTGGGTTGGGCCGTCGCCGAACGCCCCGACCTGGACAGCCGAGTATGGCGGGACCCTAACCTCAATGGATTGTCCTGGGTAGCGCTCTGCAAGCACGGACAGTAGCGCCCGGATGGCCTCCCCAAGCAGCTGCCTGGTCGGGGTTTCGCCCGCGCTGTAAATGAGCACGCAAAGTTCGATGATGTTGGCGCGCAGATAGTCCATCAGCCTAGCGATGCCGTACTGAGTATTAACGGTGTTCGGTAGCGAACTATCGTTTATCGTCGAGAGCAGGTCGCCGCTCAGCGGGGCGAGCTGACGGAGTAATACCGATGTGGTGGTTGCTGCCAATTCTTCGATGCTCTCCTGAGTGGCATCGGATTGCAGCCCCCTTTGGTAAAGGTGATCGCTAAGCGTTCCGGGAGAGCCGGAGGTCGGATTGTTTAGCGACAACAGGCAGGTGTTTGCCATGTATAGGAGAGTGGCGGCTTCCTTGGCTTCGCAGCGGCCGCTATTGGCGACTTCTGCGAGTTGCAGGCAGAAGGTATCGGCAACCCGCTCCAAGGCTGCTTTTGCTCGCGCTGCCAATAGTGTCACCCTCTAAAAATAAAAATGTAATGTCGCAGTTTCGTAACAATTCGGTTAACGTCTAGAGAATTATTTCAACTGCTTCGATTCGTTAATGTTATCTCGTCTGACTAGCCATTGCGCGCTAACTACAATTGAAAAACCAAGGCACTAAAGGGAAAGCTAATGGATCGGTTGAATACTGCCGCGGGCGAATTCGCCAGGCTCGGCTTCGTAAACGTGTCGGCTGCGATAAAACTTTTTGACGAAGTCGTCGACGTGCTTCCACAAGTTAGCTTCGACCCGGGCGAAATCGCGCTTGGCGCGGTGCCCGATTTGGCTCTGGCGGGTGTCGCGGCCCTGGCCCAAACTGCCCCAGAAAAGCTCCGTGAGGTCTGGCAGGACGATGGTGCACGATCCCGGCTGATCGCCGTGTTGGGCGGAAGTGAGGCGCTGAATCTTCATCTTCGCGCGCACCCCGACCAGCTAGACGCATTTTTCGTCGAACCGGTCAGGTCCAAAAAGATCGCCGAGAGACTCGCAAAAGCTGTAGCCACCGACGATGGCAGTCACGCCCCAATCGACAGGCTGAGGCTGGCCAACAAGTGGGAGCTGCTACGCATCGCGGCGCGCGACCTCATCGAGAAGGAGCCCCTGGAGATCCTCGAGGACGTGGCAGCAGAGCTGGCAGATCTTGCCGACGCGGTCGTCGAGGGCGCCCTGGAGGTGGCGAAGGAATTTGTGCCCGACTGGGAGAAGGTCAGGCTGGGTGTCGTCGCCATGGGCAAGTGCGGCGGTCAGGAACTCAATTACCTTTCTGACGTAGACGTTATCTTCGTCGCTGAACCTGCCGGCGATGCCTCCGTGAGTGAGGCGATGCAGATCGCCAGCAAATGGGCGGGGGCGGCGTCGAGGGTCTGCTCTGAGTTCACTAGCACCGGATCGATCTGGCAGTTGGACGCTGCGCTTCGTCCCGAGGGTAAGTCGGGGCCGCTGGTTCGCACCCTGGAGTCGTGCCAGGCCTACTACGAAAAATGGGCGGAAAATTGGGAATTCCAGGCCATGCTGAAGGCTCGTCCCCAGGCCGGCGACATGGATCTGGCCCAGAAATTCTGCGACATCGTCTACGAAAAGGTTTGGCAGGCCGGCGGCCAAGAAAACTTCATTACCCAAATGCAGGCCATGCGTAAACGAGTGGTAGATAACATTCCCGAGCGCCATCGCTTGCGGGAAATTAAACTCGGTTCAGGAGGGCTGCGAGATGTCGAATTCACCGTCCAGCTTTTGCAGCTAGTTCACGGCCGGGCTGACGAAAGGCTTCGCCAGAGGGGCACGCTGCCTGCGCTAAGGGCGCTCGTCGAACACGGCTACATCGGCAGGGTTGACGGTGCCATGCTCGAGCGCGCCTACAAATTCGCCAGGGTTTTAGAGCATCGTGAGCAGCTATTCAGGCTTCGCAGAACTCATCTGATGCCCACCGACGAGGAATCGCTGGGGCGGTTGGCCAGGCAGGTGGGCTCTGAATCTGGCAAGGCGCTGTTCGAGGATTGGAAGTCTTCAACTAGGACCGTCCTTCGCCTGCAGCAGAGGGTTTTCTATTCGCCGCTTTTGGATGCGGTGAGCAAGCTCAGCACGGATTCTCTGCGGCTTTCGGCGAAGGCCGCGCAAGACAGGCTGTGGGCGCTCGGCTTCTCGGACGCCAAGGCTGCGCTCGGCCATATCGAGGCGCTGACGGAGGGCTTCACCAGGGCCGCAGAGATCCAGCGGCAGCTGCTGCCAGCCATGCTGCAGTGGTTCAGCGAGGGCCCGAACCCGGATCTTGGCATTTTGTCGTTCCGCAGACTGAGCGAGGACATGGGCAAGACGAGCTGGTATCTGCGAGCGCTGCGCGACGAAGGTTCCATGGCGGAACGACTCGCTAAGATTCTCTCGGCAAGCCGGTACGCCAGTGATTTGCTGCGCAGGGACGCCTCGATGGTTCAATTCTTGTCGGACGATTCTCTCTTGGTGCCGAGGGCGCGAGAGGATCTCGTCCCGTCGATGCTGATGGCGGCGAATCGGCATCGCAAGCCGGAGGATTCTGCCGCGGCCGTTCGTGCGCTGCGCAGGAGGGAGCTGTTCAGGCTTGCGGTCGGTGACGTCTTGGGCATTATCGACCTTGAGGCTCTCGGTCGCGGGTTGTCCGATCTCGCCGACGCCACGATCGAGGCCGCCCTTGACATTGCTAGGCGGGTCGAGGACGTCGACGTACCGATAGGCATTGTCGCCATGGGACGCTGGGGCGGTGGGGAGCTGAGCTACGCTTCAGACGTTGATGCCATGGTGGTGGTCGGCAACGATGCCGACAGCGAACAGATTTCTGCCGCCGGCAGGGTAATCGCGACCGCGCGCAAAATACTTAATGCGCCCGGCCCCGACCCGTCGCTGGAGATTGACCTTGGGCTTCGTCCCGAGGGTAGAAAAGGCGCGATGGTGCGCACTGTGGGCAGCTATCAGGCCTACTACGACAAGTGGAGTGACACTTGGGAGGCGCAGGCGTTGGTCCGGGCCAGATACGGTGCGGGCGACGAGGCCTTGGTCGACGAACTGCTGCAGTTCATCAACCCGCTCAGGTGGCCGGAAGGTGGGCTGAGCGACAAGCAGGTGACGGCGATCCGCAGGCTGAAGGCAAGAATGGAGACCGAGCGTGCGGGTCGAAACGCCCAGCGAAATTTGAAGCTTGGGCCAGGTGGGTTGAGCGACATCGAGTGGACGGTTCAACTCGTCCAGATGCAAAAGGCCGCCGATGTGGAAGAGCTCAGGGTGACGGGTACGCTGCCTGCGCTGCAAGCCGCGACAGACGCCGGACTGATAAATCCTGATGATGCACACCATCTCGCCGAGGCCTGGACGTTGGCTTCCGAACTTCGAAATAGCGCGATGCTAGTACGGGGCAGGGCTTCGGATCTCCTTCCCGGCGACTACCGAGATATCGCAGCAATGGGCATGCTCCTGGGCTACGGGCGAGGCGAGTCGTCCACGCTCATCGGGAAGTGGGAACGCACGGCTAGGCTCGCAGATAAGGTCGTCGAGCGAGAGTTCTGGGGTAGAAAGTGAAGATTTTGGTGCTCGGCGGAGCAAGTCAGATCGGGGTCGCGATAGCTAAACGGGCGGCGAAGGGCTCGCCAAGCACGGCGATCTTGGCTGCGCGCCCAGGATCTAGCCACATCGAACAGGCGGTGGCGCAATTCGAGGCGAGCTCGATCGAAGTCGAGACGATCGATTTCGATGCCACCGATATTGCCTCGCACCCCAAGGTGATCTGGGAAGCTTTCAAGACTCGAGTCGATCTCGCCGTCGTCGCGTTCGGTGTTCTGGGCGACGAAGAAACCTGGCGAGACCACTCGGAGACGGTCCAACTCGCACAGGTTAATTTCACCGCGGCGCTGAGCGTCGGTGCGCTGCTCGCAGAGGCGATGAATACCCAAGAAAAAATTGCTGGTAGCAGGGGAAAGATCGTCGCAATCAGCTCGGTAGCAGGGGAGCGTGTTCGTCGTTCCAACTTCGTGTACGGCGCAACCAAGGCCGGCATGGACGCGTACTACCGAAAGCTCGGGGACGCACTTGGCGACGAAATCCAGGTTCTGGTCGTGCGCCCTGGAGTCGTCTCGACCCGAATGGTCTCTGGGCACAAGCAGGTGCCGCTCACCTCCTCGCCCGAGCACGTCGCAGACCGTGTCGTAGACGCGCTGAAAAAGAACAAGCGCATGATTCGAGTGCCAAGGATATTCGGCGCTGTGATGGCAGTGTTCAAGCTGATTCCTGACGCGATCGCCCGCCGGTTCGGGTTGTAAACCTCTAGATTCACTCGTCAATTCGGACAATAAAATTTTATGCCCCCTGGCAGAGGGCCAGGAGGCATAAAAGCTGATCGAGATTATTTAGATCTGGTAGTACAACTCGAACTCGTAGGGGTGCGGACGCTGCTGCATGTCAGAGATCTCCCTGCGCTTCATCTTGATCCAGATGTCGATGAGATCTTCGGTGAAGACGTCACCGGCGAGCAGGAAATCGCGGTTCTTGTCGAGTTCGTCGAGCGCCTCGCCCAGTGATGCGGGAACCTGAGCGACCTGTTCGTGCTCCTCCGGAGGCAGCTCGTAGAGGTCTTTGTCGATCGGATCGGCAGGCTCGATGCGGTTCTGGATGCCGTCGATGCCGGCGAGCAAAATCGCGGCGAACGCCAAATACGGGTTAGCTGACGGGTCGGGGCAGCGGAACTCGACTCGTTTTGCCCTCGGGTCGGGGCCGGTCAGCGGGATGCGGATGCAGGCCGAACGGTTGGAGGCCGAGTAAACCAGGTTGACAGGTGCCTCGAAGCCCGGAACCAGGCGGCGATAGCTGTTGATGGTCGGGTTAGTGAAGGCCAACAGCGCAGGGCCGTGTTTCAGCAGGCCGCCGATGTACCAGCGAGCAATGTCGGAAAGCTGACCGTAGTTGGTCTCGTCGAAGAACAGCGGCTTGCCGTCGGCCCACAGCGAGCTGTGCACGTGCATGCCGGAACCGTTGTCGCCGAAAACAGGCTTGGGCATGAAGGTTACGGTCTTGCCAAGTTCCTTGCCGGCGTTCTTGGAGAGATACTTGAAAAGCATCATGTTGTCCGCGCTCTTCAGCAGCTCGTCGAAGCGCCAGTTGATCTCGGCCTGGCCGGCGGCGCCAACCTCGTGGTGCGAACGCTCGATCTTCAGGCCCGCGGCCTGGCAGAGTTGAACCATGTAGTCGCGCAAGTCACCGTAGTGGTCGGCGGGTGCAACGGGGAAGTAGCCGCCCTTCTGGCGAACCTTGTAACCCAGGTTGCCGCGCTCCTCGACGCGTGCCGAGTTCCAGCCTGCGGACTCGGAATCGACCGAGTAGAAGGAGGTGTGCCCGTTGTTTTCGTAGCGCACGTCGTCGAAAACGTAGAACTCGGCTTCAGGGGCAAGGTACGCGGTGTCTGCGATGCCGGTGGTCTTCAGGTAGTTCTGGGCCTTGCGGGCAACGTTTCGTGGGTCGCGGCTGAACGGTTCGGCGGTCAGCGGATCCTGCACGAAGAAGTTCATGACCAGCGTCTTAACCTTGCGGAACGGATCGATGTAGGCGGAATCCGTGTCGGGCAGCAGGGTCATGTCGGACTTGTCGATGGTCGCGAAGCCCTCCACCGACGAACCGTCGAAGGCTAATCCCTGCTCGAAAACTTTCTGGTCGATCTCGCTGGCGGGCACCGTGAAGTGCTGCATTACTCCGGGTAGATCACAGAAACGGACATCGACGTTTTCGATGTTCTCTTCCTTCAGATATGCCTGTAGTTCGTCGGCATTTTTGAACATAAACCCTCCATCGCTGGTTGCTAGGGGTAACGATAGTCGCCTAATACCTGCTAACGCCACATGAATGTTGCAGTTTTGGTTGCGACCTGGCTAGTCGAGAGCGGTGTGCATCCTGATCAGACGCAGGTGGTTGCCTTTTTGATCTCCAACCTCTTCGTGTGCGCCATCGGGTGCCCAGCCGGTTTCCGTCAGCCAGGTGCGCAGCTCGTCGTCTGTGCTCGGAATCCACCAGGTGACACGTTCGAAGCCGTCAATTCGTAGGGTGTCGACGACGGCGTGCAGCAGCCGGTCTGCGTGGCCGTCTTCCTCGATGACTCGAAATTCTGTGACAACAGCGTCGGAGTCCTCGGAATCAGGATCGTCGGCGGGGCCGATGGCCGCGAAACCTGCTACGACTTCGCCTGCGAGAGCCACCAGCACCCTGTAGGTGGCAAGCGGGGGAGTGGAGATCGCCTTTCGCCAGGCCTCCTGCATCTCTTCTAGGTTTAAATTTGCAGATGCCGCAGCTAACTGGGGATCGGAGCGCATTTGCGCGAGTTGGAGATCGGCGATCGCCGCAGCCTCTGAGGGCAGCGCGAGACGGACGCGGAAAGCTGATTCATTGTCTCTCACCCCGCCAGTCTAGGTGGGCTAGTTAGCTAAGTGTCGATTTAAGATGCGTCTTTTCTGAATGTTCGTAGAATGAGTGTTGATGAATGCTCTAAAACTTCCTCCCAAGCTTGAAGATAATCAACTTCGGATTATTCCGTTGGGCGGCCTCGGTGATGTCGGTCGCAACTGCACTTGTTTCGAAATCAACGGCAAAATTTTGATCGTCGATTGTGGTGTCCTCTTCCCCGAAGATCGGCAGCCAGGCGTTGATTTGATCTTGCCGGGAATCGACTATCTGAATGAACGCATGGAGGACATCGTTGCGATCGTCCTCACTCACGGCCACGAGGATCACATCGGTGGCGTGCCGTACTTGCTGCGCAGGCGTCCTGACATCCCCCTTTATGGCTCCAAGCTGACGCTGGCTCTGGTCGATTCCAAACTGCGTGAACACCGGATCAAAGGGGCCCGCCCGCACACCATCCATGAGGGCGACACCGTGCATGTCGACGGTTACGACCTGGAATTTTTGGCCGTCAACCACTCGATTCCGGACGCGCTCGCGGTGCATATCTCCACTGCCGCCGGCACGGTTCTTGTGACCGGCGACTTCAAGATGGATCAGCTCCCGCTCGACGGGCGCATCACGGACCTTCGCGGCTTTGGCCGACTAGGCTCAAACGGCGTCGACGTGTTCATGGCCGACTCGACCAACGCAGAGGTGCCCGGCTTCACCCGCAGCGAGCGCGACCTGATGCCGGCGCTGGAGAAGGTCTTCGCCGAAAGCCGTCAAAAGCTGATCGTTGCCTGTTTCGCCTCGCACGTTCACCGCGTCCAGCAGGTGATGGATTTGGCCGTTGAGCACGGTCGCAAGGTTGCTTACGTTGGCCGTTCGATGGTCAAGAACATGGGCATCGCAGCCGAGCTCGGCTATCTGAAGGTGCCGGGCGGGACGCTGATCGAGCTAAAAGACATCGATAAATATCGCGACGAAGAAGTAGTCGTTATCTGCACCGGTTCGCAGGGCGAGCCGTTGTCCGCGCTGAGCCGAATTGCTAACCGCGAGCACCCGGTTCTGGAGGTCGGTCCAGGCGATACTGTGCTGCTGGCCAGCTCGCTGATTCCTGGCAACGAGAACGCCGTGTCGAGAGTTATCAATGGGCTCACCAAGCTTGGCGCGAACGTCGTGCACAAGGGCAACGCGTTCGTGCACGTTTCTGGACACGCCTGCGCTGGCGAGCTGCTTTACGCCTACAACATGGTGCAGCCGAAGAACGCCATCCCGATTCACGGTGAGCCGCGTCACCTGCACGCTAACGCTCAGCTCGCCATCGCCACCGGCGTGCCGGAGGACAACGTGATTGTTGCCGCCGACGGTGACGTCGTAGATCTGATCGACGGGAAGATCGTTTCCAGGGGAGAGATCGACGCGTCCTATATCTTCGTGGATGGCTCCACGGTGGGCGACATCAGCGAGTCGAGCCTCACAGATCGTCTGATCCTGGGCGAGGAGGGCTTCATCTCGGTGGTGGCTGCCGTCGATTTGCGCACGAGTTCGATAGTCGCGGGGCCAGACGTCTCGGCTCGAGGCTTCATCGAGGACTCGCACGTCTTCGACGAGGTCACCGAGCAGATTCGTGAAGGCATCCAGGACGCCCTCGACAAGGGCCAAGACGACACGTTCCGTCTGCAGCAGATCGCCAGGAGAATCATTGGCAAGTGGGTTTCGCGTACTTACAGGCGTCGCCCTATGATTGTGCCGGTGGTTATCGCAATTTAGTGTTGCGCGAGTTTTGCGTGAGCGCGCGATGCTGGATATGCTAACCAGGTTGCGTCTTTAGGGGCGCCTCTAACTATCAATCGCTGCAAGGAGTGTTCCCATGGCTGCCAGGTGTGAAATCTGCGGTAAGGGCCCGAGCTTTGGCCACAATGTGCCTTGGTCGAAGAAGAAGACGCCGCGGCGCTGGAACCCGAACATCCAGCGTGTACGTGCGGTTGTCAACGGCACCCACAAGCGTCTGAACGCCTGCACTGGCTGCATCAAGGCCGGTCGCGTCACGCGCTAATTTTAAGCATTTGAAGGCCCATCCCTTTCGGGGTGGGCCTTTTGCTGTGCCTGGAGACGTTAAAAATTGTCGGTGGGGCTGGCTAAAGTTTAAGACGTGCAATCAGATTATCGACTGTCGACGTTTAGACGCTTCGCGGAGCCGCTTAGCGAGGTGCTAGGCGGCAAGACTGCCAAGCCGTTAGCTAGCCTGGGGCTGGAGACGGTCGGTGATTTGCTGCGCCATTTTCCTAGGCGCTATTTATCGGGCACGCAGGTTACCGATCTTTCGAAGGTGATTCCAGGCGAAGAGGTTGCGTTGGTGGCCAGGGCCTCGAATATGCAGAAGTATGTCGACGGTCAACGTTCGTATTTCCAGGACGAGATTGCTTCCCAAACCGGCACGAGGGCAAGGTCCTCCGCTAGAAAGGGGCGCATGAGTGGCACACTGCTGGGCGGTTCCGGCGAAATGTCTGTGACGTTTTTCGGTCGCGAATACATGCTGGACTATTGGCATAAAGAACTGGTCGGTGGAAAGACGGGGATTTTCGTCGGCAAAGTCGGCATCTGGCAGAACCGTCCGCAGATGACCAACCCGCAGTTCATCATGCTGGATTCGGCGGGTAAGCCGATTGGCAAGGGCAAACAAGACAAAATTCGGTTGGTTAATAGGGTCCAGCGTTCCAGCTTTGTCGGCATCTACCCGGCCACCAAATCGGCCAGCACTTGGCTGATCGCGGACGCCGTCGAGGCTTTGCTCGAACTTCTTGTGGGTCTGGAGGATCCGCTGCCGGCCGGGCTGAGAAAAGAGCTCGGGCTGATGGAAATTAACGAGGCAATCAATCAGATCCATCGTCCGGAGAATCTGGACGAAAACGACGACGCAAGGTATCGGCTGAAGTTCGACGAGGCTCTCGCGCTGCAGGTCGCCATGGCGGATAGGCGTGCCGCCACTCGCGCCAACGAGGCTGCGCCAATTCAGTTGAAAGACGACGGGTTACTGGCCAAGTTCGATTCCCAATTGCCCTTTGAGCTGACCGAGGGGCAGCAGAAGGTTGGTGAAGAGATATTCGCGGACATGGCCAAGCCAGCTCCCATGCAGCGACTGCTGCAAGGCGAGGTGGGTTCGGGCAAGACGGTCGTTGCGCTGCGTGCCATGCTCGCCGCGCTTGACGCTGGCAAACAGGCCGTTCTGATGGCCCCAACGGAGGTGCTCGCCACCCAACATGCGGAGTCGATGTCGAAGCTTTTAGGCTCGCTCGGCCTTGATGTGGAGTTACTTACCGGTTCGATGGCAGGTTCGCAGGCGAAGACCGTGAGGTCGCGCATTGCGTCCGGACAGGCCCGGATAGTCGTTGGCACCCATGCGCTGATTTCTGCAGCAACCGAATTCCAAGACCTCGGCCTGGTGGTCATCGATGAGCAACACCGCTTCGGGGTTGCTCAGCGTGAAGCCCTGCAGCGCAAGGTGGGTCTTTGGCCGCACACGTTGGTGCTAACTGCAACCCCAATTCCGAGGTCTATCGCCATGACGATCTTCGGCGATCTGGAGGTCTCGACTCTTCGGCAGTTGCCTGCTGGACGTCAAGAAATTCAGACAACCGTTGTGAACAGGGCGCAGAATCCGGGATGGGTGCCGAGGGTTTGGCAGCGGGTGCGCGAGGAAATCGAGAAGGGCCGTCAGGCATTCGTCGTCTGCCCGAGAATCTCCTCGACTGATGACGAATTGCCAACCGGTTCCGAGGCTTCGCCCAGCGCGGCCGTCGAAGACGTCTTCGACGAATTATCCGCCGGCCCGCTTGCCGGTTTGCGGTTGGCCAAACTGCACGGGCGAATGCCTGCGGAGAAGAAGGCCACGGTGATGGCCGATTTCGCTGCCGGAAACCTGGATGTTTTGATTTCAACCACGGTCATCGAGGTCGGCGTCGACGTGCCTAATGCCTCCGCGATGATCATCATCGATGCGGACAGGTTCGGCGTCGCCCAGCTTCATCAGCTTCGTGGTCGCATCGGGCGTGGCGGTTACGCGGGGCTTTGCCTGCTGTTGACGAATTCGGCTCCGGACAGCCCATCCTTGGAGAGACTCAACTGGGTTAGTGCCACCAGGGACGGCTTCCAGCTAGCCGAATACGATCTTGAGGTTCGTCGTGAGGGCAACATCATGGGGCCGGAACAATCCGGCGGCAGATCCGCGCTGCGGCTTCTTCGGGTTGTGACGGATTCCGATCTGATCGAGCGCAGCCGCGAGGTAGCCGAAAAGATTGAGGGGCAAGAAGTTTTCGCTGATTTGCGTCACGATATGGCTCTTTCGATCGAAAGCCAGGACGCCTGATTTTGGGCTCAAAAAAATTGCCGGTTGGCGCCGTTGCCAACCGGCAATTGATGGTTTTTATTCGGCAGGCTCTTCGCCGAATGTGAAGGTGCGTCCGGAGATGTCCTTGGTGGGTGTTACTCGAACGTAGTTCGGCTTAACCGTCGGAACCCAAGGCAGCAGAGGCAGCTTGTCGAGCAGCTTCAACTCGACCTCATCGGTCACGACCTCGCCGCGGCCGTCAACAATGACACTCCAACCGGTCTCCTCTGTCCAGCCGTCGGCCTCGAAGCAGACGTGGCTGTTAGTGGCCAGCGCGTCGAGCTTGCTGCCCGCTGCGCTGCGGAAAACGATTGATTCGCCGTCGACGGCGTAGTTGATCGGGAAAATCTCGGGCGTGCCGTCCTGATCGATGACGGCGAGACGACCCAGAGACTGGGATGCAAGGTAACCCCAGCAGGATGCTTCGGGGATTATCGATACGGGAGATTCAGTCATGGTTTAATCATCTCTCATTTTTGCCTGGTTTGTTAGCCAGATAGCCTACTTATGTGAGCAGAATTATTGCCGGTGCTGCGAAGGGTGTCAGACTCAAGGCTCCCGCCGGGGCTAATACCCGTCCGACCACCGATAGAACTCGCGAGGCATTTTTTAACTCGTTGGCCACCTGGTTCGACTGTGCGGGCGTCGAAACTTCTCAGCAGATGGCAGGCGTGGCCATGCTCGACCTGTATGCGGGCAGCGGGGCCATCGGTCTGGAGGCGGTCAGCAGGGGAGCGGACGCGACTCTCGTAGAGAAGGCCAGGCCGGCATCGGCCGTCATTGCGGAGAACATGCGCTTGGCCCGCCTAAAAGCTGCCCTCGTCACCTGCTCCGTCGAGTCTTATCTGGCCGGTCAACCGAAAGCCTTCGATCTGGTCTGGCTGGATCCGCCCTATGACGTCACCACGGCACGCATCAACGAGTTGGTGGCTAAACTGACTAGAGGCTGGTTGGCGCAAGACGCGCTGGTGGTCATTGAAAGGTCCGTTCGCGACGAGCCCCCCACCTGGCCTAGTGAATACGACGAGGTGTGGGATAAGCGCTACGGCGAAACTGCGCTGTACTACGCCAGGTTTAGTTAGGAAGCTATGGAAAAGTCAGTGATTGCTGTGGTTCCGGGGTCTTTCGACCCGATCACGCTAGGCCACCTGGACATCATTAATCGTGCCGCTGCCGTGTTTAACGAGGTCATCGTCGCGGTCGGGCGTAACACCACTAAGAACTACATGTTTGAGCCGAACAAGCGTTTTGGATTGGTTTGCGACGCTGTCAGCGGAATCAAGAATGTTCGCGCAGCGAGCATCGGGGGTTTGTTGATCGATTTTTGCCGCGAAAACGGGGCCTCCGTCATCGTCAAGGGTGTGCGCTTTGGCTCGGATTTCGACTACGAACTTCAGATGGCGCAGATGAACCGCGCGCTGGGTGGGATCGAAACGGTGCTGCTGCCGGCAGGACGCGAATTCGGCACGGTCTCCAGCTCAATCCTGCGCGAGGTCGCCCACAATGGGGGAGATATCAGCCAGTTCGTGACGCCAGCAGTGAACCAGGCGGTTCTTGAGCGCCTTTCTTAAAGTTTTAGCGCTTGTCGGAATATTTTGTTCCGATGTGCTTGGCTAGCTGACATGAGAGATCCATATGAAGGTATTCCCGCACCAGCGAAGCTGAACGTCACAAGCAAGGACTTCGAGGACGGTGCGCCGTTACCCGTAGATACCACCGCCAGCGAGGGCGGCAAGAACATCTCTCCGCAGCTTTCCTGGAGCGACGTGCCTAAGGGCACGAAGGTTTTCTACGTCCACTGCTACGACCCCGACGCGCCAACTCCGTCCGGTTACTGGCACTGGTCGCTGGTCAACATTCCTGCATATGTGAACAGCTTAGACCGGGACGCGGCGAAGAACCCGCCGGCAGGCGCCATCACGCTGAGGAACGACAACGGGCAGCGGGAGTACACGGGCGCTGCCCCGCCAACCGGCCACGGCCCGCACCGCTACTTTTTCACGGTCTATGCCCTCGACGCTCCGCTAGATATCAACGAGAACACCACCGCCACTACCGCATCTTTCATGGCGAGGATGCACACGTTGGCTCGCGGCAGCGTTGTTGGCACATTTGAAAACAAGTAATTTAACAAGGCTTCGTAGCGACTGATATAGTCGCTCGACGCATCAGTTTTAGCTATACGCCACCAGTTGCGGTTAATAATTTTGACCCAAAATGGTTGTCGCGTTATGCTAGAGCGCTGTTGCACGCTAGCCGCGTGCCGATGCGAAATTGAACTTATTATCTAGTGGAAGAGGGCTCGCGACCGTGCCTACATACAGCCCAAAGCCTGGTGACTTGACCAGGAACTGGCTCGTCATTGACGCTGAGGACGTTGTCCTCGGCCGGTTGGCGACCACTGTTGCCAATTTGCTCCGCGGCAAGCACAAGCCGACTTTTGCGCCGCACATGGACGGCGGCGACTTTGTCGTCGTTATCAACGCTGGCAAGGTGTCGCTTTCTGGCAAGAAAGCTGAAGAAGATTTGCGTTACTCAGTTACCGGTGCTCCTGGTGGCATGAAGGTTGCTACCGCTGGCGAATTGCGTGCCAAGGACCCGCGCAAACTGGTTGAGCGCGCTGTTTGGGGCATGATGCCGAAGAATAAGCTGAGCCGTCGCCAGATGGGCAAGCTGAAGGTTTACGCAGGCGCGGAGCATCCGCACGCCGCACAGAAGCCTCAGCCGTACGAGATTAAGCAGGTCGCGCAGTAGGCGCGAAGGTAAGGACGTACTGTGACCGAAACGCAGACTGAAGACCTCTCAGTAGAGGCCACCGGAACCGAAGGTTTCGTTGACGAAAATGACCGTAACATTGCTTACCGCTCGGATTCGGCTCCGCAGACAGCTGTCGCTGGCGCCGACCGTTCCGCTGTGATCGCTCCAGGTCACGGCACCGGCAGGCGCAAGCAGGCTGTTGCTCGCGTTCGCCTGATCCCCGGCACCGGTAACTTCACCATTAACGGGCGTACCCTCGAGGACGTTTTCCCCGACAAGCTGCACCAGCAGACCGTCAAGGAGCCGCTGGTTGCTCTCGGTGTCGAGGACGCATACGACGTCGTCGTTCGCATTAACGGTGGCGGCATCACCGGTCAGGCTGGCGCACTCCGCCTGGGCATCGCCCGTGCGCTGAACCAGATCGACCGCGACGCCAACCGTCCGGCCCTAAAGAAGGCCGGTCTGCTGACCCGCGACGCACGTAAGAAGGAGCGCAAGAAGGCTGGTCTGAAGAAGGCCCGTAAGGCTCCGCAATACTCGAAGCGTTAAGACTTCAAAAATATGCCGTCGTCCCTTCTGGGCGGCGGCATTTTTTTTGGGACCTTTGGCAATAATCGTTGTTATTTGGCGCTCGTTACGAGATTTAGCATGGGTCTTGTTGTACATTTTTCTTTGCGAAATTGAGAGGACGCGATATGCAAACAGAGATTCAACAGCCCGCCTGGTCGCTGAGCAGAAGGCTCGGTGCGTGGGGAGTGCATTTCTTCACCATGAGCGGCCTAATCTGGGCTGTCCTTGCCATCGGCGCGTTAAATGCTGGCCAGCTGAAGCTGATGTGGCTCTGGCTGGGCATCTCTCTGGTCGTCGACTCGATTGACGGCCCGATGTCTCGAAAGATCCGGGTCACCGAGGTCTATCCCTGGTTTTCCGGTGCGATGGTGGACAACATCGTCGACTACATGACTTGGACCCTCATTCCCGCGCTTTTCATCGCCGCCCAGGTGCCGCTCGGCACTAAGCCCCTGGTCTATGTCGCCCTTGCGATGATCCTGATGTCCTCGATGTTCTGCTACGCAAACACAAAGATGAAATCGAGCGATTGGTATTTCGTCGGTTTCCCGGCGGCCTGGAACGTGATCGCCGTCGTCATGTGGATTTTCCAGACGCAAGTCGCCCTCAACTGGGTCGTGATTGTGGTCTTTAGCGTGCTGGCGGTCATTCCTTGGCAGTGGGTGCACCCGTTTAGGGTTCGCAAGTTGCGGTCGGTCACGGCCACGTGCGCGTGCATTTGGGTCGCGGCTACGGCATTTATGGTGGCTCTTCAGCCTGTTCACCCCTGGTGGCTCGTCGCTATCTGGTTGGTTGCCGGTCTTTGGATCATCCTCGTCGGCGCGTTGAAGAGCTTCACATCGTTTCTGGACTGACCCGACGAAGGTTGTTGGAAACCCGCTTGTCCATCCAGGCCTTCGTCCCCTCGAGCAGGATGGTGCTTGCGATGAGCAACGCGATGACGACGATGACGATCGGCGGATACTGCTTTCCGTTCAACGCGAAGTAGACGTATGGCGCGGTGAAGGTGACGACAGTCGTCACCATCCCTGCAAGACGCATCAGGAATTTTTTCGCGGTGAACATCGTTAAGATGCCCCAGGTGTAGGGGATTGCCGTGCCCAGATCGATGGCCCACAGCGCCCATAGGGAGCCCTCGAATTGTTCGACGAAGGAAACCGGTAGCACCCTGAGGGCTGAATAAACCAGCACCACCACGTAGGCCCAGAACTCAAAGTTTGTCGCTATCCGTACTAATGTCGAGCGTCGGATAAGCCGGATTCCTTGGTTAGTTAGCTCTCTTTCGTGCCTTGCCGAGACTAACAACCCGTCCTGCCCGTCGAGCACTCGATGCAGCAGGTCAAGATCATCCGTGCCTGCATGTTTGAGCAGGTGATCGAGGAAAATTCTGGGGGCGATTCCCACTGGGGTTACTAGTCGGCCATTGACTTGCTGCTTTGGTCCGAGCTCACTAAGCGGCCATTTCTTTCGCCATTGTTCGATTTGGGCGTCGCTCATAGGCGCCAGCCAAAGCCGTTCCCTTTTCCTGAAGGAATCTCTCATCAGCGCGCAAAAATCTGCGTATTCGCCTTCCGTTTCCGGCACCCTCATTTTGGGCAACTCCCGGATGTGCCAATCGCGAAGGTCGCCCAGTCGGTCGATTCCGGCAGCGTTTTTTACCGCTTCTGGCCACAGCTCGAACGAGGTGCCCGCTGAGGGACTTAGCGAAAGTTTCACCCGATTAACCTACCTGTTAGTTAGCTATCTAGCGCATGGGGAATCGCCGTATGCTGGATGCATGTTAGTTGCTTTCTGTATTACCCCATCCACTTCTGGCGAAGACGGCTCCGTGCACGACGCAGTGGCGGCGGCGGTCAAAGTTGTTCGCGATTCTGGGCTACCCAACGAGACCACGTCCATGTTCACCACAATTGAGGGCGAGTGGGACGAGTGCATGAAGGTCGTCAAGGACGCCTGCGACGCCGTCGCCAAGTTCGGTCCGAGAGTCGCCCTTGTGCTTAAAGCCGACATTCGCGGAGACCGCACCGGAGAAATGCAGGGCAAAGTCGACCGCTTGGAGAAGGCGCTCGAAGAACTCTGAGGCTAGATGCCGTCGATGGACGCGATCCGTCCGTCCTTAATGGCTTTCACGAACTTTTCGTGGTCCGACTCGTTCTGGTCTGCATAGGCCCGGGAGAAGTTGGACATCGCCTCGGCGAGCTTGTCGGACTTGCCGATGTATCCGATGATCATTGACGCGCCGGAGGTCCTGGCGTGGGACTTGGCCAGCAGCAGCCCTAGCACCCCCGCGTAGTCGGCGAGTGCCTTCGGATCTAGGTCGTCGATCAGAATGGCGCCCTTCATGTTTCGCCACTGGCGGACGTAGAACTGAACGGGGCCAGATCCCTCGTCGAGTCCTTCATCGTCCGGGTCGTATTCCCCGAGAGCGGGCGTCGAGGTCCAGCCGAGCAACGGATCACTGACCGTCTGCAGACACTGCTGATATTCCACGACCCGCTGGCCTTGGTGAGAGTGCAACGGGACGTCGCCGTGCACGTGCTTTGCTAGAACAGAACGCCTTGCCTGCTTCAACTGTAGGAATAGAACGTCTTCTGGGCTCGAACCCTGCAGCAGTGCCAGGTAGCTGCGCAGCCCGACAGAACCGACGCCCACCACCTTGTGCGCGACATCCACGAGGGTGTAGCCGTCCAGCAGGCGTTGCCACTGGGGCTGCAGAGTCTCTAGGTAGTTGTCCAGCGCCTTCCCTAGCTGTTCCGCACGCGCGGGGGATGTGTGGATGAAAAGCGGGGGATCGTCGATGATCTTGCGCTTTCCGTCGGATTCTTCTTTCGTGATCTTCGGCAAGGATCGGTCAGAGGTGCGCTTGCGGGCCTTCTTCACCGCGCGCTCTATTTCCGAATGCAACGCGGTCTCATTAACGGTCTCCTTTAGCCGGTCGACGTCGAGGCGGTTGAAAGACCTGCGGAGCAGCGGCTGGGTGGCGAGCCAGCGAAGCTCGTCGCGATATTCGATGACGCAGGTCATGACCGCCTCGTGGCAGTCATCCTCGCTGACGCCGTTCTCTCGACCGGCGATCCATAGGCTGGCCACCAGACGACGCAAATCCCATTCCCAAGGGCCAGGGTGCGCTTCGTCGAAGTCGTTGATGTCCATGACTAGCTCACCCTCTGGGGAACGATAGAAACCGAAATTCCCCATGTGGGCGTCGCCGCAGACAATCGGCTTGATGCCGGTGTACGGCAGGGTGGCGCAGTCATCGGCGAAGATGCTCGCCGCACCTCGGAAGAATCCGTATGGCGAGGTTGCCATCCGGCCGTGACGCAGCGGAATCAACATCCCGACGCGCCCGTAGTCTGATTCGATGACCTGGCGTACTGGGTCAACCCGATCCGGGCTGGCCTGCCAGCCTCCAAGGTCCTCCCTGGAAACTTTTTCGCGTAGCCCCTTGCCGTAGGCAAGTCTCTGCGGTCTGGTTGACCGCTGCCTGGTTAACGTTGGCTTGGCTAGATCTTCGAGAGGTTCCATACGCACATCCTTGCACTTGGCCGGAGTCATTTCCACCGAGTCGATGGTGAACGTCGCTGTGACCTAGCTGTGAGGACATTGGTTTGTGCCATATCCACACTTAAACTTGATGGTGAAGCGAAAGGTGGATTAATGCGAAGCAGTAACCCGGTCTTGACCAGAACGGATTTCGGCGCTGATCAGCGCGGTTACGGTTACGACACTGAACCGAGATTGGCCGACTACGAGTCGATGACGCTGCAGGACGTCGTCAACAAGTCTTTTATCCTGCTGATCTTGCTTGTCGGGGTGGCGATCGCCACCATAACGATTGTTCCTGTCCAAGCTCTTAGTGGTGTCGCCGTGCTGTGTTCTGTCGCAGCGCTGGTTGCCGCGTTAGTGGTTTCTTTCCGCCGCAAGGTGTCCGCCGCTGGCGTGGTCGTATACACGGTTCTCGAGGGCGCGGTCATCGGCGCCTGGAGCTACATACTCGAGTCCATGTACCCTGGCATCGTCTTCCAGGCTGTGCTCGGGACGTTCATGGCCGCCGCAGCGACGTTTGTCGCCTACCGCTTTGGGGGCGTACGAGTGCGCGGTAAGTTCGCGCGCGGAGTGGTAATCGGGATGTTCGCCTACGTCGGCGTAGCCCTGGTTAACCTGGTGTTTTCCTTCTTTGGCAACAGCTTCGGCTGGGCTGGCGTTGGAGCGGGAACGGGTGCCATCGCCTGGGTATCCGCTGGGATCGGTGTTTTTCTCGCCGTGGCCAGCCTGGTGATGGACTTTGACGAGATCGAGCGTGGGGTTCGCATGGGGGCGCCCAGGCAGGAGTCTTGGCGCGCAGCATTCGGCTTGATGGTCACAATGATCTGGCTCTACACTCAGATTTTGAGGATCCTGAGCTTCTTCAGGAACGATTAGTCCTCGTCGAGTAAAATTTTTGGGCGTCCAGTCGCGGACGCCCAATTTGTTAACTGATTTCCGGCACTTCGGATAAGTGCTTGTCGAGCATAGACCGCACCCACGACGACCATGCCAGGTGACGCCAGCGGTTCGCGGGCACCCAAGTGGCGGAAGAAGTGGTCCCGCCCACCTCGAGCACGCGCGGCTTAGTCGGGTTCTTGCAAGTTGCGCTGTAGACGATCCGAACGGCCTGGAAGTCCTCGAGTGTTCCGTTTGGTGCCCTGCCGACCCAGTGGTCGGATTGAATGTCGATCAGCCTGTCCAGTTCGACCGACTGAGCGGTTTCCTCATTTATCTCACGCAGCACACCCTCGCTGGGGCTCTCCCCGAGTTCGACGCCGCCACCCGGAAGCTGCCAAAAATCGGGAATCGACTCGTGCGGTGAGCACACGGTGCCAAGAACTCCGTACTTGGAGCGCACGATCGCGTACGCAGCGATACGCTGCCTGACGATCGGCTTCTCACCCTGCTGAACGACCAGTTGCGGGTCAACCCCGCGGGCCTTGTATCGGGGAGGTTTGGTGCGTTGCGTTTTGCCGGCGACTTGTGCCGTGATGACGATCTCGTCATCAATCAGATTCGCCGATAAAAGTTTCGAGATCACGTAGCCCGAACGCCACAGCATCATCTTGGGGTCTAGGCCGTGATCGACATGAAGACTAACGGAAATTGGCGCACCCGGCGCTGTCACTCCAATAATCCTCATATAGCCATAATGGCACCTAGGTAAAAATAGTTGTCAAAAGCGTCTCTAACGGGGCTTTACCGGGGTGCCATCTAGAGAGGTTAGTTCTTGGGTCCCGCCGTAGGAAAAGTTGATAAAAGGCTGGTCTTCGTCTTTCTGCTGTTTGACGGTTGCAACGAAGTCTTTGCTTTCCGATTCGGCTGCAGCGGCGAATTTTTCCGCAAGAATCTTGGCGTCGATCAGGGAAGGCGCGAAGGGTTCGTCGGAGATGGATTGCTTGCGCTGCAAGGAATAGACGGGCACCGAAGTCTTTCTGATCCTTCGGGTCACCGTTCCCGGGCCCGAAGCCACGTCCACCCAGAGTTGATCCGCCGTTAACCCGGCGGCGAGGATCCGCGTAGACGGGCCGACCGCCTCGGTCAGCGCCTGCGATACATCTTCCGCTGAGGTGAAATCCAGCGGCATTATGACGGTTGCGTCGGGCCTGAAGAACACGGTGGAGCTTTCAGGCGTCGTGCTAACCGTCATCAAGATCTTCGAATTGGCGTATTCGGTGATTTGAAGTTCTTGGTTCTCCGCTGATCCGCAGAGCTGCGCGGACTTCTCGAACATCGCGCCGACATCAGAGATGTTGAAATCTCGAGGATCGAAGCTAGAAGATACGACGGTGTCGGTGCCCTCATCTTGGGTTGTGATTTTCCCGTCCCGCCAAATCTCAGAAACTGGCTTCGACCATTCGTCGACGTAAGTCAGCCTGGCCTGGTCGCCGGTGATGCGGAGGCGGACGACGCTAGACGGGTCTGCTATCTGCCCAAGAAGCTCGCCGACTACCTTCTGTGCGGCTCCGGGAGTCAGCAGTTCGGTGCTCGGAGTCGGACTAGGGTCGGTCGGCTTCGCTTCTTCGTCGCATCCAACGAGTAGGAGCGTGAGGCAAGCCAAAAGAGCAAGAAGCTTCTTCATGGTTTACAGGCTACCGCGCAAAAATTTGGTTTTGAACGCAAAATCCTGCCGAAAAATAGATAGCATTGGCTGGCCATTTTTGGACTCTGGTAAGATGTGGGTCTATGCAGCTAAAAGTTGGACAGGTAGTTATTCACCCTCACCACGGCCCGGCCGAGGTTACAGACCTATACACCCGAACTGTCAAGGGTGAAGAGGTTGAATATGCAGACCTGGAGGTCCAGGGCAACAAGCTGCACGTCAGCCTTCCAGTCAAGAACGCCGAGGAGATCGGCATCCGCGACGTTGCCGGCCGCGAGGAACTCGGCGAGTTGACTGATGTTTTGTGTGCCCCCACCGTTAACGAAGAAAAGCAGTGGTCGCGTCGCTACAAGGCGAATCGTGCTGCGATGGCAACCGGAGATCCGCTTCAGCTGGCCACTGTGGTTCGCGACCTCGTGCGTCGACGCGAGCGCAGCTCCCTTTCTTTGGGCGAGCGCGACCTGCTTCGCGAGGCCTCGGCTCCCCTGATCGCCGAGATCGCGATCGCCATGAAGGTCAGCGAGGAAGAAGCCCAAGAGGCCATGTTCTCCATGATCATGGAGGAATCCGACCAGGTCCTAGACAGCATCGACAAGTCGGAAAAGAAGCCCGCTAAGAAGGCCACCAAAAAGACAGCTAAGAAGTAGCAAATAGATTTAGATTTTTTAGAGCGCCCAGTCGATCGGCTGGGCGCCTTGCTTTTCTAGCGCGGCGTTGGCCCTGCTGAATGGCCTAGAGCCGAAGAAACCGCGCGAGGCGGAAAGCGGGGACGGATGCGGCGACGCAATGATCGGCACTCCCGCGCTTTGTAGCTTCCCCGTTAGGGTTTGCGCGTCGCGTCCCCAGAGGATCGCCACGAGCGGTCCGCCGCGGGAAATAAGGGCGTCAATTGCGGTTTCGGTTATCGGTTCCCAGCCTTTGCCGCGATGTGCGGCAGGCTTCCTGGGCTGAACCGTCAAACATCTATTCAGCAGCAGCACGCCCTGTTCGAACCATCCCGTAAGGTCGCCGTGTTCCGGCACTGCCACTTTGAGATCGTCGTGCAACTCTCGATAGATGTTCACCAGGCTTTTTGGCAGCGGCCTGACGTTCTTGTCGACGGCGAAGCTGAGCCCGATGGCGTGCCCAGGTGTGGGGTAGGGGTCTTGGCCCACGATCAAAACTTTCACGTCCGCCAGCGGCCGTGTGAAAGCCCGCAACACTTTGTCCCCGCTAGGCAGGTAGCCCCTGCCGGCCGCGATCTCTTGACGCAAGAAATCACCCATCGCGTGAATCTGCGGTTCGACGCCAGAGAGCGCCTGGGCCCAGTCGTCTGCAACCAAGTCAGAAAGGGGATGTCTCGTCATATCAGTTCTCCTGGGATACGTGCGGGATTCGCGTCGCAAGGACCGCGACCAACAACATGATTACCGAACCCACAGCGATTGCGGCCTGCATGTTGAACAAATCGACCATAGCGCCGGCGGCCAGCGGGCCGATGATGTTTCCCAAATCCGAGGACATCTGGAAAACCGCGACCGGAGTGCCACGGCCTGCTACATCGCCGACGATAGAGGCGGGCGCTGTGCCTAACATGGATGCGCCGATCGAGAACACACACATGGCGATGGTCAGCCAAACCACGTTCGGCATCTGCGGGAACGAAAGGCTGACCAGCCCGCAGATGATCAGGCCGGCGATAAGGATCGGCTTTCTGCCAGCCTGGTCGACAGCACGGCCGACTGGGTTGATCACCAACATCTGGAACGCCGCTGCGATGGCGAATACGATTCCGGTGGTGGTTGTGGGCTGGCCGAGAATTTCGACGATGAGAATCGGCAGCAGCGTCGAACGGACGCCGAAGGCCTGCCAGCCGGTGGAGAAGCTCGCCAAGCAGGCGATTTGGTAGCGCTTATCTTTCCAGACCTTGCCTAGCGAGCCGGTTGTTGGCCCGCGCCCGAAACGGCTGGGCGCCTGCAATGCGAAGATCGCGACGATTGCTCCGATGAGTAGCGTGCCCGCGTAGAAAAAGAAAGGCGCGCGGAGCGAGATGGCGACGAATATTGCGCCGACCGCAGGCCCTGACATGTTGCCGATCAGGGAACCGGACTGGAAGAGCGCAGTTGATCTTCCCCTGTTCTGACGGGTTGTGGCCGCGAAAAGTTGAGACAATCCGGCGGTGGAGAAGAGTGCTGAACCGATGCCGCCCGCGCCCCGGAAGAGCAGCAACTGGAGATAGCTTTGGGCCATTCCGCAGCCGAAGCTGGATGCGCCCACAATCAACATTCCGATACCGAGCGCGGTTCGCTCGCCGATCTTTGAGTTGATGATTCCGCAAAACGGGCCCATCAGAAGACGCATGATGGCGAAGAACGAAACGATCGCGCCCACCTGGGTTGCGCTAGCGCCAAAATCCCTTGCGTAGATGGGTAGGACCGGAACAACGACGCCGAATCCGAGGGCGACGAGGAAAGAAATTATCGTCAAAATCCAGGCATCACGGGGGATAGCTACTTTTTCGCGCACGCATGTAACGCTATCTCGAGTAAATGAATAGGACTAGGCTGGGGGCACTAGTGGTCTTTCAAATGGACGGGAAAAGATGGACTCTAAACTCGACACCTACACACCCAAAGCCCTAAAAGTGGGCGCCGCGTGGAGCTGGCGATTCCTGGCTATTGCTGGTGCCGTAGCCGTTCTCTGGTGGCTGGGCAGCTACCTTTCTGTGGTCGTTGTGCCGGTCATCCTGGCCGTCATGGTCACAGCCGGGTTAGCTCCGTTGCAGCGGACGTTCATCAAGTGGCGCTGGCCGTCTTGGTTGGCGGCATTGACGCCGATGCTGATCATCTTCCTAATCTTCTGCGGGCTGGTCACGTTGGTCGGAGCCCAGATCGCGGGCCAGTGGCGGATGCTCGTCGACCAGGCGGTACTCGGCTTTGGAGGAGTCGTTAAATGGCTAGGCGATGGCCCCCTGCACGTTAGCCAAGACCAGATCAATGATCTGTTGAATCAGGCGATCCATGCCGCAAACAATTCCCGTCAACAGATCGCTAGCGCCGCTGCTTCTGCGGGTAGCAGTGTAGGCAAGTTCTTTGCGGGCGCCGCCACCTGCGTATTCGCGACCTTCTTCTTCATGAAGGACGGCAGGCATTTCATGAACAAAGCCGCTCACAGGCTGCCGGTTTATGCCCAGAAGAGCTTCGTGCCTGCAGTGCGTAACGGCTGGAAGTCCCTCGTCGTCTACATGCGAGCCGCCGTTATCGTCGCCGGCATCGACGGTGTTGGTGCTGGAATCGGTGCTTTAGTGCTCGGTTCGAACATGTGGCTGGCGATTTTGGTGCTCACCTTCATCTGCTCCTTCGTTCCTCTTGTCGGTGCCTTCGTCGCGGGCACGATCGCCACAGTCGTGGTGCTGGTCACGCTCGGCTTCTGGAAGGCGGTCATCATGCTGGTGGTGTTCGTCGCCGTCATGTCGATCGAGTCTCATGTGTTGCAGCCGATGATTCTTGGCCGCGCGGCAGAGATTCATCCACTTCTGGTCTTGTTGGGCATCGCGGTGGGCAGCATCTTGGCAGGGATCGCTGGTGCGCTCTTTGCCATCCCCATCGTGGCCTTCTTGTCCGGAATGATCAGACACTTGGTCGAGCTATCAGACGCGAAGCGCAGGAGCCTGGCAACTGCGCAATAACCCTCCTCTCGCGCTCGTGCGCGGAGTAGGTTTGTTTCATGGCAGGCTGTGAGTTCAGGCGATCGGTTTTGAGTGAACTTGCCGATGGAAAGATCTCCGTCGACGAGGCTTGGGGCAAATTATTTGCTGCCGTTCCAGAAGATGGCTGGCCGGAGGAATTCTACGAGGCCCCCGAGCTGGCAAGCGAAAACCTCGGAACCGGTTCGGCGCGCCCCGACGTCGCCAACCAACTTGGTGATGTCGCATCGCAACTAGGTTCTTTTGTTACGGGCGCCGCCAAGGCAATTTTCGGTGGCCGCCTGCCCGGGCAGTCGGTCCCGACTCCGGTCGAGGACACCTCGAAAGAAGAGGCTGCTTTCTCGACTGACGACAGAGTCTCCACGAAGCGAGTGCGAATCAGGGCGATATCAAGGCGAGTGCGGGTGATAGCAGATCCGAAAGTCGCCACAGTGTCCGTTGATGGCCCGCACAAGCTTCGCAGCAATGGCAATGTTCTCGAGGTCGTAAGCGAAGGAGAATTAACCGGAAATCTGAAGATCAACGTGCTTAGAGGCCTGGACGGTATCCGGCTGGTCGAGCTTGTCGTCCGGGTCAACCCACGAATCGTCGTAGACGCTGAGGTGACGAGCGGAAGGCTGGTGACTCAGGGAGTGGAGAAGCTAGGCAGTATTCGGGTGACGGGTGGCAGCTCGCGGCTGGTGGGTGTGCATCATCTTGACGACGCGCTTATGCAGGCGAGCACTTCGCACATTTCTGGAAGCTTCGACACCTCCAACTCGGTTCTGCGGGTTGAATCCGGGTTGGCCACCGTCGAACTCGTGAACGCGGACGTAGCGGTGACCGCATCAGCACATCTTGGCCGTGTCAGCTGGCCGGATGGACAAAACGGAGTCGACGAGTACGTGGCAGGTGTCGGAACCGGCCGCTTAAAGATCATCGTCGTCATGGGCAAGGTGAATGTTGCTAAGGCATAGCTTTGGCCAACAAAGTGCGACGAGGCGCATATACATGTAAGCAATTGTTCATTACTTAAATTACTTAGGATGTACTTACTAATCTTCAAGTAGCAATAGTTAGTTCGGCTGCGCAAAAACTAGTTGCGGTTGGCCGGCAAAAGAAAGGTTGATCCGATGACGTATCGAATGATTTTGAATCAGACCTCTTACTTCGGACGAGGCGCTATTAGCAACCTTGCCGACGAAGTGAAGTCGAGGGGCTTCGAGCGTGGCCTGTTGATTACCGACAAGGTCTTGCTGGAAACCGGAGTGGTTAAAAAAATAACCGATATTTTGGATGCCGCCGGTGTTAAATACGATGTGTTCTCCGACGTGGCTCCTAACCCACCTGTCGAGAACGTGAAGGCTGGTGTCGCGGCTGCCAAGAAAATCGATGCACAGTTCCTCATCGGTCTCGGTGGTGGTTCGCCGCAGGATACCGCAAAGGCTGTGGGCATCATCGTCGAGAACCCTGAGTTCTCTGACGTGCTTTCGCTTGAGGGCGTTGCTGCGACGAAGAATCCCGCACTTCCAATCATCGGCATCCCCACCACGGCCGGCACGGCATCCGAGACCACAATTAACTACGTCATTACCGACACGGACGCCAAGCGCAAGTTCGTCTGCGTCGACCCGCACGACATTCCCGTGATCGCCATCGTCGACCCGGACCTGATGGACACCATGCCACGTTCACTCAAGGTGGCTACCGGGCTGGATGCGCTTACTCACGCCATCGAGGGCTACATCACACCTGGAGCTTGGGAACTTTCCGATAGCGTTCACCTGACCGCGATCCGCTTGATCGCCGCGAACTTGCGGGCGTCCGCCGACGGAGATAAGGAGGCTGGCGAAAAGATGGCCTACGCCTCGTACATCGCTGGAATGGGGTATTCCAACGTAGGTCTAGGCCTGGTGCACGGCATGGCGCACCCGCTCGGTGGCCGTTACAACGCGCCGCATGGTGTGGCAAACGGCATCCTGCTTGCGCCCGTGATGCGCTACAACGCCGGGTACACCGGCGAAAAATATCGCGATATCGCCGAAGCGTTCGGCGTCGAAGGCGCTGCGACCATGCCGCTTGACGAGGCCCGCAAGGCGGCATGCGATGCGGTGGCGAAGCTAACCGTCGATCTTGGCAACCCGACCAAGGTCTCCGAGATCGGTGTTACAGAAGAGGGCTTGGATGCCCTCGCCGACGACGCTTTCGCAGACGTGTGCACTCCCGGTAACCCGCGCAAGGCCACCCGCGACGAAATTCGAGAGCTTTACACCTCTCTTCTCTAGGGACTGTCAGAAGAGTAAATAGTTTGGGCGGCCGCGATTGTGGCCGCCCGAACTTTGTTGAAGTGCCGTGATCCGTCTCTCGGCAGCCCTTGAGGTGGGCGGACCCGGAAATGAAACAAGGTCTGCTCGATCGGGGCTTTAAGCTTCCGTTTCGGCAGACCTTGCTCTTAAAATCTGGGCTTTTTAATTTTACGGATTAGAAATTTTATTTGTCCTCGAAGGGCTCTACGTTAATGATGGTGACCTCGATGGTCTTGCCGGTTGGGGCCTTGTAGCTGACCTCTTCGCCCTTGCTGTGCCCGACCACCGCTGCACCGAGTGGGGACTGCGGGCTGAATACCTGCGTGTCAATGTCTTCATCCAGACCGAGCATCTCGCGGCTGCCGAGCAGGAAAATGTCGGTGTCGTCTTCGTCGCCGAAATATGCGACGGTCACCAGGGTGCCGACGGCTGCCTCGTCCGGGTTAGAGGGTGCCTCACCAACCTCGGCCAGACGCAGCATGTGCTCCAGCTGGGCGATGCGGCCCTCTTGCTGGCCCTGTTCCTCGCGCGCGGCGTGGTAGCCGCCGTTCTCGGAAAGGTCACCCTCTTCGCGAGCTGCCGCAATTTTCGCCGAAACCGTCGGACGGCCGACCTCCTTTAGGTAGGTCAGTTCCTCTTCGAGCTTGTCATAGGCTTCCTGGGTAAGCCAGATTACTGATTCTTCGGACATTCTGTCAGCATAGCGCGAAAGGCAGAAAAGACGGTTTTTTAATTTCTTAAACTGCTGTGACTAGCTGATTTGAGATGTCAACGCCTTGGTGCATCATTGAACCTATGGGTTCCGGTTCTAAATCTTTGGCTGCCGATGGCTCTCAGCTTAGAGTCCTTCACTTCCACGCTCACCCGGATGATGAGTCCAGCAAGGGCGCTGCGACCACGGCGAAGTACGTAGCTGAGGGGGCTCGCGTGATGATCGCAACTTTCACGGGTGGCGAGCGCGGCTCAGTGCTGAACCAAGCCATGGATAGGTCGGACGTTTGGGCCAACATCACTCAGATTCGCAAGCAGGAGATGGCCGAGGCGCAGCGAATCCTTGGTGCGGAACACATTAATTTGGGTTTTGAAGATTCGGGGCTGCCTGAAGGCGATCCGCTGCCACCGCTACCGGTTGGCACTTTCGCAACCTACGATCCAAAGGATGCGGCAGAGGGCGCAGTTAAGTTGATTCGCGAGTTCTGCCCGCACGTCGTCACTACTTACGACGAGGCTGGCGGGTATCCGCACCCGGACCACATTCAGACGCACCAAGTCAGTGTCGTGGCCCTAAAACTTGCCGCAGACGAGTCTTATGCCCCCGAGCTTGGTGAGGTGTGGAAGACCCCGAAGGTCTACTATCAGATGGGCATGCATCGTGCTAAGTATGCAGCTTTGAGCGAAGCGATGATCGCTAAGGGGCTCGAGTCTCCCTACGCAGAGCGTCTCGTCAATTGGCAGGACCTCAACTACGAGCACCGAATCACCACCCGAATCGAGTGTGCGAAATACTTCCCGGTGCGCGACAGCGCGCTGCGCGCACACGCCACCCAGATCGATCCGCACGGTCATTGGTTCGCCGTGCCCCGCGAACTCGAGAAGAAAGTTTGGCCGACGGAGGACTGGCAGCTCGTCTACAGCAGTGTGCCAACCAAGATTCCCGAGAACGATCTTTTCGAAGGGCTGCGCCCGGCGGCTGCGGACCTCGCTGACCCTGATCCCGAGTGGATCATTTAATTGCACATCGATTTGGGTATTACCCCGCGCTCCGCATAGGATATCTAGTCGGCTCGTGCGTTTAGTGTGTCCAATTACGGGACGCTCTTAGCCGCGAGAATCGATAAGACGAAAACGGCTTCGCAATTTGAAGTCGTCCGATCAAGCCAAAAGTGGGACGTTCGTCACGAAACACTTTGGAAAATGAGAGGGTAATGGCCAAGAAAGAAGGAGCGCTAGAGCTCGAAGGCGTCGTGACCGAGGCCCTGCCTAACGCGATGTTCCGCGTTGAGCTGGACAACGGGCACAAGGTGCTAGCAACCATCAGTGGCAAGATGCGTCAGCATTACATTCGTATTCTGCCGCAAGACCGCGTAGTGGTTGAGCTTTCTCCTTACGATCTGAACCGCGGTCGTATCGTTTATCGTCACAAGTAGTCGCTAGATACTTCTGATACTGGCTAGTCCAGTTCGGGGTGTTTGGCGCGAAAAAGCAAGCAAAAGAGGAGCAGCTCGAAATGAAGGTTCAGCCGAGCGTTAAGCCGATCTGCGACAACTGCAAGGTGATCCGTCGCCACGGTGTTGTTCGTGTGATCTGCACCAATCCGCGCCACAAGCAGCGCCAGGGCTAATTGTTGATGCCCGACCGGGCCAACAACAGCTCCTGGTGAGGTCGACAACTGAATAAGGAATAACAACGTGAGAGCAAGGCCGTTGCGCAAAAGCTGAACGGTCGAACCCCTGGACGAAGGCCAGGGCCCGGGCGAAATTTAAAGACCCCCATGCAGGGTAATTTTCTTGGATGGTGAACGGGAACGCCTCACGCACACACCTTCGCAGAGCGGGGATGCAAACCCGTTCGAGAAACTATTGAAAGGTAACCGCCACATGGCACGCCTCCAAGGAGTCGATCTGCCGCGCGAGAAGCGCATCGAGATCGCACTTACTTACATCTACGGCATAGGCAAGACCCGTGCCGCGCAAACCCTGGCAGCTACAGGAATCAACCCGGACACCCGCGTGAAGGATCTCACCGAGGAAAACCTGGTTGCTCTGCGTGATCACATCGACGAGAACTACCACGTCGAAGGTGACCTGCGTCGCGAGGTTGCAGCAGACATTCGTCGCAAGATCGAGATCGGCACCTATCAGGGTCGTCGTCACCGCGCCGGACTTCCGGTTCGTGGTCAGCGCACCCGCACCAACGCACGCACTCGTAAGGGCCGCAAGAAGGCCGTCGCCGGTAAGAAGAAGGCAACGCGCTAAGCGTTAGCAGTCTACCTAACTGCCAAGGAGAAATTTTATGGCTACAAGCCGCAAGGGCGCCGGCAAAATAAAGCCGCGCCGCAAGTCTCACAAAAATGTGATCGCTGGAGCAGCGCACATCAAGTCGACTTTCAACAACACCATCATCTCGATCACCGACGCCGGTGGCCAGGTTATTTCCTGGGCTTCTGCTGGCACGGTTGGCTTCAAGGGCTCGCGCAAGTCGACCCCGTTCGCCGCTCAGATGGCAGCCGAGGCCGCAGGCCGTCGCGCCATGGAGCACGGTTTGAAGCGCATCGACGTCTTCGTCAAGGGTCCGGGTTCGGGCCGCGAGACCGCGATCCGTTCGCTTGGTGCCATCGGCCTTGAGGTCGGTGCCATTCAGGACGTCACCCCGATGCCGCACAACGGCTGCCGCCCGCCTAAGCGTCGTCGCGTCTAACCCGAAACCGAAAGGACTGGTACATCATGGCCCGTTACACAGGCCCAATCACTAAGAAGTCCCGCCGTCTCGGGACAGACCTAGTTGGCAACGACAAGTCGTTCGAGCGTCGCCCGTACGCGCCTGGCCAGCACGGCCGTGGCCGCGTTAAGAACTCCGAATACTCGATGCAGTTGAAGGAGAAGCAGAAGGCTCGTTACGCATACGGCGTTCTAGAGAAGCAGTTTCTGCGTTACTACAAGGAAGCTGCTCGCCGCGAAGGCAAGACCGGTGACCTGCTGCTGCAGATCCTCGAGTCTCGTCTCGACAATGTTATTTACCGTGCTGGCTTTGCGGCTACCCGCCGCCAGGCTCGTCAGCTCGTTAGCCACGGCCACTTCCAAGTCAATGGCGTCCGCGTTGACGTCCCCAGCTACCGCGTAACTCCGTTTGACATCATCGATGTGATGCCCAAGTCCAAGGACATCACTCCGCTGGTTGTCGCCCGCGAAACTTGGGGCGAACGCGAGGTTCCGGCTTGGTTGACCGTGCGTCCTAACAAGATGCGCATCTTCGTGCACCAGCTGCCGACCCGTGATCAGATCGTCATTGACGTCAACGAACAGAACATCGTCGAGCTCTACTCTCGTTAATAGCACAAATACCTGGGGCCGGGGAGGTCCCGACCCCAGGTGCTTCTGCAAGCTAAAAAGGCTTGTTGGGGCGAACCAATCGCGTCATCAGATGAAGGTTGGCGCGGGAAGGAAAATCAATGCTTATTGCTCAGCGTCCGACACTGTCGGAGGAGTACATCAGCGACAGCCGCAGCCGCTTCGTTATCGAGCCGCTGGAGCCTGGTTTTGGCTACACTCTCGGTAACTCGCTGCGTCGCACGCTGCTGTCGTCGATTCCCGGCGCGGCAGTCACCAGCATCAAAATTGCTGACGCTCAGCACGAATTCGCGACGCTCCCGGGCGTTCTCGAGGACGTGACTGAGATCATCCTGAACCTCAAGCAACTGGTTGTAACCAGCGAAGAGGATGAGCCCGTCGCCATGTACCTGCGCAAGTCTGGTGCCGGCAACGTGACCGCAGCCGACATCGCTGCTCCCGCTGGCGTGGAGATCCTTAACCCGGACCTGCACATCGCTGAGCTCAACGAGCATGGTTCGATCGACATGGAGCTGATCGTTGAGCGTGGCCGTGGCTACGTTTCTGCATCCCAGAACAACAGCCCCGATCACGAGATCGGTCGCATTGCGATCGACTCGATCTACTCTCCGGTTAACAAGGTCAGCTACAAGGTTGAGGCCACCCGCGTTGAACAGCGCACCGACTTCGACCGTCTGATCATCGACGTTGAGACTCGTCCGGCCATCAGCCCGCGCGATGCACTGGCTAGCGCCGGCAGCACTCTGGTTGAGCTGTTCGGCTTGGCCCGTGACCTCAACGTGAACGCCGAGGGCATCGAAATTGGCCCTGGCCCGGTTGATGAGCAGCTGGCAAATGACCTTGCCCAGCCGGTCGAGGATCTTGATCTTTCCGTTCGCTCCTACAACTGCCTGAAGCGCGAAGGCATCGAGACTGTTGGCGAACTCGTCAGCCGTTCCGAGCAGGATCTGCTGGACATCCGCAACTTCGGCACGAAGTCCATCGATGAGGTCAAGCAGAAGCTTGCCGAGATGGGGCTTTCCCTGAAGGACAGCGCCCCGGGCTTCGACCCGCTAGCCGCTGCCGAGGAGTTCGGCGATCTGGCCGACGACGAAGAGTCCGAGGAGACCGGCGAGGACTTCGCCGAGACCGAGCAGTACTGATGCCACACGGCTTGCAAGCTGTGAAGATTTAAGAAATTTGGAGAACTAATATGCCTAAGCCAACTAAGGGCCCCCGCATCGGTGGCTCGCCTGCACACCAGCGCATCATTTTGGCTAACCTTGCCTCCCAGCTCTTCGAGCACGGCAAGATCAAGACCACCGAGACCCGCGCCCGTCGCGTGCAGCCTCTCGCTGAGCGCCTGATCAGCCAGGCCAAGCGCGGCGACCTGCACTCGCGTCGCGTCGTAAACCGTACGATCACCGACAAGGGTATCGTGCATGTGCTGTTCACCGAGATCGCTCCGAGCTTCGAGGGTCGCGACGGTGGCTACACCCGCATCACCAAGGTCGGCAACCGCAAGGGCGACAATGCCCCTATGGCTGTGATCGAGATCGTCACCGACAAGCTCGAGCCGAAGGCCAAGCCGGCCAAGGCTGAAGAGCCCAAGGTTGAGGAAGCCAAGGCCGAAGAACCTAAGGCCGAAGAGGTCAAGGTCGAGGAAGCCGAGGCTGAAGAGGCTAAGGACGAAAAGGCTGAAGAGGCCGACAAGTAAAACATTTCCAAAGGCCCGGACCGTCGATTAGGCGGCCCGGGCCTTTGAGCATAAAAAGGAGCGAACCTTGCGCATCGCCCAGCTGGCTAATTTCGTGAGCCCCACGTCTGGTGGGATGAAAGTGGCTATTGATCAATTGGGCAAGGGATACGTAAAAGCTGGGCACGAACGGCTTCTGATCATCCCTGGAAACAAAGACCGGGTAATCGAAGATGATTGCGGCACAACAGTTACAATCCGATCGCCGAGAGTGAACTCCGTCTACCGAATGATTTTTCGTCCGGACAAGGTCTCGAATATCCTCGATGAATTCCGTCCCGACGCCATCGAGTGCTCCGACAAGTGGACCCTAACGGGCAGCGCCAAGTGGGCGAAGAGAAACTCTGCTTCATCCGTGCTGCTCAGCCACGAGCATTTAGACGATATGCTTTCTGACTGGCTGGGCACTCGTTTCGGTGTGACGAAGGCTGTGAAGGCCCTTAACAGGTCTCTGGCGCGTAAATTCGATTCAGTCGTGGTGACCAGCGACTACTCCCGGGGAGATTTCGCCGGTATTGATGTTGATCTGCGTAAGGTCTCTCTCGGTGTGGACCTGGAAACCTTCAGCCCTTGCTTCGGGCTGCCGGCGTCACCCCTGAAACTTTGCTACGCGGGACGGATGTCTCACGAAAAACACCCTCACCTGGCCATCGGAGCTGCCGTTGAGTTGGCCAGGCGCAACGTTTCGTTCGAGCTGCACGTGTTCGGAAAGGGGCCGGACCTATCGAAGATGCAGAAACTTGCGGAAGGCGCTCCGGTCTATTTTCATGGTTTTTTGTCAGGCAGGCAGGAACTAGCCGAGCAGTACGCCAGCTCGCACATCGCGCTTTCCGTGTGCCCTACCGAAACCTTCGGCCTCGCTGTTCTAGAAGCGCTCGCGTGCGGGACACCTGTGGTTACGGCAGATCGTGGGGGAGCGAGCGAGCTCATCGACCCCGACTGCGGCGAGAAGGGCGAGCCAAGCCCCGAGGGTATCGCAGATGCTGTGGAGCGGCTCGCCGGCAGACTTTCGGATGAGGTGCGCAAGGCGGCCAGGCGTAGGGCTGAAGAATTCAGCTGGGAAAAGAGCGCAAAAAAGATGCTAGAAGTCCATGAAAGTTTGCGTACCAATAGCTAAAAACAATCTATTAAGCCGAAATTTATTGGTATAGCTAACCTTACTAAAGCCCATTTCTAGGCTTACCCTTTCCTTACTTTCCTTGTCAGAGGCTGATTAAGTCAATTACTTTAATGATTGTCAACTAAATCTATATTTAGTAATTCTTCACATCACGAAGGAGAGAAAAATGGCTACTCTAACAGCAATTAAGTCTTGTTCAGCCACCACTTGTGCGTTCAACAACGGCGGCTGCACCGCTGGCGCAATCACCATCGGTGGCACTAACGGTGCCGCCAAGTGCGGCACCTTCATTGAGCTCGACGCCCGTGGCGGCATGGGCTCTGGTGAGAACGGTGTTGGCGCCTGCCACCGTCTCGAGTGTGCTCACAACAACGATCTGATGTGTGCCCTCAAGGAGATCAAGCTGGTTGGCAACACTGCTTCCTGCGAGATGTACGAGGCTCGTTAAGCAAAGCAAAAAATATGTGGCTCCCGGATACTTCCGGGAGCCACATATTTATTAGTAAGGCCTTATTCAGCTAGAGATGAATTCTTTATTTTAAGCAATTCGTATTCGAATTCTTTAATGTCTTTAACCGGTTTATCAAAGGCTGCGAAAACCGTGGTTATCTCGTCATTCTTAATGTGAGTCAGAGTGACACCGAGGCTATCGATGTCGGCGCAGACCACCTTGTTGGCAATATGCTGACAGATCGATGCCTGCGGGCAGCGGCCACAAATCTTTCCTGGCAGAACACCATTCTCGACCGCGATGCAAACCTTGCGGAGAACGTCGTTGGTGCCCAGAGACATCGAGCAGTCGATCTCGTCGGATAAAGTAGGAAAACTCACGGCCCTAGTGCTCGCTGTTATGGACTCGGGGCATACTCTCGTCACACCGGACGGCTGATGGAGTAGCAACTTATCGATTGATACGATGCCGATTCGCACTTTGGTCTCCGCCACGAAGCTCGCAATCCGTTCAGGCAGCTTGCCCGCACTAAGCATCTCTTTGCCGTCTGCGAGGCTAATCCACTCGACTTGGCCCAGTACGTGAGCGGAAGCCGTTACAACGCGAATGGATGGATCCATGCACTCCCTGATGATCTCGATGCGGACGGGATTGACCGTTTCCATTTTGTTCGCGGGGTCGGAATCCTGCGCAACGTACGCGATCAAAAACTCGTCGTCGACACTCATCCCATGCAGTAGAGAGCCGATCTCAAACTCGGGGTTCTCCTTGTAGAACAGCGCAGAGGCTCTTCCAGTGCCTGACAGCAGCCTGGACGCGAGAGAGCGCGACAACTCATCGAATGAGTATTGATGGTAACCGTTCATCTATCCTCCTGATAGGCGAGCCTAACCTATCAGAGAAGAAAAAGTGAATGTAAAAAATGGGCCGATTCTCATCGACCCATTTTCTAAGTTGGTGGTTAGCGCAGACCTAAGCGGGATGTGCAAGCCGGCCATGCGCCCCAGCCCTGCACGGCTTGAACCTTTTGGGCGATCGCGATCTGCTGTTCGCGGGTTGCCAGGTTCGCGGTAGGGGCGTAGGCGCCGCCACCAAAGGCATTCCAGGTTCCAGGGTTGAACTGCAGGCCACCGTAGTAGCCATTGCCAGTGTTGATCGACCAGTTGCCGCCCGCCTCGCACTGTGCGATGCTGTCCCAGACCGATCCGTTGGAGACGGCTGGAGCTGCCGCGCGCTTGGTGCCAACAGTGACGTGCTTTGCCTGAGCCTCTTCCAGCACCTTCTCGGAGACGACGGAGCGAGACTCTTCCTTGCCATCTACGATCACGATCTTGTAGACGACAGTCTTTCGGCCGTCTTTACCGGCCTTGGTCTCGCGGGTGACGCCCGCGTCGAGGTTAGCGTCTTCGGTCTTCTTGACCTCGCGGTCGATGCGCTCTTCGACGGTCTCTTCCTTGACCTCAACGCGCTTCACGACGATCTCTTGGCCTTCGGCGATCGCCTCGTCGAGACCGGGCTCTACGCGGTCATCGTCGTCGAAGTCGATCTTCTGTTCCTCCAGCAGGTCGCGAACGGTCGGGGCCGAGGTCTTCAGCTCGGTGGTCGAACCGTCGACAGTAAGTTTGACGTTCTTAGGGGTGGTCGCGGTCAAGGTTAGGCCTTCGCGACCGATAGGAGTGGATCGGCTAACGGAAATTTCGTGATCAGTGCCGCGTAGACCCAGCTGGTTGAGCAGCTCGTCGACCGTTGTGGCCGTGGTCCATATCTCCTTGGTGACTCCATCAATGGTGATCTTTACGAGGCGGCCGAATTTAACGTCCACCATGGTGCCATCGGAAATTTTGGAGTCCGCAGATGGGATCACCTGATCGTGTTCGCCGATCTCGATGTTGTGCTTCTTCAGCGCGTCGGAGACCGTGGTACCCCAAACGCTTACAGCTTTAGAGTTGCCATCAACAGTTAAGGTGATGTCCTTGTCCATTGCGCTAGCAAAACCGCCAAAACCGAAGGTGGTTACGGCGATGGCGGAAGCCGATGCGATAGCTAAGGTTTTCTTCTTCATCTGTTCCTTAAGTCGGTGTGTCTTTGGTGACTTGAGTAACGATAAAACAAATCCTGAGAAAAACCAAAGAATTCTTAATAATTCTTGGAAACTCTGTTCCTGGGCTGTGTGGAGTAAACGTTAAAAGCGAGCCTTGGCTAGGCGGTAAAGCTTAAAAAAGGGAAGCTGAGGAGGATTCCTAAGTTTTCTTAAGAAACTTAGTACCAGCCATTGGCGTCGGAGTGCGCAAGAGCCTGTTTCCAGCCGCCGTAGCGAGCCTTGACGTAACGGTCTCCCCATTTAAGTGCGTGCACGGGGTCGGTCCAATTGGATCCGAGCTTTGAACAGGGGAGAGCTTGAACCAAGCCGCAGGCGCCACTGGATGCGTTTATCGCGCCCGGCCTCCATCCAGATTCGCGCTGAATTAGTTTGTATGCCGCGGCAAAATCGTCGACAGAGATGCCCGCATCGCTCATTAGCTGCATCCTGTCCTCGTGGCCGACCAGGCCAGCGATCTCCATGGTCCCGACGGCCTTTTCCTCGGCCTTTGGATCCTTGACGATCTTCTCTTCAAGCACTTGCCTGTTTTTCTCGACCCCGTTGACGATCGTCACTCGCGCCCGGACTATCTTCTCGCCTTTGACGCCCTCCACGATCACGCGCTCAACGCCCTTAGGAAGGTTGGGGTCGTCGGTTTTCTTGATCTCGAAATCGATCGGTTCGCTTTCTTCCTTGTTCTCAACCGAGACGCGGTCGACAGTGATGACCATGCTGCCGGTGATCTGTGTGCCGAGACCAGGGGAGAGCTTGTCGTGTTGGCCGAGTTTGATTGATTCGCCCTGCAAAACTTCCGCGACCGTGCCCGCAGTCGTCAAAATTTCCTTTGATTCACCGCCGACCTTCAAGGTGACGGATTTCGGTGTGAAAACAGTGAGAGTGATGCCTTCGCGACCGATGGGTAGCGAACGATCCACGGAAAGCCTGTTCGCCGAATCCCGCATGCCAATTTGATTGAGCGCCTCGTCCAGGGTGGTTGCCGTCGTCCAGAAAGTCGTCACCTTGCCGTCGACCGTCATGGTGATCGGCCTGCCGTATTTGACCTCGACGACGTCGCCCTCGCCGATCTTCGCGTCCTTAGACGGCCAGACCTGGTCGTGCTCTCCTAGCTCGATTCCGGAGGCCGAAAGCAGACTAGAGACCGTGGTGCCGAAAAAGTTTGCCTGCTCGACTTTGCCGTCAACGCTGAGCATTACCTGCCGATCGAGATTTGCGCCTACAGCACCGATGGCAAAACCCGTTGCCACTACGGCGCCTGCGAGCAAACTTACCGACAGCCTACGCATGAAATTCCTCTCACTGCATCGACCGCAAAAGCGGGATCGCAGTAAACATGACACCCTTACCTAAAGACTAGGTAGGAGATGTCAATTGCTCAACACCTCGCCAAAAAGTTTCCAAAAAAAATAAGCCCGGCGACTCAGTCGCCGGGCTTAACAGGTTTTAGGTTAAAACCTGTTTAACATTTTTAATTATTTAGCAGAGCGTGCGGCATCGAAACGCTCAGCAACGTCGGTCCAGTTAACGATGTTCCAGAAGGCGTCAACGTAGTCGGCCTTAACGTTCTTGTACTGCAGGTAGTAGGCGTGCTCCCACATATCCAGCAGCAGTAGTGGAACCGAGCCAACCGGAAGGTTGTTCTGGTGATCGTAGAAAGCCAGAGTGTTCAGACGCTCGCCGATTGGATCGTAGACAAGTGCGCCCCAGCCGGAGCCCTGGATGGACTTGGCGGCAGCATTGAACTGCGCGACCAGGTTGTCATATCCGCCGAAGAATTCGTCAACTGCTGCGGCAAGTTCGCCTTCTGGGCGCTCCGGAGCGTCGGGAGATAGGTTCTTCCAGAACACGGAGTGGTTCTGGTGGCCCGCTAGGTTGAAAGCGAGATCCTTCTCCAGCTTGCTTATGGCACCGAAGTTTCCCTTTTCGCGGCACTCAGCCAGCTGCTCGAGAGCACTATTGGCGCCGTCGACGTAAGTCTGGTGGTGCTTATCATGGTGCAGCTGCATGATTTCGCCGCTGATATGCGGTTCCAGCGCGCCGTAGTCGTAGTCGAGTTCGGGCAGTGTGTAGATAGCCATAAATTCTCCTTATGTTTTGGGCTAGCTGGAGGGGCGGACGAAAACAACAATTAGTTGCCGGTTAGCTTGTCCTTAATAGTGGAGGCCGCGTCCTTGATTGCGTCTCCAACCTTGCCGGCCTCAGCCTTGATTTGATCGCCAATACCTTCGACCTGAGCCTGCTCGTTGCCAGTGGCCTTGCCTGCGGCCTCTTTTGCCTTGCCCTTGAGCTCTTCAGCCTTGTTCTGAACGTCGTCTGTGAAAGCCATTTCTAACTCCTTCTCGCGCTAAGCGCTGTTGAAAGTTTCAGCAATTTTTGCTTACTTACACCAGGTTAAACGAGAAGTAATTCGGAATTATTCCAAAAAAATAATTTTATTTTTCGGTCACTTACGCATGCGTGACTTTCAAAACGCGGAAACCCTTAGCCGATGCGAACTTTTCGCTGCTGAAGCCTTGCTGCTTTAGCCAGTTCGACAGCGAGTCTGCGCCAAGATTCTTGCCGACCACCAGCCAAGCGATCCCCCCGGGCGATAGTTTTGGCAGCCAGGTCAACAGCAATTCGTGTAGCGCCTGTTTGCCAACCCTGATCGGGGGGTTGGACCAAATCTCGTCGTAGTAGCCGTCCGGGCGTTCTGCGAGCAGCTTTTCCGGCGTGGCGGTGGTTACCTTGACGCCGGCTTTTTGGGCGTTTTCTTGGGTTAGGCGAAGCGCTAGTTCGTTGACGTCGATGGCGTCGACGTCGGCCCACGGACATTCTTTGGCGAGCGCTACAGCGATGGGGCCAAAACCGCACCCGACGTCTAGAAGCCGCTTAGCGTCTTCTTCTGGTGGGGTGGTTCGGGTCAGGAGCACCCTGGTGCCGAGGTCTAGGCGGTGCGAACTGAAGACGCCTGGGGCAGAGACGAAGTCGTATTCGCGATCCCAGATCTTTGCTCTCACCTGGTTGCGTTCGCCGGTGTCATCTGGCGTGACGAAATAATGACTCATCGCTGTTCCTTTCCGGGCAGAACGCGCTTAGATTTGGCCTGCGAAACCCTCTCCGCCAGCTTGTCGTCGCTCGGGTAGGCGACCTCTTCTAGGGTTAGCCCCCGTGCGGGCATCACCAAAACTTCGGAGCTGCGCTTAGTGGCCGATAACAGATTGGAAATCCACTTCACGCTTCGTTGCCCCGATCCTACCGAGCATAAGGCCCCGGCTAAGGAGCGAACCATGGAGTGACAGAAGGCGTCAGCTTGAACGGTCATTTCGATGGTGCCACAGCGATCGTCAGCTCTCTTGACCGACATTTTTTGTAGACACCTGATGCTCGTTGCGCCCTCGCGGTATTTGCAAAAGGCGACGAAATCGTTCAACCCGAGCAGCTGGTCACACGCCTCGTTCATTCGAGCTATATCGAGGCTGTGGCGAACCGGCGAGGTGAATCCCCTGAGCAGGGGGTCTTGGAAGCTATCTACGTCCCAGACACGGTAAACGTACCTGCGCCAGAGGGCGGAAAAACGGGCGTCGAAGTGTTCTGGGGCGACGCTGATCCGGTTGACCCTGACGTCTTCGGGCAAGATTCTGGTGAGCCTGCGCCGTAACTGCCTGGGGTCCACATCCGAGGGGAGATCCGCGTGCGCCACTTGTGCTCTTGCGTGAACCCCCGCATCGGTCCTGCCCGCGACGGTCAGCTGTGCGGGTTCATCGAGGCGCAGTACGGTGGTGATCCAGTGCTCGATTGTGCCCTGGACCGTGCGCAGGCCCTCCTGGTGGGCCCAACCGTGGAAGTCGGTGCCGTCGTAGGAGATGTCGAGTCGAAAACGGGTTGAAGACACGTTGCCAGATTCTACTTGAGCTAGCGCCAGCCCGGCCAACAAGTGAGCTGCCAGCCTCTTGCCACGGCCTTCGAGTAGGCGCCGCTCATGGATTTCGCGGCATCCTTCCTTTGGTCCGATGGGCTAGCTGCCAGGACCAAGGCCCAGCTGTCCGCGACGTCTTTTTCTAGGCCCGCCCAGATCTCTTTGTGTTTTGCGGGATCTTTGAGGCCCTCGATCTCTACGGTCACAGGACCCGGAGTTGGGGAGGTGACTTTCGCCAGGGTTTCGTCGCGTTCTCTGCGCGCCTGTTGGAGCCTAGCGGCCATAGAGTCGTTGTGGCTTACCCCATTCATGGCCTCTAACCCGGCGACCAGGTCTTGCTGATTGTCCAGCAATACCGCTTGGGCGTCCCCCAGATCGCTAGGCGATAAGATGCTCGGCGAGGAGCCTTTGAGGTTTACGTCCAGCTCGTTGCCGTTGTCAAGCGCAGAAGCGACGATGCTGGCTGTGGTGTGCAGGCTGGCGTAGAGCAAGGAGACCGAGGAATCATCGCTGATCACGTGGTCAAGATATTTTTTAGCCGCAGCTTTCTCCTGCTCGGCAAGCTGAGCAAGCGTGGCTTCGGTCGCCTCGATGGGCCCCACGCTCGGTTTTGCTCCAAACGGGTAGCCCTGGGAAAGCACCTGCGCGTGCTCCAAATGCATCGTGGCTACGTCGCCCAACCAGGGATGCTCGGTGCTGAGACCCTTCGCCATTGAAGCCAGCATCTGTTCGATCTGGGCTGCCTCCTGTTGCTCTTGGGAGGCGCTGATTGATGCCTTTGGCGGCGACGATATGACAGGGCTGGGCGAGCAGCCGGTCAGCAGTGCTAGCGAGAGAGCTGCGGCGAAAGCCGTGCCGCACATGGCCTGAACGATTCTTGTCACAGTCAAAACCTATCGCTTTGGGAGAAACGGCTGGCAGCGCGTTATAATTGAAGGCGGTTTTGGCCTGTAAGCTAACCCAAGATAATTAAGGATCTGACAAGAGGATTACGCCGTGAACGACGAATTGACGCAACTTCTGACCCCGGTCCTGCAAGAACAAGGCTTAGAGATCGACGAACTTAAGGTCGTTCGTGCCGGTAAGAATAGGGTAGTGAGGCTGGACGTCGATGGTGACGGGCCTCAGGGGCATGGCCCAGACCTGGACCAGATTTCCGACGCCACCCGTGCTATCTCCGCTCTGCTCGACGAATCCGATGTGATGGGCGAGCAACCCTACACCCTCGAGGTGAGCAGCCGCGGTGCCACCAAGCCGCTCACTAAACCCGTGCACTTTAGGCGAAACGCGGGCAGGTTGGTGCTGTTCAAGCTGGGTGAAGGAAACGCGACTGGCAAGCCGGAGCTTCTAGGCAGGATTCTCAGCGCCGACGACTCGGTAGTGGTTGTCGCCCCCGAGGTGAAACCGACCAAAAAGGGAGCCAAACCGAAGAAGCCTGATGTGGACCAGCTGAGCGTCCCCTATGAAGACATCGAAAAAGCCGTGGTTCAACTCGAGCTGAATCGCGAAGGATAGGAGATCTGATGGACATCGATATGGCCGCTCTGCGGGCAATCGAACGCGACAAGGAAATTCCCCTCGACTACCTGGTCGAGGCTCTGGAAGACGCGCTGCTAAACGCTTACAACAAGACCGATCACCCGGTCTCGGGCGCCCGCGTCGATCTCGATCGCAAGTCTGGAAAGGTCTCGGTGGTGGTTCCCGAGACTGACGAGGACGGCAACCAGATCGGCGAATACGACGACACTCCCTCCGACTTTGGCCGTATCGCCGCCTCAACAGCCCGCCAGGTCATTTTCCAGCGCTTGCGCGAGGCTGAGGACGAGCAGAAGTACGGCGAATTCGCTGCGGCCGAGGGAGACATCATGGTTGGCGTCGTCCAGCAGGACAGCGATTCCCGCACGGTTCGGGTTGATCTAGGCACCGTCGAGGCAATCATGCCGCTAGCTGAGCAGGCCCCCGGCGAGCAGTACACCCATGGCCGCAGGCTTCGGGTGTACGTCGTTGCGGTTCGTCGTGAGATGCGCGGCCCACAGATCGTCGTCAGCCGTACCCACCCGAACCTGGTTAAGAAGCTTTTTGAGCTCGAGGTTCCTGAGATTGCTGATGGCGTCGTCGAGGTTAAGGCGATCGCTCGCGAGGCGGGTCACCGTTCTAAGATCGCCGTCTATTCCGCCAACCCGGATGTGAACGCCAAGGGCGCTTGCATCGGCCCGATGGGCGCGCGCGTCAGGGCGGTAACCAACGAGCTCGGCAAGGAAAAGATCGACATCGTCGATTGGAGCGAGGATCCCGCGCAGTTCGTGGCGAACGCGCTGAGCCCCGCGAAGGTCAGCTCCGTTGAGGTCGTGGACGAGACCGCGCGCGCTGCACGCGTTATCGTGCCGGATTACCAGCTTTCTTTGGCCATCGGTCGCGAGGGTCAGAACGCCAGGTTGGCCGCCCGTCTTACCGGCTGGCGCATTGACATCAAGCCGGACACCGCGTCGACCGAAAGGTGAACCATCCGCTGCGCACCTGTGTAGGTTGCAGGGCGAAGGCCGAGCCAAGCGAACTTTCCCGTTATGTACTGCGTGACGGGAAAGTGGTGGCCGATCAGTCCAAATGCGCACCCGGTAGGGGCGCCTGGGTGCACCCCGACGAGGTCTGCCTGACGAGCGCTCAAAGGGGTGGCTTCGCCAGAAGTTTTCGCACGCGGGTCGAGTCATAGCGTCCATTCCGCGCTTGTATGTTTTACCTCGGTTAGAAGAAAAGGCCGCGAGGGTCTAAAATGATTGCGTGTGTGCAATTGCACGCGCCTAACCGCTCTATTTAGTCGTGGCCAATGGGCCATGCAGCAAGAAAGTGGGCTAGCGCTCATGAACACTCGATGAGTATGCCGAAATGAGCATTACAACTAACTAGAGGCCCTGGCGCGCAAAAAAGACGCTGGGCCTGAAGGAGATAAGTGGCTAAGGTCCGCGTCTACGAGCTAGCAAAACAGCTCGGACTCGAAAGTAAACAATTAATCGCAAAACTTAACGACATGGGCGAATTCGTTCGCTCCGCTTCCTCCACGATCGAGGCCCCAGTGGTTCGTCGTGTCAAGGAGAAGTTCGAACAAGAGGGTGGCCAGGCCGAGGCCAAGAAGGCGCCCACAAAGTCTAAGGCGGCTAGCCGTAAGGCACCCGCGCCCGGTGCGACTAACGCTCCGGTAGAAACCAAAGAACCGATAAAGCCGAGCACGACTTCGGCTGCCGAAAAGGCCGACAAGCCTGCAAAGACTTCTTCCGCTAAGCCGGCTGCCAAGAGCGCATCGTCGGCTACGAAAGTTACGCCGGCTGCAATGCCTGGTGCGAAGACCGCGTCCCGTAACGCTCCTCGCCCCAGTCAGGCTGGTGTAGTGCCGTCGACCTCGAAGCCGATCAGCGCCGAGAAGCCCGCCGCTAAGCCTTCGAGCCCTGCACAGGCTCCAAAACCTGCTGCCAAGCCAGCGCCGAAGCCCAGTCCTCGCATTACACCGAAGACTGCGCACCAGAGTGCTGCGAAGGCTAAGCCGGCGCCGAGCAATCAGGTGCGCCGCAGCAGCGGCAAGCCGCGTCCGGGCAACAACCCGTTCAGCTCCACGCAAGGCATGGGCCAGTCCCGTCACGGTTCGCAGCGTCGTGGTTCCGGCGGTTCGCAGCGTCCGCGCTCCGGTGCAGCCACGCCTGCGATGCCTCGTCCAGGCGGCACTTCCGGAATGCCCAAGCCGAACCCTGCAATGATGCCGAAGCGGGCAAATAACGCTCTCAGTAAGACCTCGGGCGGTCGCGGAGGACGCCGTGGAGGCCGCTCCAATAACAACAATGGCTCCGGCGGTTTCGGACGTCCAGGAGGTGCACCGCCTCGTGGTCGTACCTTCCGCGGCAGCACCCAGGGTGCATTCGGTCGCGGCAGCGGTGGCCGCAAGCGCAAGTCTAAGAAGCAGCGCAGGCAAGAATTCGACGAAATGAAGGCACCGGTAATCGGTGGTGTACGCCTTCGCAAGGGTGACGGTCAGACCGTTCGCCTGCGTCGCGGCGCCTCGCTTACCGATCTGGCCGAAAAGATTGACGTCGATGCAGCACAGCTCGTACAGGTGCTGTTCAACATGGGCGAAATGATCACGGCTACTCAGTCGGTTCCCGACGAGACGCTGGAGATCCTTGGCGCCGAGCTGGATTACAACATCCAGGTAGTTTCTCCCGAAGACGAGGATCGCGAGCTGCTGGAAAGCTTCGACCTCGAGTTCGGCGAGAACGAGGGCGGCGAGGAAGATCTGTCCGCTCGTCCGCCGGTCGTCACCGTTATGGGTCACGTCGACCACGGTAAAACCAAGCTGTTGGACGCCCTGCGACACTCGAACGTTCAGGCTAAGGAGGCCGGTGGCATTACCCAGTCCATCGGTGCCTACCAGATCGAGACTGAGGTGGAAGGCGAGACTCGCCCGATCACCTTCATCGATACCCCGGGCCACGAGGCCTTCACGCAGATGCGTGCTCGTGGTGCGAAGTCGACCGATATCGCGGTTCTGGTTGTCGCGGCCGATGACGGCGTCATGCCTCAGACAATCGAGGCGATGAACCACGCCAAGGCTGCTGATGTTCCGATCGTGGTTGCGGTCAACAAGATCGATAAGCCTACTGCCGATCCGGCTAAGGTTCGCGGCCAGTTGATGGAATTCGGACTGACTCCGGAGGACTACGGCGGCGACACGATGTTCGTCGATGTTTCCGCGGTCACGGGCAAGGGCATTGACGATCTACTCGAGGCGATCGTCCTAACCGCAGACGCGGCACTAGACCTGCGCGCCAACCCGGACATGCCGGCTCAGGGCGTCGCTATTGAGGCCCACCTAGACCAGGGTCGCGGCCCGGTGGCCACCGTCCTCATTCAGCGCGGTACGCTGCGCAAGGGCGAGTCCATCGTCGCTGGATCTTCGTACGGCCGCGTTCGTGCGATGATCAACGACCGTGGCGAATCCGTGGACGAGGCTCCGCCTTCGGCTCCGGTTCAGGTTCTCGGTCTGACCAGCGTTCCTGGTGCAGGCGACAACTTCCTTGTCGTCGACGACGACCGCGTCGCGCGTCAGATCGCCGATAAGCGTGAGGCACGCATGCGCGCCGCAATGCAGGCTGCAAGCAGCCGCCGCAAGACCCTCGACGAGCTGTTCGAACAACTCGAGAAGGGCGAGACCAGCGAGTTGACGCTGATCCTGAAGGGCGATGGAGCCGGCTCCGTCGAGGCCCTGGAGGATTCGCTGAGCCGTATCGAGGTCGGCGACGAGGTCAGCCTGCGCGTCATCGACCGCGGTGTTGGTGCCATCACCGAGACCAACGTTTCGCTGGCAGCCGCGAGCGATCCGCACGCCGTCATCATCGGTTTCAACGTTCGCCCCACGGCTCAGGCCGCGAAGCTGGCGGACCGCGAGAACGTCGACATCCGTTACTACTCGGTCATTTACGATGCGATCGACGAGATCGAGGCTGCTCTCAAGGGCATGCTCAAGCCGATCTACGAAGAGAAGACTCTTGGCCAGGCGGAGATTCGTCAGATCTTCCGCAGCTCCAAGGTTGGAAACATCGCGGGCTGCATGGTCGAGAATGGGCTCATCCGACGCAACGCCAAGGCAAGGCTGCTGCGCGATGGCGTCGTCGTTCGCGAGACCAGCATTGCCTCCTTGCGTCGTGAAAAGGACGACGTCACCGAGGTCCGCGAGGGCTTCGAGTGCGGTGTGACCCTCGAGCACTACGACGACATCCAGACCGGTGACGTCATCGAGTGCTACGAGATGGTGGAAAAGCCACGCGACTAGGAGAAGCATGACTAATCCGCGTATTGGAAAGATTGCAGACCAGATTCGTAAAATAATCGCGCAGTTGCTCGAGCGTCGTGTGAAGGACCCCCGCCTAGGGTTCGTCACGATCACCGACGTTCGGGTGACCGGCGACGGTCGCGAAGCTACGGTCTTCTACACCGATTTCGGTTCGTCCCTAGACGGGCGCGAAGCGGACGCCGTGGACGGCAAGACTGACACGGCGGCGGCTCTCGAATCTGCCAAGGGCATGATGCGCAGCGTCATAGGCAAGAAGCTCGGTATGAAATTCGTGCCGACCCTGACTTTCGTCCCCGACGGCTCCCAGGAGTCCGCCCGCGAGATCGAAGAACTCCTAGACAGGGTTCGCATCGCGGACGAACAGCTGGCCAGCCAACGAGGCGATAAGTTCGCCGGCGACGCCGATCCGTATCGTGCTGATGAGTGATTCTGGAATTCTGATTGTCGATAAGCCCGCCGGGCTGACCAGCCAGCAAGTGGTTGGTCGGGTCCGGCGGGTCTTCGATGCTAGGAAAAGAAAGTTGAAGGTTGGTCACGCGGGCACGCTCGACCCGATGGCCACCGGCGTTCTGATCGTGGGCGTTGGCAAGGCAACAAGGCTTTTGGGTCATCTTGCGCTTCACGACAAGGCCTATTCCGCAACCATTCGATTGGGCCAGTCGACCTCCACAGATGACGCAGAGGGCGAACTGATCCAGGCTAGCGATGCAAGCTCCATCAGCGAGCAGCAGCTAGCCGAAGCAATCAAGCCGCTGACAGGCGACATCATGCAGGTGCCCAGCTCGGTGTCTGCGATCAAGGTGAACGGGAAGCGCGCCTACGCTCTGGCCCGAAAGGGCGAGAACGTGGCGCTAGCCGCCAGACCAGTGACCGTCAGTCGCTTCGACGTGCTAGATGTTCGCAGGTTGGGCGAGGTCTTGGATGTTGATGTCGAGGTCGAAGTGAGCTCAGGGACATACGTTCGCGCGCTTGCCAGGGACCTAGGCGAAGCGCTCGGCGTCGGCGGCCACCTGACGATGTTGCGTCGCAGCAGGATTGGCCGCTACAACTTGGCGGACGCGGTGGCTCTCGACGACATTAGCGAAGAAGCCATGTTGCCGATGGCTCAGGCCGCTCGGTTTAGCTTTCCCGTACGAAACGTGGACGAAGCTCAGGCGCGAAACGTCGGCTATGGCAAACCGCTAGACATCACCGTCGAGGGGCCAGTAACTGGTTTGGTTGATCCGGAAGGTAACCTGATCGCGCTCTACGCACCAGATGACCCGGGCGCAAAGCCGCTTGCAGTGTTGATCTGATAAATCAGGTGGATCTAAAAAGTCGCCCGAAGTTCGGGCGACTTTTTAGTTTGAGCCGATTAGTGGGTGGCAAGCGAGAAGTAATCCGCGATGCCGTTCAGCGTCATCTGCACGGCCACGATGACCAACACCATGCCCATCAGGCGTTCGATGGCAGTCAAAGTCTTTTCGCCAAACAGCTTGATCAGGGACTGCGAGAAGAACAGCACGATGGCGGTGACGAGCCAAGAGACGATAAGCGCCAGCAGATACCAAGCAATGCCCTCCGGGTTGCGCGAGACGAGCACGATTTCCATCGCCAACAGACTTGGCCCGGCGACGTAAGGCACGGCGAGCGGCACGATGAAGGGCTCGTCCTCCGGCACCCTTTCGCTCAACGAATAGGTTGGCGTCGGGAAGATCATGCGCAGCGCGATCAGCATCAAGATGACGCCACCCGCAACAGTCAGAGCAGGTGGGGAGACGTCGAAAATCTTCATGAACGTCTGGCCGCCGAACAAGAATATGAGCATGACGACCAGCGCGATAAGCAACTCTCGAACCACGATTCTGCGCCTGCGGCGGGCTACCGTGTGGCGAAGAGCCGTGAGGAAAAGCGGAATATTTCCGAGCGGATCCATGATGAGGATAAAGATTGCAGCAGCTGAGATAAACAATTCCACGCAAGGCAGATTAGCGCAGTTGGTTAATTCACGCTTCTTGCCTCTAAGCTGATGTGCGGTTCACTCATCGATTTCGGAGGTCTCAATGCGCCGCAGCGTGGTGTTGATCGGAAACTTTGACGGTGTCCATCTCGGTCACCAGTCGCTGATCGATCGCGCCCGAGCACACGCAACAGCCCTCACGGACGATGAGGGGCCGCTGCCCGTGCTGGCGGTTACTTTCTGGCCGCATCCGACGAAGATTTTTAATCCAGAGCACACACCTAAGCTGCTGTGCCCGCTGCCCGAACGCCTGGATCTGCTGACCTCCAACGGCGTCGACGAGGTCCGCGTGGTTCAGTTCACCGAAGAGATCTCCGGGTGGAGCCCGCAGCAATTCATCGAGACGATCTTGATGCCGCTGAACCCGGCAGCAATAGTCGTCGGCGAGAACTTCCGATTCGGCAAGAAGGCGGCAGGGACTCCGCAGGATCTGCGTGAGTATTCAGCCGGTCTTTCAGACGGCTTCGACGTAGACGAGGTTGCCCTGGCCGAGATCGAGCATCGTGTTGCCAGTTCCAGCGCGATCAGAGAGGCGCTGCAGGCCGGGGACGTCGAGACTGCCGCGGTTAATCTAGGGCGATACTTCCGGGTCAGGGGAGTGGTGGTCGTCGGTGATCAACGCGGCCGACTGCTCGGTTTCCCGACCGCGAACCTGCCCATCAGTTCCGAATACGAGGTGCCCGCGGATGGCGTCTACGCCGGCTGGGTTAGAGTGCTCGATGATCCGGACGTGAAAATGCCTGCCGCGATCAGCGTTGGCTCCAACCCGACCTTCGACGGCGTTCTCAATCGACGCGTCGAGTCTTACGTGCTAGACCGTGACGACCTCGAGCTTTACGGAAAGTGGATCGCGGTGGACTTCGTCGCCCAGCTGCGCGGAATGATCAAATTTAGCTCCGTCGACGAGCTTGTCAAGCAGATGAATAAGGACGTGGAAAAAACCCGCGAGCTGCTGGCCCCGTCCGCCTAGGTCTTTCGCCTTGCCAGGCGATTTAGGTGGCTGGGCGCCAAACTGCTAGAGTATTCAATCGCCGTCTGATCGGCCGCGGATGCCCAAGAGCAACTTAAGTTGCGCCGCGCAACGGGAAACTGAAAGGAGAGCTGTCTTCATGGATGCAGCTGAAAAGAACAAAATTATTGAAGAGTACGCAACGCACCCGGGTGACACTGGTTCTCCCGACGTTCAGATTGCGCTGCTGAGCAAGCGAATCTCCGACCTGACCGAGCACCTGAAGGTCCACAAAGGCGACCACCACTCTCGCCGTGGCCTGATGCTGATGGTTGGTAAGCGTCGTCGTCTGCTCAACTACGTGGCTAAGGAAGACATCAACCACTACCGTGAACTCATTAAGCGGTTGGGTCTGCGCCGGTGACGTTTTGACTTATTTGGGGAGTGGCTGCTCGAGCGGTCGCTCCCCATTGGCGTGTAATGGACAATCTGCATGCCAAGTTCCCCGAGTTAAGTGGATAATGCAAGGGGAAGCGAAAAACTAAATAGGTACTGGGGAATGCGGTTTGGTCCTCGGTAGTGGCTGCCGGGAAGAATGCCCGTTGGCCTCGATCGAAGACCGGCCCGTGGTTTCCCCCTTGAAAACAGCCGAGGCGCAGATTCGCCCGGCTACGACTACATAAGGAGGACCCGTGGAGGGACCTGAAATCAAATACTCTGAGGCCATTATCGACAATGGCAAATTCGGCAAGCACGTAATGCGCTTCGAGACCGGTCTGCTGGCTCAGCAGGCCGACGGCGCCGCCGCAGTTTACATGGATGGCGACTCGATGCTGCTTTCCACTACCACCGCGCAGAAGACCCCGCGCGAATCCATCGACTTCTTCCCGCTAACTGTTGACGTCGAGGAGAAGATGTTCTCCATTGGCAAGATTCCGGGCAGCTTCTTCCGTCGCGAGGGACGTCCCAGCGACAACGCCATCCTGGCTTGCCGCCTGATTGACCGCCCGCTGCGTCCGGCTTTCGTTAAGGGCCTGCGCAACGAGGTTCAGGTAGTTGTTACCGTGCTCGCCATGGACCTGAACGTTCAGTACGACGTTGTTGCTATCAACGCGGCTTCGATGTCCACCCAGATCGCAGGCCTGCCGTTCAGCGGCCCGATCGGTGGCGTCCGCATCAGCCTGATCGACGATCAGTGGGTTGCGTTCCCGACCTACGAGCAGGACGCTTCAGCGACCTTCTCGATGGTTGTTGCCGGCCGCGTGCTGGCCGATGGCGACATCGCCGTCATGATGGTTGAGGCCGGCGGCACCGACGCCACTTGGGACAACGTCCGCGCAGGCAAGACCGCCCCGACCGAAGAGGTCGTTGCTCAGGGTCTCGAGGCTGCCAAGCCGTTCATCAAGGTTCTTTGCGACGCTCAGGCCGAGCTCGCCGAGCAGGTCAATAAGGAAACCTACCCATTCCCCGTATTCAAGGAATACGAAGACGACGTCTACGAGGCAGTCGAGAAGCTGGCCTCCGACGAGCTGGACCGCATCATGCAGATTGCCGACAAGCTCGAGCGTCAGGACGCCGAGAAGGAACTCAAGACCAAGGTCGTCGAGGAGCTCGTCGCCAAGGAGGAGTTCGCCGAGCGCGAGGCCGAAATTGGTGGCGCCTTTAAGGCAGTTCAGAAGAAAATCGTGCGCAACCGCGTCCTAAAGGAAGGCAAGCGCATCGATGGTCGTGGCCCCAAGGACATCCGCACGCTGAGCTCTCAGGTTGGCATCATTCCACGCGTTCACGGCAGTTCGCTGTTCCAGCGCGGCGAGACCCAGGTCATGGGCATCACCACGCTGAATATGCTCGACATGGAACAGAAGCTCGACACCCTGAGCCCGAACAACACCAAGCGCTACATGCACCAGTACGAGATGCCGCCGTATTCCACCGGTGAGACTGGCCGCGTCGGCTCCCCGAAACGTCGTGAGGTCGGCCACGGTCACCTGGCCGAGCGCGCTATCACCCCGGTTCTTCCGGCCCGCGAGGAATTCCCCTACGCGATTCGCCAGAACTCGATGGCGGTTGGCTCCAACGGCTCCACTTCCATGGGTTCGGTTTGTGCATCCAGCCTGGCTCTAATGAATGCTGGCGTTCCGCTGCGCGCCCCGGTCGCAGGCATCGCAATGGGCCTGATGAGCGAGACCGACGAGAACGGTGAGACCCACTACCTGACCTTGACCGACATCCTGGGTGCTGAGGACGCGCTCGGCGACATGGACTTCAAGGTTGCAGGCCCCGAGGGCTTCATCACCGCCCTCCAGCTTGACACCAAGCTAAACGGCATCCCGGCTGACGTTCTGGCTGCCGCCCTGAAGCAGGCTCACGAGGCCCGCATCACCATCCTGGACGTTATGAACGAGGCAATTAACGAGCCCGACGAGATGGCTGAGACCGCGCCGCGCATCATCACCGTCACTATCCCGACCGACAAGATCGGCGAGGTGATCGGGCCTAAGGGCAAGATCATCAACCAGATCCAGGACGAGACCGGCGCCAACATCTCCATCGAGGAGGACGGCACCGTCTACGTCGGCGCCGACAACGGCGAGTCCGCGGAGGCTGCGCGCAAGCAGATCAACGCGATCGCTAACCCTGTCATGCCGCAGAAGGGCGAGCGTTATCTGGGTACCGTCGTCAAGCTGACCAACTTCGGCGCATTCGTCTCCTTGCTCCCGGGCAAGGATGGCCTGCTGCACATCTCGAAGCTGCGCAAGCTGAACGATGGCAATCGCGTCGAGTCCGTCGAGGACGTCGTCAGCGTCGGCCAGAAGTTGCAGGTTGAGATCACCGACATCGACGACCGTGGCAAGCTGTCGCTCAGCCCGGTGGTTGAAGAAGAAAAGTCCGAGGACGCCGAGGCATCCGAGGAGTAATTCTTCAAATAAATAAATAACTTTGATTGGCGGCCCCTCCGGGCCGCCAATTTTTATTCATATTTTTGTCACCAGCACCTAGTAGTGTTCGTTGTAACGAAGTGAGGAGATTTTAAGTGATAAAGGTTGCAGTTTTTGGGGCAAAGGGTCGCATGGGTCAACGCATTTGCCAGGCGGTCGAAGAAGCCGAAGACATGGAGCTGGTTGCAGCGATTGACGCAGGAGAGGACCGCGAACCGGTCAAAGCTGCGGATGTGGCGATCGATTTCACCGTCCCCGACGCGGTTCTTGGCAATATCGAGTGGTGCCTGAGCAATAACGTCCACACCGTAGTTGGCACCACGGGGTTCACGGACGAAAAGTACGACAAGGTTCGCAAATGGCAGGCTTCCAGCAAGGCGAACGCGATCATTGCGTCGAACTTCTCTATCGCTGCCGTGCTGATGATGAGCTTTGCAGCGAAGGCAGCCCCGTTCTTCGAGTCCGTAGAGATAATCGAGCTGCACCACCCCGACAAGTTAGATGCGCCATCGGGTACCGCGCAGACCACCGCCCGCGCGATCTCTCAGGCACGAGAAAAGGCCGGCTGCGCGCAGATTCCCGATGCCACCCAGACAGATCCGAATGGGGCTAGGGGAGCGCAGATCGACGGCGTTCACATCCACGCGGTTCGCTCCCGCGGTCTGTTCGCTCACCAAGAGGTCATCTTCGGTAACCCCGGCGAGCAGTTGACCGTCCGTGACGATTCATTCGATCGCGGCAGCTACATGCCCGGCATCCTGGCCGCAGTTCGCGCTATTGGCGATCGCCCTGGCCTGACAATCGGCATAGACGAACTTTTAGGAGTCTAAATTGCGTACTGCCCTCAAGTGGATTCTCGCCATTTTGATCGTGGTCGCCCTTGCGGTGGGATTCGTTGTGGCGGATACAGCGGTCAAACGAAACGCCGAGATCGCCACCCGCGATCAGATCATGCAGGAGTTCTCAAGCGAATCGGGGCCTGCCGGCGCGAACGTGAAGTTCGATGGTTTCCCGTTCATGAAGTATTTTTTCAACCACAAAATCTCTTCCGGCACGCTCCAGGCCGACAACCTGTACATTGCCGACCAGGACTTCCGCATTGCCAAAGCAGACTTGAGTTTCGACACTTTGTACTTGCCGAAAGAGGGCAGCGGCAAGGTTGATTCTGGGCGAGGCACATTTACGCTTTCCTACGATGAACTGTCCAGGAAAACCGGTAACGAACTCAGCATGTACTACGCGGGCGATGAGCGGGTCGGGGCCAAAGGAAACGCGGAAATCATGGGCACCAGCTCCAAGATGGACATCACTTTCGGCCTAGTGCTGGCCGGCAACGAGATCCGTTACAAGGATGTCAAGGCGCAGTTCGCGGGCTTCACGATTCCTGAGGAACTATTGAACAGCGAGGAGGCCCAGAAACAGATGGCAACTACGCTGCCTGAGGCCCCCGGCTTGACCTACGAGTCTTTGACCCCCACCGAAGAAGGACTTGTGGTCGGCGTTTCAGCCAGCGGATTGGAGCTGTCAGCATAGTCGTCGGGCTCGCCTTTTGAGTTGGCGAGCCCCACTTCCTAGCGCGCCAAAGGTGAAGCTCGCTTGAGATCGCGATAGTTTATAGCTCATGGCACGACTATTTGGAACTGACGGCGTCCGTGGCGTCGCAAACATAGATTTAACAGCAGATCTGGCCCTGAAACTTTCGGTGGCAGCTGCGCACGTGCTCGGCGAGGCTGGGGCGTTTAGCGATAAGCGTCCTCGCGCGATCGTCGGGCGCGACACCCGAATCTCCGGGTCTTTCCTGAAAGCCGCCGTATGTGCTGGTCTGGCTAGCGCGGGTGTGGACGTCGTCGACGTAGACGTAGTGCCGACCCCCGGTCTTGCACACCTGGTGGCTAGCGAAAAATTCGACCTGGGCGTCATGCTTTCCGCAAGCCACAACCCGATGCCCGACAACGGCATCAAGTTCTTCCAGCGTGGCGGCGTTAAGCTTGATGACGCGATCGAGGACGAGATCGAGCGCCAGCTCGACGCCAAGTGGCAGCTGCCAACCGGCGCCAAGGTTGGCGACATCACCTACGACGACACACTGCTCGGCAAGTACATCGAGTACCTCGCAGAAAGCCTGAATGGTGAGTCTCTAAAGGGTCTGAGGGTCGTCTTGGACGGGGCTAACGGCTCCTCCTCCTACACTGCCGTTCCGGCTTTCGAGAAGGCCGGCGCCGAGGTCATCGGCATCAACGTGGAGCCCAATGGCCTGAACATCAACGACAACGCCGGATCCACCCACATCGATGGCCTTCGCAAGGCCGTCATTGAAAATGGTGCAGACGCCGGTTTCGCCATGGACGGCGATGCCGACCGCTGCCTGGCAGTCGACGCTGAGGGAAACGTAGTCGACGGCGACCAGATCATGGCGATTCTCGCTCTAGCGCTCAAATCGCAGGGCAAACTGCACGGCGACACCTTGGTTGCGACGATCATGAGCAACCTCGGCCTGAAGCTTGCCATGAAGGCCAACGGCATCAGCATCGACCAGACGAAGGTGGGCGACCGTTACGTGCTGGAATCCATGCAGGCAAACGGCTTCACCCTCGGTGGCGAACAGTCCGGCCACGTCATTATCAGCGAATACGCCAACACCGGTGACGGCGTCTTGACCGCTCTGCATGTTGCAGCTGCCATGGTCCGCCAGGGCAAACCGCTTGCCGAGCTCGCCAGCGTAATGAAGCAGCTGCCGCAAGTGCTTATCAACGTCCCTAATGTCGACAAGCTGCGCGCCTCCTTGGATCCTGAGATCACCCAGGCCGTGACCTCCGCAAATCAGGAACTCGGCGGGACCGGCCGCGTCGTCCTGCGCCCGAGCGGAACTGAGCCTCTGGTTCGCGTCATGGTTGAGGCCCCGACCCAAGAAAAGGCCGACGAGGTGGCACACCGCCTTGCCGAACTGGTCGCCGAACGCCTCGCGCTGTAAAAACAACAAATCTCAAATGTCCCCGGAGGATTCCGGGGACATTTTTTCTGTCCTACTTGTTTTTGCCTGCTGCTGGATTTGGGCCTCCTCGTCTGGTGTCGCATATCGTGGTTGATCTTGTAGCTTCTGGGTGGTTGCTGGTCTGGGTTGCTTTGTCGAGCGAGTCGCCGTGTCTTCGTTCATCTCTTATCGCTTGCGCAATGAACGAGCTATCACTCTCGCCACGCCTCGATGCTCGTCAAACCAACCCAGCCCAGCACCCTCACTTTTAAAAGTGGTCACCGCGTCGCCAGTGAAAATTAACGTGGAAGAAATTGTTCGTAGTCGGATCTTTTCTTCCTCGTTAAATCTTGGCGGATCAATGTGGAAGAAAATGTTCGATGTCGAGCTTTTTCCACCTCGTTAATCCACATGGACGCGGGTGGGCACCTAGGAATCTGAGGTTGTGGGAGTTCGGGTCTTTGAAGGAACATCATGGCGTGGCGGGAGCGACGATACCCAAGCGTCGCTTGGGTGAGAAGCGGAGACACGTGCCCAGTGACGCAAAGACCCGAATCCCACAACCGTCGATAATCAACCAGGCCAACCACCAGACGTTGGCACCCAAACCGATCACCACGTCGAAGAACAGCGGGAACCAAAAAGTTCGTAGTCGAATCTTTTGGTTCCCGTTGATTTTGCGGATACAGCGTATAGCCGCTGGGTAGGTGCCTAGATCTTGCGGATTCGCACGTGGCGGATCGAGTGGTCGGAGGACTTACGTAGCACAACGGTTGCGCGTTCGCGGGTCGGGTCGATATTGGCGCGAAGGTTCGGGCCATTAGTGGTCTCCCAGATCGAAAGCGAGGTTTCTCGGGCTTCGGAGTCGTCCAGAGTGGCGTACTTGTGGAAGTAGCTGCTCGGGTCCGCGAAAGCGCTGGAGCGCAAGGCTAGAAAGCGGGATAGGTACCAGCGGCGAATGTCGGCCTCGTCGGCGTCCACGTAGACGGAGAAATCTAGGAAGTCGCTGACGGTGAGCCGCTGACCATTGCGTTGAATGGTGGCGGGCTGCAGAACGTTCAAGCCCTCGACGATTAGCACGTCTGGCTGTTCGATGACGATTTTGTCGTCCTTGACGATGTTGTAGATGAGGTGCGAATACTTCGGCGCGACCACCCTCGGATTGCCCGATTTAACCGCGATGACGAATTCGAGCATTGCGCGCTGGTCGTAGCTTTCGGGGAAGCCCTTGCGATCAAGGATTCCGCGGCGCTCAAGCTCATCGTTGGGGAAGAGAAAACCATCGGTCGTCACCAGATCCACCTTCGGCGCGGAAGGTTGCCTGCGCAGCAGCTCAGCGAGGAGACGAGCAGTGGTGGATTTGCCGACGGCGACGGAACCGGCTACGCCGATCACGAACGGGGTGCGGGTGGGCTTGATGCCCAAGAATTCGTTGGAATTCGAGTACATCCGCGCGGTGTTTTTGCGATAAAGCTCGACAAGTTGAGTCAGCGGCAGGTAGACCTCTTCGACGTCCTGCAGGCTGGTTGGGTCTTGCAGGCCCCTGAGTTTTTCAAGGGTCGCGCTATCGAGCGTCGTGTGCGAGGCTTGGGCCAGTTGCGCCCAACTCTGCCTTGGAAGGATTAGCCAGGGCCTGTTAGGCGACTGGCGGACTGCGATAGTCATTTGCATCAAGCTTAGGGTCTCGGCGGATAAGCTCCCAAAATATTACAGTTGAAAAGCTCCTATGTCATAACGGGAAGTTATTTTTTAGTTTTCTTGAGCCTAAAAACCGTGGTTGGCTTGTTGTGACGTGCAGCTTTGCGAGAAGATAACTCTATGTGTGGAATCATCGGATACGTCGGCGCTAAGTCGGCACAGCACGTAGTAATCGAGGGCCTACGCCGCCTGGAGTATCGCGGCTACGATTCGGCGGGTATCGCGCTCGTCGGAGCTGACGGGCTGCACACCTCTAAAAAGGCTGGCAAACTGTCTAACCTGGAAAACGAGCTCGCTGCGCACGCACTGCCCGAGGCCACCACCGGAATCGGTCACACCCGTTGGGCAACGCACGGCGGCCCGACGGACGAAAACGCCCACCCCCACGTCAGCGCCAACGGCAGAGTTGCTTTGGTGCACAACGGAATCGTCGAGAACTTCGCCGAGCTTCGCAACGAGCTGATCGGCCAGGGCGTCAAGTTCAACTCGGAGACCGACAGCGAGGTTGTCGCTCAGTTGCTCGGCAAGGCAGTAGAGAACAATAACCTCCTGGATGCCATGCGCGAGGTAGTAGCCAGACTCGAGGGCACTTTCACTCTGGTCGCGGTCGACGCCACGGACCCGAAGCACGTGGTCGCGGCCCGCAGGAATTCGCCGCTCGTCGTCGGCGTGGGCAAGGGCGAGAACTTCGTCGCGTCCGATGTCGCGGCTTTCATCGAACACACCCGCGAGGCGATTGAACTCGGCCAGGACCAGATCGTTCAGATCAGCGCAGATGAAATCAAGGTCATCAACTTCGATGGAACCGACGCTGAGACCCGCAGCTATCACGTTGATTGGGACGCGTCCGCTGCCGAAAAGGGCGGCTACGACTGGTTCATGCGCAAGGAGATTTTCGAGCAGCCGCGCGCGGTAGCCGACACCTTACTTGGCCGCTATTCGGCTAACGGCGAGCTGGTTCTGGACGAGATGAGCATTCGTCCCGAGGATCTTCGCCGGGTAAACAAGATCGTCATCGTCGCCTGCGGCACGGCATACTACGCGGGTATGGTAGCCAAGTACGCGATCGAACACTGGACTCGCGTGCCTTGCGAGGTCGAGCTGGCCAGCGAATTCCGCTACCGGGATCCCATCGTTGATCCGATGACGCTGTGCGTAACGATCAGCCAGTCGGGCGAGACCGCCGACACCTTGATGGCGATTCGTCACGCTCGCGAGCAGCACTGCAAGGTGATCGCCATCTGCAACACCAACGGTGCCACCATCCCGCGCGAATCTGATGCGGTTATTTACACCCACGCCGGCCCGGAGATCGGCGTGGCCTCCACCAAGGGATTCCTGACCCAGTTGGCGGCCTGCTACCTGCTCGGTCTCTACCTGGCTCAGGTTCGTGGCATGAAGTATGGCGACGAGATCAAGACGATCATGGCCGAGCTTGAGCGGACTCCGGAGCTCATCCAGCACGTACTAGACCAGGCGGATGATGTATATGAGCTTGCTCGCGAGGTCGTCGGCCTCAACGACTTCATATTCCTTGGCCGTCACGTGGGATATCCGGTCGCCCTGGAAGGCGCTTTGAAGCTGAAGGAGATCGCCTACCAGCACGCCGAGGGATTTGCCGCAGGCGAGCTGAAGCACGGCCCGATCGCGATCATCGAGCCCGGTATGCCGGTGTTCGTGATCGTCCCACCTAAGGGACGCGATCAGCTTCACGAGAAGGTCGTGTCTAATATTCAAGAAGTAAGGGCTAGAGGAGCGCGCACGATCGTGCTGACCGAAGAAGGCGATGAGTCAGTGGTTCCGTTCGCCGACAAGGTCATCTGGCTGCCGCACGTTTCCACGCTGCTACAGCCGCTGGTCTCAGTCATTCCGCTGCAGCTCTTCGCCTGTGAACTGGCCACCTTGCTGGGCAACGACGTCGATCAGCCGAGGAACCTGGCCAAGTCGGTAACAGTGGAGTAACTAGGTAAGGGATGCGTAATGACCCGGATCATCGGTATCGGTGTTGATATTTGCCAGGTAGACCGGATGAGCGCCGCTCTGAAGCGACATCCCGGTTTGGCGAACAAGCTGTTTACAGCCGATGAATTGGTCAACAGCGAGGGCGAGAGACGCTCCGACCAGTCTCTGGCTGCCAGGTTTGCCGCTAAGGAGGCGCTGGTGAAGGCCTTGGGCGGACCTGGTGGATTGCGCTGGCACGATTGCCAGGTGATCTCGGACTCGTCCGGAAAAGTTCATCTGGTGCTCAGCGGAACGGTTAAGGCCGCCGCGGAAAAGGCAGGCGTGCTAGACACCCATCTGTCGCTTTCACACGATGCCGGTCTTGCCGTCGCCCAGGTGGTCTGCGAGGGGCTATGAGGCAGGTTGCCCGCGTCGCCCAGATCCGTGTGGCTGAGGAGGCCTTCTTTCAGGCGAATCCCGACGTCGATCTGATGCAGCGTGCCGCCGCGCAGGTGGCCGAGATGGCGGATTCGATGATTGTTCCCGGCGGTACCGTGCTCGTCGCGGCGGGGCCGGGCAACAACGGCGGCGACGGGTTGTACGCGGCCAGCCGGCTGGCGAAGCTGGGGTTCCAGGTTTACGTTTGGCTGCCCCTGAATAAGACCCACGAGGCTGGTCTGAGCGCGGCCTTGCAGGCAGGAGCGACGCTAGTCGATTCTTTCGATGAATTAGACGTCGATCTGGTCATCGACGCTGTGTTCGGCATCGGCGGGCGTCCAGGCATTCCAGCCAACATGGTGGGACTGGCCGAGTTTGTGGAGTATACGGGCGCCCCGGTTCTAGCGGTGGATATTCCGTCCGGTCTGGATGCCGATAGCCACCGGGTTTCGGCTCCATGTCTGCCTGCCGATGTGACCGTCACTTTTGGCGCTTTCAAGTTCTGCCAGGTGGCCTATCCAGCTAAGGCGAAGTGCGGCGAGGTTCGGCTGCCAGACATCGGTCTAAAGGTGCCCGAAACAGCTATCGGTCAGCTGGACGAGTTGGACGTCGGCGGGCTGTGGCCGGTTCCGGATCACACAAGCGACAAATATTCTCGTGGCGTGCTGGGCATAGACACTGGCTCGCAGAAGTATTTCGGGGCCGCTTTTCTAAACCTTTCCGGCGCACTCCATGCGGGTGCCGGCATGGTTCGATACGCCGGTCCAGTTCCTAAAGAGACCGTGGTCTCGAAATTTTCTTCCGTCACCATCGGCGTCGGGAAAGTGCAGGCCTGGTTGGTCGGTTCGGGCTGGGGTGGGCCTGATAAGCAACGCCTGGAAAAGCGTGTCAGCGACGACGTCCCGATGGTCATCGATGCCGAAGCCATCGATTCCCTAGAGGGGCTAAAGTTGCCCGAAAACAGCCTGCTAACTCCGCACGCGGGCGAGCTGGCCAGGCTGCTTCGAGTCGAACGTTTCGAGGTGGAAGACGACCCCATCGGAAGCGTCAAAAACGCCGCGAACAAGGTTGGTGCCACGGTTTTGCTGAAGGGCGCCACCCAATTCGTCAGCGACGGCGAGAACGTGATCATCGCCACCGAGGGCTCCGCTTGGAGCGCGCAAGCCGGTTCCGGGGACGTTCTCGCTGGTATCTGTGGCACTTTGTTAGCCGCAATGGGCGGTGAGTACCCAGCAATTCTCATCGGAGCGTTGGGCGCCTCCATCCAGGCTATGGCTGCACGGTCAAACCCAGGCCCGCACACTCCCGAAGAGGCTGCAAAGGCCATGGCCGAACTGATTGGCAGGTTAGTTTAGGCTCCCGTGACGAGCGTGCTCGAGATCGCCTCGTCGTAGTATCCGACGAGCTGCTCGCAAAGCTTCGCCCAGCTCCTGTTCAAAGCTCGCCGGCGCCCTGCCTGGCCGAACGCTTGGCGTTTGTCTGGATCAGAAACCAATCCGGCGACTGACGAGCGCAGCGCGCCCAGTTCACCCGGCGGGTAGAGGTATCCGTTGAAGCGGTCTCGGACGATGTCTATCGGCCCGCCTTTGCCCGTCGCGACCACCGGAAGACCGGATGCCTGGGCCTCCTGTAGGGTCTGACCGAACGTCTCAGTTTCGCCTGGGTGAACGAAAATGTCGGCGCTGGCCAGGTACACGGGCAGTTCGTCACCGGTTTTCATTCCCGTGAATATCGCCCCAGGTAGCATGGTTTCGAGCTCTTTGCGCTTGGGCCCGTCTCCGATGACCACCAGCTTTGTGTTCGGCAGATTCAAAAGCACCCGCAGATCCTCGACCTGTTTTTCGCGCCCGAGACGTCCCATGTATGCGATTACCGTCTCGCCGTTCGGAGCCCAAGAGTCGTGCAGCGACTGGTTGCGTTTGGCCGGACTGAACCGCTCGGCGTCCACGCCTCGACCCCACACCTGAACCCTCTCGAAGCCTCTCCTTTCGAGCTCATCGCGGGTGTAAGAAGAAGGCGCCAGCGTCATTGTGGCCATGTTGTGCATCCGCTTCACGTAGCGCCAAAAAAGCGGTTCCACGGCCGGATAACCGTAGGTGGCAACATATTTCGGAACTTCGGTCTGGTAGAGCGCGACGGTCGGGATGCCCAGCTTCGACGCCGCCAATATGCCCGTGTGACCAAGCGCAAATGGCGCAGCCAGGTGCACGACGTCCGGACGGAACTGGGCGAACATTTTCTTGATCGTGCGGTTGCGTGTCGTCGACAACCTGAGCTCCGGATACCACACCAGACTCATCGAGGACGTGGCGTAAACGGGGAAGCCCTGGTAGGAGGTGGGCATGCCGTCTGGGTGCTTAGGAGCTATGACGATTGCCTCATCCCCACGGCGTTTCAGGTGCTCCAACATCCTAAGAACTGAGTTCGTCACTCCGTTGACGCTGGGCAGGAAGCTCTCAGACACAAAAGCGACTCGCATGAGTTAAAGGATAACCCCACATGCCCCATATTCCGCACGTCGAATGTCTTCGCGGGCAACGAGAGAGTTGCCTCGTCTGGCATTTGGCAATTTTCGCAGGCACAATTGAATGGCTGGAGGGGAGTAACCTCACATGTGAAGATCGTCATCCCGAAGCGAAAGCTTCCGGTCTCACAGCGATTGATCGCGGCCAGACCTCCTAAACGTTTTAGGCATCTGCCATAAGGAAGGTTTTAATGCATGTAACGCCATTGGCGTGGGTGATCACCATTGCCGTGCTCACCACTGTGCTGGTTGTTGACGTCATCATGATGAAGCGCAAACCGCACGAGCCATCAATGAAGGAATGCGCCATCGCGATCTCGATTTTCGTGGGCGCAGCGATCTTGTTTGCTATCGGAATCGGTTTATTCGCGCACCCCACTGACCCGACTAAAACCAGTTGGAACTACGCAACCGAGTTCATCGCCGGCTACCTGACTGAATATTCGCTTTCGATCGATAACCTGTTCGTCTTTATCATCCTCCTGGGCAGCATGAAGGTGCCCCGCAAGTATCAGCAGTTCACGCTTATGATGGGCATTATCCTCGCCCTGATCTTCCGCGGAATCTTCATCGCCCTCGGTGCCGTAATCATCAACACCCTCGCCTGGGCGTTCTTCATTTTCGGCGTGTTCCTGCTGTACACCGCCTGGAAGCTGGTGGATGATTACCGCAAGCCCGAACACGAAGAGACGAGTCAGCCCTCAGACAACAAGCTGATGCTCTGGATCAAGAACGTCGTGCCCTCCACCGAGGAGTACCACGACACCCATCTGAGCCTGAAGATCGACGGTAAGCGCGTCTTCACCCCGTTGTTCTTCGTGATCGTTGCGCTCGGCTCCGTCGATATCATGTTCGCGCTCGATTCGATTCCGGCCATCTTTGGCCTGACCCAGGAGCCATACCTGGTATTTACCGCGAACTTCTTCGCCTTGATGGGTCTGCGCCAGCTTTACTTCCTGCTCGGTGGTCTGCTCAAGCGCCTGGTCTACCTGTCGCTTGGCCTCTCGTTCATCTTGGCCTTCATTGGCGTGAAGCTGCTGCTACATGCCGCGCACCACTACGGCTGGATCGGCTGGGAGGTGCCCACCTGGCTATCGCTGGTGGTCATCATCGTCACTCTCGTCGTGACTGCGGTGGCGAGCCTAATGAAGACCAGGCACGCCCCCAAGCTCGAGCCGGAGCACGAGCTCTAACTCACCAACCTCGTTGACGCCACTGCTCTAGCTGCCCTCGCTCGGCACCTAGGGTGGTGGCGTCGCCGTGTCCGGGGTGGATTACGGTGTCGTCGTCGAAGACATCGAAGATCTTCTTTGTGACGTCGTCTAGCAGTTGGTCAAAGTCGTCCCGGCTATTCGTTTTGCCGACGCCTCCGGGGAACAGCGAGTCTCCGGTGAAGATGTGTGCGGTGCCTTCGTCCGGGGCAAGCGCAACGGCGATCGAGCCTGGAGTGTGCCCGACCAGCCCAATGATCTCCAGCAGGCTGTCTCCGACTACAAAGTGGTCGTTGTCCCAGACTGGCTCGCTGACGACGCCGGTCTCGTCCGTGATGGCGTGAGCGTCGTCTTCACCCGCGAGGACCTGGGCGTCGCAGGAGTCTGCGATGGCTTTAAGCGCCTGCAAATGATCGTGGTGACGATGAGTGGTGAGAATGTGTCCGAGCTTGTTTTCCCCGATCAGTTTCTTCAGGAGGTCGGGGCTGTCCGCGGCGTCGATGAGCAGCGCGGAACCCTCGTCGGGCACCAAAAGATACGTGTTGTTGTCCATATCTGAAACGCTCGCCTTGGTGACCGTTATGTCTGCCACCTTGAAGGTGAGCGGGCTGGCAAATGGTTCGACGTGATACATGGTTTCCTCCATGGAGATTATGGCAGGTTATCGTGCGGCGGTGCGCCGAGTTCTAGCATTCTTTCCTGGCTCATTCGCCCGGTCAACCAGCCGAGAAGCAGATTATCTGGTCCGGTTACGGTCGGGGCGGAGATTCGGTCTGGTCCCACTTGAGCCTCGATACCGCTATCCGAGACGATTCGGGCCGCCGGCGCGTTTTGCCTCACGGATGGCAGCAGCGTGTTCAGCTCGAGCAGCCAGGTTGCGACGGGCTGGCTGACGTCGTCGATGGTCTGACCGCAGCCGAGATCGATGTGATGCAGAACCGTCTCGTTTAGCCGCAGCACGGTCAGAATGTCGGAACTTACCGTCAGGCCATCGGCTGTCTCGAACGTGAAGCTTGGGCAGATGCTCTGCAGGCATTGATTTAGCTGGCCCGCAGTGGTGTCAAGCGCCACCTGAAGCTCCAGCGCGCTACGTTCGGATGCGCGCTCTAGGGCTTCGGAGCTTTGTCGCGGCATCCGTAGTCGGTAGCCGGGCGGGGCAACCCTGGCGTCCCGGACCAGCTGCATGGTGTTCTCCGCTTGGATCGCCAGGTGCGCGGCGATGTGTGCTCTGGTCCAACCGGGCAAGAGGGACGGCTTTTGCCAGTCTTCGTCAGAAATGGCGATGGTGTCGCCGAGCAGTTTGCTCGTCTCTTCCAGCTTGTGCTTCGCCAACTCTGTGAAGTTGGTAACGCTCGTCAGCCGCCTTAAGCCTAGGGTTTCCATATCTTTAGCAAACCACGTTAGGGCAAAACTGTCATTGTCTTTTCCCTGTTTCGATGCGGCAGGGATGGTTTAGGCGGGCAAGTAGCATTGAAAGAGTGATTGATCGGCTAGTGATTCGTGGCGCCCGCCAACATAACCTGAAGAACGTCTCCCTGGACCTGCCTAGGGATTCCCTGGTGGTTTTCACAGGGCTTTCGGGCTCGGGTAAATCGTCTTTGGCGTTCGACACTATTTTCGCCGAAGGTCAGCGCCGTTACGTCGAGTCTCTTTCCGCATACGCCAGGCAGTTCCTGGGACAGATGGATAAGCCCGCGGTGGACTTGATCGAGGGGCTTTCGCCGGCGGTCGCCATCGACCAGAAGTCGACGAGCCGCAACCCGCGTTCGACGGTCGGCACGGTCACCGAGATCTACGACTACCTCAGGCTTCTTTTTGCTCGCGTCGGCCACCCGCACTGCATTGTGTGTGGCGAGCCGATCGCTAAGCAGAGCCCGCAGCAGATCGTCGACCAAATTTTGGCTATGCCCGAACGAACGCGCGCCCAGGTTCTTGCGCCGATGATCCGAGGCCGCAAGGGCGAGTACTCCGAGATGTTTAGGAACCTGTCGACGCAGGGCTACGCCAGGGTGAAGGTGGACGGCGAGACGTACCGCATCGGCGAGGTCCCCGCCCTGAACAAGCAGAAAAAGCACGACATTGACGTTGTCATCGACCGAATCTCCGTCAAGGATGAGGCCAAGCAGCGCATTACTGATTCCGTCGAGACCGCGCTCGAGCTGGCAGGCGGCATCGTGACGCTGGACTTCGTTGATCTTGCCGAGGACGACCCGCAAAGGATGCGGACGTTCTCCGAAAACATGGCTTGCCCGAATGGCCACAACGTCGAGATGGACGAGCAGGAGCCAAGGCAGTTCTCGTTCAACTCTCCGTGGGGTGCGTGCCCCGCCTGTGACGGTCTCGGCTTTTCCGAGGAGGTAGACCCCGAGTTAGTGGTCCCGGACACCTCGAAGTCTCTTGCTGAGCGTCCCATCGCGCCTTGGGCCAACCCAATGACCGCCAAGCATTACAGTCACGTCTTCGAGTCTCTGGCCGAGCGCGATGGCTTCTCGATGGATACACCGTGGCGAGACCTGCCGGCAAAAACCCGCAAGTACATTTTGGAGGGCAACAAGGACGCCGTCGTGGTGCGCTACCGCAACCGGTTTGGTCGCACCCGCAGCTACACGCAGAAGTACGAGGGCGTGCTGCCAAACGTCAAGCGCCGCTACCAAGAGGCAGAGACGGATGCCGCGAGAACGCGCTGGGGTCAGTACATGCGAGAGATCCCCTGCCGGGCCTGTAAGGGACGCCGGCTCAAGCCTACGACTCTGGCCGTTACCGTCGGTGGTCTGAACATCGCCGAGGTTTCCGAGCTGCCGATCTCTAAAGCTGCGACTTTCTTCTCGGATCTCGAACTGAGCGATACCGAGCGCCAGATCGGCAAGATGGTGCTGCGCGAGATCGACGAGCGGCTCAAATTCTTGGTCGATGTCGGCCTCGATTACCTGACGCTGTCCAGGGCGGCAGCTACTCTCTCGGGCGGTGAGGCGCAGCGCATCAGGCTCGCCACGCAGATCGGATCTGGGCTGGCCGGCGTGCTTTATGTGCTCGACGAGCCCTCTATCGGTCTTCACCAGCGCGACAATGATCGGCTCATCGCCACGCTCAAAAAGTTGCGCGATCTGGGCAATATGCTGATCGTCGTCGAACACGACGAGGACACAATCCGCGAGGCCGATTGGCTGGTGGACATCGGCCCGGGCGCTGGCGTCAACGGTGGCGAGGTCGTGGTCAACGGCACGCTCGACGACATGCTTAAGAACGAGCGCTCCATCACGGGTGCCTATCTTTCCGGGCGAAAGAAGATCGAGGTGCCGGCCAAGCGACGTCCGGGTAACGGCAAGGAGATCGTGGTCCGAGGAGCTCGAGAAAACAATCTCAAGGACATCACCGTCCACTTCCCGCTTGGCAAGCTCGTTGCGGTTACGGGCGTCTCCGGCTCGGGTAAGTCATCGCTGGTGAATTCGATCCTTTACACCGCGCTTGCTCACGACATTCACGGGGCCCGCGCTGTGCCCGGCAAACACAAGCAGATCGATGGCGCGGAAGAAATCAATAAAATCATCCACGTCGACCAATCGCCGATCGGACGCACACCTCGTTCGAATCCCGCCACGTACACCGGTGTTTTCGACAAGGTGCGCCAGCTTTTCGCAGCCACTCCGGAGGCGAAGATGCGCGGCTACCAACCCGGACGATTCAGCTTCAACGTGAAGGGCGGGCGCTGCGAGAATTGCTCCGGCGACGGCACCATCAAGATCGAGATGAACTTCCTGCCCGACGTCTACGTGCCCTGCGAGGTCTGCCACGGCGCGCGCTATAACCGCGAGACGCTCGAGGTGCGCTACAAGGGCAAGACCATCTCCGAGGTTTTGGACATGCAAATCGACGAGGCTGCGGAGTTTTTTGCCCCGATCAAAGCCATATCAAGGCACCTGGACACGCTGGTCGACGTCGGCCTGGGCTACGTCCGCCTCGGTCAGCCGGCAACGACACTCTCCGGTGGCGAAGCGCAGCGTGTGAAGCTCGCCACCGAACTGCAGCGTCGCTCCACCGGGCGCACGATGTACGTCCTGGACGAGCCGACCACCGGACTGCATTTCGAGGACATCCGCAGGCTGCTGGACGTGCTGAACAGGCTGGTTGATCAAGGCAATTCCGTGGTCGTCATCGAGCACAATCTTGACGTCATCAAGACCTCCGACTGGGTCATTGACCTTGGTCCGGAAGGCGGCGACGGCGGCGGCACCCTGGTGGCTCAGGGCACGCCGGAAAAGATCGCGGCGGACAAGAACTCTTACACAGGTAAGTACCTAAAGCGAGTTCTATGACAGATCCCGCTAGCTACCGGCCGGCGCCGGGGTCCATTCCGACGGATCCCGGCGTCTACCGCTACCTGGATCCGCACGGCAAAGTCATCTACGTCGGCAAGGCAAAAAATCTTAGAAACCGGCTGAATTCTTACTTTGCCGACCCAGCGAGCCTGCATCCGCGCACGCAGACGATGATGAGGACAGCGGCCAAAATCGAGTGGACGGTGGTGCAGAACGAGCTCGAGTCGCTGCAGCTCGAGTACACCTGGATTCAGCTTTACAAGCCCAGGTTCAACATCATGTACCGCGACGACAAGAGCTACCCGTGGCTTGCGGTTACGTCAAGCGACGAGTTCCCGAGGGTGTTCGTCGGCAGGGGAGCCAAGCGCAAGGGGTGGAAATACTTCGGTCCGTTTGGCACGGCGTGGGCGGTTCGCGACACATTGGACACCCTGTTGTGGGTATTTCCGATGCGCTCGTGCAGGAATGGCGTTTTCAATCGCGCCCAGGCCTCAGGCAGGCCGTGCCTGTTCGGTTATATCGGAAAGTGTTCGGCGCCGTGCGTCGGCAAGATCAGCGCCGAAGATCACAGGCAAATCGTCAACGATTTCTGCGCTTTCTGGGCGGGCAAATCCAACAAGATGGAGCGAAAGCTCACGGCTCAGATGGAGGAGGCCTCCGCGAACCTAGATTTCGAGCAGGCGGCCGTGTTGCGCGATCGCATCTCTGCGCTTCGCAAGGCCACCGAGAAGAACGCAATCGTGCTCTCCGACGACACCGATCTGGACGTCATCAACGTCTGCGACGATCCGCTGGAAATCGCTGTGCAGATCTTCCGAGTGCGTTCCGGGCGTGTCAGGTCGGAGAACTCGTGGGTTGCCGACCGGGCAAACGATGCGCCGGTCTCCGAGCTGCTCGAATCGTTCATCCTGCAGCTATACGACGACCACCACGTGCGCACCGAGACCGAAAACATTCCTCCCGAGATTCTGGTGCCCGATATGCCGCCCACTGCGAGCTTGCTCGAAGAGTTGCTCTCGAAGAAGGCCGGGCGAAAGGTTCGACTGCGCGTGCCCAAACGGGGCCAGAAACTGGATCTGCTGGACACCGTAGGCAAGAACGCCCAGCAGGCGCTCGCCAGGCACAAGACGAAGCGAGCCAGCGACCTGACGACGCGCAGTCAGGCGCTCGATCAGCTTCAGGAGGCACTCGGTTTAGAGAGTGCCCCGCTGCGGATCGAAGGTTTCGACATTTCGCACACCCAAGGCCAAGAAGTCGTCGCCTCGATGGTTGTTTTCGAGGACGGCCTGGCCAGAAAGAGCGAATACAAGCGCTTCCTGATCAAGAGCTTCGAGGGCTCCAACGACGTTGCCGCCATGGGCGAGGTGTTGCGGCGCAGGCTTGGCAGGCTGCTCGACGATCGCAAGGCGATGGGGGAGGACGAGACCCTTATCGACCCGACGACGGGTGCCCCACGCAAATTCTCTTACGCCCCTTCGCTGATCGTCGTCGACGGTGGCCTGCCTCAGGTTAATGCCGCCCAGGAGGTGCTCGACGATCTCGGGTTGTCCGCAGAGATAATGCTGATCGGCCTTGCTAAACGCTTGGAGGAAGTCTGGATCCCCGGCGAGGAATTCCCCGTGATTTTGCCGCGCAACTCCGAGGGCCTATACCTGTTGCAGCGGGTCCGTGACGAGTCGCACCGTTTCGCCATCACCTTCCACCGCAGCCGCAGGGGCAAGGCGATGCTGGAGTCTGCACTTGACGGAGTGCCCGGGCTGGGTGAGGTGCGTCGTAAGACGCTAATCAAGGCATATCCGAGCATGAAGAAGCTTCGCGCAGCGAGCGCAGAGGAAATCGCCGAGCTGCCTGGCTTCGGCATAAAAACCGCGGAGGGCATCGTCGACGCGCTTGCTGCTGAACCCGAGGGCCAATCGATAAACATGACCACCGGCGAGGTCACCTAAAGTTTGTGCGTTTCGGTAGGATTAAGAGCGTGAGTCAAGAAAAAGATGACAAGTGGGTAGTTAGCGTCCACGACCTGTCCGGCGACGGCCAGATGCGCGAGATCGAGGATCAGCTGCCGGCCCCGCAAGACCTAGGTATCGAGATGGCTAAGGTGCCAGCTGGCGAGCCGCTGGATGTTAACCTGCGCCTAGAGTCGGTTAGCGAGGGCGTACTGGTGACGGGGTCCGTCGACGCCGATATCGAGGGCACCTGCTCCCGCTGTCTCAAGGAAATCTCTTGGCCCCAAAACTTTACGGTTCAAGAGCTCGTTTATTACCCCAGCAAGGATGCGGAAGAGGACGCCTTCCTGGTGGCGGACGACGCCATCAACCTGGAGCCGATCATTCGCGAGGCCATCGTTTTGAACCTGCCGTTCAGCCCCCTGTGTGACGACGATTGCGCCGGCCTTTGCCCCAGGTGCGGGATGGACCTGAATGAGTTCCCGGATCACGTCCACGAGGCTCCGATCGACGACCGCTGGAGCGCGCTCAAAGGTCTGAATTTGGAAAACTAGATGCCTTCACGGTTTTGTTTGATTGGCCAGACGCGATAGCATGAACCGCTGGCGGATTCGATGTGCTCTTTTGCGTGCGCTTGAACGTGCGGTTAATCGAGCCCGATGGCGCCTTGAACTTAAATATGAGGCATAGGGCCTCAACCATCCTAAGGAGAAGATAGTGGCTGTTCCCAAGCGCAAGATGTCGCGCAGCAACACTCGCTCGCGTCGTTCGCAGTGGAAGACTACCCCTGTGCAGACCGTGACCTGCGCCAACCCGGCTTGTGGCGCGCAGCACCTGCCGCACACCGCTTGCCCCGAATGCGGCCAGTACGGTCCGCGCGGCGAGCGTCGTCAGGTTTTGGACGTTTAATTGAACTCCGACGAGGGTCGGCTCACCAGCGAAAACTCGCCTGCATGGCTGGAACACTTCGCTGAGTCGGGGCTCGGAAAACTCTTAGACAGGTTGGGTGTACATGTTTCACCCGACCTGTTTGATTTAGCGCTCACACACAGGTCTTGGGCGTACGAAAACGGCCATGCTCCGCACAACGAACGCCTGGAGTTCCTTGGCGACGCGGTGCTCGGCGTGATCGTCACGGATCACCTCTACCGCACGTTCCCGGACGAGCCCGAGGGGCAACTAGCTAAGCTGCGTGCTGCCGTCGTCAGCTCAGTTGCGCTTGCCGACGTGGCACGCGACCTGCACATCGGTGGCCTGATCAAGCTCGGCAAGGGCGAGATAGGCACTGGTGGAGATGACAAGACCTCGATTTTGGCCGACACTATGGAGGCCATCATCGGTGCGATCTTCATCGGCTGTGGAATGCAGGCGGCATCCCGCTACGTCCACACCCTGATCGATCCGCGCATCGAACTTGCTGCTAACGCAGGCGAGAGCCTCGACTGGAAGACATCACTTCAAGAGATAGCTTCCGAGATGGGGCTGCCGGCGCCCAAGTATGACGTCACGGGCTCTGGTCCAGACCACCGTCGCACCTTCTCCGCGGAGGCGATTCTGGGCGATCTTTCGTTTGGCCCTGGCGTCGATTCCAGCAAGAAGCGTGCCGAGCAGCAGGCTGCCTCTATTGCTTTCCGAGAGTTAAAGGCCCGCCAGGATACTCAAGTGTCAGATGCCTGAGCTTCCCGAGGTTGAGGTAGTCCGCAGGGGACTTGAAAAGAACGTTACAGGCCGGATGGTCTGTGACGTAACTGTTCTGCGCGAACGTCCGGTGCGCTGGGATGGCCCAGACGCCTTCAAAGCGGGTGTTGTTGGACGCACTTTTGCCGCACCACGCAGACGCGGCAAATACCTCTGGTTCCCGTTCAGCGATGGAGATGCCATGCTCGCGCACTTGGGCATGAGCGGGCAGTTTCGGATCGATGCGCCGGGCGCCGATCTGGCCCCAAATACTCGGGTGCTTTTCGATCTGGACGACGGCCGTCAGCTGCGGTTCGTCGATCAACGAATGTTCGGCGGCCTACAGCTTGCCCCGCAGGGCGCTCAGCTGCCGGCCCAGGTGAGCCACATTGCCCTCGATCCGTTCGATGAATACTTCAACATCGAGCAGACCATCGAGCGAATCCGTGCGAAGCGCTCGACCATCAAGCGGGCGATTCTCGATCAGTCCGTTATTAGCGGCATCGGGAATATTTACGCAGACGAATGCCTTTGGCGTGCCAAGACCCATTACGATCATCCCACTCAGCGGCTCACCGCGGCCCGGGCCCGTCGGGTATTGGTGGCGGCGAAAGAGGTCATGACCGAATCGCTGGCCCAGGGCGGCACCAGTTTCGACGAGCTGTACGTCGACGTGAACGGCTCGAGCGGTTATTTCTCGCGCAGCCTGAACGTTTACGGTCAGGAAGGCAAGCCGTGTGCCAGGTGTGGCACGCAGATCCGAAGGGATTCGTTCATGAATCGGTCGAGCTATCTTTGCCCGAAATGTCAGCGTTTACCCCGCCCAATCCACGGCGATAAGTAAATTACGCGATAGGTTTGGTAGCTATGGGGAAAAGTAAGGCTGGAGTAGTCGCGGAGTTTTTGCGTTTCGGCATCGTCGGCGGTTCCGGGTTCCTGGTCAACATGCTCATCACCTTCGTCATGACGAAGCTCAACGGCGGCACCCAGAACGACAACGACATCGTCTTCCAGCTTCCTGGCCCGTTCGCTTTTCGCTTCACTATCCTGGTGTGGATCGTTTCGTTTTTAATCGCGAACGTTTGGAACTTCCAGATCAACAGGTCCTGGACGTTCAAACGCGAACACAAGCGCGGCTGGTGGGCGGAATTCTGGCCGTTCTTCATCGTGGGGCTGGTGGCGGCCATCGCGGGCATCTTCATCAAGATCGGGTTCACCAACCCGCACTCCTTCATGTACCTGCCCGACCCGCCGTTTAACGACCACGAGGGCCTACGCGCCAGGGCTTATTGGGCACAGCTTTTCACCATCGTTTTGACCATGCCCATAAATTACATCGTCAACAAGTTGTGGACTTTTAGGTCAGTTACCCCCTCGGATCAAGGGTAGGGCATGTATCTAAAGAGCCTCACGCTAAAAGGTTTTAAGTCCTTCGCTTCGGCGACGACCCTAAACTTCGAGCCCGGAATCACCGCGATCGTCGGGCCTAACGGATCGGGTAAATCGAACGTCGTTGACGCGCTCGCCTGGGTGATGGGCGAGCAGGGTGCGAAGTCTCTGCGTGGCGGCAAAATGGAAGACGTCATATTCGCGGGCACCTCGGGCAGGGCGGCGCTCGGGCGTGCGGAGGTGTCGCTGACCATCGACAACTCCGACGGGTTGTTGCCCATCGATTACACCGAGGTGACGATCAGCAGGACGCTGTTTCGGTCTGGTGGCTCCGAGTACGCGATCAACGGCACCACTTGTCGGCTGCTGGATGTTCAGGAGCTGCTGAGCGATACGGGCATGGGCCGCGAGATGCACGTCATCGTCGGGCAGGGGCAGCTAGATCAGATTTTGCGTGCCACCCCGGAGGTTAGGCGAGGCTTCATCGAAGAGGCAGCGGGAGTCCTGAAGCATAGGCGCCGCAAGGAAAAAGCAAGCAGGAAGCTAGCCTCCACCCAACAAAATCTAGAGCGGCTCAACGATCTGATTCGCGAGATTCGTCGTCAACTGAAGCCGTTGGGCAGACAGGCTCAGGTGGCGCGCAGGGCCGCTGTTATCCAAGCCGAGTTGCGTGATTCCAGAGCCAGGCTGCTTGCTGACGACTACACCCAAGCCAAGTTGGCGCTCGACTCTGAGCTTGCCGGAGAGCAGGCAGCCGCGGACGCCAAGCGCGCAGCCACTCAGCGGGTCGAGCAGGCCCAAAGCGATGAGCTGGCGGCTGAGCAGGCGGTCAGCGAGTTGGTGCCGGTGCTTAACCAGGCCCAAGAAGTCTGGTATTCCATTAGCGCCCTTCGCGAACGAGTCTCCACGACTATCTCGATCGCCGCGGAAAGAATGCGCTACAGTGCTGCTCAACCGAACGTCTCCACGGGCCGGGACCCGGATGAGCTCGAGGCAGAAGCGGCCCAGGCTAGGGAAAAGGAGGCCGCGCTGGCGGCCCAGGCCGAGCAAGCCAAGGCCAAACTCGAGGAGGCAACGGAAAAACGTAAGGGCGCCGAGGCCGATTACGAAGCTGCCGAAAAGAGTTACAGCAACGCCTTACGAGCCGTGGCGGACCGGCGAGAGGGGCTGGCTAAATTAAACGGCAAGGTTTCATCTCTCAAGTCGAGGATGCAGGCCGGGCTGGAAGAGGTCGAGCGTCTGAAGAAACGTCATGCGGAAGCGCTCGAGCGGTCTAAGCAGGCGGACGTTAAATTCGCCGAGCTCGAAACCCAGATCACGGGCGCCAGCGATGGCGAGGTCGACCTGGACGCAGCCTTCGAGCGAACTGACGAGGCGCTCGCCAAGGCTGAGAAGCACCGCCAGGAGATTTTGGAGCATTCGCAACAAGCCTCCAGCGAATTGGCGGCGGTTGCTGCCCGTCTAGAGGCGTTGAAGCTAGGCCTTCAGCGTCGCGATGGTTCAGCGGCACTCCTCGAATCTGATCTTTCCGGCACATTGGGATCGCTGGCGCAGCTGGTTAAGGTGGAGCCGAAGTGGCAGACCGCGGTCTCCGCTGCGCTAGGTGCGGCCACGGAAGCGATCGCCGTGTCTGCAGCCAAGGACGCTGACGAGGCCCTCGCGCTGCTGAAGGAAAAAGATCTCGGCCGAGCATCGATGCTGGTGGCCGATGCCCCGGAACCTGAGATTCCGATGCCCCAGCTGCCCGACTACGCGGTTTACGCCATCGACGTGGTCCAGGCGGACGACGGCGTTAAGAATGGCCTTCGCTCGGTGCTGGGGTCTACGGTCCTAGTCGAGGACCTCGCCGCCGCCAGAAAGTTAACCGCAGATTTTCCGCAGGTCACCGCCGTCACGGCTGGCGGTGACGTCGTCAGCGCCTGGTTGACTTCCGGTGGCTCGGACTCTAAACCCTCCCTGATCGAGGTGCAATCCGCGGTCGATGAGGCAGAAACCGCGAAGGTGAAGGTCGAGGCGCAGGTGCAGCGACTGAAGTTCGAGATGGCCAAGGCAGATAGCGCGCTTGTCGAGGCGCAGAAGAAAAACGATGCTGCGCTTGAGCGACTGAACGAATCCGATGCCAGGATGACCGCCCTTGCCGAGCAGATCAATTCGCACGCCCAGGAATCCGCCGCTGCGCTTTCCGAGGCGGAGCGGCTCAAGCAGGCGATTGACAACGCAGAACAGTCCGGTTCTAAAGACCGGGTTGAGTTGGAGGAACTCGAGGCAAGGTTAGCCGCGGCGAGCGGCGAGGCAGACGTCGAGGAGCCGGATCCCGCCGAGCGCGATCAGCTTTCGGTGGCTTCAAGGATGGCCCGGCAGAGTGAAATGGACGCCAGGCTCGCGCTGCGAACTGTAGAAGAGCGGGTCAGGTCGCTTTCCGGGCGCGCGGACTCGTTGGCTAGGGCCGCCGCAACCGAGCGGCTTGCCAGGGCTAAGGCAGAGGCAGAGGCAGAGCAGCTTCGCAGGGAAGCGATGATCGCCGCAGCCGTCCACGAGGGCGCGCTCTGGTTGGCAGATCGCGTAGACGAGGCCAAGCAGGCCGCGGGCGCCCGGCGAGCCGAGTTGGAAGAGGCAAGGACGAAGGCGGACGCAGACCTGTTCGCAGCCCGCGAGGTCAGCAGGCAGGCGCAGCGAGAGCTAGACAAGCTGGTCGAGGGCGCCCACAAGGACGAAATGGCCAGGGTGGAGATGAAGATGCGCGTCGAGCGCGTCGCGGAGCAGGCCATGACCGAGCTAGGGCTGGAGCCAGATGCGCTGATCGAGGAGTACGGCCCTGAACTGATGGTTCCGGTGCTGGTACACAAGGATGGCACCGCGGTCAGCCCGGACGACGAGGAGAAGCCAGAGCCGATTCCTTACGTCCGCGAACAGCAGACACGTCGAGCGAAAAAGGCGCAGAAGGATCTGGAGCTGCTCGGGCGGGTCAACCCCCTCGCGCTTGAAGAATTCGACGCGATGAGCGAACGCCACACATTCCTGGCCAACCAGGCCGAGGATCTCAAAAAGACCCGCAAGGATCTTCTGGACCTAATCGACGACGTCGATAACCGCGTTCAGGAGGCCTTCGTCAGCGCCTACGAGGACATTGCAAAGACGTTCACCGACGTGTTTGCCAGGCTGTTTCCTGGCGGCAAGGGCAAGCTCATCCTCACCGATCCCGACGACATGCTCAATACGGGTGTCGACGTGGAGGCCAAGCCGGCAGGCAAGAAGGTCAAACGGCTGTCGTTGCTTTCCGGTGGCGAACGCTCGCTGGTCGCGGTTGCCTTCTTGGTCAGCCTGTTCATTGCGCGCCCGAGCCCGTTCTACATCCTCGACGAGGTCGAGGCTGCCCTGGACGACGTGAACCTCGGCCGGCTCTTGGATATCTATCAGCAGCTTCGTGACTCGTCCCAGTTGTTGGTCATCACCCACCAGAAGCGCACGATGGAGATCGCCGACGCGTTATACGGCGTCACTATGCGCCAGGACGGCATCTCCACGGTTATCTCTCAGCGGTTGATTGATGGGTGATTTTCAAAAATTCTGCCAAACTCAACTTAATAACCGTTCGCTGCGACTGCAATTTCGTGTTCACCCTTGTCAGGCGGTTTTCATTAATCTGAGTCTCAGTAATCGGGGTTTACAGAGTTGAGTTTGGCAGAAAAACTTGAAATAGACTCGCCTGCTGTGGCGCTAAAAGTTGAGATTCGACGCAGCGCGCGACGCAAAAAGACCGTTTCTGGTCGTGTCGATGGCGACACGATAATCGTCAACGTGCCTGCCAATCTTTCCGCTGCCCGCGAGCGAAAGCTAGTCGACGACATGGTCCGCAAGCTGCGCGACAAAGTGCGTAAGGGTGCCGCCCCCAAAACTGATCGCGAGCTTTTTGAGCGCGCCCAGCGAATCGCCACAGAGTATCTGGATCCGCAGGTCGGGCGGCCTGTGCGCCCGTCCAGCGTGCGCTGGGTTAGTAACCAGAATCAGCGCTGGGGCTCGTGCACGATAGATGACGCCACGATCAGGCTCAGCGACAGGATGCAGGCGATGCCGCAGTGGGTGGTGGACTACGTCTTGTTGCACGAGCTAGTTCACCTTGTTGAGGCGAATCATTCGCCCAGATTCAAGAAGCTGCTTAGCGCGTATCCGAAGGAGGAGCGAGCGCAGGGCTTTCTGGAGGGCTGGACTGCAGCCATGCGCTGGTAGGGGCTGAGCACAATGTGTTGTCCCTCGGCCTGTGCTATTTCCAGCTATTAAAAGCTTCCGGGTAGGCTTGGGTGCGTGGGAAATCTTGTTTTTTGGATTCTAATTGCAATTATGCTGGCCGCGGCCGCCGTCGCCGGTCTGAGCGTCTACCTGACTCGCGGCCGTCGCAAACCGATTGCTCGCGGCGAGGAGCCGAAGCAGGTTACAGCCGGAGGTGACGAGGAACCGCTGGTCACTGCCCCGAGCGTGGAGAACGAGCCGGTTGCCGAGCCCGCAGAAACCACCGAGGTAGTTGAAGAACCCGCTGCAGAGGTAGTGGAGCCGCAGGTAGAAGAGGTGGAGCAGCCTCGTTCTCGCATGGCTCGCCTGCGCAGGCGGTTGGCCTCGTCCAACAACGCGCTGGCCAAGGCGCTTGCCGATCTGCTCTCCAGCGACAACATTGACGACGATACCTGGGACGATTTCGAGACCACCTTGATCACTTCGGACCTCGGCGTTGGCCCCTCCACTGAGCTGGTTGAGACGCTCCGTAAGAGGCTGTCCATCGACGGCATCGACGATCCCGCCCAGGCCAAGGAGGCGCTGCGCGAGGAGCTGGTTAAACTAGTCGATCCGAGCCTGGACCGCTCGTTGAACCTCGACCACGAGGAGGGCAAACCCGCCGTCGTGATGATGGTCGGTGTCAACGGCACAGGTAAGACCACCACCGTCGGCAAGCTGGGTCGCGTGCTGGTCGCCGAGGACAAGAAGGTGCTTTTCGGCGCCGCCGACACCTTCCGCGCGGCAGCCGCCGAGCAGCTCACCACTTGGGGCGATCGCGTCGGCGTCCAGACCATTCGCGGTGAGGAGGGCACCGATCCTGCCTCGATCGCATTCAACGCCGTTGACGCCGGCATCGAACAGGGTGTCGACGTCGTGCTGGTAGACACCGCTGGCCGTCTGCACACCAAGACCGGCCTGATGGACGAGCTCGGCAAGGTGAAGCGAGTCGTAGAGAAGAAGGCGCCAGTCAGCGAGGTGCTTCTGGTTCTCGACGCCACCACCGGCCAGAATGGCCTGACCCAGGCACGAATTTTCGCAGAGGTCGTAGACGTTACTGGCATCGTACTCACTAAGCTGGACGGTTCCGCCAAGGGCGGCATCGTCGTGCAGGTTCAACGTGAACTAGGTGTTCCGGTCAAGTTCATTGGGCTTGGCGAAGGCGCCGACGACCTGGCTCCGTTCGAGGCAGACGGCTTCGTTGCGGGACTACTGGGCGAGTAATCCAGCATTCGGGCTAGGCTATAAGCCGAAAACTTACGGAGGAACGCGTGTTTGACACCCTGCAAGATCGCCTTGCCGCGACTTTTAAGAATCTGCGCAACAAGGGCAGACTGACCGACGCCGACATCGACTCGACCGCGCGCGAGATTCGCATCGCGCTGCTCGAGGCCGACGTCAACCTGTCGGTGGTGAAGGAGTTCATCGCCGCGCTGAAGCAGCGCGCCCATGGCGAAGAACTATCCAAGGCTTTGAACCCGACGCAGCAGATCGTCAAGATCGTCAACGAGGAGCTAATCGAGATCCTCGGTGGGGCGACCCGCACGATCCAGTTTGCGAAGAATCCTCCCACGGTCATCATGCTGGCAGGTCTGCAGGGTGCCGGTAAGACGACCCTCGCAGGAAAGCTGGCCAAGCACCTCAAGGAGGGCAAGCACAGCCCGCTTTTGGTTGCGGCCGACCTCCAGCGTCCGAACGCAGTTCAGCAGCTGCAGGTGGTTGGCGAGCGCGCAGGCGTATCCGTTTACGCGCCCCAGCCGGGTAACGGCGTCGGCGACCCGATCCAGGTCGCTCGCGATTCCGTCGAATACGCCCGCACGCAGCTGCACGACGTGGTGATCGTCGACACCGCCGGTCGGTTGGGTGTCGACGAGGAGATGATCGCCCAAGCTCGCGACATTAAGCAGGCAACCAACCCCGACGAGACACTTTTCGTTGTCGACGCGATGATCGGTCAGGACGCCGTCAACACGGCCCGCGCTTTCGAAGACGGCGTTGGCGTCAGCGGCGTCGTGCTTACCAAGCTGGACGGCGATGCCCGAGGCGGTGCCGCGCTGTCCATCGCTAAGGTGCTTGGCAAGCCGATCATGTTCGCCTCCAATGGCGAGAAGCTGGAAGATTTCGACGTCTTCCACCCCGACCGCATGGCCAGTCGAATCCTTGGCATGGGCGACATGCTCACGCTAATCGAGCAGGCAGAGAAGGCGTTCGACAAGAAGCAGTCCGAGGAGGCGGCCGCTAAGCTGCTGTCCGGCAAGGGCGAGTTTGGCCTCGACGACTTCTTGGCTCAGATGCAGCAGATGCGTCGCATGGGCCCGATGTCTAAGATCTTCGGAATGCTGCCCGGCATGGGGCAGATGAAGGACGCAATCGCCAACATCGACGAGAAGCAGATTGACCGCATCGAGGCGATCATCTACTCGATGACCCCGGCGGAACGCGCGGACGTCAGCATCCTCAACGGTTCCCGGCGCGCTCGAATTGCGCGCGGCTCCGGTGTCGAGGTGAAGGACGTCAACGAGCTGGTTAAGCGTTTCACCGAGGCGAAGAAGATGATGAGCCGAATGGGCTCCATGATGGGCGGACTGCCCGGCATGGGCGGTGGCAACCGCAAGCAGGCCCGCGCTCAGCAGCGTAAAAAGAAGGGTCGCGGCGGCCGGAAGGTCTCCGGCAACCCGGCCAAGCGCGCAGCGCAGGCGTCCGGAAAGCCGCAGGCCGACCAGAAACCGGCAGAGTCTCCGTTCGGAATTCCGCAGACGCAGGGTTCGGACTTCCAGCTGCCGCCCAACGTCGCGCAGATGCTTAAAGACTCGGGTCTTGGCAACTAGGAGAAGATCGTGAAGTTCGGTATCGAGGCTACTGTTCTACCCAGCGGTGAACGTAAGACGCTGTGGGTAGCTGACGGAAAGATCAGCGAAGAGGCGAAGGGCTCGCCCATCCTGCTGAAGGATGTTTGGGTGATGCCTGGGCTGGTCGACGCTCACTGCCACATCGGACTGGCGGCAAAGGGCCCAGCCACCGACGAGCAGACTATCGAGCAGGCCATCACAGACCGCGATACCGGCGTGTTGTTGGTCCGCGACACTGGCGTTCCCCGCGATACGCACTTCGTCGATCGACGCGAAGACCTGCCTCGAATCATCCGCAGTGGCCAGCACGTCGCAAGGTACAAGCGCTACATCCGCAACTATGCGGTGGAGGTTGAGCCCGAAGAGTTGGTGGACGAGGTTGCCAGGCAGGCCTCTAAAGATGGCCAGTGGGTAAAGATCGTGGGGGACTGGATCGATCGCGAGCTTGGTGATCTGGCTCCGCTTTGGCCAGCAGACGTCGTCAAGAAGGCCGTCGACAAGGTGCACGAGTTAGGCAAGCGCGTCCAGGTGCACACCTTTGGCGAGGAAGCGGTGGCTGATTTCGTTGCTGCTGGTGCGGACTGTATCGAGCACGGAACCGGCCTGAGCGACGAGGCCATCGAGGAGATGGCGGAGACCGGCATCGCGCTGGTTCCCACCATGACCCAGCTTGCAACCTTCCCGGAGCTCGCCGCAGGTGGCGACGAGAAATACCCGACCTGGGCCGCTCACATGCGGGCGCTGCACAAAAAGCACTTCGACGTCATGGGCAAGGCGTTGGAGGCCGGCGTTCAGATTTATGCTGGAACAGATGCCGGCGGCAGGCTTGTCCACGGCAGGATCGCTCAGGAAACCGACCTGCTTGCTAAGCTCGGCGGCGCTGAATTTGCTGCCGGCGCGGCCAGCTGGAGGGCTCGCGAATGGCTCGGCGCAATGCAGTTGGAAGATGGGGATTCGGCAGATTTCGTTTGCTATCGGGAAGATCCGCGCAAAAACATCTCGGTGCTGCATGATCCGAAGGCAATCGTTTTGCGCGGCAAACCTGTTAAGGGTTTGCAGTCAGATTTCTGCTGAAGTGCCAAATCTGGCATAATCTGTAAATGCGTCTGTGTCCAGGTGCCCTCTCAACACTGGCGACGCAGGACCGACGGTTTCAGCGCAACGTGCCCCACACGTGAGCGAAACCAAAAACTTGGATTTGTAACAGGAGATTCCACACAAGTGGCAACGAAAATTCGTCTGAAGAGACTAGGCAAGATACGTCAGCCGCACTACCGCGTCATCGTCATCGACGAGCGCGCTAAGCGCAATGGCACTGCTATCGAGGAGATCGGTCAGTACCACCCGAAGTCTGAGCCCTCGGTTATCGAGATCAACTCCGAGCGCGTGCAGTACTGGCTCGGCGTCGGCGCGCAGCCGACCGAGGCCGTTGTTGCTCTGCTGAAGCGCACGGGCGACTGGCAGAAGTTCACTGGCGACAAGAGTCCCTCCGGCATTGATCCGCAGCCCGTTAAGGCTGACAAGCTGGAGATCTTCAACAAGGCTCTGGCCGAGGCTGATGACGAGCCCACCACTGAGGCCATCAGCAAGAAGCAGGATAAGGCGCAGGAGCCGGCAGCAGAGAAGGCCGAGGAAGCCGAAGAGGCTGAAAAGGCTGAGGAGCCGGCCGAGAAGACCGAGTCCGAAGAGGCGTAACGAATGCTTGCTGAGGCTATTGAGCACCTGGTGTGCGGCATCGTCGCTAACCCCGCCGACGTCTCCGTTCGCGACAAGCAGATTCGCAGCGGACGAATGCTTGAGGTGCGCGTTCACCCCAGCGACGTTGGCAAGGTCATTGGTCGCCAGGGCCGCACGGCCACTGCTATTCGCAAGGTGATCGGCGCACTGGCAGACGGTGAACAGGTCCGCATCGATTTTGTGGACGTTGACCGCAAGCCACGAGGCCGTCGCTAATTTACGCGTTGATCGGCGTCCCACTTGTGTGGGGCGCCGATTTTTTATAGATGGGTTTTGAAATGACTGAAGTGATCGTCGCGAAGATTGGCCGGGCGCACGGTATTAGGGGAGATTTTTTCATCGACCTGCGCACCGACGAGCCTGAACTGCGTTTCAAGGTGGGCGAAAAGCTGAAGATTCAGGGTGAAAAGATTTTCCGCGAGGTTACTGCGAATAGGAAGCAGGGTAATCGTCTGGTCCTTCACCTGCAAGGTATCGATGATCGCAATCTTTCTGAGGCGCTGACCGGGAAACTGCTATTTGCTGAGGTCGGCGATGAATCTCCCGCAGACCCGGAAGAATTCTACGACCGTCAGCTAATCGGGCTCCAACTTCTAACTTCGGAAGGTGAGAATCTCGGCGAGATAACAGAGGTCTGGCACGCCCCCGCTCAAGACATTTTGGTGGCCGGTGAAATCGCGGTTCCATTCGTCTCCGAGCTGGTCGAGCGTATCGATCTCGGCTCGAAGAGTGCGGTGCTGACCGATAAGGGATCGCAGGTAGTTGGCCGATGAGAATTGACGTCATTTCAATCTTTCCGGAATACCTTTCTGGGTTGGAGCTGAGCCTGATTGGCAAGGCTGCGAAGGCTGGACTGCTGGATATCCGCGTTCACGATCTGCGGGATTGGACGCACGATCGGCATCGCACCGTCGACGACACTCCTTATGGCGGGGGAGCGGGGATGGTCATGAAGCCCGAGCCGTGGGGCGAGGCGCTGGACGATCTAGCTGAAAGCTACGAATCAGACGAGCGTCCGACCCTGATTTTCACCAGTCCTTCGGGTGAGGTTTTTAACCAGAAGCTCGCAGAGGAGCTGTCGGCTAAGGAATCGATCGCATTCGCTTGTGGGCGATATGAGGGCATCGATGCCAGGGTGGCCAAGTGGGCGAACGAAAAGTTCGACGTTCGCGAGGTCAGCATCGGCGATTACGTTCTTAACGGCGGAGAGGTCGCCGCGATGGTGATGACCGAAGCGATCGTCCGGCTGATTCCGGGCGTGATCGGTAATCCGCAGTCTTTGGTCGAGGAGTCCTATTCCGACGCCGAAGAGGGGCTGCTGGAATACCCGATCTACACTAAGCCGGCGTCCTGGCGCGGCTTAGACGTCCCCGAGATCCTGTTGAGCGGCAATCACGGCAAAATCGATCGGTGGCGTCGTGAGCAATCTCGCATGATTACTAGTCTGCGTCGACCGGAATTGCTCGAGGAGGGAGAATAATTTCCCCACAACGCCCTCTGTCATACTGAGGTAGTAGCTGCGCGGTTGTGGCTACAGTTTCAGTTAGGTCTGCTTAACCTGAAAAAATATGCCGAAAGGCATACCCGAGCAAGAAAAAGCGGGGTCTATGGGCTATGGTATTTCCGTGGCCACGAAACTAATTACGAAGTCAGGGGAGACGACTCCCCATAAGGCTGCCCTGCACTCGTCCGTCGCCCGTAAGGTGCTGATGGCTATCACGGGCCTTTGCCTTATCCTGTTCCTACTAATGCACGTGTTCGGCAACTTGAAGCTGCTCGTGCCCGACAACGGTGCGGAGTTCGACGAGTATTCACACTCGCTGCGCACTCTGCTCTACCCGATCCTGCCAGAGCGTTTCTTCCTCTGGGTCTTCCGTCTGGGGCTGCTGGCCTGCGCGTTGATCCACATCTACGAGGCAGTAAAGCTTACCTTCCGCAGCTACACCGGTGGTAACCGTGTGCGTTACCTCCAGCGCAAGTACCTCGAAGGTAGCTTCGCGGCTCGCACCATGATCTGGACCGGCGTCCTGATTCTCATCGGTGTTGTAGTCCACCTGCTGCAGTTCACCACCCAGACAATCAAGGTTAACTACCCTGCTGGCGAAGAGAGCATTCTTCCTCACCTGCGTGTCGTGAACGCATTCCAGGAGCCCTGGATGCTGATCGCCTACGCCATTTGGGTTGGGCTCGTCTGCTACCACATCTGGCACGGCTTCAGCAGTGCATTCTGCACGTTGGGTCTGCGCATGGGTGCGACTAGCGAGAAGGTTATCCATGTCTGCGCTCTCATCTGCGCTCTCGCTTTGTTCGTCGGATTCATGCTGACCCCGACACTGATCACGTTTGGAGTGATTTTCTGATGACTGTCACCAACATTCCTGCCGGCGACGAGGTCTACTACTCGCTCGGCGACGAGATTCACGACACCAAGGCTGACACCTCCAAGCCGATTGATCAGGTCTGGAAAGACCGCCAGTTCCGTGCGGCCCTGGTCAACCCGGCCAACCGACGCAAGATGACGGTCATCGTCGTCGGTTCGGGTCTTGCCGGTGGCGCTGCTGCCGCTTCGCTCGGCGAGGCCGGCTACCACGTCCAGTGCTTCTGCTACCAGGACAGCCCGCGTCGTGCACACTCTATTGCTGCGCAGGGTGGTATCAACGCTGCCAAGAACTACAAGAACGACAACGACTCGGTATACCGCCTGTTCTATGACACCGTTAAGGGTGGCGACTACCGTGCACGCGAAACCAACGTACACCGTCTGGCAGAGGTCAGCGCGGCGATCATCGACCAGTGCGTAGCCCAGGGCGTCCCGTTCGCTCGCGACTACGGCGGCCTGCTAGACAACCGTTCGTTCGGTGGCGTTCAGGTGCAGCGTACCTTCTATGCTCGCGGTCAAACGGGTCAGCAGCTGCTGATCGGCGCCTACCAGGCTCTTGAGCGTCAGGTGGCCGAGGGCACCGTCGAAATGTTCTCCCGTCACGAGATGCTCGAACTGATCGTCAAGGACGGTCACGCACGCGGCATCGTTGTTCGCGACATGGTGACCGGCGAGGTCAACGCCCACACCGCAGACGCCGTATTCCTGGCGACCGGTGGCTACGGAAACGTGTTCTTCCTTTCCACCAACGCTATGGGCTGCAACGCAACCGCATCTTGGCGTGCATACCGCAAGGGTGCCTACTTTGGTAACCCGTGCTTCACCCAGATTCACCCGACCTGCATCCCGCAGCACGGCACCAACCAGTCCAAGCTCACCCTGATGAGTGAGTCGCTGCGTAACGACGGTCGTATCTGGGTTCCGAAGAAGGCTGAGGACTGCGACAAGGATCCTCGCGAGATTCCCGAGGAAGATCGCGACTACTACCTGGAGCGCATCTACCCGTCCTTCGGTAACCTGGTTCCCCGAGACATCGCTTCGCGTCAGGCAAAGAACGTTTGCGACGAGGGTCGCGGCGTTGGCCCGACCGTTAAGGAGGTCGGTCCGGACGGCGTCCAGCGCGAGGTTCGTCGCGGCGTCTACCTGGACTTCTCCGACGCGATCGAGCGCATGGGCAAGGATGGCGTTTCAGCCAAGTACGGCAACCTGTTCGACATGTACAAGCAGATCACCGCTGATGACCCCTATGAGGTTCCGATGCGCATCTACCCGGCTGTTCACTACACGATGGGCGGCATCTGGGTTGATTACGATCTGGAGACGACCATTCCTGGTCTGTTCGTCGGTGGCGAGGCCAACTTCTCCGACCACGGCGCTAACCGCCTCGGTGCTTCCGCTCTGATGCAGGGGCTGTCCGATGGATACTTCGTTTTGCCGAACACCATCAACGACTACCTGGCTAAGAACCACGACGGTAAGCTCGCCGACAACGACCCCGCGGTTCGCGAAGCACTCGATTCGGTTAACGCTCGCATCGACAAGTTGATGTCCATTCAGGGCACTCGCACCGTCGACTCCATCCACAAGGAACTCGGTCACATCATGTGGGAGTACTGTGGCATGGCTCGCGAGGAGGCCGGCCTGAAGAAGGCGATCGGCATGATCCGTCAGCTGCGCGACGAGTTCTGGCGCAACGTCAAGGTCACTGGTACCCGTGATGATTTCAACCAGACTCTGGAGCGTGCTCTCCGTCTCGCCGATTTCCTTGAGCTCGGCGAACTGATGTGCATCGACGCTCTACACCGTCGCGAATCTTGTGGTGGCCACTTCCGTCTGGAACACCAGACCGACGAAGGCGAGGCGATGCGTGATGACGAGAACTTCACCTACGTCGCAGCCTGGGAGTGGACTGGCGAGAACAGCAAGCCTGTTCTCCACAAGGAACCGCTGATTTACAAGGCAATCGAGCTCAAGCAGAGGAGTTACAAGTGAGGGTAAAACTCAAGATCTGGCGTCAGGCTCGAGGCGAATCTGAAGGCCGTCTGGAAGATTACGAGATCGACAACATCAGCGAGGACATGAGCTTCCTCGAGATGCTCGATCAGCTAAACGAGGAACTGACCGAGAAGGGCATCGAGCCGGTAGCGTTCGACTCCGACTGCCGCGAGGGTATCTGTGGTACCTGTGGCATGGTGATAAGCGGTACCGCTCACGGCCGCGGCAGCTCCCCGGTCCGCACCACCACCTGCCAGCTGCACATGCGCTCCTTCAGCGATGGCGAGACCATCACGATCGAGCCTTGGCGCGCCGGTGGCTTCCCGATCATCAAAGACCTGGTCGTCGACCGCACCGCTCTGGATCGCATCATCCAGGCCGGCGGCTTCGTCTCGGTCAACACGGGTGCCGCCCCGGACGCACACGCCAACGCAGTCTCGAAGCTGAAGGCCGACAAGTCCTTCGACAACGCGACCTGCATCGGCTGTGGCGCCTGTGTTGCTGCCTGCCCGAACTCTTCGGCGATGCTGTTCATGTCGGCTAAGGTGACCCATCTGGGTCAGCTGCCGCAGGGCCAGCCGGAGCGTTGGCTGCGCGTCAAGGGCATGGTCGGCCAGCACCAGGCAGAGGGCTTCGGTAACTGTTCCAACATTGGCGAATGCGCCGCGGTTTGCCCGAAGGGCATCTCGCTCGAGGCCATTAGCCAGCTCAACCGTGACCTGATGCACTCGCTGTTCAAGGCTGACGGCAAGTAATAACTAACTACTCAGTTGGGGACGCTGCAGGCGTCCCCAACTTTGTGTTTTCAGGCTTTTTGCTCATGCTGGTTGAAGTATGACAAAATGACTTTTCGGGTTTGTTCTCGGCTCCTGCCACGGGGGGATCGTCCGAGTCCAGGCTCACAATTGTTGATTTTATCGAGGTGACCTGTGGCACTGACGAGGGAAAATTATGAAGACCAAACTGATTCGTGAGATCGATCAGGCTTCGCTGAAGGCCGATCGTCCTGAGTTCCGCGCTGGCGACACCGTTCGCGTGCACGTGAAGGTTGTTGAGGGCAACAAGTCCCGTATTCAGCTGTTCACCGGCGTTGTGATTGCGAAGAATGGTGGTGGCCTCCAGGAGTCCTTCACTGTCCGCAAGGTTTCTTACGGCACTGGTGTTGAGCGTACGTTCCCGCTGCACTCGCCGATCATCGACAAGATCGAGGTCGAGCGTCGTGGCGATGTTCGTCGCGCCAAGCTCTACTACCTGCGCGGTCTGCGCGGTAAGGCTGCCAAGATCAAGGAAAAGCGCTGATCTTATAAAGAGGCCGTCACCTATTCTTAGGTGGCGGCTTCTTCCTTTTTGTGGACTATTTTGTTCACAGGTTGTTCGGATATTCTGTGCGGGTGAGCAATATGGAAACTACTGGCAGGTACGAAGAATTTGATGCCAGCGAGCGTCCCAAGCCGGTTTCGGCGCCTAAAGCACGTAAGCATCGGGGCCCAGTGGCTAGGTTCGCGATAAACGTCGGACAAATTCTGCTGGCCGTCCTTGTTGCTCTAATCATTACCGCGTTGATCAGGGTTTTCATTTTCCAGGTGTTCCGTGTGCCTTCTGGGTCCATGGAACAGACGCTCGAGACTCGCGACCGGATCGTCTCTATCCGAATGGCCGATTGGCAGCGTGGGGACATCGTCGTTTTTGAAGACACTAACGGGTGGCTGGGTGAGCCACAGATCACGCAGAATCCCGTCCTTCGTGGGCTGGAGAAAGTCAAGCTGCTTCCCGATTCAGAAAAAAACTACCTGGTAAAGCGCGTCATCGGCACCGCTGGCGACAAGGTCAAGTGCTGCGACGTCGAAGGTCGCCTTACGGTCAACGGCCAGCCGCTGGACGAGGAATCGTACCTTTACCAGACCGAATCTGGGGTGCCGGTTGCCGCCTCCGAGACGAGGTTCGAAGTGACGGTCCCGCAAGGTCATATTTTCGTGATGGGCGACCACCGCGACAGGTCGGGGGATTCCCGCCTGCACATGTGCAGCACAGTCGAAGGACAGCCGTTCGGTTCGGCCGGTTTCATTCCGGAATCTGCGGTGGTCGGGCCCGTCAAGGCAATCGTGCTGCCGCTAAACCGCATTCAGGGCTTCGAACGTCCAGCTACGTTCGATGCAGTCCCCGCGGCACAAGAGGCGCCGCAAGATCCTGTTTTGGGGCCTGGCACGTGCCGCTGAGCCAGTACGAACTCGAACTCAAAAGAGCCGGGTTTTCGCCTATCGCCGGCGCAGACGAGGCAGGCAGGGGAGCCTGCGCGGGGCCGCTGGTTGCGGCAGCCGTGATTTTGTCTGATGAGCCGGCCCGAAAGATCGAAGGGCTAAACGACTCAAAAAAGCTGACCGCCCGTAAACGAGACCAGCTATACGACGAAATTTTGGCAAAGGCGCTAGCGGTTTCCTGTGTTGAGGTCGGTCCACAGGAGTGCGACAAACTCGGCATGCAGGAGGCTGACCTGCAGGGGCTGCGTCGCGCGATCCTGCGGCTTGATCCGCAGCCGGCCTATGCGCTCACCGACGGTTTCTTCGTGCCCGGTCTTTCTATGCCTTCGCTGGCTGTTTGGAAGGGCGACGCGATCTTGGCGTGTGTCTCTGCGGCGTCCATAGTGGCTAAGGTCCACAGGGACCGGTTGATGATTAAAATGGATGAAAAATACCCCGGTTACGGCTTCGCCAAGCACAAGGGATACGACACAAAAGCGCACCAGGAAAACCTTATGGAGCTTGGGCCCTGCGAGATCCACCGATTTAGTTATCGGAATGTGCAGCAGGCTATGGAGACTAAACGAGTAGGCTAACAGGATGAGCGCAGAAGATTTAGAGGCATACGAGAACAAGCTGGAGCTTGATCTGTATCGCGAATACCGCGATGTCGTAGACATTTTTACTTACGCTGTCGAAACTGAGCGCCGTTTTTATCTGTGCAATGCCGTCGATCTGAAGGTTCGCACTGAGGGCGGGGATGTCTACTACGAACTCTCAATGGCGGATGCCTGGGTTTGGGATATGTACCGTCCGGCGCGATTTGTTAAATCTGCCAAGGTGCTTACTTTCCGTGACGTCTCGATCGAGGAGATCCAGCACCGCGAACTTTCGGTGCCAGATAGTAACTAAATTCCGCCGGGTAGAAGAATTTTCTCACGTCTCGTAACAATCATGCAGGTATGCGAGACGTACCTAACAAGACCATTGCCCTGGGCAGGGCGGGCGAGCAAGAGGCGGCTGAATATCTTTCCAACCTTGGCTGGCAAATCGTTGAGAGAAACTGGCGTTGCCCGATCGGAGAGCTAGACATCTGCGCCCTAGCTCCGAACGAATTTGGTGCGCCTACCGCCGTCGCCGTCGAGGTCAAAACCCGCAGTGGGCTTAAATTCGGCGATCCACTGGAAGCAATCACCTGGGAGAAGACCGCCAGGCTTCGCAAACTCGCGGCTGTCTGGGCTAGGTCTTTGGACGCTCGCCACGACGGCGTTCGGTTGGATGCCGTCGGAGTATTAAAGAGGCGGGGCAGGGCCGTCGAAATCCATCACGTAATGGGGCTTTGATGAGTACCAGTGCGTGGTCCATGGCATTAGTTGGGGTGACGCCCAAGCCCGTAGAGGTTGAGGCAGCACTTACCCCTGGGCTGCCCAGGACGATCATGGTCGGGCTGCCAGATACAGCCCTCTACGAAGCCAGGGACAGATGCAGGGCCGCTGTCGCGGGCGCAGGGTTAACTTGGCCGAATCAACTGTTGACCATCAATCTGACTCCTGCGAATCTGCCAAAGTCAGGTTCGCACTTCGATCTGGCGATTGTCTCTGCTGTCCTGGCCGCCTCGCAGTTAGTTCCACCCGAGATCGCGTCAAAAGCCATCATGCTGGGTGAGTTGGGCCTTGACGGCAAGGTTAGGCGGGTTCCAGGCCTGTTGCCGGCATTGCTCGGGGCCAGGGAGATCGGTATGACCACGGCGATCGTTCCGGCGAATCAAGCCCGCGAGGCCGAATTGGTGAGCGGAATGACCGTCTGGCCTGTCAGCAGCATTTCGGACCTCATTGAAGTGTTGCACGGTCGCCCCGGAAACCCCGACATTCCGGATGCGCCCCAGTTAGAACCAGAAACCAATATTCGCCCAGATTTTAGCGACGTCATCGGCCAGCCGATGGCGGCGTGGGCGTTAGAGGTGGCTGCAGCAGGAGGTCATCATGTTTTTATGCAGGGGCCACCCGGAGTGGGCAAGACAATGCTTGCAGAGAGGCTGGTCGGCATCCTTCCCGATCTGACGGAGCAAGAGTCGCTTGAGGTATCGGCGATTCATTCCGTTTTGGGCAGAGACCTCAGCTCAGGGTTAATCGAGCGGCCCCCCTTTGCGCATCCGCACCACAACGCTTCCATGGCATCTCTGATCGGTGGCGGTGCTCGGATAGCCAAGCCGGGTGCGATCTCCTTGGCGCACCGCGGAGTGCTGTTTTTGGACGAAGCTCCAGAGTTCTCGTCTCGTTGTCTGGAGGCCCTCAGACAGCCCCTCGAATCGGGCAGCGTGACGATAGCCAGGTCTTTAGGTCAGGTGAGTTTCCCAGCCCGTTTTCAGCTCGTACTTGCGGCTAACCCGTGTCCGTGCGGTCATTACGGAGTGCGCGGCCAGATGTGCAGCTGCGCCCCTAATGCCGTCCGCAGGTATTCGCAGAAGTTGTCGGGCCCGATCCTCGATCGAGTCGATATTCACATTCACATGGAGCCACCAGTCGGGGCTCTGCTTTCAGAAGATGCGGCCAGGGCGGATTCCTCGGAAAAGATTTTGTCGAGGGTGTATGAGGCCAGACAGCGGCAACGGATACGGCTGAGGCGGACCGATTGGCGGCTAAACAGCGAGATTCCTGGCTATTACCTGCGGCAAATGAGTGTTCCCGAGGGCATAGAGATGCTAGACGATGCTGTCGCCACTGGAGCCCTCACAAGCAGGGGAGTGGACAAGGTGTTGAGGGTCACCTGGACCTTGGCGGACCTGGATGGCAAGGATCTGCCCACCCGCGAACACCTGATGGCGGCATTATCACTACGAATGGGAGAGGAATTGGTCTTTGCATGAGCGAATGGGATGAGGAAAGGCTGGCCCGAGCTGCGCTCACCTACGTGGTGATGCCAGGTGATGGGCGACTGCAGAAACTCGTGGCCTCCGAGGGCGCGGCTGACGTCTTGAAAGGCCTGGCCCGTCAGGGCAACGAATCATTTTGGGGTAGACGCGCCCAGGCTATAGATCCTGAAAAGATCGCCTGTGATTCTGAAAAGCTAGGCATCAGGTTTGTTATCCCTGGCGACAGTGAGTGGCCAGAGCAACTCTCAGACCTAGACCAGTGCGAAGACGTCGTCGGAATGTCAGGAAGTCCGTTCGGACTGTGGCTGAAGGGCAAAGGAAATCTTGCAAGGTTGGCCGCTAGCTCGATCGCCGTGGTCGGTTCTCGGGCGGCTAGTAGGTACGGAGTAAACGTTGCTGCGGAGATGTCTGCGAGGCTGGCCCGCAACGAGTACCGCTCCTACGCAGTGGTCTCTGGGGGCGCATACGGCATCGACGCGGCCGCCCATCGCGGAGCGTTATCGACTGGGCGCACCATTGCGGTATGTGCACGTGGTTTGGACGATTTTTATCCGCGTTCAAATCGCCCGGTTTTCGAAGAGATAATGCGTGATGGAGTTATCTGCGCCGAGCCGCCGGTTGGAGTGGAACCCAAGCGACAGGGCTTCCTAGCTCGTAACAGGATCATCGCAGCACTCACCAAGGCAACCGTGGTGGTAGAGGCGGCTGCACGGTCTGGCGCGTTGAATACGGCGACATGGGCAAACACACTTAACAGGCCAATCATGGCGGTGCCGGGGTCGGTCAATTCGACAATGTCAGTGGGCTCAAATCGGTTGATCAGGGACGGTAAAGCTTCCCTAGTCACGGGGGCAAACGACGTCCTCGCCCTTGTCAACGAGCTAGGTAACTCTCCCGAGCTGGCGGAAACGGGAATGGACCGAAGCCTGGATAGGTTGCCGAATAAGTTAATGAACGTTCGCGAGCAATTGTCATCAAGAAAGTGGAAAAGCACGCAAGAACTTTCGATAGAGGTTGGGTTCCCAGTTCCGCAGCTAATGGCTTCCTTGGCAGAACTTCAGTTGCGGGGACATGCGGAGACGGACTCTGCCGGTAGATGGCGCCTGGCGCCAGCCGGCTCGGGTGGGCAATCGCCCCTGGTTTTTTAGACGGACTTGATCGATATGTGAGGATTGAGGAAAGGAACGAAAAAGGAGTTTATATGGCTGAGAATCAGGGCTGCTGCGGAGGCGGTTGCGGCTGCGGCGGTGGCGCCGGAAACAGCGAAAACGTCATCAGCATCGAAGAGGTCGTCGGCACCAGCGGTGTAGCGGCTCAGGCTATGCGCGACGCACAGTGCGTGATCGTGACAGTTCCCGTCACCGAGGACGAAAGCATCGAGCGTCGTTTCGGCAAGGCGCCGAGGATGGCCGTTGCAAAGGTCTGCGGGGATGGGCTGCTGGATTGGCAGGTCTACGACGTCAACTGGGATGTCCTGCACGATCAAAGCCAGCACGGCGAGCACCACGCGCGAATCGTTAAGTTCATGAGGGAAAACCAGGTTGAGCGCGTGCTATTCGAGCACATGGGCCCTCCTATGATGAACACGCTGAACAAGATGGGCCTCACGTTGATTCAGGTCGACGACCCGGACTCGTTCGAGAACGCGAAGGAAGCAGCAGTCGCGGCTGGCCAGCTAGAGGTCTAAAACTTAAAAAGGCAAAAAATAAGGGCGGGTAGAAAAAACTACCCGCCCTTAAATAGTCTTTTTACTTGTTCTTGCCGGTGATCGCGTTGTAGATGAACAGAACGATGATCGAACCGACGATAGCCAACGCCCAGGTGCTGAGCGAGAAGAAGCCGCTCAGGTTGACGTTGAACAGGGCGCCGCCAATCCAGCCGCCAACAATCGCGCCCAGGATGCCCAGGAGCAGGTTGCCCAGCCAGTTACCGGTGCCAGCTTTACCGCTGATCGCGCGACCGATAGCGCCGCAGATCAGACCAATCAAAATCCAACTAATAATTGACATATCTCAAACTTACCATTGGCCCCAAAACAACAAAATAAAGCAAGATGCGTTATTGCTAACAAGTCGGTAAACAAAAATGGCTGTGCCAGATGCTCGAAGCCAGTTGATTGCCCCGATCCGGTGGGTTGATTTTTCAAAAAAGCCAACAGGTGCTACAGTTCAGTTCTGCTGCAAATGAAGCGCCTGTCCGGGTGGCGGAATGGTAGACGCGCTAGCTTGAGGTGCTAGTGCCCGATTATAGGGCGTGGAGGTTCAACTCCTCTTCCGGACACCAATAAAAAACGTTCTGACAAGGGTAAACGTTCGGAACACTCCTATCTAGGATGAGAATGGGAGGACATTAGCCCGCTTTGGTGCGTTCTCCTCTTTGGATTTAATACCCATTAACCCGCAATCGCGTTCATCGGTAGGCCAACTCGAACCTGGTCATGCCTTTTAACATGTCCGTCGATTTCAGATCGATAGAAATGAGGCTGACAGTTAAGAAACGAATTGCAGCCGCGTTTCGTTCGTGACTGGGTGGTCCAAAGTGATGAGCTGGGTGCGATTGGCCACCAACTTTGGTTGGCCGGCCACCCATATCGCGATCGAGACGAAATCCGCGATCATCAATAGTGCTGTGGTCATCACGTTTCCTTTCGTGAGGACCACTAAGCAGGCTAAGTCTTTGAACCTCCGGTGAAGAACCTTTGCGTAACTAATATGCCGAAATCTATTTTCTGAGCTGGTTTTGGCCACCCGTGACGTCGTCGAGGGCAGAAACGATCGGTTCCGGAAGCGTTTTTCCGGCAACATCTAGAAGTCCGCTGAGCTGCTCGACCGTCCTAGCGCCAAGCAGGGGAGCGGTGACGCCAGGGGCGTCCCTAACCCACAAAAGAGCCACCTGCGAAGGCGTTAGGTCTAGGCCGCTGCCGGCCTTCTTTACGGCCTCTACGACTGCCCGAGAACGCTGGTCGAGGTAAGGCTCGACAAACCAAGACAGGTTGTCCTTGGCACCTCGGGAATCCCTCGGAGTGCCATTTGAGTACTTCCCGGTCAGAACGCCCCTGCCTAGCGGCGACCAAGGGAAGAACCCCATCTGGTGATATCGCAATGCGGGCAGCACCTCGATCTCGGCCCTTCGTGCGAGAAGCGAGTATTCAATTTGGCCACTGACCAGCGGGACCCTTCCGGGCACGGCCTTCTGCCACATCGCCGCGGCGCTGGTTTGCCAACCGATGAAGTTGCATATTCCGGCGTATAGCGCCATGCCCGTGCCCACGGCGTGATCGATTGCTGCCAGGCTCTCCTCGAGAGGTGCGTCACCCCAGGCGTGGATCTGCCAGAGATCGATGTGGTCGGTGCCGAGGCGGCGAAGCGAACCTGCAAGGTCATCGAGCAAAGCGCGACGAGAAGTGTCGATGGTCTGAGACGTCCCGTGCGTGCCGAAACCAGCCTTAGTCGCGATCACGATGTCGTCGCGGCTGACGACGTCTCGCATTATTTGGCCTAGCGTCTGCTCTGCGAATCCTCCGCCGTAGGCGGGCGCGGTGTCGATGAGGTTGCCGCCGTTTGAAACGAACTCGGCAACCAGGTCGCCGGCTTCGTCAGCGTCGACGGAAGAACCCCATGTCATAGTGCCGAGGCCTAGATCGCTAACTACTAGGCCGCTGTTACCCACCTGACGTTTGCGCATCATGCACCACAGGTTACCTGGGTAGAAACCGGATCTAGCACTCCAAGTGCCAAGAGAATCGCCAGAACGAGTGCCAGACCGATGCGGTAGATGACGAACGGCTTGAAGCTGTGGGTGGTGATGTAACGGATCAGCCACGCGATTACGGCGTAACCGATGACGAACGAGATGACCGTCGCGAGGATCGTCGGGCCCCAACGTACGCAGGCATCGTCACCGATATCCTTGAGCTTGAACAGGCCGGACGAGTAAATCGCGGGAATGGCAAGCAAGAAGGAGTAGCGGGTCGCAGCCTCGCGTGTGTAGCCCAAGAAGAGACCGCCGGAGATCGTGCCACCGGAACGCGATACGCCGGGAATCAACGCGCATGCCTGACAGAACCCGTAGATGATGCCGTCTTTCAAGCTCAACTGGTCAAGGGTTTTCGTCTGGTGAGCGATCGCGAAACGGTCTGCAACGCCCAAAACGATGCCAACGCCGGCGAGCATTGCGACAGTCAGCCACAGGTTGCGCAGGTGAGTGTCGATTGCGTCCTGGAAGATGATCCCCAGAATGCCGATAGGTAAAGTGCCAATGATGACGAGCCAACCCATTCGTGCGTCCGGGTCGCTGCGATCAATCTTTCCGACCAGCGACAGTCCCCAGTGCTTGATGATGCGGACAATGTCACTGAAGAAGTAGACGATCACCGCTGTCTCGGTGCCGAGCTGGGTGACGGCGGTGAACGCCGCTCCAGGGTCTCGCCCGCCCATCGCCAACTGACCGAAGATGAATTGGTGAGCGCTAGAACTGATCGGCAGGAATTCCGTCAGACCTTGAATAATTCCTAGCCATATAGCCTCAAACCAGCTCATTGGCGTCCTTTCGAGATAAAAAAGCTCTTTGACCTGGGTTAGCTTACTAGTTTTCCGATCTGTTTAGATTTATCACTACGGCAAGCCGATATTCGGCCTACGCTAAATTTTATGGATTTATCCGCGCTGGATCGCCACAGCTATGAAAACCCGGACAGGTTCGTCGCCGGGCTCGTTGGCGAGCGCGGGCACAGGGTCTACTACCTTCAAGCACGCAAAGGAAACCGCGTTACGAATGTGGTTTGCCAGCCGCAACAGTTGGCTAGCCTGAGCGACCACATCGACGCAGTACTCGACAAATTAGACGAGTACGGGCTTATCGAGGGCATGCCGGTGCTGCAGAAGAGCCCCAAAGACGACCGTCCGTTGGACGTGCCGCTAGAAGCCGATTTCATTGCAGGAACGATGGCAATTAGCTGGCAACCTGACAACCAATACCTACATGTTGAGCTATTCGAATACGGCCACTTCGACGACGCAAACCACGGCGCGGCCTGTGTGCTGCAGGCATTCATCACGCTCAGGCAGGCAAGAGAATTTGCTGCCAGAGTCAGGAAGATAGTTGATCTGAACACGCAAGTATGCCCGTTTTGTGGCCAGCCGCTGACTGCTAGAGGCCACGTCTGCCCGAGCGCCAACGGCTTCAGGCGCATGACCGAAATCTAAGTTTTTACGATCAGATAGGTTGAATACATGCACTCATGGCCTGCCCCAAAAGTTCCCCTAATCGATTGCGAGCAGATCCCCGAGAGGGTCAGCGCGTTCGACGCTAGATCCTTGAAGATTAAGAATGTCGGCCCTGAAACCGGCACCGCCAAGCTCTACGTGTGTGGAATCACCCCATACGACGCAACCCACCTGGGCCACGCGTTCACCTACCTGACTTTCGACACAATGAATCGCGCCTGGCGCGATGCCGGCCTTGACGTCAAATACGTGCAGAACATCACGGACGTTGACGACCCGCTGCTTGAGCGTGCGGACGCCACCGGCCAAGACTGGCTAGAACTCGCGACCGATCAGATGCAGCTTTTCAGCACGGACATGGAGGCCTTGAGGGTCCTGCCGCCAGACCACCTTGTTCCGGTTTCGGAGATCATGGACGAGGTTGAGGAGATGGTCCTCAACCTCAAAGAGAAGGGTTTGGTCTATCAGTTAGACGACGAATACCCGGACTGGTATTTCCGTTGTTCTAAAGTTCCAGGATTCGGCAAAATCAGCCATTTGAATCGCGCCCAGATGCTACCCGAATTCGCCGAGCACGGCGGAGATCCAGAACGCCCGGGCAAGGAAGACCCCCTCGACGCTCTAGTCTGGCGACTGGAGAGGCCGGGCGAGCCCAGCTGGGAATCCTCGCTTGGTAAGGGCAGGCCGGGGTGGCACATCGAGTGCACTGCGATCGCGCTCAACCGATTAGGCGCCAATCTGTGCGTTCAGGGCGGCGGTAGCGACCTGATCTTCCCACACCACGAGATGTGCAATGCGCAGTCGCTCGCTGTTAGCGGAGAGGATTTCGCTCACGACTTCGTCTACGCCGGGATGGTCGGCCTCGACGGAGAAAAAATGAGCAAGTCGAAGGGTAATCTGGAACTGGTCTCCAGGCTGCGCGCTAGGGGAGAGGACCCGATGGCCATCCGTCTGGCCCTACTCAACCACCACTACCAGAGCGACTGGGAGTGGTTCGCCAGCGACATGGAAGCGGCAAATCGCAGAGCCGACGCCTGGAAGGCCGCTTTCTGCGCAGGTAAGGGCACCGCGGCCAAGCCAGTCATCCAGGAACTCCGTAAGGCGGTTCGCAACAACTTGGACACGCCTAAGGCGCTCCGCGTAATCGACGAGTGGACGTCCGCTGTTTTAGCTGGTGACGGAGAAGACACCCAGGCCCCAGCCAAGGTCGCTGACGCGGTCGACGCCCTGCTGGGTGTCCGTTGGGACTAGGGCTGCCTACTGTGCGGAATCCTCCGCTCGGGCCGGACGGTTACCGGGACGCTCGATGCCCGCCACTGCGTAGACCTCTTCCTCGTTTAGGGTCTCCTTGACCATGAGCTCCTCCGCGATAGCGCAAAGCTGATCGCGGTGATCCTCAAGCATCCGGACCGCCTGCTCCTGGCATTCCGCGATAATCCTGCGGACCTCTTCGTCGACCGTGCGAAGCGTAACATCAGAGATTCCGATAGTGCGGGGATCTGCGTCATCGATTAACACTGTCATGGGGCCGACCTTTTCACTCATGCCCCACTTGCCGACCATCTGACGGGCGATGGCGGTTGCCTGTCGCAGATCGGATTCAGCGCCGGTGGTGACCACGCCGTAGATAGCGTTCTCTGCGGCCATGCCGCCGAGCGCGCCGATGATTCGCCCGCGCAGGTAGTCTTCGTCGTAGCCGTAGCGGTCAGCGTCCGGGGTGGAAAGCGTGACGCCCAAAGCCTGACCTCTAGGGATGATCGAGACCTTACGCACCGGGTCTGCACCCTTGCGCAACATGCCGAGAAGCGCGTGCCCGGATTCGTGGTAGGCGGTGCGACGGCGCTCCTCCTCGGGGATTACAACGTTGCGCTCTACGCCCAGCTGGATCTGTTCTAGCGCATTCATGAAATCGGTGTGCCGCACCGACTCGTCCTCGCGGCGAGCCGCCTGCAGGGCTGCCTCGTTAGCAAGGTTGGCTAGGTCCGCGCCGGTGGCTCCAGGCGTTACGGATGCGATGCGATGCAGATCCACGTCGTCGGCAAGCGGAATCTTACGGGTGTGGACCTTGAGGATCTGCTCTCGACCACCCATGTCCGGTGCGTTCACGGTGATGACCCGGTCGAAGCGTCCCGGCCTGGTCAGCGCATTATCTAAGACGTCCGCCCGGTTTGTCGCACCGATGACGATGACGCCCTCCGTGCCGTCGAAGCCATCCATCTCCGTGAGGATCTGGTTAAGAGTCTGCTCGCGCTCGTCGTTCCCGCCGGACACACGGGCCGAACCGCGGCTGCGGCCGATCGCGTCGATTTCGTCGATGAAGATGATCGCGGGCGCAACTTTGCGGGCCTCTTCGAAGAGCTGACGGACGCGCTGTGCGCCGACACCGACGATCATCTCGATGAATTCGCTGGCCGACGCGCTGAAGAAAGGCACCTCGGCCTCGCCAGCTGTTGCGCGAGCAAGCAGTGTTTTACCAGTGCCGGGCGCGCCTTCGAGCAGCACGCCCTTAGGTGCCCGCGCGCCCAGCTTGGCGTACTTAGACGGGTTCTTTAAGAAATCGACGATTTCGCCGACCTGGGCCTCGACCTCGTCGATGCCGGCCACGTCGTCAAAATTGACCCTAACGTTGCTCTGCTCGATGGGCTTGACCTCGCGGCCCATGCCGAACGGACCTGTGCGATTCATCCTGCGGAAGAACCAGATCGCAATTCCGATCAGGATGCCCCACATAAGCATGGTGCCGACGAAGTTAACGATCGGACCGCGCTGATCTATGACTGGGGTTGCCTTGACGATTCCGTCGCTGGCAGCAAGCTTGGCGAGCGGATCGTCCTTAGCGAAGGTCGGCCGCTCGGTGGTGAACTTGGCATATTCCCTGTCCGACTTGCTGCCGTCCTCGTTCGGGATCGGCCGGGCAGCCTTCAGCTCGCCCTGGATGGTGTCGCCTTTTGCGTAGATTTCCTTGACGTTGCCGGCTTTTACTTGGGCGCTAAATTCCGTGTAGGCGATCGACGGAGGAGCGTTGCGCGCGTCCTGCCAGCTAAATATTCCCCAGATGAGCGCAAACAAGGCTGCGGCACAGACCCAGAAGATCCAGCGCTTGGGTTTCTTCTTGTCGTTTTTCGGCAGGCCCTCGGTGTGCCACGGGCGCGGTGACTCTAAGGGGGAGTCGGGCCGTGACGTCGAGGCATTGCCGCTGCGTTCGTATTCGCTGGCCTGCCTGGACTCGTCTTTATTCGTGGCCTTGCCGTTTATCTTGGCTCTATCACCCTGCTGGGGGTTGGTCATTCGGTCTCCTTGATTGCTTCAAATCAATCTTATGGTGTGTCACCGACATTTCTAGATCATCAACCTTGGTCTAGGCTGTCGATGTGAATAAAAGTTTCGAAGAGCTGTTTGAAGAACTAACCAACACCGCGAAAACTCGTCCCGAAGGTTCTGGCACAGTAGCTAGGCTCGACGCTGGCGTCCACGCGATTGGCAAAAAAATTGTCGAAGAGGCCGCGGAAGTTTGGATGGCTAGCGAGTACGAGGGCAAAGAGGCCGCTGCCGAGGAAATCAGCCAGCTGATCTATCACTTGCAGACCATGATGATTAAGCTTGGTATCAGCCTCGAAGATATGTATAAGTACCTCTAACTTTTTAGTTAAGTCACTGCGCTACGACGAGAGAGAGTATGAGCAAAAAATTGATTAAAATCGCCGTCCCCAACAAGGGAGCGTTGTCAGGCGCCGCAGCGACTCTTTTTAAAGAGGCGGGCTACCCGCAGCGCAGCGACTCCAAAGAACTCGTTCTTAGGTGCGTCGAAGAAGGCGTGGAATTTTACTACTTGCGCCCACGCGATATCGCGGTCTACGTAGGCGAGGGCACGCTAGACCTGGGCATTACCGGGCGGGACATGCTGATCGATTCGGGCGCGAACGCCGAAGAAATCATGCAGCTTGGCTTCGGACTCAGCAAATTCAGGTTTGCTGGCCCTGTCGCAGATATGGACATCCCCGATCTCGATGGCAAAAGGATTGCCACCAGTTATCCCGGTCTGCTGGAGAAGTTCCTCGAAGAAAAGGGTATCTCCGCCAGGTTGATTCACCTAGACGGGGCAGTCGAAAGCTCCATTCAGCTCGGTGTCGCCGACGCGATCGCTGACGTCGTCGAGACCGGCACAACCTTGCGCAAAGCGGGTCTGCATGTTTTTGGTGAGCCGATTCTGTTCAGCGAAGCCATCCTGATCAAGCCCTCTGACTCAAAGCTTGATTCTGCCAACGGTTTCTTCGAGCACCTGATGCAGCGAATTTCCGGCGTGCTCGTCGCTCGCGATTACGCGCTGATGGATTACGACATTCCGGAGGGCCTCCTAGACGACGCAATCAAGCTGACCCCTGGTCTCGAGGCACCGACCATTTCCCCGCTGAGCAAGGACGGCTGGGTCGCGGTGCGCTCCATGGTTCCTTCTGCGAAGACTCAGAAGCTGATGGACGATCTCTACGATCTCGGCGCACGCGCCATCATCGTTACTGATCTGCGAGCCTGCAGGCTCTAGCCGCCTATTCGGGCGCTAGTCCTAACATGAACGTGACGCTTCCTCTGGCGCTTTTTGCCGGATTCGTCTCATTCGTGTCGCCGTGCTTCCTGCCAGTCGTGCCCGCATTCGTCGGGCAGCTGGTTGGGGTGGCCGACGACAAGATCCCCACCCGTAACGCCGTGGTAAATTCGCTCGGTTTCGTTGGCGGCTTCAGCCTCGTCTTCATCGGTTTGTGGGCCGGAATAGGTGCGATAGGCAACGTGCTCGGGCAGTATTCGACCGTGCTGCGGATATTAGGCGGTGCGATCCTCATACTTATGGGGTTGCACGTCGCTAGATTAATCAACATCCCGTTTCTCGATAGGGTGGTTCGCGCTCCCATGCGCAAGGGCAAGCCCGGCATCGGGCGCGCGGCATTGTTGGGCATCGTATTCGGCGCCGGATGGACGCCCTGCGTCGGGCCCGTGCTGGGCGGGATAATCGCGCTTGCAACCACCTCCGAGACGATGCTGAGCGGGCTGGCGCTGATGATCGCCTACTGTCTGGGGCTCGGAGTGCCCATTGTCCTTGTGGCGGTGGGTGCCGTAAACGTGATCGACAGATTTGGTTGGTTTAAGACTCATTCTGTCGCCATCTCTTTGATCAGCGGAGCTTTGCTTATCTGCGTAGGGCTTCTCATGGTCTTTGGTGTGCTGCAGAAATTTGCCTCCATGCTGTTACCCGTATGAGACTCAGGCGATTTCCGTCTTAGGGGAGCCTTGCTAGACTCGAAAGCCTGATGAGTGAAACGAATCCAGCCGACGAACCCCTCTGGCGCGCCAAACTACGAAACAGCAAGATCGCGACGGTCTCCATCGTTCTTTTGGTCGCGCTGGTGGCGATTATCGCGTTTGCGTTGACAAATTCGGCCTCTAAGGAATCCGCTCAGTCTGTGGAGACTCAGGTGCCGGGCGTTGCAGAGGTCGGCAAGCCTGCCCCAGATTTCACGGCAACACTTATCGACGGCAGCACCTTCAAACTGAGTGATTATCAAGGTGAGCCGGTCTGGTTAGTTTTTCAGACTACCTGGTGCTCCGGTTGTAAGGCAGAGCTAGAAAGCGTGCAGAAGGTGTCGGATTCTGCTCAAGACTCGGGTTTGCGAGTGCTGGCGATATACGTCGGCGAGGACGTAGATACAGTTCGTGGCTTCGTCAGCAGGATGGGCATTAGCTTTGGCCACGCCGCTGACGAGAACGGGAAACTGTCCAAGGCCTACGGGGTGTCTGGTGTGCCCGCACACTTCTTCATAGCAGCTGACGGCACCATTGCTCAGAGCCATGTTGGTGTTCTGGACGAGCGCCAAATGTCTGAGAATCTGCTCAGGATTCGCTAGTTGTAGCTGTCAAAGCTGAACGCTCTTTTATTTTTGTAACGAGTTTGTCTCGAATCTACATAGCATATTGGGTTTTATTTAGGCCACGCTAGGTTAAGTCTGCCCGCAGGGACCTTTGTAATTGTTCTTCGAATGTGTCTCCGGGCGCCAAAGCTTTGGTTTAATCCGCCTCGCTCGTCTGTGCGGACGAGCCCGGCAGAAAGACAATATGCGTAAACCACTAGCTGGCATTGTCGCCATGATTGCGGCAATAGCCATGATGCTCAGCGCCTGCACTTCCAACACGCCTAGCGCGGATAGCAGCGCCGCAAACACCGATAAAGCAACCGTCGCGGTAAAGGACGCTAAGGGCAACGACGTCGAGGCCCCGTGAATTACGTTCTTTTCCCGGCCCGGCCATGGTCGCCAGAATGACAGTTGCGATCATTTTCGCCTTCATCGGCACGATGGTTTTCTTCGGATTCCTGCGTCGCGTGCGGCTGCGTTCTTCGCTAATTGTGCCGATCATCGGCATCATGCTGGGCGCGGTTATTTCCGCGGCCACCTACTCCGACCGGATCTGCGCCATGAAGGGCGGCAAGATCGTGAAGTTCGGCCCGCCCGCGGAGGTAATGAAGCCGGATGTGCTGTCCGGCATCTTCGACACGGACATCGACATCATCCAGGACCCCGCGGGTCGGTGGCTATCTACTAGAAGTTCTGAGCGATTCGCTCGGTGCACATTACGCCATCGCGAATCTCAACCTTGAGGACTACAGCACCGAGGTTCGGCACCTCGCCAAGTGACTCGGCGATCAGGTGCTCGACCGTGTAGCGCAGCACGGACCCGTGGGTGGCAACCACGATGTTTGAATCCGGTGCGATGGTAGCCATCGACCGCAACGCGTAAACGCCCCTGTTGATTACCTGTAGGCGCGGCTCGCCGCCGAGAATTCCCTCCCTGGCCTGGCGCTGCGGCAGCCCCGCCAGTACGGGGTTCGCGGCGTTGATCTCCTCGAGGGTATGACCCTCGGCCCAGCCCCAGTCGCGCTCGACCATGCTCGGTAGCACGCGGCGATCTTCGATGCCAAGGGCGTCGGCGATGATGTAGCCGGTCTCTCTGGCCCGCTGCAGCGGAGAGAAACGCAGCGTGTCCCAATCCTTGTTCGTCTTTTCCGCGAATTCTCGCAAGAACGGGACGGCGATCTGGGCCTGCTCTCGGCCCAACTCATTTAGCGGAATGTCGGATGAGCCTTGAAACTTTCCGGTGGCGTTCCAATCGGTTTGGCCATGTCGGACTAATGCAACGATCGTCATGACGCAAAGAATACCCGGTTAGACGGAGGACCGACTAACCGGGTGAGTTAAAAATTAACTTTACTTGTCGTTCTTTTGCTGGGAAACAGCCTTCACGCTGCTGGTCTTGTAGGCGCCCGGGGCGTCCACGATGATGGCTGCGCCGTCTGCCTGACGAATCATCTCGCGGGGAGCGATCGCCCTGGCCAGGTGGTAGCCAATCACGGTCACGATGGTGCCTAGCGCGATGCCTCCTAGGGTGAAGTGCTCGCCGAAGTTAAGCGAAACGTTGCCGACGCCGATGATGATGCCAGCCGAAAGCGGAACCAGGTTGATCGGATTACCGAAGTCGACGCGGTTTTCCTTCCAAATCTTCGCGCCCAGCAGGCCGATCATGCCGTACAGCACGACGCAGATGCCGCCCAGCACACCGCCGGGAGTGGCCGAAATTACTGCGCCGAACTTGGGGCTGAAGCCGAAGAGGATCGCGACGATCGCGGCAACGACATAAGCGGCTGTGGAATAGACGCGGGTTGCGGCCATTACGCCGATGTTTTCGGAGTAGGTGGTCGTGGGGCCGGCACCTGCGGTGGTGGCCAGCATGGAGGTTAGGCCGTCGGCAGCGATTGCTCGGCCCATTACGTCGTCCAGGTCTTCGCCGGTCATCTCGGCGACGGCCTTGATGTGCCCCGTGTTCTCGGCGATCAGCGCGATGACGACGGGAAGCGCGATGAGGATGAACTCGATCGAGAACTGCGGCATGTGCAGGCCGACGACGTTATCGGTGGCGCCGTAGGTCCAGTTGGCTAGGTCTGTTACCGGGGGCAAGCCGATCCAGTCAGCCTGCTGGACCTGCGTCCAATCGACGCGCAGGTGGGAGGTGCCGTCTTGAGAGGCCACTGGGCCGGCTATGACGTCAAGGATCCAGCTGAGCAGGTAGCCAAAGATCAAGGACAGGAAGATGGCGATTCGGCCGATGAAGCCCCTGGCGCCGACAGAAAGCAGGGTTACCACGATCATCACGGTGAAAGCCACCCACTGATCCTGTGGCCAATAGGTCGCCGCGACTACGGGTGCCAGATTGAAGCCGATGAGCATAACAACAGCGCCAGTGACGGCCGGGGGCAGCAGCCTGTGAATTGGTCGGGAACCCGCGAAGTGAATGATCAGGCCGACGATGAAAAGCGTCAGACCGACGGCGAACAGCGATCCGGAAACATGCGCCGGGTTGCCTCCGCCCTGGTAGATGAGGGTTGCGACGCCGACGAAGGAAGCCGAGCTGCCCAGGTAGCTGGGCACGCGGTTTTTGACGACCAGTAGGAAGATGAGGGTTGCGACACCACTCATCATGACGGCAAGCTGCGGGTTCAAGCCCATTAGCAGCGGGAATACGAAGGTGGCTCCGAACATCGCCACCACGTGCTGGGCGCCTAGCCCGATTGTTTTGCCCCAGCCGAGGCGTTCCTCAGGGCGAACTACTGCGCCAGGCAGCAGTTTTCCGTTGTTGTGCAGTTTCCAAATCGCCATTTTCTAACCTTTCCGACGCGAAAGTTTAGGGCACATTCATAGGAACTCCACATTTTGTGTCGGCAAATCGAAGAAAGCGCAGTTGGGGACGCCCAGATTGAGCCCACGACAAATTGTGGTCGGTAATTAGATTTTTCTGCAACAGAAAAACGTTTCACCTAGTCAGGAAGATTTTCCCCGCATTTCACCCGAAAATCGGCGACGGTGGTTACGACTTGTCACGGTCCTTAGGACTATCAAGAGTTCGCTAAATCCAACTCTTAAACCACATTCGCAGGCTCCAGGCATCCCGCGTCATCAGTTCATCGGTCAAAACGGGATAGATGAACCAGAAATTCAAAATAACCAGGATGATGAATCCGAAGACTATCGAGGTGCCAACTTTCCTTCGTTTTGCCGAAGGCGAGCCAATTATTTTGCCCGCGACGAGCGCCAGCGCGATGCAGGTGAATGGCACCATCATGATCGCGTAGAAGAAGAAAAGTGGGCGATCGGCGTTGGGGAACCAGGCCAGCCAGGGCACGGCCCAACCGAGGACGACAATTGCGAAGCGCCAATCTCGTCCGGCTAGCCAGAAGACCAGGCCGGCGATTATCGCCGCTAGCCCGACCCACCAGAGCACGGGGGTGCCCATTCCGGAGATAACCCTCAGGCATGTGCTGCCCACGTCAGCCTCACAACCGTCCGTGCCGGGCTTAATCCCGTTGACGGCGTCGATTCCGATGGTTCGACCCATAACGGGCCAGGTTGCGGGGTGGGCTTCGTAGGTGTGCGTCTGGCCGGCCATGAAGTCGCCGGTGTGGAAGTCGTAAATTTGCTTGTGATATTGCCAAAGCGATGCCAGCGGCGCGCCCAGCGCTCTGACTAGTGGATCGTCGGGATTCTTGGCGCCCCAGTCTCGTCCCCAGCCGATGTCAGTCATCAACCATGAAGCCCAGGACGCGATATAAACGATGGCCGACACTACCACCATTTTCACGAATGCGATCGGAGCGTCGATCAGCAACGCCTTCGACGCCTCGGCCCGCGCTCCCGCTAGCTTTCTAGAAGAAAAATCGAATGCGACCGATAGCAGCCCCATCGCAGCCAACACGTAGACAGCGTTCCACTTGCAGGCGATAGCCGCGCCGAACATCAGCCCGGCAGCTAGGCGCCAGGGCCGCCAGAAAATCAGCGGACCAAACTTTCCGTTAAGGTTCACCGCCCCCTTCTGACGCAGGTACGTCGCCAACCTGAGTTGGAACCAGTCGCGATCTGCGGCCACGCAGGCCACCGCGAGAACGGTAAAAGTCGCCTCGAAAATGTCGAGCAGCGCGATTCGACTCATGACGAAGTGCAGACCGTCGAAGGTGAGCAGCAGCCCAGCGATCAAACCAATCAGGGTGGAGCGGGAGAGCCTGCGGGCTAGTCGAATAACCGCGACCACCATGATCGTGCCGAAAACCAACGCGCTGATTCGCCATCCGAATGAATTCATGCCGAAGATTTGCTCGCCGGCGGCGATCAGCCATTTGCCAAGCTGTGGGTGAACGATGAAACTCGGGTCGTTAGTGAAGATGTCGACGTTGCCAGACACGACCTGTGAGTTGGCGTCTTCAGGCCAACTCATCTCCGCGCCGCGCTGAAGCAAAGTCCACGCGTCTTTGGCGTAATAGGTTTCGTCGAACATTAAGTTCGAAGGCCTGGAGAGGCTAACCAGGCGCATGATGAAACACAATGCGGCGACTAGGTCCGTCAGAATCCAGCTGAGCGCTCGGTCTTTTCCTAAGACTAGCGACTCTTCGAGCGCTGCCAGTGTCGATTTTTTCTCCACCCGGTCAGTCTAGGTTAAGTGAGGACAATCGGTCTTTCCGCAGGCCTGTCTAGGCGCAATAAGCGATTTTTCTCGGGGCACAACCCGTATGCAACGTATCCTGAAAGTTATGAGTGATAATTCTCCCGGCGTCCTTGTCCTCGCTGCCACCCCAATTGGCGATGATGCCGACGCCTCACCTGCTCTGCTTAGGGCACTCGGTGAGGCCGATGTGATCGTCGCGGAGGACACCAGGCGCGCCCAGCGGCTATTTTCTCGTTTGGATTTGCACGTCGATGCTCCTTTGATCAGCTGTTTTGAGGGTAATGAGCGCGAGAGAATCCCAGGGCTTTTGGGAGATCTCAGGCAGGGCAAACGCCTGGTGCTGATTACAGACGCGGGCATGCCTGTGGTCAGCGACCCCGGTTATCGACTGGTAAACGCTGCGATCGAGGAAGAGATTCGTGTTACAGCGGTTCCTGGCCCATCCGCGGTGCTCACAGCACTTGCGTTGAGCGGTTTGCCCAGCGATAGATTCTGTTTTGAGGGCTTTCTGCCGCGCAAACCGGGGGAGAGGCGTCGGAAACTCTCCGAGCTGGTGGATGAACAGCGCACGCTCATTTTTTTCGAAGCGGTGCACCGGCTGGCGGATTTTTTGGCCGACATGCGCGATGCGTTCGGGCCGGATCGGCAGGCTGCAGTTTGTCGGGAGCTCACTAAGACCTACGAGGAAGTCAAGCGGGGCAATCTCGAAGAGCTTGCCGAATGGGCAAAGGCAGACGTGCGGGGCGAAATCACGATCGTGGTTCACGGTGCGCAGCAAAAGGCGCCGGATGCCGAAGCGGCACTCGCACAGGTCATGGAGCTAGTCGAGCGGGGCGATAAGCTCAGCTTCGCGGTGACCGAGGTGGCGCGGAGAACAGGCGTGCGTCGAAAGAGCCTATATGATGCCGCTTTGGCGGCTAAGAAAGAGGATAATTAAGTGAGCGAAATCTCTAAGACCCTAGAGAGGCTCGAGCTGCCGGAGCTGCCGGCTCCACTTGCGGGTGAGCTGATTGACGCCCACACCCACTTGGACACTACTCAGGAATATTCCATGCTACGCCCAGTCGACGCTTTAGGGGCTGCGGCTGAGGTCAACGTCCATCGGATCGTTCAGATTGGCTGCGATGTGGATAGCTCGCAGTGGGCGGTCCGCTTCGCCTCGACTCATCCGCAGGCTGTCGCTGCAGTCGCCATTCATCCAAACGACGCTCCTGGTTTGAGCGACGAGGACTACGAGAATTCGATCTCGACCATCGATTCTTTAGCGGGGGCGGGCCAGCACGTGCGTGCGGTAGGCGAGACGGGCTTGGACTATTTCCGCACGGATCCCACGCTCGATGGTGGTTCGGAGGCCATCGAACGGCAGAAGGATAACTTCCGCAGGCACATCGCGATCGCTAAAAAACATTCTCTGGCGCTTGCCATCCACGCTAGACGAGCCGAGAGCCGCAAGGCTAGGAAGTTCGGGGACGCGTTGGTGGACGTAGCTGACATCCTCGACGAGGTCGGCTGGCCCGAACGCACGATCTTCCACTGCTTCACCGGCGACCCGGAATTTGCCAAACGCGCGCTCGCGGCCGGGGCCTATCTGAGTTTCAGTGGCAACGTCACGTATCCCGCTAACAAGCACATTTATGAATCTCTGCTTCTTACCCCGAATAATCGAATAATGGTAGAAACCGATGCGCCATTTCTCACGCCGGTGCCTGAGCGGGGCAGGAAGAACGCTTCCTATTTGGTGCCTCACACACTGCGCTTCGTGGCTCAAGCAAAGGGGCTGGACGAAGCTCAGGCCTGCGCCCAGCTGACCGCAAACACGGTCGAGGCGTACGGCGGCGAGTGGGGAATCGGAATCGAACAGGATTAAGCATGAGCGAACTTCTAGACCCGAAACTGGTGCGCGAGCTGGCAGCGAGCATCGATCTGAGGCCAACTAAGCAGCGCGGCCAGAACTTCGTCACGGATGCTAATACCGTTCGCAGGATTGTGCGCAAGGCGCAGATCGGGCCAGACGACGTCGTCCTTGAGGTCGGCCCCGGGCTGGGGTCCCTGACACTAGGTTTGCTTAGCACCGGCGCTCAAGTAACAGCCATCGAGATCGATGAGCGGTTGGCTGGTCTGCTGCCTGCAACGGTCGAGCGCCTGCAGCCGGACGCGAAAGATCGTCTTCGCGTGGTCACCTCCGACGCGCTGGACGTTACCGAATTGCCCGGACCCGAGCCTACGGCTGTGGTTGCCAACTTGCCCTATAACGTCTCGGTTCCCGTTTTACTGACGCTTCTGGAGCGCTTTCCTAGCTGGGATCGCGGCTTGGTGATGGTGCAGCTTGAAGTCGCGAATCGCCTGGTCGCCGAGCCCGGCTCAAAGATCTACGGCGTGCCAAGTGTGAAACTCGCCTGGTACTGCGACGCCGAACTGGCCGGTCTGGTGCCGCCCAAGGTGTTTTGGCCGGTGCCGAACGTCGACTCGGGTCTGGTTCGGTTGACTCGTCGCGAACCCCCGGCAACAACCGCAGAAAGAAAGCAGGTCTTTGCCCTAGTGGACGCAGCTTTCAACCAGAGAAGGAAAATGTTGCGCTCGAGCCTAAACAAGTTCTTCGGTTCTTCTGCGCGAGCGGCCGAGACGTTGCAAGCTGCTGGTATCCCCGAAACCGCTCGTGGTGAGGCATTGCGTGTGCAAGACTTCGCTGCGTTGGCCGAACAGATCGGAGCTAATAATGAGGGTGACTAACTGCACGGTAAGAATGCCGGCGAAGATCAACCTGTGCCTTGGCGTCGGACCCAGACGCAGGGACGGTTTCCACGAGCTAGCGACGGTGTTCCAGGCGGTTGATTTATACGACAAGATCAGTGTCAGGCAGGCAGCTGACATCACTTTGACGATGCCGGGTTCCGAGTCAGAAAACCTGCCGTTGGGCGACAAAAATTTAGCAGTTAAGGCAGCAAAACTGCTTCGGCTGCGCCACGGCAGCCCTGACATGGGCGTGCACATCGAAATTACGAAGAAAATTCCGGTCGCTGGTGGAATGGCGGGAGGCTCCGGAAACGCCGCTGGTGTTCTCCTGGCATGCAATAAACTGTGGGGCTTGGATCTCAGCGACGAGCAACTCCATGCCTTAGCCCTCGAACTAGGTTCGGACGTGCCTTTCATGCTTTCCGGTGGCACAGCGCTGGGCTTCGGGCGGGGAGAGGAGCTGACGCAGCTGCCACATTCTGGGAAACTCAATTGGGTCCTGGCCACCAACAGGCAGGGGCTGTCCACGCCACGCGTTTTTGAGACTTTCGACGCGATGGGAGCTAACGGCGACGTGAGTTCTCCCGACGATCTTGTCGAGGCGCTTAAACGCCCTGATGTGGACGCCGTAGCCGGGTTGCTGAGAAACGATTTGCAGCCGGCGGCGTTGAGCATGCGTCCCGATCTGAAAAATATTTTGAAGGCTGGTATCGAGGCTGGTGCATTGTCCGGATTAGTTTCCGGGTCCGGCCCGACCTGTGTTTTTCTGGTTAAAGACCGTAGGGCGGCCAGGAAGGTAGGGGCGGCCGTGGGCTCCTGCATGGGCGTGGCATCGGCGCTGGCCGTCAGCGGCCCCGCAGTGCCGAGCGTAAGAAGTAACACTGACGGCGAGTAGGTGAACGGTTGAAACCCGAATCCGATGAGGTAGACGAAATCGTCGCCGCTTGGCATGAGCAACTGCCGAGTTCAGACGCGTCTGCGATGCATGTCTGGTCCAGAATCACCAGGTTAGGTCAACTGCTGGCGGACGAGCGTGGAAAGATCTTTGCGTCTAACGACTTAGGGATGTGGGAATTTGACGTGTTGGCGGCGCTCAGAAGAGCAGGCGAGCCGTATCGAATGACGGCCGGACAATTGGTCAGCGCCACTTACGTCACCAGCGGAACGATGACTAATCGAATAACCCGGCTTAGCGAACGCGGCTTGGTCGTGCGAACCAAGGGCCAGGACAAAAGGACGGTCTACGTGCAGCTAAGCGAAGAGGGGATGCGCCTAGCCGACGCCTCTATCCGAGAACTGACCAGACTCGAGTCGAAGATGCTGGCCACTCTCGATGAGACCGAGCGCGAACAGCTGGTCAGTCTTCTTCGCCGGCTTCTGATTGATCTGGCTTAGCTAGGTCGTTTTTCTCCAGGTTGGCGAGTCCGTTCCAGGCCAGGTTCGTCACTTGCCTGGCAAGGTCCTCCCTGGACAAGCTGCGATCTTCTAGCCTGCGCTGGCCTGCCATCGCGACCAGGCCGACCAATCCCTGGGCGAAAACGGGGCCGAGTCGCTCGTCGTATCCGTGTCTGGCTAGCGGTTCGATCAGCAAGTCTTCGACCCTGACCACGATGTCGTTGAGGATCGACGCAAAGCCTCCGTGGTTTCCTGCGACTAACGAATCTCGGTTGATGATCCTAAAGCCGTCGGTGTGTTCGTCGATGTAGCTCAGCAATGCCAGAGCGCCCTTTTCGATGGTGTCTCGGTAGGTTGTTGCCTCGGCTAATGCGCTGTGAATGGCGTTTTCTAAACGTTGCACTTCACGGTCGACTACAACGGCGTAAAGACCTTCTTTGCCGCCGAAGTGCTCGTAAACCACGGGCTTGCTGACGTTTGCCGCGGCCGCGATTTCCTCGACGGAGGTTCCGTCTAGGCCGTTTTGCGCAAACACGCCTCGCGCGATGCCGATCAGCTGTTCACGGCGCTGCGCGCTGGTCATTCGCTTCTTAATTCGTCGGGCACGGCTTGGCTCACTTACAGGCATGACATCTAGTTTGGCACAACTTCGTATTGGTCGATCTAACTAATATGCCGTATAGTTCACTAAGCATTCCCCGGTTGGTCTGCTGGTAGGGCCCGCCTGACTTTGAATCAGGATTTAGCGACGCAGGTTCGATTCCTGCCCGGGGAACTCTTCATGTCTAGATTCTTTTGACTACTTTATTCTCTCTATTTGCTGCTGTCGGGTTTTGTTGTCGGTGCAGGTAGCTAAAATACTGAAAGGTATACGCCTAACAGGGGAGAACGAATGCAAGATCACCAGGTTTCAGCGGTTATCGTCTTGGCTGCCGGCGGTGGCACTCGGATGAAATCAGCAAAATCTAAGCTTCTTCACGAGGTTGCCGGCCGACCGATGCTCAGTTACGCGGTTTCCGCGGCGAAGGCGCTGTCTCCTCAGCACCTGGTGGTCGTGGTCGGTCACCTCCGCGAGCAGGTGGAAGAAATCCTGTCGAAAGACTGGCCTGACGTCGAAGTTGCGTTGCAGCCCGAGCGAAACGGCACGGGTGGCGCGGTGCAATGTGGCATCACTAGCTTGGGCGACGCAACCGGCGAGATCATCGTCACCTATGGCGATGTTCCGATGCTCGATTCCGACACGCTTTCCGACCTCGTCGACGCCCACCGTGCCCAGCACAACGCTGTCACCGTGTTGACCGCGCGCGTTCCTAACCCAACCGGCTACGGCAGGGTAGTTCGCGTTGGCGAAGAGGTGGCGAAGATTGTCGAGCACAAGGACGCCACCGAGGAAGAGCTGAAGATCGACGAGATCAACTCCGGTATCTACGTTTTCGATGCAGTGACGCTGCGCGACGGTCTCGGCTCTTTGAAGGCAGACAACGCTCAAGGAGAGCTGTACCTAACCGATGTCATCGGTTACGCGCGCAGTCAGGGCAAGCGTGTTGGTGCGCTGGTCACCGACGATGTCTGGCAGACCGAGGGCGTGAACGACCGCGTGCAACTCGCGGCCATGAACGCAGAGGTAAACCGACGAATCTGTGAGCGCTGGATGCGCGAGGGCGTCACAATCGTCGATCCGTTGACCACCTGGATCGAGACTGACGTGGAGCTGTCTGAGGACGTCACGATTTTGCCGAACACTCAGTTGCTTGGCGCTACCAAGATTGAATCCGATGCAGTTGTCGGCCCAGACACCACCCTGCGCGACGTAGAGATTGGTAAAGGCTCGCACGTCATTCGTACACACGGCGAGTTGGCTGTGATTGGCGAAAACTGTGAGGTCGGCCCATTCAGTAGGCTGCGTCCAGGCACCACCCTGGGTAACGGTGGCAAGATCGGCTCGTTCGTCGAGACCAAAAACGCGCACATTGGCGAAGGCTCCAAGGTTCCGCACCTTACTTACTGCGGAGACGCCAACATTGGTTCTGGCGTAAATATTGGAGCTGGAACGATTTTTGCCAATTACGACGGCTTCAACAAGTCGAAGACTACCCTGGGAGATGAGGTATTCATCGGCTCCAATTCGGTGCTGGTCGCCCCCGTAACCGTCGGGGACGGCGCTTTCGTAGCAGCCGGATCAGCGGTGACCAATGACATTCCCGCCGGTGCTTTGGGCATTGCCCGCTCTAGGGAACACGTCTCCGAAGGCTGGGTGCCTCGCACTAGGCCGGGAAGTAAGGCAGCAAAAGCTGCAGAAAAATCGACGAAAACTGAAAAAGCAGATTAAAAGTTGGCACTCACTGGGTTGAAGACCCAAAATAGTGACTGCTTAGAGCGGCTTCGTTGCCGGGGAATTTGAACATTAGGGAGCATGGCGTGACCGGAGTAAAGAAACCGACGAAAAAGCATCTAATGCTTTTTTCGGGGCGATCGAATCCTGGGTTAGCTGAAGAGATTGCAAAAGAGATGGGCGTGGAGCTGACGCCCTCTAGGTTGATTACATACGCAAATTCTGAGATCTACGTGCGCTACGAAGAGTCGGTTCGCGGCTCTGACGCGTTCGTCATCCAGTCTCATCAGGCGCCGATTAACGAATGGCTGATGGAGCAGTTGATCATGGTGGACGCGCTGAAGCGCGCATCTGCCAAGAGGATCACCGTGGTTGCGCCGTTCTATCCCTACGCCCGTCAAGATAAGAAGCACCTAGGTCGCGAACCAATTTCTGCTCGTCTCGTTGCAGACCTTTATTGGGCTGCTGGTGCAGACCGAATCATGAGCGTCGACTTGCACACTGCGCAGATTCAGGGCTTCTTCAACGGTCCGCTGGACCACCTGACCGCGATGCCGGTTCTGGCCGATTACGTTGCCGAGAACTACGAGACCGAAAACATGACGATCGTCAGCCCGGACGCGGGCCGTGTGCGTCTTGCCGATCAGTGGAGCGATCGGTTGCACGCGCCGCTGGCCATCATCCACAAGCGTCACGATCCCACCGTTGCTAACCAGGTCAAGGTGCACGAGGTCGTCGGCCGGGTTGAGGGACGCACATGTCTGATAGTCGACGACATGGTAGACACCGCCGGAACTATCTGCCAGGCGGCTCAGGCGCTTCGCGAGCACGGTGCTGCGAAGGTGCTCTGTGCTTCGACGCACGCTGTTCTTTCCGATCCTGCTCCGCAGCGCCTTCGCGAGGCGGGTTTTGACGAGATCATCTTCAGCAACACCCTGCCAATCCGCAAGGACATCGATATCCCGAACCTGACTGTTCTGTCCATCGCACCGCTGATCGCTAAGGCGATCCACCAAGTTTTCGAGGACGGCTCGGTGGCATCTCTCTTCCCGGATGGAATTCGCTAAGAACTAGAACTAAACATGAAAGCCGAGGCGCCAGATTTGGTTGCCTCGGCTTTCGCACGCTATCGTTTCCTATTGCTTGGCGAGGGGCTTTGCCGCCCGTTATCGACTGGCGGATATCTTATCTTGCCACGATGACTGTGGCTTCCAGCTTCTCCCATCTGAAAATTCTTATTTAGGAGAAACTATGGCTAACGAAATTCTTCTCGACGCCGAAACTCGCACCGAGTTCGGTAAGGGTGCCGCGCGTCGTATCCGTCGCGAAAACAAGATTCCTGCCGTTATGTACGGCCACGGCTCTGATCCGGTTCACGTAGCCCTGCCTGGTCACCAGACCATGCTGGCTCTGCGTAACTCGAACGCGCTGCTTACCCTCAACTTGGAAGATGGCGAGCAGCAGCTGGCTCTGCCGCGTCAGATTCAGCGTCACCCGGTTACGTACGAAATCGAGCACGTAGACCTGATTATGGTTAAGCGTGGCGAGCGCGTCACCGTCGAAATTCCGATCATCATCGTTGACGAGGACAAGCTGGAAGACGTTTCGCTGGTTGTTAACACCGAGCGCGGCGAGCTGACCGTTAGCGCCGAGGCAACCAACATTCCTCGCGACGTCGAGATCTCCGTTGCTGGCTTCAACCTGGATAACCAGGTTGTCGCGGGCGACATCGAGCTGCCTGAAGGCGTTCAGCTTGAAGAGGATCCCGAGACTCTGGTCGTTTCGATCAGCGTTCCGGACGCAGTTCCCGAGACCTCGGCTGAGGAAGAGGGCGAAGAGGCTGAGGCAGAAGCCGAGGCCGAAGAGTCCGCTGACGAAGAGTAATTTCCTTAAGGAGCTATGCATCATGACCTGGTTGATTGCTGGGCTGGGTAACCCCGGCCCGAGGTACGATTCGACCAGGCACAATGTTGGCTTCATGGTCGCCGATGAGCTTGCCCGACGTGCTCGGGCGAGCTTCACGGCGGCCAGGAACTCTCGCGCTGAGGTCGCTAAGACGGTTATTTCCCCCAGCGGCCTCGGCGTTATTCCAGGCGAAAGCCTACTTATAGTTAAACCACTCACATACATGAACGAGTCCGGTCAGGCCGTGGGCTCGCTGGCTAGGTTTAACAACATTTCGGCAGACCATGTGATCGTTGTTCACGACGAGCTCGACTTGGATCTTGGTAGGCTCAAGATGAAGTCGGGTGGTTCCGACAACGGCCACAATGGGCTTAAGTCCGTTCGTGCTCATCTTTCAACCGGAGACTTCTACCGTGTCCGGTTCGGCATCGGTCGTCCACCTGGGCGAATGCCCGGTGCAGACTACGTTCTCGGAAAGTTCGCCGCTAGGGAACGAACCGAGCTAGAAATTCAGATCGCGCTGGCGGCCGACGCATGCGAGACGATCATCAACGATGGGCTGGCCCAGGCCCAGAACAGGTTCAACAGTTAGGCCTGTTGGCCTCGTGTTTTAAACTGGGTTCGTGTCTTCTGCTCTCAGGCTTAGTGGGTTAATCAAATCTTTTTGCGCGCACCGCAGCGTTTCGTCCTGCCTGGAGGATGCTAGGGCGGGTGTTCCTGCACTCGATTTCACTTGCGTTCGCCCTGCGCGTTCCGTTTTAGCGACCGCCCTGAACGAACACACTGATAGAACTATTCTTTACGTGACTTCCACGTTCCGCGAGGCCGAGCAGCAGGCTGGCGAGCTCTCTTCGCTGTTGGGTGAGGATAATGTTTGCTATTACCCGGCTTGGGAAACCTTGCCGCACGAGCGTCTCAGCCCACGCTCGGACACCGTGGGTAAGCGCCTGGCGGTGCTACGTCGGCTTTGCGGCAACGACGAGATGCCTGTCCCGAAGGTGGTCGTTGCGCCCGTGCGCGCAATGCTGCAACCCCAGGTCAGCGGGTTGGGCGCTATCTCTCCGGTTAAGTTCGAAGTTGGTCAGGAATATCCTCTGGATCAATTGGCCCAAGACCTGGTTAACGCCTCATATGCGCGCGTCGATCTGGTTGAGCGCCGTGGCGAGTTCGCGATTCGTGGTGGCATCGCCGACGTGTTCCCGCCAACTCTCGAGCACCCGGTTCGTGTCGATTTTTTCGGCGACGAAATTGACTCGATAACTTTCTTCTCCGTTGCCGATCAGCGCTCCAGCGACGAAACAATCGACGAGGTGGTCGCTTCACCTTGCCGCGAGCTGCTCATTACTGATGACGTACGTAATCGCGCTGCGGATCTGATCGAGACGCAGCCAGAGCTTTCCGACATGCTCGGCAAGATTGCCGAGGGGCAGGTGGCCGAGGGCATGGAGTCTCTGCTCCCAGCGCTGGTTGACAAGCTCGAATTGCTCGTGGACGTTGTGCCTAAGGACACACTCGTCTTGGTTGCCGACCCGGAACTGGTTCGCACTAGGGCAGAGGATCTGGTTCGGACAAGCCAGGAATTTTTACATGCAGGTTGGGCAGCGGCGGCAGATGGTGGCAAGGCGCCGATCGATCTTTCTGCGAGTGCATATCAGGAGTTAGTGGATGTGCGCGCTCATGCTCTTTCCCGAGGCCTCGGCTGGTGGACGCTAAGCCCGTTCGCCGCAGATGCCGAGGAAACCGAGACGGAAAAGCACCTAGAAATCGAAGAGTTGCCCAATTGGCGAGGCGAGGTGGACAAGGCGATCGAGTCGATTGCCGACGAGGTTCGCTCGGGTGTGACCACGCTGTTTAGCGTCGAGGGTAAGGGCCTCGGTTCGAGGATATCTGAGCTGCTCAGTGGGCACGAGGTGGGCTCAAAGCTCGTCGAGGAGTTGCCTGAAACCCCTGAAAAGAACATCGTCACGATTTTCTGCAGCCAGTTGCATCGAGGCTTCAGATTGCCCGATGTCAATCTTGTAGTGCACGCCAGCGGCGACATGACCGAGACAAGATCCGTTGACAAGTCTCGACGCAAGATGCCGAGCAGGCGGAAGAATCAGGTCGTTGTAGAGGACCTAAAGGCAGGGGAGCTGCTTGTTCACGAGCAACATGGTGTTGGACGTTTTGTCGAACTGGCTGCTCGCACGATTGGTGGTGCCACCAGGGAATACCTGGTGCTCGAGTACGCCCCCAGCAAGCGAGGCCAACCGGGCGACAGGCTGTTCGTGCCGATGGATCAACTCGACCAGATCACGAAATATGTCGGTGGCGAATCACCTCAGCTGGACAAGATGGGCGGCGCAGATTGGAAGAAGCGCAAGGCTAAGGCTAAGAAGGCGGTCAAACAGATCGCTGCAGGCCTGATCAAACTCTATGCGGCAAGACAGGCGACTAGGGGACACGCCTTCGCTCCTGATACGCCCTGGCAGCATGAGCTTGAGGACGCATTCAGCTATGTGGAGACCCCAGATCAGCTATCCGCCATCGAAGAAGTCAAGCGAGACATGGAGCGAGAGGTCCCGATGGACCGGCTGATTTCGGGAGATGTCGGCTACGGCAAAACAGAAATTGCTGTCCGGGCTGCTTTCAAGGCCGTCCAAGACAACAAGCAGGTGTTGGTTCTGGTGCCGACGACGCTTTTGGTTCAGCAGCACTATTCGACTTTCGCGAATCGCTACGCGGGCTTCCCCGTGACCGTAGAGGCGATGAGCCGGTTTCAAAGTGAGAAGGAAATTCAGGCGACCTTGGACGGCCTCGCCGCAGGCACCGTGGACGTGGTTATCGGCACTCACCGTCTCCTTTCCGACAAGGTAAAAGTTAAAGATTTGGGACTCGTGATCATCGACGAGGAGCAGCGATTCGGCGTCGAGCACAAGGAAAAGTTGAAGAAGCTGCGTGTGAATGTGGACGTGCTCGCAATGTCCGCGACACCGATTCCGCGAACGCTAGAGATGGCGATCACCGGCATTCGTGAGATGTCCACCATTGCCACGCCGCCGGAGGAACGCCATCCGGTGTTGACCTTCGTGGGACCATACGACCGGGCCCAGGTCGGAGCGGCGATTCGCCGCGAGTTAGCCAGGGAAGGGCAGGTGTTCTATGTTCACAACCGCGTGCAGGACATCGAAAAGGTCGCCTCGGAGGTAAGCAAAGCCATCCCGGAGGCGAGGATCCTCGTCGCGCACGGTCAGATGAGCGAGCGTCAGCTCGAACAGGTCATGGTCGATTTCTGGGAACGCCGGGCGGACGTGCTGGTCGCGACGACGATCGTTGAAGCCGGCATCGATATTTCAACTGCAAATACGCTCATCGTGGATAGGGCAGACCAGATGGGTTTGTCTCAGCTGCATCAGCTCAGGGGACGTGTCGGTCGAGGCAGGGAGCGCGGTTATGCATACCTCATGTACCCGCCGTCCAAGCCGCTGACTACCACCGCCCATGAAAGGCTGAACGCACTCGCCACCAACACGGATCTTGGCGCTGGCATGGCAATCGCCATGAAAGACCTAGAGATTCGCGGCGCCGGAAACCTGCTTGGTGCGCAGCAGTCTGGTCATATCGCAGACGTCGGCTTCGATCTTTACCTGCGGCTGGTCGGCGATGCAGTGGCTAACTTCAAGAGCGAGGGCGCCGAAGAGGAAGCAGCCCCAGTTCGCATCGAGCTGCCTATCGACGCTCACCTTCCCGAGAACTACGTCGAATCTGAGCGCCTGCGTCTGGAGATGTATCGCAGAATAGCCGCGGTCAGGAATGACGCAGAAGTGGACGCCTTGGCTGACGAGATGGCGGACCGTTACGGTTCGCTGCCGGACGTGACGAAGCGGTTGCTGCAAACCGCTAAATTCAGGCTACTTTGCCAGAGCGCAGGCCTGCATGAGATCGTCATGCAGGGGAGGTCCGTTAGAGTCGCCCCCGTTTTCGATCGGGTCTGCGACGGTAAAAAGATGGGGCTGCCGGATTCCCGAAAGATGCGTCTCGATCGGCTCTATCCGGGCACAGTGATTAAGGAAGCCACCAACCTGATGCTAGTTCCCAAGCCAGACGAGAATGACGATATTCTCTCCTGGGCGAGCGATTTCGTTAAGGGCATCCTGTTGCCGAAGAATCATGGCAAGAAGGCGGATTAGCTTTCTTAAGGCTTGGCAAATGTTTCTGCTTGGTAACTTCATGCCGCTATGCTGGAATCATGAAGTTACGCTTTCGAGCCACAATCTGTTTAGTTTCTTTGGCTAGTTTGCTTACTGGATGCGCTGGCGCATCCGGCATGGCTGCTCAGGTAGGCGACAACAAAATTGACGCCTCCGACGTGACTAAACTTCAACAGGGTTGCGAACAGGCTAGCCAAGAGGCTGGCGAACGGTCCGGCGTTTCCAAATACGAAATGATCAACTGGCTGGTGTCCGGAAAGATCGGGCAGGAAGTCGCCAAGGTCAACGACATTTCTGTCAGCGAATCGGAACAGCTTGATTTCTTGCGCGCCCAGAATCCTGCCGTTCAGGTGCTGATGAATAACGATCAGTGCCGTTCTGGCCTGATGGATGTCGCATACTTCAGCCAGGTGATGACGAAGCTGCAAGCCAGCGGTCAGAGGGCTGTCGTCCCCAACATTGAGGTGAAGGTTAATCCCCGGTTCGGAAAGTGGGACGCCAACCGCAACATGATCATCGACAACCCCGGTGTGCTAGCTGGCCCACCGGAGAGCTACCTGCGTGATCTCGCGCAGCGGATGCAACAAGTTCCGGTGCAGCAGCCCTAACAAGAAAGAGTGCCTAAAGGCCGCCTAATCAGTAAGGGTTGTCTTAGCTGACGGCTAGGCTGGGCACAGACAAGATTTTTAAGGTCCATCTAAATTAAGCCAAACAAAAGGAAGGCAAAACCTATGGCTCAGATTGAAATGATTAACGGACGTGAGATCCTTGACTCTCGCGGCAACCCGACCGTCGAGGTGGAGGTTGTCCTGGAGGATGGCGCTTACGCCATCGCACAGGTTCCGTCCGGCGCTTCGACTGGCGCTTTCGAGGCAGTCGAGCTTCGCGATGGCGACAAGTCCCGCTACGGCGGCAAGGGTGTTCTTAAGGCTGTTGAGAACGTCAACAACCAGATCCTCGAAGAGGTCATCGGCTTCGAGGCTACCGATCAGCGTGGCCTCGATCAGGCTATGCTCGCGCTCGACGGCACCGATAACAAGGCCAAGTTGGGTGCCAACGCTATCCTCGGTGTTTCGCTTGCCGTCGCCAAGGCTGCTGCCGAGTCCGCAGATCTGCGTCTTTACGAGTACCTGGGTGGCCCCACCGCCAACCTGCTTCCTGTCCCGATGATGAACATTCTCAACGGTGGCGAGCACGCTGACACCAACGTTGACATTCAGGAGTTCATGATTGCTCCGATCGGTGCCGAATCCTTCGCCGAGGCCTACCGCATCGGCGCTGAGGTATACCACGCGCTGAAGAGTGTCCTCAAGGAGAAGGGCCTGAACACAGGTCTGGGCGACGAGGGCGGTTTCGCACCGAACCTCGACACTAACCGCGAGGCTCTCGACCTTATCGAAGAGGCGATTAAGGCTGCAGGCTACAAGCCTGGCAAGGATGTAGCCCTGGCTCTCGACGTCGCCGCCACGGAGCTCTACGAGGATGGCAAGTACAACTTCGAGGGCAAGAAGCTCTCCAGCGCCGAAATGATCGAGTACTACGAGAAACTGGTTGTCGATTACCCGCTGGTTTCCATCGAGGACCCGCTAGACGAGGAAGACTGGGAAGGCTGGGCCGCCATGAACGAGCGCCTGGGCGACAAGGTCCAGATCGTTGGCGACGACCTTTTCGTCACCAACGTTGAGCGTCTGTCCCGCGGCATCAAGGAGAAGTCGGCTAACGCTCTGCTGGTTAAGGTCAACCAGATTGGCTCGCTGACCGAGACCATCGACGCCGTAAACCTGGCCCACCGCAATGGCTTCCGCACCATGATGAGCCACCGCTCCGGCGAGACCGAGGACACCACCATCGCCGACCTGGCTGTTGCTCTTGGTTGTGGCCAGATCAAGTCGGGTGCTCCGGCTCGTGGCGAGCGCATCGCTAAGTACAACCAGCTGCTTCGCATCGAGCAGGAGCTCGGCGAAGAGGTTGCAGTTTACGCAGGTGCCGGCGCTTTCCCGCGTTTCGACGCTGACAAGTGGTAACCACTGAGCCAAAGTAAGCTCAAAAACTGCCGGGTGCCCTGTGTGGGGTGCTCGGCAGTTTTACGTCTAGGGTTAGGCTGATCAGGTGACAAATGCGAGCGGTTCAAGACGTCCCGACTCTCCTGCCGTGCGAACGGCTAGGCGAGTCGCCGAACGCTCTGCACGCACTAAGAGATCCGTCAGTGCTCCTGCTGCACAAGCTCAGGAGAATGGCGAGGCAAAAACTCGGCGTGGCTGGCACTTCACGTTCAGAATGGGCGTGGTGATTGTCGTCGTCGCGGCGCTTCTGTTTAGCGGTTTGAATACGCTACGCGTTTTTCTGGCAATTAGGCGAGACATCGCAGACGCTAAGCAAGAGATAGTGACCACGCAAAAGCGCATCGAAAGCCTTGAGGATCAACTTAAGCGCTGGGAAGACCCGGAATACGTCAAAACCCAGGCTCGCGAGAGGCTTGGATGGGTGCTGCCGGGTGAGCGAGGCTATAGGGTGGTTGGGCCCGATGGCCAGCCCTACGGGTCGGTTGCTCAGATCCAAAAGGATGAGTCTTTGCCGCAGAATGAGCGGATTGGCAGTGCATGGTTCGCTAAGCTTTGGACTTCTGTGGAGGTGGCCGACGATCCAAGCCCTGCAGAACCAGAGATCAAGACTGTTCCAGCTCCAGGAGAGGAAGGCAATGGCTGATTACGAACCCGCAACTGACGAGGACATGCGGATCGCGACTATTCAGCTAGGTAGGCCAGTGCGTGGGGTAGCGGGCGTAGCCTGGCGCTGTAAGTGTGGCGTTCCGGGCGTCCTGGTGACTTACCCTCGTCTGCCCAATGGCGGACCGCCTTTCCCGACTACCTACTATCTGAGCCATCCTGGAATGGTCAGGGAATGTTCTCGTCTGGAAGCCAGTGGAATAATGGCCGAATGGACTGAATTGCTGAAGACCGATAAAGAGCTGGCTAAGGCTTACAATCTAGCTCACAAATCCTATCTAGAAGATCGCGCGAAACTCGGCGCTGAGATCGGCGACGAAGTGCTGGAGATAGCAAACATTACGGCTGGCGGAATGCCGGATCGGGTCAAGTGCCTACATGCTTTGGTCGGTCACGCGCTTGCTAAGGGGCCGGGCGTAAACCCAATCGGAGACATGGCCTTGGAAATGATCGGGGACGTTTGCGAGCATCCGTGCAGGACGGAAGCAATCGATGAATGAGACTGTTGCGGCATTGGACGCTGGAACGAATACCTTCAGGATTTTCATCGCGAGCATTGACGATGCGGGCTGCCTGAAAGAGCATGTCAAGCAACTGCGTTTCGTCGGTCTTGGTCAGGGCGTAGATGAGACCCGCAGATTCGATCAAGGCGCAATTGAGCGGGGGCTGGACGCACTGAGGGAATTCGCCCCGATGATCCGTGAGTATGGCTGTACAAAAGCTAGGTTCGTCGCCACCTCCGCCTCTAGGGACGCCGAAAACCGCGACGATTTTTTTGTACCTGCCGAACGGATTCTGGGTTTTGCTCCCGAACTTATCAGTGGCGAAGAAGAAGCTCAGCTATCTTTTAACGGCGTTCTCTCCAGCGTAAAAGAATGCGTCGACCCTGTGCTGGTGGTTGATTCTGGCGGCGGCTCAACCGAGCTCGTCCTAGGCGACGCAAGCGGAAAAATATTCGAGAAGATCAGCTTGAATATCGGTTCACGACGAATTCGTGAGCGTTTTCTGCACAGCGATCGTCCGACTAAAGAGCAGCTGGATGCGGCAAATGAGGAAATCTACCGACAGCTAGATGACCTTTCGTGGCTAACTGATGTGAACACATTCATCGGTGTCGCGGGTACAGTGACTTCGATGGCGGCGTTGGATCTGGGGCTCCAATCCTACGATCGTTCCAGAGTTCATCGTTCATCTCACGAAGTCGATAATTTGTTGAGGATCTCGAAGGAGCTAAACGAGATGACCTCAGACCAGATTGCGGCGCTCGGCCCGGTCGCGCCGCAACGTGCGAAGGTGCTAGGCGCGGGCTCCTTGATTGTTGCCCAGCTTGCCCGCAAAGTAGGCAAACCTTTGATCGCAAGTGAATCTGATCTGCTAGATGGTCTAGCATTGGCTATGCTTTCTTAAAGATCGCCCTCGTAGCCCAACGGCAGAGGCAAGCGGCTTAAACCCGCTCCAGTATGGGTTCGAATCCCATCGAGGGCACAAAATATTTCAGATCAGCCTGACTGATCTTCTCCGTAGTTCGGCTAACGCAAGTTCAGCTTGCCAATCTTGAGGCTGCGGAAGAAATTTGTTATTCTCTACGGGTTGATTCAAAAAGGATCAGCTTTTAGCAAGTGAGGAAACTCCACCTGAGTGATCTTTCGGTCGCTGGGTCGAACGTAGGAAGCGTCGTTTCGACGCACCCTTGTTAGCCTCGCTTGCGCGGGGCTTTTCTTTTTGTTCAAAGAATTTACGCAAGAGGGTTAATTCGCAAGATATAAGGTGCCCCTAGCCTGGGCGCCTGAACGATGGAGGAAATATCAGCAACGAGTTTCGGGTTAACGAGCGAATCAGGGTTCCGGAAGTTCGCTTGGTTGGGCCAAGCGGTGAACAGGTTGGCATCGTCCGTACGCAGCAGGCGCTTGATCTCGCCGAGGAGGCAAACCTCGATTTGGTCGAGGTAGCCCCGCAGGCTAAGCCGCCGGTCTGCCGTCTTATGGACTATGGCAAGTTCAAGTACGAGAACGCGCAGAAGGCTCGGGAATCCCGCCGTAATCGGTCTAATACTGTCATCAAAGAGATGAAGCTGAGGCCGAAGATCGACGAGCATGATTACAACACTAAAAAGGGTCACGTTGAGCGCTTCCTAAAGGGCGGCGACAAGGTAAAGATCACGATCATGTTCCGCGGACGCGAGCAGTCTCGTCCGGAGCTCGGCAGGGAACTGCTTCAGCGCTTGGCTGAAGACGTTGTCGATTTGGGAACCATCGAGCAGAAACCTCGTCAGGAGGGCCGCAACATGCACATGGTGCTGGCTCCCACGCGTAAGAAGAGCGAGGCTCGCAAGAAGACCAACGAGGAGCGCGACCGTAAGGCTGCCGAGCGTAAGGCTGCCGCTGAAGCGGACAAGCAGTACGAGGCCGCCCAGCGCGCTAAGGCTGCAGGCCAACCCAAGAAGAAGCGTGGTCCGGCGGACAACTTGGATCCCGATATCCAGTTGTAGATCGCTAGATACCTAGAAAGACCAATAAGTGGGCGCGCAAGCGCCTCAAGGTAAAGGAGCAACAATGCCTAAGATGAAGACGCATTCTGGCGCCAAGAAGCGGTTCAAGATTTCCGCTAACGGCAAGGTTATGCACAAGCGCGCCGGCAAGGGCCACTTGAACGAGCACAAGTCCAGCCGTCGCAAGCGCGCGCTGAATGTTGACGCCCCGCTGCACAACATTGGCGATCAGAAGAAGGCCAAGAAGCTGCTCGGCGGTTACAAGCCCAAGTCGAAGCGCGCATAAGCGCTGCTAGGCATTCCAACAAATATTTTAAGTTTTAAGGAGTACATATGGCACGCGTAAAGCGCGCGGTTAACGCGAAGAAGAAGCGCCGCGAGGTTCTGGAGTCCGCATCTGGCTACCGTGGTCAGCGTTCGAGGCTCTACCGCAAGGCTAAGGAGCAGATGCTGCACTCTGCGACTTACGCATTCCGCGATCGTCGCAAGAAGAAGGGCGATTTCCGTCGTCTGTGGATTCAGCGCATCAACGCTGCTTGCCGCGCTAACGACATGACCTACAACCGTTTCATCAACGGTCTGCGTAACGCCCAGGTGGAGGTCGACCGCAAGGTCCTGGCTCAGCTGGCAGTCGAGGACGCAGCCGCTTTCGCGAAGCTGGTTGAGGTTGCCCGCAATAACCAGCCGAAGGCTGCTTAATTGAGCTCTTCTGAGGCTTTTAACGAACCGAGCGTGACCCCGCTTTCCAAGACGCGGGCACGCTCGGTTCGTGCTTTGTTGCGCAAAAAGGAGCGGGCAGCCACAGGCCTGTTCCTTGCTGAGGGCATGCAGGCCGTTTCCGAGGCGATGAATTATGGTTTCGTCGAGACGCTAATTGTCGATGACATAGAGCGCTTTGCGGGCGACTTCGAAGGCCTAGAGGTGCTGGTCGGCACCCGTCAACAGCTTGCCGGTTTCTCCCAGACGGTGAATACGCAGGATGTGTTCGCGATTTGCCGCAACCCTGCTGTTGGGCTGGGGGCTATCGGTCAAGCCAAACTCGTGGTCATTTGCTCGCAGATTCGTGACCCTGGCAATGCCGGTACCGTCGTGCGCTGCGCCGATGCGTTCGGTGCGGATGCGGTCATTTTCACTAACGATTCCGTTGAGTTGACCAACGCGAAGACGGTCCGAGCGAGTGTGGGCAGCATATTCCATCTTCCGATCGCCGTCGACGTGGAATTTGCAGATGCGATCGATTGGGCACATAAACGAGGCCTAAACGTTTTAGCGGCCGATGCTGGGGGCGAATCAATCAATAGTCTTGATTTGTCTAAACCAACCGCTTGGGTTTTCGGTAACGAGGCTTGGGGCCTTACGGCAGACATCTCAGCGCAATGCGACGCGGTAGCTTCCATCCCGATGAGGGGCAAGGCGGAGAGCCTTAACTTGAGTACGGCTGCTGCGGTCTGCCTATTTTCGTCCCAATCCGCTCAGTCGTGAGGTCCAGCATTTTTTGTGAAAAATTCGCAAGATTTCGTTCTGCTAAGGTTGTTCTCATGACTCGAATCTTTGCGCAGCTGCTTCTAGGGGAATTCTTTACCGTGCAGGTCTAGGCCTGCCAGCTAGCGTTTTATAGGTTTCAAAATTTTGTAAGGAGCGCCCATGTCCGGGCAAGAAAAAGGCAATAGTGTGCCGCTCCAGACGCCTGATCTTCCGAATGCAAAGCCGACTCCTGCTCCCGGTTCACCGCTGGATGCAGACTTCATCGGTAAGTGCGTCGAAGAGGCTCTGAGCGCAATCGAAGCCGCAAATTCGACTGAAGAACTCAAGAAGGCTCGAGCCGATCATGCGGGAGATAAGTCTCCGCTGGCTTTGGCTAACAGGGAAATTGGAAAGCTGGTTCCTGGCCAGCGCAAGGCCGCCGGCAAGCTGATCGGTCAGTCCAGGGGAGCGGTCAATCAGGCCCTCGCCGCGCGAGCTAAGGCGCTCGCGGCTGCAGAGCTTGAGGCTCAGTTGGCTTCCGAGCATGTCGACGTTACTCTTCCAGTTGAGCTTTCGCCGGTTGGTGCAATCCACCCGATTACCGCTCTGATCGACGACATGTGCGATGTCTTCTTGGCTATGGGCTGGGAGGTCGTTGAAGGCCCCGAGTTCGAGGCGGAGTGGCTGAACTTCGATGCCCTCAACACGGGCCCGCATCACCCTGCACGCGCTCTGTCGGACACACTGTTCGTCGAGCCGCTCGAAAATCACCTGCTGATGCGCACCCAGACCTCGCCGGTTCAGATGCGCACCATGCTGACCCGTGATGTCCCCCTATATATCGTCAGCCCCGGTCAGGTCTACCGCGCGGACGAATATGACGCCACGCATCTGCCCGTTTTCCACCAGCTCGAAGGCCTAGCGATCGACAAGGGAATCACCCTTGCAGATCTTAAGGGCACGCTCGACCACCTGGCTCGAGCCATGTTTGGCGACATTAAGACCAGGCTGCGTCCGCACTATTTCCCGTTCACCGAGCCCAGCGCTGAGATGGATCTTGAGTGCTTCGTCTGCCACGGCGAATCCGTTGGGAACCCGGCAAAGCCGTGCCGCACTTGTAAGTCTGAGGGCTGGATCGAATGGGGTGGCTGTGGAATCGTCAACCCACGCGTTCTCGAGACCGCAGGCATCGACCCGAGCGTCTACACCGGTTTCGCGTTCGGCATGGGCATCGACCGCACGGTCATGTTCAGGAACAACGCCCCCGACCTTCGCGATTTCGTCGAGGGCGATGTCAGATTCTCTCGTTCGCTGATTGGAGGCGCCCGATGAGGGTTTCGCTTAAATGGCTACACAGCTTGGTTGATCTTCCAGAAGACGTCACGACCGAACAGATCGGTGCGGCTTTGACTCGCATTGGCCTGCAGGTGGAGCGCATCGAAAAGATCGGCGATGTTTCTGGCCCGATCGTCGTCGGTAGGGTGCTCGAGTTCAGTGAGAAGGAACAGAAGAACGGCAAGGTAATTCGCTGGTGTCAGGTTGATGTCGGCGAGGACGAACCGCGCGGAATTATCTGCGGTGCGCACAACTTTGCTCCTGGCGATTTGGTTGTCGTCTCGCTGCCCGGGGCGGTTCTGCCCGGAGGTTTCGAGATCACCGCTCGCAAAACCTACGGCCATATTTCCGACGGCATGATCTGCGCTGTCGACGAACTGGGAATCGGCGAGGACCACACCGGTATTCTCGTTCTGGATCCGGAGCTCGGCGCCAAGCCCGGTGACGATGCTATGGCCGTTTTGGACGCGTCCGACGAGGTCTTCGAGATCGACGTCACCCCCGATCTTGGCTGCTACGCGCTGTCAATGAGGGGTATGGCTCGCGAGGTGGCGCAGGCTTTCGGCGTCGACTTCAAGGATCCTTACGCAGAGAAGCTTCCGTCCGAGCAGAACACTGGTCAGCCGGTCCGTATCGAGACCGAGAATTGCTCCAGCTTCGTTGCGCTAACTGTCGAGGGGCTAGACCCCAAGGCATCTTCTCCGACTTGGATGGCTTCGCGGCTGGCTGCCGCCGGGATGCGTTCCATCTCCTTGGCGGTGGACGTCACAAACTACGTCATGATCGAGTCCGGTCAGCCGCTACACGCTTACGATGCCGACCGCCTTAGCGGAGCCATCGTAGTCCGGCAGGCTAAGGACGGCGAGAAACTGGTCACCTTGGACGATCAGGAGCGCAAGCTAACCGCTGACGACGTTCTCATCACCGACGACTCTGGCCCCATCGGGCTGGCAGGCGTCATGGGCGGCCAGACCACCGAGGTCGAGGACGACACCACGAACATTGTTCTCGAAGGAGCGTACTTCAGCCCGGTTTCGATCGGCCGCACATTCCGCCATCACAAGCTGCCCAGCGAAGCCTCGACTCGTTTTGCGCGCAGTGTGGACCCGCAGCTCGGATACGCGGCCGTTCGCCGCGCAGCCGAGCTTCTGGCGGAGTTTGGCGGTGCAACAATAACGGATAAATTGACCGTGGCCGGCAAGGCAAAAGAGATGCCGCAGCAGACCATGGCAGCGGATCTGCCCGGTCGTATTCTCGGCACCGAGGTGTCCGCTCAGAAGGTGGCAGATCTGCTTCGCACAGCGCGCGTTGACGTGCAGGAGGGTGACGAATTAACCCTGACCCCGCCGTCCTGGCGAGCCGACCTGGTCGACAAGTTCGACTATGTCGAGGAGATTGCCCGCAAGGTTGGCATGGACACTCTGCAGTCGCGCGTGCCCAGGGCAACCGCCGGCAGGGGGCTGACTAAGGAGCAGAAGGCCCGTCGCTCGATAATTCGAACGGCGGCCGACAGTGGTTTCGTCGAGGTGCTTTCGCTGCCATTCGTCAGCGATGCTGACCTGGACAAGCTTGGTGTCGAGCCCGACGACGAGCGCCGCAAGATGGTTAAGCTCGCTAACCCGCTTTCTGATACGCAGCCGTATGTTCGCACGACACTCTTGCCGGGGCTGTGTGCGGCAGCAGCAAGGAACGTTTCTCGTAGCCAAACAGACCTGGCGATTTTCGAGGTCGGCTCGGTGTTCCCTGGTGGCCAAGAGCACGCCGCTCCGATGCCGAAGGTGCGTCAGCGCCCCAGCGATGAGGAAATTGACGAGCTATTTAGCTCGGTGCCGACTCAGCCTAAGTATCTAGGCGCGCTTTTGACCGGTAACTGGGTTCCTGCCAGTTGGCGTGGCCCCGCTGTGCCGGCCGATTGGGCGCACGCGGTAGCCCTCGCCCAGAACGTGGTGGCTGCTGCCGGGCTGAAGCTCGAACGCCGAAACGCCCAGCGCGCGCCGTGGCACCCCGGCCGTTGTGCGGAACTGCTGGCAGGCGGAGAGGTAATCGGCTACGCCGGCGAGCTGCATCCGAATGTGGTCAAGGCCTACGAACTTCCTCCTCGTGCTTGCGCGCTGGAAATCAATCTAGATGCCTTGATCGCCGTCGCTCCCGACGGTGGCGAGGTTTCCGCGCTCTCTGCCTTCCCGATGACTAAGGAGGACGTCGCCCTTGTCGTAGACGAGGACGTCCCCGTGGTCAAGGTTCAGGAGGTGCTGACCGAGGGCGCAGGCGAGTGGTTAGAAAGCATTCGTCTCTTCGACGTCTTCCGCGGCGAGCAGCTCGGCGAAAACAAGAAGTCTCTGGCGTTCGCGCTAGGCTTCCGCCATCCAGAGCGCACGCTTAAGGAGTCCGAGGCCGTGGAAGCCCTTAACAGGGCAGTGAAGCTGGCCGCAGATAAACTCGGAGCGGTTCAACGCGCCTAAGTTGCAAGGCAAAAAAATAGCGGGCCCGATCGTGCCCGCTATTTTTTATGTTTTAATCCCTGCGAGTTTCTTCGCAGTAGTCAGCTATTCGCTCGATAGCATCTCGAAGTTTCTTTTCTTCTAGAAGCGCGACCAGCCTGAAGTGATCGGGTTCTGGCCAGTTGAAGCCGCGTCCGTGGCTGACCAAGATCTTCTTGGACTGCAGCAAACCAAGCGCCCAGTCCTCGTCATCCTCGATGGGGTAGCGTTCCGGGTCGAGCTTGGGGAACAGATACAGGGCGCCTTTCGCAGGTACGCAGCTAACTCCTGGTATTTCGTTGAGTAGTTGCGCGGATAGTTTCGTCTGATCGTAGAAACGTCCGCCTGGTTTAACCAGGTCTTCGATGGACTGAACTCCGCCCAGACAAGTCTGGATAGCGTGCTGGCCCATGACGTTGGCGCACATGCGCATGTTTGCAAGCAGGTTGATGCCCTCGAAAAGGCTCTTTGCGTCGGCTAGCGGTCCGGTGGCGACCATCCATCCGGCTCGGTAGCCGCATGCGCGATACGCCTTGGACAGCCCGGAATAGGTTATGCACAGCACGTCTTTACCCGCGCTCTTAGCAGCGTAGGTGTGCTGTCCGGAGTAGATGATTTTTTCGTAGATCTCGTCGGAAAGAACCACCAGATCGTTTTCACGAGCCACCTGGATGATGGCGTCTACTGCTTCCTTGCTGTAAACGGCACCGGTCGGGTTATTCGGGTTGATCAGGACGATTGCTCTAGTGCGGTTGGTAACTTTAGAGCGAATGTCATCGATGTTGGGATTCCAGCCGTTCTCCTCGTCACAGCGGTAGTGAACTGCCACGCCGCCGGTCAAGGTGGTTTGAGCTGTCCACAACGGATAATCGGGTGCGGGGATGAGGATCTCATCGCCGGGATTAACCATTGCCTGGAGGGTGATCGAGATGAGTTCGCTGACGCCGTTACCCAACAGAACCTGGTCGACGTCAACGTCGAGACCCTTGGTTTGGTAGTAGTTCGCGACTGCGGTACGAGCGCTGTATACACCTTGTGAATCGGAATAGCCTTCTGCCTGCTCCATGTGAGCGATGACGCTGCGACGGACACTGGCTGGGGTGTCGAAACCGAACGGTTTCAGGTTTCCGATGTTTAGGTGCATGATTTTTTCGCCGCGGGCTTCCATTTCCTGAGCGGCGACCATGTTCCGGCCACGGACGTCATATCGCACGCCTTGGAGCCGGCTAGCCTGCTGAAATTTCATATTGCACACCTTAGTAGTATCTAGGCCATGGCAGACACCCGAACGGCAATTGTGGACGCTGCGGTCGAGATTCTCGATTCGTATGGGCTCGCTGACTTATCCATGCGCAGGGTTGCGGACGCCGTCGGTATCCAGGCGGCCTCAATTTATTGGCACTTCGCCAACAAGCAAGAGCTGTTAGCGGGCGTCGCAGACCAGATCCTCTCAGAGAGGCAAAGCTCGGTAACTATCAGCGAATGGTGCTTCAATCTTCGCCGCGCGTTGCTGCGGCATCGTGACGCTGCGGATCTTCTCGCGGCGACACTGCCGGTTGGCTTAGGCGCAAAGGGGCTTCTAAGCGAGGCGATCGACTTGCTAGAGGACGAAACCAGCCTGCCCGCCCCCGATTCTGCCGCAAAAGCTTTCTTGAGTTTTATCCTCGGCCATGTTGGTCAAGAGCAGGCTAGGCAACAGGCCGTGCAGTTATCCGTGCTGCCTAAAAACTCGATAACTATCGACGATTCGGGCTTCGAGTCGGGTGTTTCTTTGCTCGTTGCCGGTACTGCAAAACTTGGCGTCTAAGATAGTTAAGCGTAGGTCTTTATAATTTTTGAATGCCTGTCAATCTAACTTTGAGAGCACATTAACTTGAGTATGAAACGTAAAGCTGTCTCGCGGACTGCGCGGCACGGGATAATTCTGGAGCTGATCACAAACCACAAAATCAGCTCTCAGGCCGAGCTATCCAATTTACTGGCTGAACAGGGCATCGAGGTCTCGCAAAGTACGCTTAGCAAGGATCTATTGGAGATCGGCGCGGTTCGCGTCAGGTCGGATAATGGTCTTTTGATCTATGCCCGCCCGGGGTCTGAAATGGCGTCGGATCACGCGGCGTTGGAAAGCAGGCTGGCGAGGATCTGTGCCGAGGTTTTGATCTACGCCGACGCTTCGGCGAATCTGGTTGTCTTGAAGACACCGCCGGGTGCCGCTCAGTATTTCGCGTCGGCAATCGATAGGGTGGCTAACCCGATGATCCTTGGCAGCATCGCTGGCGATGACACAGTGATGGTCATTTCTAAAAAACCTGACGGCGGTCAGGAACTCGTGCAATGGTTCGTTGAACTAGCGGCGCGCTAACGCAAATTTTACGAAAGGACGATAGTGAACGCTGATCACCAAGAAGGTTTTTTGTGGGGTGGCCGCTTTGAGGGTGGCCCGACCGAGGCGATGTTCGCGCTGAGCGTTTCCACCCAGTTCGACTGGCGGCTGGCGGATCTAGACATCACAGCTTCCAAGGCGCACGCACACGCACTCGCCAAAGCCGGCCTGCTTAAGCAGGTCGAGCTGGAACGGATGGAAGATGCCCTCGATTCTATGCTCGATGATCTAGCCGCCGGAAAGTTGCGTCCCGCAGATACCGATGAGGACGTACACGGTGCACTCGAGCGAATTCTGATCGAGCGGGTCGGTGACGAATTGGGTGGCAGGCTGCGTGCCGGTCGTTCTCGTAATGACCAGATCGCCACTTTGATCAGAATTTACTTGCGTCAGCAGATTCGGGTTTTAAGCCAGGAAATTCTGGACGTAGTGGATGCGCTTAAGGGGCAGTCCGAAAAGCACTTTGGCGCAATCATGCCTGGACGCACACACATGCAGCCTGCTCAGCCGGTTCTGCTGAGCCACTCGCTTCTGGCCCACGCCTGGCCGCTGCTTCGAGACGTCTCCAGGCTTCGTGACTTGGATGCTCGTCTAGCCGAGAGCCCGTATGGTTCTGCTGCCTTGGCGGGCACGTCTCTGGGTCTGGACCCGGTTTATGTCGCCACCCAGCTCGGTTTCGAGAATTCGGTTGCTAACTCTATCGATGGCACTTCGTCTCGCGACCTGACGGCCGAGGCAGCCTGGGTTCTCGCTCAGGTTGGCGTCGATCTTTCTAGGTTGAGCGAAGACATCATCTTCTGGGTGACCCCAGAATTTGGCTTCGCTAAGTTGGACGATCGTTGGTCTACTGGTTCCTCCATCATGCCGCAGAAGAAGAACCCGGACGTGGCTGAACTGGCTAGGGGCAAGGCCGGACGTTTGATCGGTAACCTGACCGGTCTGTTGTCCACGTTGAAGGGTCTTCCGCTGGCCTACGATCGCGATCTACAGGAGGACAAAGAGCCTGTTTTCGACGGCATCGATCAGCTGAAGATTTTGCTTCCTGCAATCACGGGATTGGTCTCGACCCTGACGTTCGACACGGAACGCATGGAGCAGGCCGCACCTCGGGGATTCTCGCTGGCCACCGATGTCGCCGATCACCTAGTTCGGCAGGGAATTCCGTTCGCTCGCGCTCACGACATCGCCGGCCTAACCGTTAAGTACTGCGAGTCCAAGAACATTGAATTGTCAGACCTCACCCCGCAGGATCTGGGAGAGATCGCCGACGAGCTCGATGACGGTGTTCTCGAGGTGCTCAACATCCAAGGCAGCGTGGCTAGCCGAAACGGAAGAGGCGGAACCGCTCCCGAGGCAGTCAAGGCACAGCTCGCTGAGCTATCTGAAGTTGTCGCGAATCACGCACAATGGGCCTCGTCGCCGTTGAAACTTGCTATCGGGGCTTAGCGCATTATTCAAATTGCGCTAGGCTCGGCTAGGTGAATGCACTACTGGATGAATTGACCTGGCGAGGGCTCATCGCCGATTCCACCGATATCGATGCGCTAGCAGCGCATCTGGATTCGGGGCCAATCAGTTCTTATGTGGGCTTCGATCCGACCGCTGCTAGTTTGCATATCGGTCACCTAGTTCAGCTGTTAGTCGCTCGCAAGATCCAGGAAGCCGGAAATCGTCCCATCTTGCTGGTGGGCGGTGCAACTGGCATGATCGGCGACCCGAAGCAAACGGGCGAGCGCACCATGAATCCCGCTGGGGTGGTTGAAGAATGGACCGCAGGCCTGAGCGAGCAGGTTAAGAAGTACGTAGATTTCTCGGGTAGCAACGCAGCCATAGTCGTTAATAACTACGACTGGGTTTCTAAGATTCCGACGCTTGAGTTTTTGCGCGACGTCGGCAAGCACTTCTCGGTTAGCCGAATGCTTGCTCGAGACGTCGTTGCCCGCAGGCTAGAAAGCGGCATCAGCTTTACCGAATTCGCTTACGTCTTGCTGCAGTCGATGGACTATCGCGAGCTATACAGGCGATATGGTGTAACACTTCAGACCGGCGCCCAAGATCAGTGGGGCAACATCACCGCCGGTGCGAACTTTATTAAACGAACCGAACAGGCAACAGTCCACGGTCTTGTGACGCCGTTGCTCACCAAGGCGGACGGCACTAAGTTCGGCAAGACCGAGTCCGGCACTGTCTGGATCGATCCCAAGCTAACCAGCCCGTATGCCTTCCATCAGTTCTGGTTGAATACCGAGGACTCGAAGGTTATCGAGATGCTCAAGGTCTTTAGTCCGCGTGGCAAGGAAGAGATCGAGGAGCTTGCCAGGGAGGTTGAGGAGGCCCCCTATAAGAGGGTTGCACAGCGAACTCTTGCTAACGACGTCACCGATCTGGTTCATGGCGAGGATCTGAGGAAGTCCGCTGAGAAGGCTGCAGCCGCCCTGTTCGGACGCGGAGAGCTAGCTGAGCTGGACGAATCCACACTCGACGCAGTTATGGGTGAGGTACAGACACAGAAGATGGAATGTGGCTCGGAGCTTCCTTCCGTCGTGGACGCACTGGCTGCCAGTGGGGTAGTTCCTAGTAAGGGACAGGCCCGCAGGACTATTAGCGAGGGTGGCGCTTACGTCAACAACCGCAAGGTTGAGGACGCCGAGGCAAAGATTTCCGAAGAAGATCTGTTAGCCGGCAAGTACATATTGCTTCGTAGGGGCAAGAAGACTGTTGGCGGCGTAGAAATAGTCAAGTAATACTCTGACTAGGCGTTTTATGTCGTTAAATCGCCGGTGCGAAATGGCTTGCAACAGCTTTCGCACCGGCGATTTTGCATCTTGGCTTCATTGCAGTAATGTTCTTCGAGCTGCCTGAGAAGGGACACCGACGAGGGCAGTGAGATACTTAAAACTCAAGAGTGCTGATTGAAGAATCAAGATAAAACTTCGATTTGAAATCTGCTCGAGATTGTTTTAAGGTTGATCTCCGGCTCGAACGAAGAGATAGTTTCCGACTTCGAGTTTGATCTTCTTAATAAAACTGAAGATCACCTAGCCGTTTCAGTTACCTCTAAAAATTTTGGGGAACGGTGTGCGTCCAAAATAGGGCCCGCCTTGGATCCAAAAGGTTTGAAAAAGGGATTGAGACATGTCTAAAAGGACAAGGTTGGGTAAAAATAAAATTCCACAGTGGG
>NZ_AZIS01000001.1:0-5551 GCF_000510445.1 Propionimicrobium sp. BV2F7 | reverse complement strand
TGTGAAAAGTTAATGCCCTCCAAACAAGAGCCTGGAGGGCATTAAAAAGTCCGGCAACTACCTAGTCTCCCACAGGCTCCCGCCTGCAGTACCATCGGCGCTAGAAGGCTTAACTTCTGGGTTCGGAATGGAACCAGGTGTTTCACTTCCGCTATCATCACCGAAACACTATCGAGTTAGGACCAACCCTGTTAAAGGATTGCCGTCCGTACCCCAAGAACAACACAGTGGACGCGTACATCTTTGTAGAAAAAACAAGCCCTCAACCTATTAGTAACAGTCAGCTCCATGTATTACTACACTTCCACATCTGTCCTATCAACCCGGTAGTCTACCGGAGGTCTTACCCCACAAAGGGCGGGAGTCCTCATCTTGAAGCGTGCTTCCCACTTAGATGCTTTCAGCGGTTATCACTTCCCAACGTAGCCAACCAGCCGTGCTCTTGGCAGAACAACTGGCACACCAGAGGTTAGTCCGTCTCGGTCCTCTCGTACTAAAGACAGCCCTTCTCAAGACTCCTACGCGCGTAGCGGATAGGGACCGAACTGTCTCACGACGTTCTGAACCCAGCTCGCGTGCCGCTTTAATGGGCGAACAGCCCAACCCTTGGGACCGACTCCAGCCCCAGGATGCGACGAGCCGACATCGAGGTGCCAAACCATGCCGTCGCTATGAGCGCTCGGGCAAGATCAGCCTGTTATCCCCGGGGTACCTTTTATCCGTTGAGTTACGGCGCTTCCATACGCCACCGTAAGATCACTAGTCCCAACTTTCGTTCCTGCTCGACTTGTCAGTCTCACAGTCAAGCTCCCTTGTGCACTTACACTCGACACCTGATTGCCAACCAGGCTGAGGGAACCTTTGGGCGCCTCCGTTACCTTTTAGGAGGCGACCGCCCCAGTCAAACTACCCATCAGGCAATGTCCCTGATCCAGATAATGGACCTAGGTTAGATAACCAGAACGACCAGAGTGGTATTTCAACAATGACTCCACCCAAACTAGCGTCTGAGCTTCAAAGTCTCCCACCTATCCTACACAAGTCGTTCCGATCACCAATACCAAACTATAGTAAAGGTCCCGGGGTCTTTCCGTCCTGCTACGCGTAACGAGCATCTTTACTCGTAATGCAATTTCGCCGAGTTCATGGTGGAGACAGTGCCCAAATCGTTACTCCATTCGTGCAGGTCGGAACTTACCCGACAAGGAATTTCGCTACCTTAGGATGGTTATAGTTACCACCGCCGTTTACTGGGGCTTAAGTTCAGTGCTTCACAAAAGTTGACACTTCCCCTTAACCTTCCAGCACCGGGCAGGAGTCAGTCCGTATACATCCTCTTTCAAGTTGGCACGGACCTGTGTTTTTGATAAACAGTCGTTTGGGCGTGGTCTCTGCGGCCATCAAGGCTATAAACCTCTCCGGCCCCCCTTATTCCGAAGTTACGGGGGTATTTTGCCGAGTTCCTTCACCACGATTCTCTCGAACGCCTTAGTATTCTCTACTCATCCACCTGAGTCGGTTTAGGGTACTGGCGGACATGACAACTCGCTAACGAAGATTTTCTAGGCAGCATAGGATCACCGATTTCGACCATACGGTCTACCCGTCAAGCCTCAGGATAAACGCCTAGCGGATTTACCTACTAGACACCCTCGAACTCTTAGCCCGGGACTACCATCGCCCGGTACGGCTACCTTCCTGCGTCCCTCCGTAGCTTGCCTAAAGGAGACTTGGGTCACAGACTCGGAAACAATCAAACACCCGAAGGTGAAAAAAAGTCCCTTGCATGCTTAGCATTATCTCGTTCAGCAGGATCGCTGACACGCCGGTACGGGAATATCAACCCGTTATCCATCGACTACGCCTGTCGGCCTCGCCTTAGGTCCAGACTTACCCAGGGAAGATTAGCTTGACCCTGGAACCCTTGGATATTCGGCGGACGGGTTTCTCACCCGTCATTCGCTACTCATGCCTGCATTCTCACTCGTGTGCACTCCACGGTCAGGTCACCCCACCACTTCAACACACACACGACGCTCCCCTACCCATCCACACACCTGGATCAAAGATCAAGTACATGTGTAAATGCCATAGCTTCGGCGAATAACTTGAGCCCCGCTAAATTGTCGGCGCAGAATCACTTGACCAGTGAGCTATTACGCACTCTTTCAAGGGTGGCTGCTTCCAAGCCAACCTCCTGGTTGTCTCCGCAACTCCACATCCTTTTCCACTTAGTTATCTCTTAGGGGCCTTAGCTGATGATCTGGGCTGTTTCCCTTTCGACTACGAAGCTTATCCCCCGCAGTCTCACTGCTACGCTCTAACTTTCCGGCATTCGGAGTTTGGTTGATTTCGGTAAGCTTATAGGCCCCCTAGACCATCCAGTGCTCTACCTCCGGAAAGAAACACGTAACGCTGCACCTATATGCATTTCGGGGAGAACCAGCTATCACGTTGTTTGATTGGCCTTTCACCCCTATCCACAGCTCATCCGCTCAATTTTCAACTTAAGTCGGTTCGGTCCTCCACGACGTCTTACCGTCGCTTCAACCTGGCCATGGATAGATCACAACGCTTCGGGTCTAGAGTATGCGACTAAAACGCCCTATTCGGACTCGCTTTCGCTACGGCTACCCCACACAGGTTAACCTCGCCACACACCACTAACTCGCAGGCTCATTCTTCAAAAGGCACGCCGTCACCCTCTCGGGCTCCGACGGATTGTATGCAAACGGTTTCAGGTACTATTTCACTCCCCTCCCGGGGTACTTTTCACCTTTCCCTCACGGTACTAGTCCGCTATCGGTCACCAAGGAGTATTTAGGCTTAGCGGATGGTCCCGCCAGATTCACACGGAATTTCAGGGGTTCCGTGTTACTTGGGAAAAAGCATTAAAAGAGTCACTAGCTTACGCATACAGGGGTCTCACCTTCTATGCCGCAACTTTCCAGCACGCTTCTACTTAACTAATGATTTCTAACTCTCCGACCAATCAACAGCTTGATCAAAACACTTCCCACAACCCCACACCTGCAACGTCTGTCAACTATCACACAGATGCGGTTTAGCCTACTTCCGCTTTCGCTCGCCACTACTAACGGAATCACAATTGTTTTCTTTTCCTGTGAGTACTGAGATGTTTCACTTCCCCACGTTCCCTCCAAACACCCTATAAATTCAGGTGCAGGCCGCCGGACACAACTCCGGTAACTTCGAGGTTTCCCTATTCGGAGACCCCCGGATCAAAGCTCGTTTACCAGCTCCCCAGGGATTATCGCAGGTTACTACGTCCTTCGTCGGCTCTTGGTGCCAAGGCATCCACCGATTGCACTTAGTAGCTTGTTGTTTATATCTACAAAGATGCTCGCGTCCACTGTGTAATTCTCAAAATACGGGCGAAACCAAACCACACAAAACAAACAAAACGTTTCATGTGCGCTTGACCGCACGAAGCCAAAATCCGAGGCTTCAAAACCCAACAGCGTGCAAAAAACCAATCCACCAAACCCGAAACCGTTCCACACCCAAAAAAAGGCAGTACTAAACAATCGAGAAAAGCAAACCAGCAAAAGTCAATGTTCCACAAAACCACCAACCAAACGGTTGAAAATGGCTCCTTAGAAAGGAGGTGATCCAGCCGCACCTTCCGGTACGGCTACCTTGTTACGACTTAGTCCTAATTATCAGCCCCACCTTCGACAGCTCCCCCCACAAGGGTTAGGCCACTGGCTTCGGGTGTTGCCAACTTTCATGACTTGACGGGCGGTGTGTACAAGCCCCGGGAACGTATTCACCGCAGCGTTGCTGATCTGCGATTACTAGCGACTCCGACTTCATGGGGTCGAGTTGCAGACCCCAATCCGAACTGAGGCCGGCTTTTACAGATTCGCTAACCCTTACAGGCTCGCAACTGACTGTACCGACCATTGTAGCATGCGTGAAGCCCTGGACATAAGGGGCATGATGACTTGACGTCGTCCTCACCTTCCTCCGAGTTGACCTCGGCGGTCTCTAACGAGTCCCCAACATAACTTGCTGGCAACATTAGACGAGGGTTGCGCTCGTTGCGGGACTTAACCCAACATCTCACGACACGAGCTGACGACAGCCATGCACCACCTGTATACCGACCTTACGGGGCGCCTATCTCTAGACGTTTCCGGTATATTTCAAACCCAGGTAAGGTTCTTCGCGTTGCATCGAATTAATCCGCATGCTCCGCCGCTTGTGCGGGGCCCCGTCAATTCCTTTGAGTTTTAGCCTTGCGGCCGTACTCCCCAGGCGGGGTACTTAATGCGTTAGCTACGGCACAGAGAACGTGGAATGTCCCCCACACCTAGTACCCACCGTTTACGGCGTGGACTACCAGGGTATCTAAGCCTGTTTGCTACCCACGCTTTCGCTTCTCAGCGTCAGGAAAGGTCCAGAGAACCGCCTTCGCCACTGGTGTTCCTCCCGATATCTGCGCATTCCACCGCTCCACCGGGAATTCCATTCTCCCCTACCTTCCTCTAGTCAGCCCGTATCGAAAGCAGGCTCAGCGTTAAGCACTGAGTTTACACTTTCGACGCGACAAACCGCCTACAAGCTCTTTACGCCCAATAATTCCGGACAACGCTCGCACCCTACGTATCACCGCGGCTGCTGGCACGTAGTTAGCCGGTGCTTCTTCTGCCACTACCGTCACAAAAGCTTCGTCATGGCTGAAAGCGGTTTACAACCCGAAGGCCGTCATCCCGCACGCGGCGTTGCTGCATCAGGGTTTCCCCCATTGTGCAATATTCCCCACTGCTGCCTCCCGTAGGAGTTTGGGCCGTATCTCAGTCCCAATGTGGCCGGTCGCCCTCTCAGGCCGGCTACCCGTCGTCGCCTTGGTAGGCCACTACCCCACCAACAAGCTGATAGGACGCGAGTCCATCCCCCACCGCCAGAACTTTCCAAACCAAAAGATGCCTAAAGGTCTGAATATCCGGTATTAGCAGCCGTTTCCAACTGTTATCCCAGAGAGGGGGGCAGGTTACTCACGCGTTACTCACCCGTTCGCCGCTCGTGTACCCCCGAAAGGGCCTTACCGCTCGACTTGCATGTGTTAAGCACGCCGCCAGCGTTCGTCCTGAGCCAGGATCAAACTCTCCGTCAAAAAAATATCGGCAAAACAAGCAACCAAACAAAAGGAAACCCGCAAAAACCGTCAACAGAAAATTCGACAACTGACAAAAGACCAAAAACTGGTCAAATTATTAGTAATCAAAGGAATCTCGAACCATCCAAAAAGAATGGCACGGGATTAAAAAACAAAATGCAAAAAAATGCATTGGCATTGACTAAAAAGCACGCTGTTGAGTTCTCAAACATCGGACGCACAAAACCAAACCCCACAAAAAGCAGGACCCAGAAAAGGCAGCTCCAAAACTTTACCAAACAACCAGAAGTTCTGTCAAACCCCTAAATCGTTTGATACACACCAGACCAGACCAACAAGAACCATCAAAGCCCCGCAAGGTCACAACCCAGCAGAAACAGCCTAACAGACAATCCTCAAAAAGTCAAG